>JAGPCO010000004.1 GCA_018058095.1 Kofleriaceae bacterium
GTGCAGGCCGACCCACCGTCGCGGCGCTGGCGGGTGTCGGGCCGGGGCGGGCGGGACGACCGCGAGGTGCGCGACGCGGTGGCCCAGGTCGGCACCGACCGCCGCGTGCTGGCGCTGGCCGGCGACGCGGTGGCGGCGGCCGACCCAGCGGCGGCGCTGACCTCGGCGCGCGCGATCGGCGCCGCCACCGGCGCGGCCAGCCTGGTGGTGCTGCCGACCACCCGCGCGCTCGACCGCGCCCGCCTGCAGCTGGTCCGCCGCGGCGGCGCCTACCAGCGCGCCGTGCCCGCGGGGTACGAGCCGGGGTACCCGCGCCTGTCCGTCGCCGCGGCGACACCGGGCACCTCGCTCGATCCCGACCTGGTCAAGCAGCTCATCCAGCTCCACCTGCTGGCCCGGCTGCGCGCGTGTTACCAGCGGGCCCTGCCGACCGCGCCGCGCCTGGCCGGCGTCCTCACGCTCGAGCTGCTGCTGGCCGACGGCGAGGTGGTCACCGCCGACAGCCAGGGCCTGTCCCACCCAGCCTTCCGCGCCTGCGTCGAGCTGGCCGCGCACCAGCTCGACGTGCCGGTGGTGAGCGATGACAGCTTCATCCGCGTGCGCTACCCCATCAACTTCACGATCGCCGCCGACAAGCCGCAGGTGGTGCTGGGCGACGCCGACTCGGCCGAGCCGCTCGATCCGTCGCTGCTGCCGAGCACGGTGCCCATCGACGACGCGGCGACCGACCAGCCGCTCGGCGGCGAGCTGCCGCGGGCGCGCTGACGGCGCCACCGGCGATGGCACCAGCCGCGCCGCCGCGGTACCACCGGGTGGTGCTCGACCGCGTGCTGTCCACCACCCTGCTCGTCTCCCTGCTGTCCACCGCCTGCGCTGGACCCGCGCCCGAACCGGTGGCGCCACGGCCCGAGGAGGTGGTGGTGAGCGACGACGTGCTGGTGGCGCCGGCGGTGCGGGCGGCCGCGGTGACCGCGCTGGTCACCCGCCACGGCGAGGGCGCGCGCGCCGACATCGAGCGCGGGGTGGCCCAGGTCGCGGCCGCCTGGCGCGAGTCGGACGGCGACCTGGTCGAGTTCTGCCAGGCCCAGTACCTGCCCGACGCGGCCAGCCGCGACGCGGTGTTCGCCCGCCTGCAGGTGGTGTTCGAGCAGATGCGCGGCCACGTGCGCGAGCTGGGCCGCACCCTGACCTGGCACGCCGACGTCGACACCGGGCCCGAGCTGGCGGCCGACGCGGTCATCGCCTCGTTCGATCCGGGGGCGCACCTCGTCGACGACCTGTTCGCCAGCAAGATCGCCTTCGTCGCGCTGCTCAACTTCCCGCTGTCGACCGTCGACGAGCGGGCCCGGGACGGCGCGCGCTACGGCCGGCGCGACTGGGCCGAGCGCCGCTTGACCGGCCTGTTCGATCGCCGCGTCCCGGGTGACGTGGCGCGCCGGGTCAGCGCGGCCGAGGTCGCGGCCGAGGCGTACGTCAACAACTACAACCTGTGGATGCACCACGTCGTCGACGGGCAGGGGCGCCGCCTGTTCCCGGCCGGCAAGCGGCTCATCAGCCACTGGAACCTGCGCGACGAGCTCAAGGCCGCGTACGCCGACCGCAGCGCCGACGGCCTGGCCCGGCAGCGCATCATCGCCACCATCATGGATCGCATCGTCACCCAGGCCATCCCGGCCGCGGTCATCGACGACCCGCGCGTCGACTGGGACCCGGCCACCGGCGCGGTCGCGCTGGCGCCGGCGGCGACGATCGAGCCGCGGGGCGACGGCTCGGCCCGTCCCGGCTTGACCACCGTCGCGGCGACGCGTGAGGCCGACGTGCGCTTCGGCCACGTCCTGGCCATCGCCGCCGCCGAACGCGCCGTCGATCGCTACGCGCCGACCGCGCCGAGCGCGTCGGCCCGCGCCTTCGCCGACGCCGAGCTGCCCGAGGCCCGGGTCCGCGCGCTGCTGGTCGAGCTGCTGTCGTCGCCGGTGGCGGCCGAGGTCGGCGCCGAGCTGCAGCGCCGGCTCGGCCGGCCGCTCGAGCCGCACGACCTGTGGTTCCCGCTGGCGCGACCGGGCCAGGCCGAGGCCGAGCTCGACGCCCTGACCCGGGCCCGCTACCCCCGGGCCGAGGCGTTCGCGGCCGACCTGCCGCGCATCCTGACCGGCCTCGGCTTCACCGCCGAGCGCGCCGCCTACCTGGCCCGGCACATCGTCGTCGACCCGTCACGCGGCGCCGGCCACGCCATGGGCGCCGAGCGGCGCGGCGACCAGGCCCACCTGCGAACGCGGGTCGAGGCCGGCGGCATGGACTACAAGGGCTACAACATCGCCATCCACGAGCTCGGCCACAACGTCGAGCAGGTGTTCTCGCTGTACGACGTCGACTACACCTTGCTGGCCGGGGTGCCGGGCAGCGCGTTCACCGAGGCGCTGGCGTTCCTGTTCCAGGCCCGCGACCTCGAGCTGCTCGGGCAGGCGCCGGCGGCCTCGGCCGACGCCGATCGGGCCCGCGTGCTCGACGCCTACTGGAACACGCGCGAGATCGCCGGCTCGGCCCTGGTCGAGCTCGACGTGTGGCGCTGGCTGCAGGACCACCCGACGGCGAGCGCGGCCGAGCTGCGCGAGGCCACGGTGCGGCTGGCGCGCGCGGCGTGGAACCAGTACTTCGCGCCCGTGCACGGCGGTCGCGACGCCACCCTGCTCGCCATCTACAGCCACACCATCTCGACCCCGCTGTACCTTTTCCACTACGTCATCGGCCACCTCGTCGCCTTCCAGCTCGAGGCCGCGCTGGCCGGCAAGGACCGCGCCGCCTTCGCCCGCGAGTTCGAGCGGGTCAGTCGCCTGGGCAACCTCACGCCCGACCGCTGGATGACCCTGGCCACCGGCGCCCCGGTCAGCGCCGCCCCGCTCCTGGCCGCCACCCGCGCCGCCCTCGCCGCGCCGCGCTGACCGCCACCCGGCGCAGCCGGGTGTCAGGAACAGGCTGGCGGATCCGCCCAGACACCCGGCTTCGCCGGGTGACCCCCAACCCTCAGGGTCCCCCGGTCAAGAGACCCCCGTCCGGGCCGCTCCCCAGGCCCGGGCGGACTGCTGTGGGCAGGCGCCCCCCTTGGCTCGCCCTCCTCCCGCCGCGCCACGCCCGGCGCCTGTCCACAGCAGCAGGCTTTAGCCGACGCCCGGGCCGGTCCACGCCCCGCACCCGCACTCCTGGCGACCCAAACCACCCTGAAAACCACGTCTCGCCGTCGAAATCCCTGGCGCTCGTCGCTTGAATCATATATACGCCTTAAAGTGTCGTCCGCCACCTCCCATCCCCGAAGCGACCGGCGCCGCCGCGCCCTGCTGCCGGGAACCCAGGTGAGCTTCGACGACCTCATACGCGGCATCACCACCGCTCCAACGCGGCCGCGCCGCCCGCGCCGCGGCCGTCCACCCCTGGCACGCCGCAAGCTAATCGTGCGCTGCAAGAGACCGCGCTTCGCGCGGACCACCGTCCACCACGTCAGCCTGCGCACCGTCGACACCCTGCCCAACCTGCGCTGCCGCGGCGGCCGCGAGGTGCTCGAGCGCGCCCTCCTCGGCGCGCGCGACCACAGCCGCGTCACCGGCTTCCGGGTCCTGCACTACGCCCTCGAGGGCAACCACCTCCACCTCATCATCGAGGCCCAAGACCAGACCGCCTTGTCGCGCGGCATGCAGGGCCTGTCCATTCGCCTGGCCCGCGGCTGGAACAAGGCGTTTGGCCGGCGCGGCCGCGTCTTCGCCGACCGCTACCACGCCCGTCCGGTCACCTCACCGACGCAGATGCGCAACACGCTGCGTTACGTGCTGCTCAACCACGTCAGTCACGCCATCCGGGATTGGCGAGCCAATCCCCGGCCGCTTCGCCAGCGCCTGCGCTGGTTCGAGCCCGATCGATGGTCGTCGGGACGATGGCACCCGACGAAGTCGGGTGTCTGGGTCATCGACGGGTCGCCGCCTCCCGCGGGCTCCCCGTTGAGCGCTCCGAAGACCTGGCTCGCCCGCGAGGGCTGGCTCCGCGCCGGCGGGCCGATCGACCCAGTCGAGATGCTCGACCGGCGCCCGGCACGCCCGACCCGCGGGTGACGCCGCCCTCCGCGCCGGCCCGGTCCGCTTGCCGGCGGAAGGCGTGGCCGCTGCCGACCGAGGTCCGCAAACCGGGCCGGCGCTGTCGCACCCTCGGTGACGGCGCGCGAGGGTGGCGACGGCGGTGGCCAGGGCCGGCAGTTCGCGCCAGGGCGCGGTCGGCGCATGTCAGGGGGTGGCGGCCGGCCCGGCCGGTCGGGCCCTACCTCCGCGCCCTGTGCGACAGAGCCGGCTGGTACGCCTGGTGCAGCACGCGGCACCATGCCCAAACCCGACCTTCGCCTGGCCACCCTGCTGCTCCTCGCCGCCACCGCCGCCTGCGCGGCCGAAGGAGACGACGACGACACGCCGTGGACCGACGACGACAACCTGGTCAGCGACGACGAGGTGGCGAGCGACGCCGAGCTCGACGGCATGTTGTCCGACGGCAAGGCCGACAGCGCGCTCGGCTACCAGGCGGTGGCCCAGCTCGCCCACGACGCCGGCATCCCGTGCACCGGCGAACGCATCGCCCTGGCCACCGCGGTCGCCAAGGCCGAGTCGGGTTTCCGCCCGCGCATCACCAACACCGCCGGCAACGCCCACGGCATCGACCGCGGCCTGTGGCAGATCAACAGCTACTGGCACCCCGAGGTGTCGGCCACGTGCGCGCTCAGCGCCAGCTGCAACGCCCGCGCGGCCGCCCGCATCAGCCGGCAGGGCCGGCGCTGGAGGGAGTGGTGGACCTGGAAGAACAACAAGCACGTGCCGTTCATGAGCCGGGCCCGCGCGGCCCAGGCCGCGGTGTGCGGCGGCTGAACGCTAGAACTTGCTCTCGTAGTGCAGCCACAGCCACAGCTCGGGGCTCGGGCTGCGGGTCTGGGTGCTCATGCGGCTGTCGAGGTAGGTGTAGGCATCGGCGCGGACGCGCAGGCGGTCGCGCCGGCTGACCGCGTAGGTGGCGTCGACGTAGGTCCAGATCGAGTGCTCGAGGTAGCCGTTGTCGGTCACGTCCTCGTTGAGGTAGCGGATCCGGCCGCGCAGCCGCCACAGCTTGTTGGGCTTGAACAAGGCGATGGCCCAGGTCGAGACGTCGTTGCGGAAGCCGCCCGGGTGGTTGCCGTCGTCGAGCAGCTCGTGCTGGAGCTGCCCGGTCAGGGTGAGCTGACGGCTGACGTCGGCGCTGACCCGGCCGATCGTCGTCACCTTCATGCCGGTGCACGGCACCGGCTCGCCGTTCTCGTCGTTCTCGATCGACACCTCGAAGCACTCGTCGCTGCCGGTCTGGCTCAGGTCCTTGTCGTCGAACTGCGCCCACAGGCCCCAGCGCACGGTGTCGGTCGCCTGCACGTCGGCCCGCACGTAGGCTGAGACCTTGGGCGCGTCGGCCGACTGGTTGATCCAGGCGTCGAGCGACGCGCGCACGCCGACCACACCATGCCGGCCCTGGTAGCGCACCCGCGCGCCCAGCTCGTCGCGCGCACGCTGGCCCTCGAACTCGTCGTCGGCGGCGATCGGCCGGGCGTACGGGTTGACGTAGTCGATGTCGTAGTACCGCAGCGACGCCTCGAGCTCCTGCTTCTTCGTGCCGGCCACCGTCGCCCGCACGATCGCCGCCGGGCCGCCCCCGCCCTCGACCGGGCCGGTGCCGTCGGGCAGCTGGTCGAAGCTGTAGGCGACCTCGCCGGTGACGTCGAGCGCGCCGCGGCCGACGCCGGCGTTGACGCCGACCGCGCCATAGCGCCCGCCCGGGGGCAGGCGCGACCACTCCTGGGTGTCGAGGTCGAGGCCAGACGTCAGCGGCGTGCGATCGGCGCCGTACCCGGTCACGCCGGCGTAGTTGCGACGGTCCGCGAAGTACGTGAGGTTGGCCCCGGCCAGCGTCTCCGAGAACATCGCCGGCAGGGTCTGGAAGCTGTACCGGTCGGTCGGCGTCAGCAGGTCACCGTCGGGGCGCACGTACACCTGCGGCGCCGCGCAGGCCGGGTTGCTGTCGTCGCGCGGGTCGTCACAGGCGCCGCCGTCGACCAGCTCGTACTGGTAGATCGAGCGGCGCTGGAACGAGCCCCAGCCGTACGCCTGCAGGTAGCCGGCCCCGAGCGTCACGTGTTTGGCCCCGGCCGCCACGCCCATCAGGGTCTCGCGCCAGCGGAAGTCGGGAGACACGTAGGTGTCGGGCCGCTCGCACACCGCCGCGATCTCGCCGGCCGAGCGCTTGCACTCGCGCGTGAGCGACTCGTCGAACGACAGCTGGTCGTCGAGGTACAGGCCGTTGGGCGTGTAGTCGCTGGAGTTGTCGAAGGTCAGGCGCTGGCCGAAGCCGATGCGGTAGCTGCCGGCGATCGCCGCCAGCTTCTCGTCCTCGTAGCGCACGAACACCTTGGGCACGTGCAGCTGCAGGCTCTCCGGCTCGGCCAGCAACGCGTCGCGGTTGGGGTCGTACACGATCTCGCCCAGGCGGTATCGCGTCACCGTGGCCGCCGCGCCGGCGCTGACGTGGCCAAGCGCGCTCAGCCGGGCCCGCACCCCGATCGGCGGCAGGGTCCGGTCGGTCACGGTGGCGCGGGTCGAGGCGCGGACCCAGCCGTGGGCCTGGCCGGGCCGCCCGGGCGCCGCGCCCAGCACCAGGAACGGGGCGATCGCCAGCAGCTTCTCCTCGGTCAGGGCCCCGGCCGCGACCAGGTCGGCCGGGTCGCGGATGAAGCCCTGCTCGGTCCGGTAGGCCAGGATGGCGTCGACGTCGGCGTAGGTCAGGTTGGGCAGCGAGTACAGCTCGTCGCGCCCCGCGGTGGCCAGCTCGACGCCACGGGTGAGCAGCGCCAGCAGGGTGTCGAAGGTCTCCTCGCCGATCTGGCGCGAGGCCAGCAGGTCGTACAGGTCCTCCTCCGTCTCGATCGAGACGAAGGCCTCGTACGGGTTGGCCCCGGCCGGGGTCGCCCGGGTCGCCACCAGGGCGGCCACCAGCATCACCATCGCGCCGGCCCGCCAGCGGGCCACCTGACACCGGTCGAGCCTCACGGTCCGGCCACTGTAGCGCACGCTCGTGCGGGTCGTCCGCCGTGGCGCCGGTGATCGACCAGGATCGACGTGCCTGGCAGCCGGTGCGGCCGGCCTCGGGGCCATACTGGGGGTGGCCGATGTCGACCACGCAACCACGCAACCCGCTGCACGGGCTCACGCTCGAGGCGATCGTGACCGCGCTGGTCGCCCACTACGGCTGGGCCAGCCTGGCCACCATGGTGCGGATCCGCTGCTTCGCCGAGAACCCGTCGGTGCCATCGACGCTCAAGTTCCTGCGCAAGACGCCGTGGGCGCGGGCCAAGGTCGAAGGGCTGTACCTCTTCATGCTGCGCGAGCGCGAGCGCGCCGCGCGGCGCTGACCTGGTCGGGCGACGCGCCCGACACGCTCAGCGCTCGCCGACCCGGACCAGGACCGACGTGCTGCCCGACAGGACCCGGCTGGCCGGCGTCAGGGTGCGCGCCACCGGCAGGTAGGTGGTCACCCGCTGCGTCCGGGTCGCCGGCCGCAGCCGGTCCTGGGCCGAGGCCGGGATGTCGCGCACGACCTTGCCGCGCACGGCGATGCCCTCATCGGCGCCGTACAGCGAGGCCGCCCACACGGTGCCGGGCAACATGGCGCGGAACGCCGCCATCAGGGTTGGGAGGTCGACCGGGGGCGCGGCGTCGAGCCGGGCCGCGTCGCCGGCCGAGATCTCGAGCTGGACGATCGAGCCGGCCAGCTTGGCCGGCACGTCGACCGGGACCCGCTCGACGATGCGCCCGCCCTCGAAGGTGTCGAGCACGACCTCGACGGTGTTGCGCACGCCCGGCTTGAGCGCCGGGCCGGGCAGGCGCAGCTCGACGATGTCGCCGCTGGCGGCGGCGAAGCGGAGGTCGATGGCCAGGTCGATCCGCTCGATCGCCACCGGCACGAACGGGTTCATCAGCAGCGGCACCAGCACCCGCAGCGCGCGGGCGCCACCGATGACCGAGCCGGCGCCGTCGTCGGCCGCCAGGTAGTCGACGAAGCGGATGTCGCCGGCGCCACGGATCCGGACCGTACCGTCGATCTTGACCGCGACGTGCTCGCGGTCGGGCAGGTACTTGTTGACGGCGGCGTCGGCCGCGGCCGCGGCCAGGCCGGCGGTGATGAAACGGTCGTGCAGCAGGTCGACCTTGAACTCGGCCCGACCGGCCGCACCCTCACCGTGCTGGATGGTCATGGTCAGCGGCACCATCGGGCTGCGCAGGGTGGTGTCGGCGGCGATCATCGACTGCCGGTCCTGCGTCAGCGAGCCGACCTCGTTGCCGTACGAGGCCATCACGAACGGGAACTGGGCCGAGGCGACCACCGTGTGGACGTACGCGGTCGCGACCGGCGCGTAGATCTCGCCGGCCTGGAACATCGGGTGGCCGAACGCCAGCACCTTGTCGCGGTCGATGTACGACACCGTGCCGGTCGCGGCCATCGACATGTCGCCGCGCCCGAGCAGGACGCTGATCGAGCCGCCCATCTGCAGCGCGGCCGGGGCCTGCTGCGCCGCGGCCACCCCGCCCCCGCCGCCGGCCTGCATCGGCACCAGGTTGTGGCCACCGAACAGCTGCTCGAGCCGGGCGAAGCTGCGCCCCGAGAAGCCCGACACCAGCAGCGGCACCGCCGCGGTCATCGCCCCCGACGAGGGCATCACCGGGGCGTCGACCCGGGGCGCCGCCGGCGCCGGCAGCGGCAGCTGGGTCAACCAGTCGCCGCCGGCGCTGGCCGGGCCGCTGACGGCGCGGACCAGGTCGTCGTAGCGCCCGCTCGGGGCCAGCCGGCGCCAGTCGGCCGCTCCGGCCGCCGGCCGGGGCGCGGCGCCGATGGTGCGGGTGCTGGCCAGGCTCGGGCCGCTGCGGCGCGGCGTGGCGCCCTCCTTGAGCATGTAGCCGATCGGCGTGCAGCCGCCCATCACCACCTTGTTGAACGACCAGCCGTACGAGAAGGCGCAGACCAGCTTGTCGTCGAGGTACAGCGGGCTGCCCGACATGCCGCGCCAGAAGCCGGTCACCGCCAGCTTGGGGTCGTCGGACTTGACCAGGATGATGTCCTGCATCGGCAGGAAGTTGCGGGCGACGCTGAGCACCTCGAAGGTGAACCGCTCCGGGGTGGCGCCCTTGAAGGTCGTCATGCCGTAGCCGGTCTGGCCGCGCCGGACCTGATCGAGCGGGTACAGCGCCGGGGGCGCGGCGGCGGCGGTGGCCGCACCCAACATCAGCGAGGCCACCAGCGCCACGCGCACGCAGGACCCTGCTCGTCGCATCGTCGAGGGCATCCCCGCAAGCGTACCTCGAACCGGGCCGGCGCGCCCGCGCCCGGTCAGTCGCAGGTGACCACGTCGCACACCCCCCACATGCCCCGACCCGCGGCCTCGGCCTGGGCCTGCAGGGTCTCGAACTCGATGCGGCGGTCGGCCCCGTTGGGCGGGATGTACAGGGTGCAGGCGTAGCCGCGCTCGACCAGCAGGCGGTTGACGTCCTGGCCATCGACGGTGATCCACGCCAGCAGGCGGCCGAAGCGGTCGGTCGGCTCGACGTCGTAGCCGAGCTCGATGGTCTTGCCGAGCACCAGGTCGGTGTTGAACTGCTTGGCGTTCTGGCCGAAGCAGTCGGTCGCGCCGCCGGTCGACTCCGGCGTGTCGACCAGCAGGTAGCGGATGCGCTCACCGCTGTCGAGGTCGATGGTGTCGCCGTCGACGACGTTGCTGACCACGGCCGAGGTCGGCCCCGGCGCCGGGCTGCCGCATCCGGCCAGCGCCAGGACCAGCGCCGGCGTCAGGCCGGCGCGGCTCCGGCTCACGGGCACTGCAGGTTGGCCGCCTTCGGCGTGCCCTTGTTGGTGAGCAGGCCGTACGCGGTGGTGGCCGCGCAGAAGTTGGCCTCCACGCTGCCGGCCACGCTCTCCTGGTCGGGGTCGAGCTGGCGGGCGGCGGCGTTGGGCGCGCTGGTCCACACCACCGCGTCGAGCTCGGCCCCGGCGCTGTCGAGCACGCGCAGGTCGCCGCTCGGCACCAGCGAGAAGTTGAAGGTCGCATCGACCGCCGGCAGCATGTCGTTGTCGGCCGGCACCGTCGAGCGCGCGAACAGGGCGTGGCCGCCGCCGGCGACCGGCTTGCAGTCGACCGAGCGCACGCCGACCGGCATGAGCGTGTCACCGACGCGGTCGAGCTGCAGGTCGTTGAGGTCGAAGCTGTCGACGCCGACGTTCTTGATCTCGAACCACTCCTGCTTGGTGTCGTCGCCGGCCGGGCTGACCATGAACTCGGTGATGACCAGGTTGCCGGCCTGCGGCGGCGCGACCGGGCGCAGCGTGGCCCCGTCCATACACATGCCGGCTGGCGGCAGGATCGTGCACTCGGCGTTCATCGCGCCCGGGGTGCCGAGGTCACCGGCGCCGTACGGCGTGGTGGCGTCGCACCACACACCCGGCATGTCGTTGGCGGTGGCGTCGGCGAAGTCGGGGTCGACCTGCAGGGCGGGGGCGCGCGACGAGGTCCAGGTGATGGCGTCGATCAACGTGCCGTTCATCGTGAGCTGGACGTCACCCGGGCTCGACACCGAGCCGCCCACCATCGAGAAGCCGAACAGGCCGTCGACGCGCGGCAGCATGCCGTTGGCGATCGGGTCCATCGACTTGGCGAAGACCAGGCGGGTCCCGGCGGTGACGTGCAGGCAGGCCTCGTCCTGCAGCTCGTCGCCGGCGCTGCTGTCACCGGCGCGATCGAGCACCAGGCCGTTCAGATCGAGATCGCGGTGGACCTCGACCTCGAACCACTCGCCGGTGGTGTCGCTGACCGCGCCCGGGCTGGGCATGACCTCGGTGATGACCAGGTCGCCCGGCATGGCCGGGACCGAGGCCCGCATCGTGCCGCCGTCGCTGCACATGCCGGTGACGATGACCGCGCAGTCCTCGTTCTGCTCGCCCGGCGTGCCGTAGTTGTCGACGTCGAACTCGAGCGAGCCCTCGGGCGTGGCCTCACACCAGTTGGCGGCGTCGTCGTTGCCGGTGTAGTCGGGACGGGCCCCGCCGTCGTACTGGCGCGACGCGCCAGGCTTGACGTTGTCGTAGATGGCCTCGTCGATGATCGTGTCGGTACACTTCAGCGTGAGCTTGCCGCCGTTGGTGTTGAACAGGTCGCCCAGGTCGGAGGCGTAGCCGTAGGTGACCCAGCCCGGCCGCAGGTCGGGCAGGATGTTGCCGAGCACGGCGTAGCCGCCGGCTGGCACCGTCAGCGTGCCCATGATGTGCTGGTTGGGCCGGGTGTCGTCGGGGCGGGCGTGGACGATGGTCAACCCCTCGAGGTCGATGGCCCCGCCTGAGTTGTTGTAGATCTCGAACCACTCGCGGCCCTCGTCGGCGCCGCTCGAGCCCTCGGGTGCGCTGGCGTCGGCGAACACCTCGGAGATGACGATGTCCCCGGCCAGCATCGCCTGCTTGCACACGCCGGGGTCGGTGCCGTCGTCGGGTCCACATCCGGCGGCGCAGGCCAGGAGCGCGCTCAGGCCCAGCCCCAGCAGCGGGCGCGTCGACCAGGGCGAAGGCGGGCGGGAGGCGAAGGCCATGCCCTGCTTGTGGCACGTCGGCGTGGCGGTGTCGGTGGGGCGGGTCACGGAGCACCTCCGGGGGCGGTCGAACCAGGCGCGGCCTCGGCCGACGCCGACGGCGCGGCGGCGTCGCCGACCGGCGCGGGCAGGGTCAGCCCGGGGATGGGCGAGAGCGTGATCTGGCTGGGGCGGTCGACGACGATCTGCAAGGTTTTCTTGTGGTTGTGCCGGTTCTCGTACTCCGTCACGACCCCGGTCACGGCGATGAACTCGCCGCGCCAGCCGATCAACCCGGACGCCACCAGGGCGTCCTTGTCGAAGAACACCAGCGGGAAGTCGGAGAACATCCGGCGCGACAGGAGGACCCGGGTCGGGCCGCGGTCGCCGATCTTGACCTCGCCGACCGTGCCGAGCAGCGTGACCTGCTTGCCGACCAGGGCCTCGAGGTGGCGGGTCAGGTCCCACTGCGTGACCGGGAAGTGGTCGGTCCGGCCCTCGGCCTGGCGGTCGAACGCGGCGATGAACTCGGCCCGCGCGTCCCACCAGGCCTTGCGCTCGTCGTAGTCGCGGTAGCTCATCGCGGTCGGCGCCCAGATGCCGCGCCCGGCTGCGCGCGCCTCCCGCTCGGCGGCGACGAACTCCTGGTGGTAGCGGCGCGAGTAGCCGTACTTGGAGAAGTACGGGCTCATGCCGGCCCGCACCACCTCGACGTTGTAGTTGACCCAGGTCCCGCGCCGCTGCACCAGCACGTACGCCAGGTAGCGGTTGTAGCGGTCGCGGATCTCGCGTGCGTCGTCGCGCTCGAGCCGGACCTTGTCGGCGTCGGCGAAGAACTGCTTGCCGAACTGCTTGGCGATCTCGCCCATCGGCGTGGCCGCCTTGACCGGGCGCTTGGAGTCGCCGCGCTTGTTGACCAGGTAGGCGTTCCAGTCGGTCTCGACCCCGCGCTTGTCATCGTCGTTCTTGAACGTCTCCTCGCAGTCGAGGGCGATGAGGCGGAGCGAGCTGTCGAGCCCGTCGACCTTGACGGTGTCGCCGTCGACGACCTGGGTCAGGGTGAACTCGCCCAGCAGCAGGCCCGGGGTCTCGAGCTTCTGCAGCGACTTCTGCGCCTGCTTGCGCGAGTAGCGCGCCGAGTGGCCGGGGCCACACCCGGCGGCCGGGACCAGCGCGGCCGCCAGCACGGCGGCGGTGACGAGGCGGGCCGGCCAGCGCCACGTGGGCCGGGTCGGCGCGGCCATGGCGGCGATGATCACAGGGTTGGACATGGTGGGTTGGCCGCTCCAGGCGTGCCGGGCGCGGCCAGGCCGGTCCCGTCCACGGTCTCGTTGTTGCACCACGCGGTCGACACGTCGTTGCCGTCGGCCGTCGGCGGCGTCGGCCCAAGCGAGTAGGTCCCGGTCCGGGTCAGGCCACTGTAGGTCAGGCGATCGATCAGCACGTCGCAGGCGATGAGGTCGACCGCGGCCGACGGCATGATGGCGCCGGGCAGGTCGCCGGCCACCCCGTAGTCGACGTAGGAGGGGCGGTCGGCGTCGAGGCCGGCGCCGAGGACCACGTAGCCGTCGGGCGCTACCAGCAGCGAGCGACGGACCAGCACGGTGTCGCTGTCGCTGCCGTCGAGGCGACGCCACAACACGCGCAGCCCGAGCAGGTCGAGCTCGGTGCCGCTGGCGTTGTACAGCTCGATCCACTGGCCCTGGCTGTCGGATCCGGTCTGCTCGCCGCGCAGCTCGCTGACCACCAGCTCCCCGGCGACCACGTCGGGGCACAGCGCCGGGGCGGCGTCGCGGGTGCACCCGGCCGGCGCGCCGGCGGCGCCGATGCTGACGCCGACGCCGACCAGCACGGACCAGGATGGCAGGGCACGGCGCAAGGTCCGGCCAGCATATCACCGCCCGACGCCGCCGGATCTGGCCCCGGGCGACGTCGTGCGGCGTCGATGTCGCGTGGCCGATCCCACGGTCGGGCGGCCGCGCCGGCGACCCGCGGCCCGAGGTGACGGCGCGGTGACGGTGCGACACCACGGCGCGTTGCCGGCGCTGGCGTCGCGCGGTAGAAGGGCGCGGTGTCGTCGCTGCCGCTCTCCGTCGACGTCGTCGTGGTCGGTGGCGGCCTGGCCGGGCTGGCCAGCGCTCGCGCCCTGGCCGGCGTCGGCGCGTCGGTGCTGGTGCTCGAGCGCGAGGCCGCGTGTGGCCAGCACGCCTCGGGCCGCAGCGTCGGCATGGGCCGGCAGCTGACCGACGACGATCTCACCACCACGCTGGCGGTGCGCGGCGCGTCGGCCCTGCGGGTGATGGCCGCCGCGCCGGGACGGGCCGCGCTGTGGCGACAGCACGGCTCGCTCCTGACCTTCGACCGGGCCGACGGCGCGGCCGCCTACGCGGCGCGGGCGGCGCGGGTCGGCGTCGTGGCCGAGCCGATCGGCCCGGCCGAGGTGCGGGCGCGCTGGCCCCAGGTCGACGGCGGGGCGGTGGCCGCCGGGTTGTGGATCGCCAGCGACGGGTTGATCGACCTGCCCGCGCTGGTGGCGGCGCTGGTCGACGACGTGACCGCCGCCGCCGGCGTGGTCGCGTGCGGGTGCGAAGTGACCGACGTGCAGGTCGCCGGCGACGGCGCCACCGTCCACACCGGTCGCGGCGTGGTGCGGGCGAGCGCGGTGGTCGATGCCGCCGGGGCCTGGGCCGGGACGCTGGCGGCGGCGTGGGGCGCGCGTGATCCCGGGCTGGTGCCGCGGCGACGCCACGTGTTCGCGCTGCCGGCGCCGGCGATGGCGCCGAGCGGGCCGTTCTGGTGGCACCTCGGCCAGGCCGAGATCTACCTGCGGCCCGCACCCGGCGAGATCCTCACCTCGGCCTGCGACGCCGAGGAGGTGCCGCCGCACGATCCCGCCCCGGTACCCGGCGCCGACGTGGCGGCGCGGGCGCGCCTGGCCCAGCACGGCGTCGCGGCCGGCGACTTCACCCGGACCTGGGCCTGCCTGCGCACCTTCGGCCCTGGCGCCGGCCCGGTCGTCGGCCGCGACCCGGATCGCCCCTGGTTGTGGTGGGCCGCTGCGCTCGGTGGCCACGGCGCCACCACCGCGCTGGCGATCGGCGCCGACCTGGCCGCGGCGCTGGCGCCGACGCTGCACCCACGCTGAGCGCGGCTCGTACCCTGGCAGGCAGCCTGCTGAAAACACGGAGCCCGTCCCGTCGGCAGGAGCCGCCAGCACGGGGCCAAGGGCGGTTACTTACTCTCGCCGCACTTGCCGGCCTCGTCGATCGACTTGGCCGCGAGCATGCAGTGCACCGTCGGGCCGGGCATCTCCTTGCTGCACTTCTTGGTGAACTCGGGACCCTTGGCCTCGAGCACCGCCGCCTTCTGCTTGCCGAGGTCGGCCTGCATCTCCGGGGTGAGGCCCTTGCCACCACCGGCGGCGCCGATCTCCAGCTCGACCAGGTGGTCGAGCAGCTTGCCGCACTGGGCCGCCGACGGCGCGTCGGCGCCGCAGCCGGCCGCCGCGGCCAGGAGGGTGACCAGGGCGAGGGACGACGCCAGGACGGAGGCGGGCAGGCGCAGCATCGCCGCCAAGGCTACTACGGATCGGTCAGGCGCAGGGCGGCACGCCGGGCGTCGATGCGGGCCCGCAGCGGTGGGCGGGCCAGCGCGCGTGCCTCGGTCAAGACCGAGCGGGCCCGGTCGCGCGCGCCGGTGGCAGCCAGCGCCTCGCCGTAGTGCAGCAGGATCTCGGGGTCGCGCGGGGCCAGGCGGTGGGCCTGGGCCAGCACCCGCACCGCGGTGCCGCCGTCGCCGCGGCGCAGCCGGACCCAGCCCCAGCTGTCGAGCAGGGCCGGCTCACCGGGCGCCAGGCGGCGGGCCCGGGCCAGGTCGCGCTCGGCCCGGGCCAGGTCCAGGCCGAGCTCGGCCCGCAGGTAGCCGGCCAGGTTCAGGGCCGGCACGAAGTTGGGGCGCGCCCGCAGCAGCGCGTCGAGCACCACCAGCGCGGCGGCGCGATCGCCCTGGGCCACCTCGAACTCGGCCAGCACCATGGCGGAGTCGGGCCGCTCGTGATCGAGGCCGCGCCGCAGCGCCCGGCGGGCGGCGCCGACCTCGCCGCGCCCGGCCTGGACCCGGGCCGCGGCCGCGCGTACGGCGACGTCGTCGGGGAAGCGGGCCGCGATCGGGCCGATCACCTCGGCCGCGGCGTCGAGCTGGCCGCGCTCACGCAGGAGGTCGGTCAGCAGCGCCGCGACCTCGGCGGCCTGGGCGTCGTCGGCGCCGACGGCGCGCAGCGCCGCGATGGCGTCGTCGTCGTCGCCGCCGAGCTGGGCGGCGCGGGCACGTACCAGCGCGCCCCAGCCGACATCGGCGCCGGCGGTCACCACCGCGGTGGCCGCGGCCGCCTCGTGCAGGGTGAGGTACAGCCGGGCCAGCTCACGCCGGGTCGCGTCGGTGGCCTGGGCGTCGTCGAGCAGGCCGAGCAGGTCGAGCGCGCCGCGGCGGTCGTCGTGCTCGCACAGCAGCCAGAACAGCTCCTCGGCCACGGCCAGGTCCTGGCCGCTGCGGTCGAACGCGCTGCGGGTGTGGGTGATGGCCTCGGCCAGGCGGCCGCGGATGCGCAGGACCCGGGCCAGGTCGAGGCGGGCGTCGAGGTGGTCGGGATCGAGCTCGACCACCTTGCGCAGCGGCGGCTCGGCCTCGGCCAGGCGGTCGCGCTCGGCCAGGTACCGCGCCAGCTCGTAGCGCGCCTCGATCGTCGTCGGCACCGCGGCGATGAGGCGGCGCCACACCGCGGCCGCCTCGTCGGGGCGCCGGCGGGCGATGGCGACCGAGGCCTGGCCGAGGTAGCCGCGCTCGTCGCGCGGGGCCAGCCGGGTCGCGCGCGCGTAGGCGGTTCCGGCCTCGGCCAGGGCGCCGGCCCGGCGCGCCAGCTCGGCGCTGACCAGCCAGATCTCCGGCTCGCCGGGCCAGCGCCGCTCGCCGGCGCGGATGACCGCGCGCGCCTGCGCCTGCTCGCCGGCCTTGGCCAGGGCATCGGCCAGGCTGGCGGCGATCATCGGCTGGTCGGGCGCGGCGGCGGCGGCGGCGCGCAGCTCGTGGACGGCCAGGGTGTGATCGCCCTCGAACAGCGCGACCCGCGCCCGCAGGTAGTGCGCGTAGGCGTCGCGCGGCAGCGGCGGCAGCGGCGTCGTCGGTGCCGGTCGGCCGCACCCGGCCAGCCCGAGCGCGACGGCCAGCACGGCGGCGAGCGGCGCACCCGGTCTCACCGCCCGGTTGTAGCACCTCGCGCGCGTGATCAGCGCAGCCACGGGCTGCGCCGCAGCAGCGCGGCCTGCGCGGCGCTGAGCTGGTCACTGTCGCCGTTCATCAGGTTGGGCTGGTCGGGGCTGGTGTCGTTCAGGCCGTCGTCGAGGCGGGCCGCGCTGACCAGCCGGTCCTCGGGGTGAGCCAGGCCGAGGTAGTGGCCGAGCTCGTGCGCGGCGACCCGGGCCAGCCGCGCCGGGTCAGCCTGCCGACCGACGACCACGCCGGAGTAGTAGGTGTCGGCGCGCGGCGGGCCCGGCGTGCCCAGGCTGAGGCCGGCCACCCCGACCGGCAGCCCGTCGACGACGAACAGCGGCAGCGCCGGGCTGGCCGGCCCGCGCCCGAGCAGGCCGGGCAGCTGGGCCGCCGCCGACGACGGCACCTCGCTCGGCTCGTGCTGGAGCTCCAGCCCCGGTGGCGCCGCCTGATCGAGCACCAGGCGCTGATCGATCACCAGCTCGAGGCCGGCGCCGGCCAGGATCGTCGTCAGCGGCGCGACCAGCGCGTCGAGGTCGGGCCCGGTCGCGGCCGGACCGATCGACACCAGCGCCAGGTGCAGCCGGCGCGCGTCGGTGGCCGGCGCGGCATCGACCTCGACGGTGATCGGGCCAGGCCGGTCGGCCAGGGCGACCAGGGTGAGCGGCCCGGGCGGCGGGGTGATCGTCGGCGTGGTCGGCCAGATCAAGGTGTACAGGCCCTGGCGCGCGGTCTGGCGCAGCGCGCCGGCGACGCGACCGCCGCGGTGGTCGATGGCCTCGGCCAGGATCTGCGCCGGTGCGCCGACACTGGCCGGCAGGCCGATCAGGTCCGGCTGATCGCCGATGGCCAGGGCGCCGAGCGCGTAGCGCGCCCCCGGATCGCCGCGCACGACGATGGCCAGCGATCGCGTCGCCGGCGGGATGACGAACGTGAGCGGCGGGCTGCGCCCGTCGGCGCCGATGACGCTGGCCTGACGCCACGACCGGGTCGGCGCGCTCGGGCCGGCGGGATCACCGTCGGCGCGTTCGCCGCCGCAGCCGACGGCGAGCAGCAGGCCCAGCAGCGGCGCCGGCGACCACGGCCCGGCCCGCACCTCAGCCGCCGAGGCTGACCAGGAGCCACCAGCCGCCGATCAGCACCGAGGTCAGGCCGAGGCCACCGTCGAGCCAGCGCCGGCTGCGGGTCGGCGTGGCCCGCACCAGCAGGCCGCCCACGGCCGAGGCCGCCGCCATGCTGAGGGTGGCGCCGAGCGCGAAGGCGACCAGGTAGCCGACGCGGTGGCCGTCGGTGCTGGTGCGCGCGGCGATCAGGCTGACCAGCGTCCCGGTGCCGGCCAGGCCGTGGACGGCGCCGATGAGCAGCGGGCGCCAGGCCAGGGCCAGGCCGAGCGTGTGGACGTGGGCGGCGCCGGCGGGGTGGACGTGGCGCAGCGCGCCGTGGGTGTGCGGGCGGGCCGGACCGGTCGAGGCCAGCCGGCTGGCCCGGCGCACGGCCAGGGCGCCGAGCACGATGAGCATCACGCCGACGCCAGCCTCGAGCGCGCTGACCACCGCCGGCGGCATGGCGGCGCCGAGCAGCGCCAGCACGACCACCGCGGCGAGGATGGCAGCGGTGTGGCCCACGCCCCACAGCGCGCCCAGCACCGCGCCGCGGCGCCAGCTGGCGCCGTCGCTCACCAGCGTGGACACCGCCGCCAGGTGGTCGGGCTCGAGCGCGTGGCGCAGGCCGACGACGAGGCCGAGCGCGGCGATCGACAGGGCGGACACGGCGAGGTAGTAACACGGCCCCGCCGCCGGGCGGGTCGGCGCCGCGGCCGGTGGTGCCGGGCCCCGGCGCGCGCCGGTCGTCCGGGCCACAGGCATGGCCTGGGCCAGGGGCATGAGATATGGTGCCGCCCCATGGCCGAGGCACTCCTCGAGATCGAAGACCTCGTCACCGAGTTCCGGACGGAACGCGGCGTGGTGCGCGCGGTCGACGGGGTGAGCTTCAGCATCCCGCGCCACAAGACCCTCGGCGTCGTCGGCGAGTCGGGCTGCGGCAAGTCGGTCACCGCGCTGTCGGTCATGCGCCTCATCGCCTCACCGCCCGGCCGCATCGCCAGCGGCCGCATCCGCTACGGCGGCAAGGACCTGCTGGCCCTGCCCGAGCCGGACATGCGCGCCATCCGTGGCAACCGCATCGCGATGATCTTCCAGGAGCCGATGACCTCGCTCAACCCGGTGTTCACCGTCGGCGACCAGATCGCCGAGGCGGTGGTGCTGCACCAGAAGAAGAGCAAGGCCGAGGCGCGCCGCGTCGCCATCGACATGCTCAAGCTGGTCGGCATCCCGTCGCCGCAGGAGCGGGTCGACAACTACCCGCACCAGCTGTCGGGCGGCATGCGGCAGCGGGTCATGATCGCCATGGCCCTGGCGTGTAAGCCCGACCTGCTCATCGCCGACGAGCCGACCACCGCGCTCGACGTCACCATCCAGGCCCAGATCCTCGACGTGCTGCGCAACCTGCAGGCCGAGCTGGGCATGAGCATCCTGCTCATCACCCACGACCTCGGCGTGGTGGCCGAGACCTGCGACGAGGTCGTCGTGATGTACGCCGGCCGGGTGGTCGAACGGGCCGCCACCGTCACCTTGTTCGCGCAGCCGCGCCACCACTACACCGCCGGCCTCCTGCGCTCGGTCCCGGGCGCCGCCAGCGCCGCGATCGGCAAGGACCAGCGGCCGCGCCTGCAGGAGATCAAGGGCATGGTGCCGGCCCTGTACGCGTTGCCCCCGGGCTGCAAGTTCGCCGACCGCTGCCCGGCGGCGAGCGACACCTGCCGGGCCCAGGAGCCGGCGCTGGTCCAGCTCGGCGAGGCCTGGGTGCGGTGCCACCACCCGGTCGCCACCCCGGCCGCGGTCGAGGTGGCGTCGTGAGCGAGGCCACCAGCAAGGACGGCGCGACCGACCTGGTCGCCGTCGACGGCCTCAGCAAGGTCTTCCCGGCCAAGGTGCCGTGGCCGGCCCAGGCCGGGCTCGGTCCACACCAGCGGCTGTGGCGCGCGCTCACCCGCATGGACGCCAAGGTCAAGGCGGTGTCGGAGGTCAGCTTCGCCATCGCCGCCGGCGAGACGCTCGGCCTGGTCGGCGAATCGGGCTGCGGCAAGTCGACGCTCGGCCGCACCATCCTGCGCCTGACCGAGCCGTCGGCCGGGACCATCCGCTTCGACGGCCAGGACCTGACCCGGATGGGGCACGAGCAGCTGCGGCCGGCGCGCCGGCACATGCAGATGATCTTCCAGGACCCGTACGCCTCGCTCAACCCGCGCATGACGGTCGGCGCGGCCATCGGCGAGCCGCTCGAGATCCACGGCCTGGCGGCCGGGGCGGCGGCGCGCGCGGCCCGGGTCAGCGAGCTGCTCGATCGCGTCGGGCTGCCGGCCGACGCTGCCCGCCGCTACCCCCACGAGTTCTCGGGCGGGCAGCGGCAGCGCATCGGCATCGCCCGCGCGCTCGCGGTCAAGCCCAAGTTCATCGTCTGTGACGAGCCGATCAGCGCGCTCGACGTGTCGATCCAGGCCCAGATCGTCAACCTGCTGCAGGACCTGCAGCGCGAGGAGCAGCTGACGTACCTGTTCATCTCGCACGACCTCAAGATCGTCCAGCACATCTGCGACCGGGTCGCGGTCATGTACCTGGGGCGGATCGTCGAGATCGGCCCGGCCACCGGGCTGTACGGCCAGCCGCTCCACCCCTACACCCAGGCCCTGCTGTCGGCGGTGCCCCGCATCGATCCGGCGGCCCGGCGCGATCGCATCATCCTCACCGGCGACGTGCCGAGCCCGCTCAAGCCGCCGCCCGGGTGCGCGTTCCATCCGCGCTGCCCGGTGCCCAGCAAGCCCGAGGCCTGCAAGACCGAGATCCCCAAGCTGCGGGTGCTCGGCAACGGCTGCCAGGTCGCCTGCCACGTCGCGACCTGACGGCGCGGCCGGTCCCGCCGCCGGCGTCGACCGCGCAGGTTGGTCGCCGCCCCCCGCGCGCGCCGCTGGTCGCCGCTGATATTCTGGGCTGGTGTCCGAACCGCGCTCCGGGGAGCTCGCGACGCGCCGCCTGGCCGCCGTCCTGCTCGATCTTCACGACGTCCGCGCCACTGGTCGGTTGCTGCTCCGGCGCGGCCGCATCAGCAAGACGATCGACCTGGCCGATGGCGATCCGGTCAGCGCGTCGTCGACGATGCGCGACGAGACGCTCGGCCACTTCCTGGTCAGCCAGGGCGTCATCACCGACGCCATGCACCGGGAGGCGGTGGTCCTCGCCGCCGGCCGCGGCGGTCGCGTCGGCGCCGCCCTGGTCGAGCTGGGTGCGCTCACGCCCGAGCGCCTGCTCGAGATGTTGACCCAGCAGACCCGGCACAAGCTGGTCTCGGCCCTGCGCTGGCCGCAGGGCGCCTGGCGGTTCGATCCGAGCGGCGCCGGCGCGGTCGACGGCATCCGCCTGCCGGCGGTGGACCTGGTGCTGACCGGCCTGCGCGACACCGCGTCCGAGGTCGACGATCTGCGCCGCCTCGACGGCATGGCGGTCGAGCTGACGGCGCGAGGGCGCGCCCTGCTCGGGTCGCTGTACGCGGTGTTCGGCGCCGGGGTCATCGACGCCATCGTCGACGAGGCCGAGCTGGGCCGGATCGAGCGCCGGCTGAGCGACGCCCGCACCGCACGCGCGACCATCGACGCCCTGCTCCAGGCCGGCCTGGTCGAGGCGCGGGTCGCGACCATCGGCCTGGGCCAGGCCGGCGCCGCCCCGGTGGCGAGCGGCGACGGCGATCACAGCCTGTACGAGCTGCTGTTCGGCGAGGCGCCGGCGCCGGTGGTCAGCGACGGCTCGGTCCCGCTCGAGCTGGCCGACCGCGAGGACTCCGGTCAGCTCGCCGTCGGCGCCATGTCGGAGGCGATGGCGTTCTACGACGAGCGCCTGCGGGCCCGCACCGACCTCCTGACCGAGGCGCTGCGTGTCGCCGGCGCGGAGGACCACTACGCCGTGCTGCTGGTCGGGCGCAAGGCCGAGCCGGCCGCGCTGGCCGCGGCGCTGGCCGAGCGCCAGGCCAAGTTCTCGCGCGAGTACTACGCCCGCTTCTCGCTCGACAGCGACGGCAGCAAGCTCGACGAGGTCCAGGCCGCCTACCTGCGCGCGCGCGACGTCCTGCTCGACGACGCCCGGCGCCGGACCTACGACCGCGAGCTGGCCGGGGGCGAGCTGAGCTCGACCGCGCCGGCGCTGTCGGCCGAGGTCGCGTTCCGCGCCGCCGAGGACCTGATGGCGCGCGCGCAGTGGGCGGAGGCGATCCGCGTCCTCGAGGGCGCCCTCGCCACCAGCCCGACCGAGCCGGCCTATCGCGCCGCCCTCGGCTGGGCGGTGTGGAACGCCGGCGACCGCACCGCCAGCGCGGCCGATCAGGCCCGGGTCCACCTCAACGCGGCCCTGGCCAGCGCGCCCGATGGCGCGGCCGCGCACGAGTACAAGGCGCGCATCGCGCTGGCCATCGACACCGACGAGCATGAGGGCCTGTTCCACCTCGAGCGCGCGGTGGTGCTGGACCCGGCGCGCCTGGCCGCGCTGGCCGAGCTCGACCGCCGCCTGATCGGCCGCGGCGAGGCCCGCCAGCTCGAGCGCCTGTACCGGCGCCTGCTGCACCAGGTCAGCGGCCGGGCCGCGGCGGTCGAGCAGACCCTGTGGCTGGGGCTGGCCCGCGTCTACGGTGACCAGCTCGACGATCATCCCCGCGCGGTGCAGGCGCTAAGCACCGGCCGGCGCCTGGCCGGCGCGGGCGCCGGAGCGGCCCTGGCGGCGTACCAGGCCGAGCTCGAGCAGCGGCGGGCGGCGCGCCGACCGACCGCCGGGGTCGCGGTCAGCGCGGCGCGCGACCGGCAGTACCTGGCGGCCGCGGTCGACGTCGCCACCGGCATCGACGACGCCGACGGCAAGAGCCTCCACGCGCGGACCCGCCCGACCCACCTGCCGTCGGTGCGGGCCGGGCTCGACGCGGCGGCGTGGGCCCTCTTGCGCCACCGCGACGACAGCGTCGATCTGGGCTCGGTCGTCGAGCTGCTGGCCCCGGTCATCCAGCGCATGGCGCCGCTGACGATGGCCGAGCTCGACCTCGACGGCGTCGGCCCGGTCGACGAGTCCGAGCTTCCGACCACGTTCGTCCGGGTCCGACGCTACGTCGCCGACGCGCTCGGCGTGCCGATCGCGCCCGTCTACGTCCGGCCCGAGCTGCGGCGCCAGGTCCACGTCGCCGCCATCGACTCGCCGGCCCTGCTGGCCGGCGACGAGGCGGTCACCGCGCCCGAGCGTCCCGAGCTGGTGTTCTGGCTGGCGCGGGCCATGACCATGCTGTGGCCCGGGCGCTCGCTCGGCGCGTCCCGGCCGGCTCGCGTCATCAAGACCGCGGTGCTGGCGGTGTTCCACGAGGCCTCGGGCACGCCGACGCCACCTGGCCTCGAGCACGACGCCCTGCACGCGGCGGCCCGGGCCGGCCTGGCCGTGCTCAACTTCGACGCGCGCGGCCAGGCCCGGGCCGCCGTGCTGCGCCTGTTCTCGCGCGGGCACGACCTCAACCTGACCCAATGGAGCCGCGGCCTCCTGCGCAGCGCCGACCGGGCCGGCCTCTTGCTGTGTGGCGACCCGGCGGTCGCGCTGGCGGCGATCCGCGAGCTCGACACGCCGGTGGCCGACCTGGCCGACTTCGCCGTGAGCGACGCCCACCTCGAGCTGCGCCAGCGCCTCGGCCTCGCGGTCGAACCGCCGCCGTGAGGCAAGCGCGCGCCCGCGCGCTATAGTCACGCCATGGCCCAGCCTCTCGTCCCCGCCACGCCACCCGCTCGCCCTGGTGGATGGGCCGCGGCCCACGTCGCTGGCCTGCTCGCGCTGGTGCTGGGGGTCGTCGGCTTCATGGTGGTGGCGCTCACCGCCGACAAGTTCTGGGCCACGCCCGACTGGCGCCTGACCGTGCCGTTCTTCGTCGCCACCGTCGCCGCCGCGGTGGTCAGCCTGGTCCGGCGCGAGGGCACGCCGGCGCTGCCGCTGCTCGGCCTCGGCCTGGCCGGCGCCGCCATGGTGCTCGGCTGGTTCCTCATCACCGCGATCGTGATCGGCGTGACCGCGGTGATCATCCTCATCCTCAGCACGGTGATGTGACGCATGAACCACGGCAGCAGCAACGAGCCCCGGCGCGACGACGAGCTCATCTACGACTGGAACTCGATCGAGAAGGTCGGGCGGCTGTCGCCCAAGCGGCGCATCCAGTTCCTCGACGAGACCCTGCGCGACGGCATCCAGTCGCCGTCGGTGGTCGACCCGTCGATCGACGACAAGCTGCGCCTGGTCGAGCTGGCCAACGCGCTCGGCATCGACTGCATGGACATCGGCCTGCCCGGCGCCGGCAAGCGCGCGGTCGAGGACTGCACGGTCATCGCCGAGCTGATCAAGGAGCAGCGGCTGGCGGTCAAGCCGGCCTGCGCCGCGCGCACGCACCAGCACGACGTCCAGGCCATCGTCGACATCTCGCAGAAGGTCGGCGTCGAGATCGAGGTGCTGTGCTTCATCGGCAGCTCGCCCATCCGCCAGTACGCCGAGGACTGGGACCTGGCGCGCATGCTGAAGCTGTCGGCCGACGCCATCGACCTGGCCCGCCGCTACGACCTGCCGGTCGGCTACGTCACCGAGGACACCACCCGGTCGCGGCCCGACGTGCTGCACAAGCTGTTCACCAACGCGGTCGAGCACGGGGCCCAGCGCCTGGTGGTGTGCGACACGGTCGGCCACGCCACCCCCGACGGCATCAAGAACCTGCTGCGCTTCACCCGCAACCTGCTCGACGGCATGGGCCGGAGCGACGTCGGCATCGACTGGCACGGCCACAACGACCGCGGCCTGGGTGTGGTCAACTCGATCTTCGCGCTCGAGTACGGCGCCGATCGCGTGCACGGCACGGCGCTCGGCATCGGTGAGCGGGTCGGCAACGCCGCGCTCGACCAGATCCTGCTCAACCTCAAGCTGCTGGGCGAGCTGCCCGACCGCGACCTGTCCAAGCTGCTCTTGTGGTGCAAGACCGCGTCGGCCGCCACCCGCGTCCCGATCCACCCGCAGTACCCGCTGGCCGGCAGCGACGCCTTCCGCACCGCCACCGGCGTACACGCGGCCGCCATCATCAAGGCCGAGAAGAAGGGCGACGACTGGCTGGCCGACCGCATCTACTCTGGCGTGCCGGCCGGCATGTTCGGGCGCAGCCAGGAGATCGAGATCGGCCACTACTCGGGCGAGTCGAACGTCATCTACTGGCTCAAGAAGCGCGGCTACGAGCCGGCGCCCGACCTGGTCGCCGCGCTGTTCGCGGCCGCCAAGCGCGGCAACCGGGTCCTGTCCGACGACGAGGTGGTCCAGCTCATCAAGGAGCACCAGGCCGCAGGGCGCTGAGAAACGCCGTTGGCGTTTCGAAGTCACCCTGCCCCGTGCCCGCGTCGGGCGGTCAGGGGCGGCCCGGCCCTGCTCAGGCTCGCAGCGGGTGCTCGGCGCCGGCGGCGACGAGCACGAAGTGGTCGGCCGCGCGCTCCTCGATGCGGGTGGTCACGGTCTGGTAGGCGGCGCCGGCGATGCGGCCGCGCAGCCGACCGCCGCGGGCCGGGACGAGCAGCGCGTGGTCGGGGCCGACCACGAGCTGGCCGTACGCCAGCTCCTCCTCGGTGCCGTCATCCCACGTGACCAGGCAGCGGTCGCCGTCCCAGCGCGCGGTGACGGCGCGTAGGTGCTCGGCCTCGACCTCGACGTAGGCGTAGCGGACCGGGTCGAGCCGGACGATGGCGCGGCCGTCGGCGGCGACGTCGAGCCAGCGCAGCAGCGCGGCGTGCAGGCGCGGGTGCGTGACCTCGTGCCCGTCGTGCCAGAAGCGGCCGGCCCGGTCGAGCCGCAGCCCGATCGTGCGCATGCGCTCGAGCGCGTCCGGGCTCAGGCTGGCCAGCGGCGCCGACGTGTCGTCGGCCGGGGGCCCGCTCATCGCGACAGGAGCGCGATCCGTTCCTTGGTGCGCAGCTTGTGCTTCTTGAGCTCGGCCAGCTCGGCCCGCTCGTCGCTGGTCATGGCCAGGTGGCGCTCGAGCTGCTTGATGCGGTCGTCGATCTGCCGGTGCTCGGCGGTGAGCTCGGCCAGGAGACGGGCATGCTCGGCGGGGTCGGCAGGCGGGCGCTCGGAGGTGATCATCGGCGTCGGGGCTCCGCGGCGAAGGCCGGTTTCCTCGACGATAGCACGGCCCGGCGGCGCGGCATTCAGATGCGGCCGAGCACGGCGCGGCGGACGGCGTCGAGGTCGGCCCCGACCTCGACCGGGGTGTTGCGGAAGCGCGGGGCCGGCACCGACGCCAGCGTGCCGTCGTGATAGCCGACCTTGCTGTCGGTGAACTTGAGGCCACTCGCGGTCGACACCACCACCACCTGGTGGCTCGGCTCGACCAGGCCGCGCCCGACCAGCTGCTCGAGCGCGCCGAGGGCGACCGCGGTGTGCGGGCAGGTGAACAGGCCGGCCCGGTCGGCCCGGGCCCCGGCGTCGGCCAGCTCGGCCTCGCCGACGGCGCACACCACGCCGTCGTAGGCCTGCAGCGCCCGCACCGCCTTGGCGAAGCTGACCGGGTGGCCGATCTGGATGGCCGAGGCCAGGGTGGGCCGGGCGGTGACCGGCACCAGCTCGCCCCAGCCGCGCTGGAAGGCGTCGTGCAGCGGGCTGGCCGCCGCGGCCTGGGCCACACACAGCCGTGGCACGCGGTTGATGAGCCCGGCCGCGCGCAAGAGGTCGAGGCCGGCGCCGAGGGCCGACACGTTGCCGAGGTTGCCACCGGGGATGATGATCCAGTCGGGCACGCTCCAGTCGAGCTGCTGGACGATCTCGATGGCCACGGTCTTCTGGCCCTCGATGCGGATCGAGTTCATCGAGTTGGCCAGGTACAGCCCATCGCCTTCGGCCAGCTGCTGGACCAGGCGCATGCAGCCGTCGAAGTCGGTGTCGATCGACACCACCAGCGCGCCGTTGGCGAGCGGCTGCACCAGCTGCGCGGTCGAGATCTTGCCGCGCGGCAGCAGGACCACGGCCGGCACGCCGGCGGCGGCGGCGTACGCGGCCAGCGCCGCCGAGGTGTCCCCGGTCGACGCGCACGCCACCGCGCGCACCGGGCGGCCGGCGGCGATCATGTGCTTGACCGTCGACACCAGCACCGTCATGCCGAGGTCCTTGAACGACCCGGTGTGCGACGTGCCGCACTGCTTGACCCGCACGTCGGCGACCCCGAGCTCGGCCGCGTAGCGCGGCACCGCCAGCAGCGGGGTGGCGCCCTCGCCGGCGCTGACCACGTGCTCGAGCGGGAGGCCGGGATGGACCCACTCCTTCTTGCCCCACACGCCGGAGCCCCACGGCTGCGTGCTGCTGCGCCAGCGCTGCTCGAACAGCGCGCGCCACGCCGCCGCCGGCCGGGCGGCGATGGCGGCCAGGTCGTGCGCGACCTCGAGCAGGCCGTCGCAGCTCGGGCAGCGGTAGCGCACCTCGTCGAGCGGCCAGCGCCCGGCGCAGCCGGCGAAGCAGCGCAGGTGGGCGGTCAGCGGCGGAGCGGCGGCGGAGGGCGACGGCGCGGGGTCGGGCATGGCTACTTCTTGGGCTTGGCCTTGAGCACGACCTGCTGGTCCTTGATGATCACGGAGAACTCGACGCCGGCCGCCTTGTGGTCCGCCATGATCTTGGGCGCCTGCTTGTGCAGCGTCTTGACCAGCTGGGCGTAGGTCTGACCGTCGGCGGGCTGGCCGACCAGGGCGCGCGCCTTGGCGTACTGGGCGTACAGCGCGCGCACGTCGGCGTCGGACATGCCGGGTGGTGGGGCGGCCGGCGGCGCCGGGCGGCTGGCGCCCGGCGAGGTCGGCGCGCGTGGTGATGCCGGCGCGCCGGTCGGCGCCCGGCCGGCGCTGACGTTGGCCGGCGCCGGCGGCCTGGCTTGCGGCGGTGGGCGCGCCGGTGACGGTGCTGGGCTCGGCGCCGGCGCGGTCGGGCGCCCCGGTAGCGGCGGCAGCGGCGGCGCCTCGGCGCCCATCGGTGGCGCCTTGGTCGTGCCGGGCGGCACGAAGCGCACGCCCGACAGGGTGCTCGAGCGCGTGCGGGCTCCGGCCGGGATGACCGCGCTCGGGTCCGGCGCCGGCGGGGACGATGGCACGACCGGGCGTGGCGGCGGCGGCGGCGGCGCGTCGTCGCTGGCGACGGCCGCGAACATCGCGTCGACGTCGAACTCCTCCGACAGGTCGAGCCGGTGGGTGTTGGGCGCCATCGGCGGCGTGGACGGCTCCTGGGTGCGCGGCGGCGGTCGGTCGACGATGAGGGCGGCGCCGTCGCTCTCTGGCTTGGCCCGCCGGCTGGCCTGGGCCACCGCCACCTCGCGGTCGCGCCGGACCTGGTCGCGCATGCGGGCCGGCATGGCCGCCAGGATCTCCTCGGGCAGGTCGAGGCCCTGGGCCGCCTGCCGGCGCAGCTTGGCCAGGTTGCGCACGTAGCGGCCCTGCTCGATCTCGCGCAGGGTGCGGCGCCAGTACTGGTTGTACGACCCGAACTTCTGGGTGACCGTGGCCAGGCGGTAGCGCAGCGCGGTGTTGCGGATCTGCAGCTGGGTCAGGTCGCGCAGGCGGCGCTCGGCGTCGGTGTGCAGCTGCGACGGCGCCTGCTTCTGGATGCCGAGGAAGTACTGCTCGTACAGCACCTTGAGCCGGTCGAGCGCCTTCTCGAGGACCTCGAGCAGCTCGACGACCTCGGCGCCCTTCTCGGAGTCGAGGTAGGCAGACTTCGAGGCCACGGCCCAGGGTAACACCCAAACTGGGGTCGGGGCAGACCCGGTCCGCCATGGCCGTCGCCGCCCGGGCTGGTCCGTGTTACGACGCGCCGCAGCTGGCGTGTCGGTCGTCTACTTCCTCCTCGTCGTCGGGCTGCTGGTGGTCATCCACGAGCTCGGCCACTTCGTGGTCGCCAAGCTGCTCGACGTCAAGGTCCTGCGCTTCTCGCTCGGCTACGGCCGGCCGCTGGTGCGGGCCCAGATCGGCGAGACCGAGTACCAGATCGGCATCTTCCCGCTCGGCGGCTACGTCCGCATCCTCGGCGTCGAGGAGGCCGGCGACGACGCCCCACGCGACGCCGGTCGCTCGTTCGCGTCACGCCCGCTGTGGCAACGGCTGTGCGTGGTGTTCGCCGGCCCGGCCGCCAACTTCCTCCTGACCGGCATCGTCTACTTCTCGTTCTTCGCCGGGCACCGCGAGCTGCCGGCCGCCGTGGTCGGGGACGTGTTGCCCGACGGAGTCGCGGCCCGGGCCGGCATCGAGCCGGGTGATCGCATCCTGGCCATCGACGGCACGACGGTGCGCTACTGGGAGGAGGTCGAGCAGGCCATCCAGGCCGCGGCCGGGCGCGAGGCCTACCTCCGGCTCGAGCGGCGCGGCAAGCCGCTCGAGAAGTACGTGCTGGTCAGCGGCGACGTGGTGCGGCGGCGCGACGGCCGCAAGCGCTCGCAGGGGGTCGGCATCACCCACGCGCCGTTCCTGCCGGTGGTCGGCGTGCTCGACACCGCCTCGCCAGCCGGGCAGCTCGGCATGAAGACCGGCGACCTGGTGGTGGCCATCGACGGCCACCCGGTCGACAACTGGACCGACGTCGGCCGCCGGCTCGGGGTGGGGGCCCGGCGCACCAGCGTGGTGTACCTGCGGCCGACCCCCATCCCCGGGGTCGAGCAGGTCCGGCTGATGGCGCCGCGCTTCGCCGACCTGGTGCCACGGGTCGACGTCGACGAAAGGCTCAAGCGCACCAGCTACACCGGCCTGGAGCGGGCCGAGATGTTCGTGGCCCGGGTCGAGCCGGGCTCGCCGGCCGACTCGATCGGCCTGCGCGCCGGCGACCTCCTCCTCGACCTCGACGGCCAGCCGGTCATCCACTGGCTCGAGCTCGAGCAGCGCCTGCTGGCCGAGCCCGACCGGACCTGGACCATCCGCTGGCGCCGCGCCGTCGGCGACAAGGTCGAGGTGCTGAGCAGCTCGGTGACCCAGGTCCGCCGGGCCCAGCTCGACGAGTACGGCCACACCGTCGAGCGCCTGGTGTTCGGCGCCCACAACGACGTCGATCGCGGCGTCGGCCAGGTGGTCGAGATCGACGGCCGCATCGGCTACGCCCTGTCGAAGGCGGTCGAGCGCACCGGCGAGACCATGCGCATCGTCGTCAGCGGCTTCTTCGCCATCCTCGGCGGCGACGCCCCGAGCGACACCCTGGGCGGGCCGCTGATGATGTTCAAGGTGGCGTCGGTCTCGGGCAACCGCGGCTGGGACAGCTTCTGGCTGATGATCGCGCTCATCAGCGTCAACCTCGGCCTCATCAACCTGCTGCCGGTGCCGATGCTCGACGGTGGCCACCTGCTGGTGTCGACCATCGAGACCGTGCGCGGCCGGGCCATCTCCGAGCGCACGCGCGAGCGGGTGCAGTGGGTCGGCCTCGGCCTGGTCATCCTCATCGTCCTGCTCGCCACCCGCAACGACGTCATGCGATACCTGCTGCGATGAGCCTGGTCCTCGGCCTCGACAGCGCGACCCTGACCGCCAGCGCCGCGCTGCGCCGCGATGGTGCGCTGGCGACGGCGCGCGACGGGCAGAGCCACACCCACTCGAGCGACCTGCTCACCCTGGTCGACGCGGTGGTGGCCGAGGCTGGGGCCGGCCCGGCCGACCTCACCGCCATCGCCGTCGGGCTGGGCCCGGGTTCGTTCACCGGGCTGCGCATCGGCCTGGCCAGCGCCAAGGGCCTGGCCTTCGCGCTCGGCCTGCCGCTGCTCGGCGTGTCGTCGCTGGCGGCGCTGGCCCAGGGCGCCGTGCGGCAGCGCCCGTCGCTGGCCCGGCCCGACCTGCTGCTGGTCCCCGCGCTCGACGCCCGCCGCGGCGAGCTGTACGCCGGCTTCTACCGCTGGGCCGGCGACCACGTCGCGCCGGTCGCGCCCGAGGTGGTGATCGCGCCGACCGCGCTGGCCGCGGCCATCGACGCCGCGCGGGCGGCCAGCGGCGCCGAGCAGGTCGTCGTGGTGGGCGACGCCCTCGCCGCCCACGCCGCCGCCCTGGCCGGGCTGTTCGTCGACGGCGGCGCGATCGAGGCCGCGCCCGACCTGCGCGCCACCCCGTCGGCCATCGACGTCGCCGCCCTGGCCGAGCTCGGCGGCGGCGACGTGCTCGACGTCCTCGAGCGCGGCGCCCCGAGCTACATCCGCCCGTCCGAGGCCGAGGTGATGTACCCCGACGGCGTGCCGGGCGCGCTGCCGCGCTGACACGGAGGCGGACATGCGATCGCCACGCCGTCCCACCGACCTCTCGCTCGACGCCATGGTGGCGCTGCTGGGACAACCGGTGAGCGCGCTCGCCGACTGCGCCGAGCTGCCAGCCCTCACCCGGAAGGGCGACTACCTGATCGCGCCGCGGGCCGGCTTCGACGTTCTGACCCGTGGGCGTGGCCGGAGCGCGACCATCGAGGAGGTCCGCTTCCACGCCGGTGGAGCCTACCAGCCGCACGGCCTTGCCCTCGGCCACCGGGACCAGCTGCTGGCGGTTCACGTGCCGCGCTCGACGTGGGACCGGAGCGCCTACCTGGTGCGCGTCGACCGCCAGGACCCGGCGGTAGACGTCGTCGCCTGCGGCGGCGCCTTCGCGCGCGTTCGCTACACCGATCGGACGATCTCCTCGATCACCCTGGTCGCCGAGTACCTGGGCGACGTGCGGATCGGCACGAGTAACCCGCTGGCGGCGGTGCCGCGCCCGGCCGACGCCGCACCCGCCGGCGTCGACCTTCCGCTCGCGCTGCTGCATGCGTGGACGCAGCGCCGAGCCGGCGCCGGGCGGTCGGAGGGATCGCCGCTGCACCAGCTGTGCGGCGCGGTCGAGCCGCCGACCCGCACCAGGCACGCGCTCCTGTGGCGGACCTTGCCCGGGCGGACGGTGCCGGTCGAGCTGCGCGAGTTCCTGTACGTCTACACCGACGGGGCCTACGACCCGGAGGGCCGCCGGGCCGGCTGCGACGCCGAGATCGCCAGGTTGCTGGGCGGCTCGCCGCCGGCGGGCCGCTTCTCCTTCGCGACCGACTACGCCGCCGCGTTCGTGCACCTGGGCAACCTCTGGCGGGTCGCGGACGACGAGGCCTCGGTGCAACACCTCGCGGGCCTGCTCGAGGCGCGGCTGGCCGACTACCAGGAGACCCGGTTCCTGCGGCCGCCGGCGAGCTGCGCCCGGTACGGCGGCGTCCTGAAGGCCGAGCCGGACCAGGCGGCCCCGACGCGACCGACGTCCTCTGGCGCCGACGAGCGGGCCAGGGCTCGCGACCGGAGCGAGGCGCTGTGCCGGTGTGTCGGCACGCCGGTGGCGAGCGCCGACACGAAGGCCGTGCTGCGTGACGCCGGGTTGATCCACGCGCGCGCGCACGTGGCCAACTTCGCGGCCGGCATCAGCCTGATGAAGCGGGGCCGCCCCGCCGAGGTCGAGTCGGTGACCTTCCACGCCGGCGGGAGCGTGCTGACACTGATGGGCACCTCGCAGCCGTGTGCGCTCGAGGAGGCGGTGTTCCCCTTCGGGTTCGCGCCGGGCCAGCCCGCCGCCGCGGTGCGCGCCACGGCCGCGACCGCGGGGTTCACCGAGCTGCAGGCGCAGCCGGTCCATGGCGGGACGACGTGGGTCACCTTCGAGCGGCGGTCCCTCCGCCTCACCTGCACGCTGGGCACCGACGGGCGCCTCACCGAGTTGGTCGCCGAGGCGGCCTGAGGCGCGGGCGAAGGCCGCCTGCTGCTGGAAGCCGTACAGCCGGTGCAGCCTGACCGGATGGGCCGCCGCGCCCCCGGTGACCTGTGGTGAGATGCGCCCATGCGCAGGTCTCTCCTCGTCGCGCTGGTGTTGCTCGGTGCGTGCAAGGTGAAGGCGAACGACGCAGCCGGCACGCCAGTCGACAAGGTGGCCGACGACAGCCGGGCGGGGTTCGTCGCGCCTGGAGTCGATCTCCCGCAGGTCGCTGCCAGCGGCACGGTGCCCTTTGATCCCAACGTCCCCGTCCTGATCGCCTCGCAGAGTGAAGTCGTATTCGAGGGCCTTCCGCGGATCCAACTCCGGGATGGTGCCGTCGATCCCTCGGAGCGGAGTGGAGACGCGCGCGGACGGACGATCGGGCGCTTGAGCGCGGCGCTGGCGGCGTGGAGAAGCGCCACGCCAGGCGGCGAGGTCCTGGGGATCGCCATCGACCACCGCCTGACCTTTGGTCTCCTGTACGACCTTCTGTACACGGCCAAGACGCCACCGGCGGGGTGGAAGCGCTTCGTCGTGCTCGTGCGCACGAAGGGCACGACCGCGGGGCTCCCTCTCGCGCTGCCCGACCGGCATCACTGGGGTGACGCGGGGTCGAGGATCGAGATGATCGACGAGAGCGGCGAGGTCCTGCGGCCGGGTGCGGCCGACCGTGAGTCGCGCTCGACCTCGGAGTGGCCCCTGCAGCTCGTGCTCTCCATCAGCAGCGACGACTTCAGGGTGTGGTCATTGTCGGGCATGGAGGGGACCCTGCACGGCCCACGGCTTCGTGTGCCGCGCTCGGAACCCAACGGGTTGACCAAGGTCGGCGTCGCGTTGGCCGAGATCGCCAAACGTCGCTGGGCTGGCAAGCCTCGGAGCGAGGAGTCTCACGAGATCATCGTCATGACCGCCGCCGCCACGCCGATGCAGGTGGTGGCCGAGGTCGTGGCGACGGTGCGTGCGACCCCCGCGGGTGAGGAGCTGTTTCCCGCCGTCACGTTCGCACTCGCGGAGGGGCTGGAGATCGGGCCGGAGACCGCCGGTATCTCGATCTCCGAAGGGGCCAGCCCGAGCGGCCGGATTACCCTCCCGGATACACAGGGAGCCGACGAGTCGTCGCTCACGCCCGACCTGGTGCTCGCGAAGATCCAGTCGGCGTACTTCGGAGGGATCAAGGCCTGCTACACCGCCTACCTCGCCAAGGATCCTGTCGCACGTGGCAAGGTGACGCTCCGCTTCACGGTCGATCGACGTGGCCGTACGGTCGGAGGCGCGGCGGACGGCTTCGCCGCGGAGATCGATGCCTGCATCGAGCAGGCGCTGGGGTCGTGGGTGTTCCCAATCCCGAGGAACAAGGGCGGGTCGTCCGCAGATGCCTCGTTCTCGATCGCGCTCCAGCTAACGCCAGACTAGCCTGGGCGCCGCCTCGGTCGCCGACGCATCCGCCGGAGCCACTCACGTGCGCGGCCCTTCCGCCGGCTGACACGGCCAGGGGTGAGCCGCCGCCCGGCTACCGCCGATCGAGCTGGTGCAGGATCACGCCGTTACCGTCGGGATCGACGAAGTTGCCCATGCGGCAGTGCGGCCCCTTGATCACGCCACCACGCGCCGTCTGCCCGACCTCGGCCATGCGCGCCAGCCAGCGGTCGAGGTCGTCGACCTCGAACGCGATGTTGCCGCCGCCGGGGCGGGCGGCGTTCTTGTCGGGGTGGCAGAACAGGGCCAGGCAGCCGCCGCCCGGCAGGTCGTACTCGGTCCACGTGCCGTGCGGCGCGTGCAGGCCGCGCTCGAGGCCGAGCGGCCCCTCGTAGAACGCGCGCGCGCGCTCGGGGTCACTGATCTGGAACATCGTGAACGCGACCTTCCGCAGCGCCGGCGCGGCGCCCGGCGCGGGCCTCGCGGCCGCCGACGGCTTGGTCGTCGCCTTCGCCTTCGCCTTCGCTGAGACGCGGCGCGCGGCCACCTTCGCCGGCGCGCCTCGCTTCGAACCCATGCCAGTCTTCCTCGTCCGCGCGCCAGCCGCTCGTTTGCTCATGCCCCGACGGTAACGCCGCTTTCCACGGCAAGGGAAACCCTGTCAGGGATCCGGAAGGAACCACCGGTTCCCTCGGAGAATTCGCCGCAGGCCCGGCCGCAGCCTGTGGGCGCGGCGGCAGATCCGGAGCCACGAGATGAGTTGGCGGCCTATGGTCGTCGGGCCCATTCAACGACGGCCGCGCCGCCGCCCGTGGATGGGTCCGGGAAGACGTGCTGCACGGTGCTACCGAACGACATGCCACCGACCACGAATACCCGGTCATCCATCGTAGCGACGTCCAGGACCTGCTCTTGGCCGGGTCCGCCGACCTGGCGAGCCCAGCTGGACATACCCGTCGAGGTGCTCAAGGCGACGAATAGCCCATCATTGGTTTCGTTGAGCGCCAGGTTCGCGAACGGGGAGTACGGACTGGCTGCCAGCTGGTGCCCGTCAATGTCCAGGCTGCCCATGAAGGCCCCAGCGACTAGAAGTTGATCGCCGAGGAGCGCGAGCCCGCCAAGTCGATCAGCACCGGTGCTGGCGATGTTGCGCCTCCACAGTACGGCACCGCTCGTATCCACCCGCGCAACAAGCAGATCAGAATAGCCGGCGGTTGGCGACCCTTCGACGCCGGTAAACGAGGCGGCGACGACATGGCCGGAATCCAACGCTAGAAGCTCGGCCCGCTCGGCTGCGACCGACCCCAGGTCCGCGCTCAAGTTCCAATCACTCATGTCACCAGAGACATCGAAGAGGACTAGCCCTGCCGGCAACGGCAGGCCCGGTACCAGTCCGGCCTGCGGGGCGCGCGTCAGAACCGTGACCCGATCAGCGACCGTGCTTGGCGCAATCGCCATCACGACGTCGTCCCCAGGCCCCCCAACCGATACTGCGGTCCAATCGCCGCCAGCACCGCGTGCCGCGACGAATCCATCGAGGCCGCCGCTCGAGACCAAGTTGACGCTGCCGAACGTCATTGCGCCGGAGAACGAGCCTGTCAACCAGAGCGTCTCCCCGATCCAGATCGCGTCCTCCACGATTCCGGATCCGCACTCGAGCAACGTGTTCTCCATCACCACACCGTCGTCGATGACAGCGAAGAAGCAGCCACGGGCTGCTGGCAGGCCAATTGTCACGGCGCCCACGGCGAAGGAATCGAAGAAGCCGCCGGCAAGGACCGTGCGGCTGCCGCTCGACTCCAGCACTGGGAGCGATGGCCAGCCGCCGGCGATAGTGCTCAGCGGGATCCGCCACCTGTCGGCGCCGTCCGCTCCACTCGCGACAAGTTGCCAGGCATTCTCCCCGTTCGCTTGGGCCTCCACGACGCTTACCAGCGCGCCATCGCTCACTGTCGTCTTGTAGGCCCACGACGGCTGCGCACTCGACAGCAGGTGCGCAGCGACCGGCACGACCGGGCCGAACTCCGCCACCACGAAGGCGCTCTGCACAGGCCCAATGCTGCATGGGCCGGCACCCGAGCAGTCCCCCTGCCAGCCAAGGAACACGCCATCGGCTTCGGGCACGGCGTGCAGCGTGAACGGTTCCCAGCTGCCACGAAACTGATGTTGACACTCGCGACCGCACTCGATGGGGACGTCATCTGAGACTACGAGGCCGCCTCCGCCATTGGAGACCTGGAGCGGACGGTCCGGATACGATCCCTCTTCGTCATCGCATCCGATGCCGGCAGCCACGGCAGCACACAAGAACAAGTGCGACTGAAGGTGGCGCATGACTACTCCTGGTACTTAAAGATGTGGTATCTTAGTAGACCTGATGAATTCGCACTCATCGTGACACTGGAGAATTTCATACTCGGAGATGTCACTTGCATGACCATCGAGAAGAGCGCGCCCGTGGAAGGAGCCTTCTTGTAGATCGCGTACTGAGTCGTCGTCCCATATCTCTTCTGCGTTCCTAGATAGAATCTATTGTCACTGGTGGAAAATGAAACAGTCGGCGAGAGGTCGAGTTCGATAGCGGTCTGAGCGCGATCGCCAGAGCTTTGCCAAGCACCGGAGGCGGAGAGCCCGCCCTCTATCCACTGCAGAACAGGCTTGGGTTGTGAGGTGCTGAAGGCGATAATGCAGCGGTCTGTCGCGTTGCTGGTTCGATGGCAGGCAATCGTTGGCGTAGCGAAGGAATGGTGAGAAAGCGATGTGCGAACGTTTGTCTGCAGCGCACTTCCTGGGCCCGGCATTGCGATGACTCGCAGTTCATTGCAGGCCGGATAACACAGTGGGCCCGGAGCACCATCCTCGTCATCGTCATTGTAGAGAATGATGTAGTTGCTTGTGGTCCAGTCGAACGCTGCGGCGACACCGTCACGACGACTCCGCACAAAGGAGTTGTTTACCACTACGTCGACTGGGGCTCCCCATGTGCCACCTGACCGTTCCCGATAGACGAGGCGCTTGCGATCACTTGCCAAGGGGGTTCCGGAGTCTTCGTGAAAGTAGTAGATTCGCCGCTTACTCGGGCCATAGACAGCCGCAGGTTTCGAGTAGCTTGGCACGTTGCCCACGTACAAGTCTGATTGCCAAGATCCGTCCGCCGCTTGACGCATGGCTGCGAGGCCCGACATGTTTGGAGACCCAAGACCCCACACCAGTTCAGGAGCGCCCGGTCCTGCTGGGGCACTCGCACTGCCAGGGAGAGGGAAGAAGACTTGGCCATTCGCGGGAGGCCATGCGGTGAGGGAGGAGAATTGGGTGCCGCTTAGGGTGCTGGAGAAGCCGAGAGGTCTTTGGGTGCCATACTTTCCCTGAAAGAATACCTTGTCATATCGTGTAAAGTGTCGAGCCCAGATTGGCACTACTGATTGCATAACTGATGCATTGGTAATGTTGCAGTAGTTGTCGGGATGCTTGGCGCCGATCCCGTGCCCAAACTCATGAATGAGAACATTCGTTGGGTCATACGTGTTTGGAATCGCTGGCGACCCACCTTGTGGCAGCAGGCGTGGATCCCAATAGATGTCTTGGCAACTAGTGCCTGTCTGTCTAAAAAGCGTGATCTTGCTGCTGCCGATCGCGCCGGGATTGAGTAGATTGTAGTTGGTGTCTTCGAATCCAATGTATGAAGTGCTACAGTCGTTGCTCCCAATAACAACGATGGCGCCACCTATTCTCGACTGAGTAGTAGTTCCAGCATAGTACAAATTCAGCGCAATGCCGCTATTCTCGCGAAAGATATTCAGAACAGTTTGAACGATTCGTTCCCACGAGGCGGCTGTGCGTGCGGGCAGCAGGTTGGCGCTCATCGTCGCGCTGTTGACATACACGGGAACCGCGTCGTCACCCCAAGCGCAAGGGCAAGGAAATGTTGTCTGGTCGCAGGCGTGCGCCGCCGACCTCATGCCAACCAAGATTGTCAGTGCAGTGAGCAAGATGGCAATTGCCGCTCGTGTTTTCCATTGGGTCATGGCGATCACTGTGCTTCTTCGAGCGCGGGAATGGCCGTTCTCGGAAAAGTCTTTCCCATGTAGTTAACTGAGAATTCTGTGAGTGCAGCAACTGAGAGATCGTCATCCGGAATTGTGATTTGTTGCCCGGGCAAGGTGCGCCGTGGCAGCAGTAGATAGTCTTGGCCTGCGCTGTACACAGCGCCATGGGACGACGTGGTCTGGATTGCTTGCCAGGTGCCACCAGCAACGTCGCCAGTGATGTCCGTCTCTGCAAGCGAGCCGCGGAGTACCTCGATAACGGAAAACCGAACACGGCTCCTGACCTCAGGCTCATCACCCGGGGTGGCGACATGAAGGTACGGGGCAACCTCGAGGCACCTTGCCACAAGGGCAGTTGAGGAACTTGCTAGCAGGGTGCGAAGTGACTCTTGTGCGACCTCGACCAGGCTGGGCTGCATTGGGTCAGTGCCCTCGCCACTGTCGCCGGGGGCTGGCGGTTCGACCTGAGGTCGCGCTGCGTCTACCAGCGGCGACTCTGCGACTTCCGCAGGTGCTGCGTCCAACGCCTGATATTCTTCGACGACTGGATTCGGTCCTATGCGGCCTGCTGCCTCGGACAGGTCGTCGTTTTCGTGGTTGGCGCCACAGGCGGAGAGAGCAAGGATAGCGGGTATCAGATGAGAGAATAGTTGGGGGGGGCTCGCGGGGTTAGCTCGACCTCTCATCGTTTGATCATCGCCCGACCCCGAGCCCAAGCAAAGAACGAAAGTTGAAGGCCGTGGGGCGTTGGGGAGGCCAGCAGCGGCGCCGGGGTGCAAGCCGTTTAGTACGGCCGGCGCGGGCAGGTCTTCGCTGACCGCTACTACGCCGAGCCCATCACCTCGCCGCGCCAGGCCCGGCACGTCCTCGCCTACGTCCTCGGCAACTGGCGCCGGCACCGCTGCGATCAAGTCGGCGACGCTCGCCGCTGGTGGGTCGACCCGTACTCCACCGCCGTCATGTTCCCCGGCTGGCGTCAGCGCGCGGGACAGCACCTCCTCATGCCGTGGCCGGCGGCCTACGCGCCCATCCCGGTCGCCTTCCCGCGCACCTGGTTCCTGCGCGTTGGCTGGCTACGGCACGGCTTGATCGACATGGCCGAGGTGCCGGGCCCGGGCGGCACCCCGGCCTCACAGCGACGAACCGCGTGACGCCGACAATGCGCCAACCCCCGCAAAAGCGATGGACCGGCGGGCCGGGCCCTGGCTATACCCGGGGCGATGAGGAACCAAGGTTTCGGGGCCGGCGCGCGCCGGCAGCCCGGGAGTGTGCGCGTGATCCTGCTGGCGGCGGCGCTGGTGGCGGGGGCCGGCTGCGGCGATGACGGCGGGGCGCTGCCCGACGCGGCCCCGGCCGACGCGGCGCCGAGCAACGTCACGACCGACCACTGCACGTACCAGCCGATGACGGCGACGGCGCGCGCGGGCGGCACGGTGGCGCCGGGGGCGCTCAGCGCCGGTGCGGCCGAGCGCGTGCTCGACGTGCCGGTCGGCACCGCGCTCGGTGGCTACACCGGGCGGGCCGGCTTCCTCGGCGACGCCGGCGAGGTCGACCTGCGCAAGAACGCGTGGTCGGGTTCGTTCAACCCGTCGGTCGGCGTGGTGACCCGGCCGCGCGCCAAGGCGCTGGCGCTCACCACCGACGGCGCCGGCGGCGACACGGTGATCATCGTCAAGGTCGACGCCATCTTCGCCTACGAGGGCCTGCTGTTCGACCTCGAGGAGCGGCTCGGCCCCGACTTCGCCGGCAAGGTGCTGTACGCGACGTCCCACAGCCACTCGGCCTGGGCCCAGCACACCGGTCACAGCGCCCTCAAGCTCGGCAGCGGCGAGCTACGCGCGGTGGTGTACGACCGCGTGCTGGCCGGCATGGAGGCCGCGGCCCGCGCCGCGCTGGCGGCGCGGGTGCCGGCCCGCCTCGGCGTGTTCAGCACCGACGCGTTCGACCCTGGCAACACGATCACCCGCGACCGCCGCGGCGAGAACAACGACCTCATGGGCGGCCCGCGCAAGGACGACCGGATGTTCCTCATCCGCGTCGACAACGCCGCCGGTGACCCCATCGCCGCGGTGCCGATCTACGGCGTACACGGCACCATCAACGACCAGGACAACCCGCTCGCCACCACCGAGGCCGCGGGCGCGGCCGAGCGCATGCTCGAGACCCGGCTGCCCATCGACGTCGTGGTCATGCACCTGCAGAGCGCCGGCGCCGACACCTCGCCCACGCCGCGCGGCGGCGTCGACTGCGCGGTCGAGCCGGGCCGGCCGAGCGACCCGTGCTTCTCGTGGACGACCGAGGAGGGCCACGGCCAGGCCGCGGCGGCCCAGCTGCTGGCGGCGTGGGAGCAGGCCGGCGAGGGCATGCAGGACACGCTGGCGCTGGAGATGGTGACCCGCTCGGTCGAGCTCGGGCCCGACCCGGCCACCTTCACCATCCGCGACGGCGCCCTGGCCTACGCCCCGTTCGACCTCGGCCGGCTGCCCGACGGTCAGGTGTTCGACGGCAGCGGCAACCTGATCTCGCCCATCGACGAGTTCAACGCCCCGGTCGGCGCCGCCCTGTGCGAGACCGACACCCCGACCTTCCCGGCCGCGGTGATCCCCGGCGCCGAGGGCATCGTGCCGTACGGCTCGTGCCAGCTGCTCGACGTCGCCGGCGACATCCTCGAGCAGGTCTTCCGCATCCCGTTCGAGGTGACCCCGACCGGGCCGATCTGCCAGAGCACCCGCACCAACCTGTCGGCGCTGCGCCTGGGTGACCACGTCATCGGCACGTTGCCGGGCGAGGTCAGCGTGCTGATCGCCGACAAGGTCCGCGCCACCTCGCCGGTGGCCGCCGCCAACACGATCGTCGTCGGCTACGCCCAGGGCCACGTCGGCTACCTGATGGCGCCGGAGGACTGGGCGCTGGGTGGCTACGAGCCGAGCGTGACGTTCTGGGGCCCGCTCGAGGCCGAGTACCTGGCCGAGCAGCTGGCCGACCTCATGCCGGCGGTGATGACCCCGGCCCGCGAGGACGGCACCACCGGTGGGCGCGACCGCCTGGCGACCGCACGCGCGACCGACGACCTGCCCATCGACGACCCGGCGCCGATGGCCGGCACGGTGGCGACGACCCCGCCCGGCTTCATCTGGCTGCGCTCGGGCACGCCGACGACCGGGCAGCCGGCGCCGACGGTGTCGCGCCTGTCCGGCATCGCCACCTTCGTGTGGAACGGCGATGACCCGCTGGTGAAGACCCCGGTGGTGCGGGTCGAGCGCGAGACCGCGCCGTCGGTGTGGGCGCCGCTGACCCGGGCCGGCGGCCGCGTCGTCGAGGACGGCGAGGTCGTGCTGGCGTACACCCCGCAGCCGCTCCGGCGCATGACCGGCATGCCGCAGATCCACACCTGGGCGGTCGAGTTCCAGGCGGTGTCGCCGTGGTCGGCCGCGGCCGCCGCCCGCCCCGGCAACCTGCCGCTCGGGCGCTACCGGTTCCACGTCGAGGGCGACGGCTGGACCCTCGACAGCGATCCGTTCGAGGTCGTCGGCGGCGGGCTCGAGGCCAGCGCGACCCGGCCGAGCGCGACCTCGGCCCGGGTCACCGTCACCATACACGCGCCGCGCGGCTGGCGCCTGCTCGACCCGGCGCTGCCGTCGAACCGGCCGGTGCCGCTGCGGGCGACCGCGATCACCGTCGCCTTCCTCGGCGCCAGCGGCAACGTGCTGGCCACCGCGACCGGCACCACCGACGCGGGCGGCGTGGCCACCGTCGACGGCGGCGCGGCCGCCACCGGCGCGACCCAGGTCCGGGTCACCGACGCCGACGGCAACGTCGCGCCGCCGGCCGCGCTGTAGCGCTCGCCCGCGCCGTCGTTGCCCGGAGCGAGCCCCGCGTCCGGTCGGCCTGCTACCGTCGCCGCATGTCCCGCCTGCGCGCGCTCGCCGACGATCTGTGGACCGGGGCCCGCCAGACCGACCACACCTCCATCTTCACCACGGTGGTCCCGCTCGAGGAGGTGGCGCCCGGCGTCGCCTTCCACGCCGGCCTGGCCAACGTCATCGCCGTCGCCACCGACGATGGCCTGGTGCTGGTCGACACCGGGTCGGAGCTGACCGCCGCCGCGGTGCACCAGCAGGTCCGGGCCTGGTCGGCCGCGCCGGTGCACACCGCGATCTACACCCACGGCCACGTCGACCACGTGATGGGCACGGCCCGGTTCGAGGCCGAGGCGCCGCTGCGGGTGGTCGGGCACGAGGCCATCGCCGCCCGCTTCGCCCGGTACCAGCGCAGCGCCGGCTGGAACAGCGCCATCAACCAGCGCCAGTTCCGCATGCCCGGGCTGCGCTGGCCGACGCAGTACCGCGTGCCCGACCTGACCTACCGCGACCGGCTCGACCTCGACGTCGGCGGCACCCGGCTCGAGCTGCACCACCACCGCGGTGAGACCGACGACCACAGCGTGGTGTGGATCCCGCACGCACGCGTGCTCTGCACCGGCGATCTGTTCATCTGGGCCGCGCCCAACTGCGGCAACCCGCAGAAGGTGCAGCGCTACGTCGGCGAGTGGGCCGACGCGCTCGACGCCATGCGCGGCCTCGGCGCCGAGCTGCTGCTGCCCGGCCACGGCCCGCCCATCTTCGGCGCCGACCGGGTGGCGCGGGCGCTGGCCGACACCGCGGCGCTGCTGCACAGCCTGCACGACCAGGTGCTGGCGCTGATGAACCAGGGCGCGCGGCTCGACGACATCGTCGCCAGCGTGGTGGTGCCGGCCGAGCTGCTGGCCCGGCCCTACCTGCGCCCGGTCTACGACGACCCGGCCTTCATCCTGCGCAGCGTGTGGCGGCAGTACGGCGGCTGGTGGGACGGCAACCCGGCCCGGCTGCTGCCGCCGCCCGATCGTGCGCTGGCGGCCGAGGTCGCGGCGCTGGCCGGCGGCGCGGTGGCGCTGGCGGCGCGGGCCGACGCCGCCGCCGGCCGCGGCGACCTGGCCCTGGCCTGCCAGCTCGTCGAGTGGGCCCACCAGGCCGACCCGGCCGACGCCGGCGTGCGCGCGCGCCGGGCCGCGCTGTACCAGCAGCGCGCCGCCAGCCAGCCCAGCCTGATGGCGCGCAGCATCTTCACCGCCGCCGCGACCGAGCCGTAGCCCGGTGCGGAGGAAGCGGCGCAGGCGGTTCGACGTCATCGTGCCCGCTGGCCGCGCAGGACGCGAGCCGCTATGCTCTTGGCGATGGAGCGTGTGCTTCGCAAGACGACGTTCGCCGGGGCCGTCGCCGACGACGTCGCGTACTGGCGCAAACGCACCGTGAGCGAGCGGATCGCCGGCGTCGAGCTGGCGCGCGAGCGGACGCTGGGGGTCTACCGTGCAGCTTCCCGCCGACTGGTCCGAGTTGCTCGCCACGTTGACGCGCCATGGCGTCCGCTTCCTCCTGGTCGGAGCCCACGCCCTGGCGGCGCACGGCCGGGTGCGAGCGACTCACGATCTGGACGTCCTGGTCGAGCCAACCCCTCGCAACGCACGCCGCGTCGCCGCCGCTCTCGCTGAGTTCGGTTTCGAGGCGTACGGCGCCGACTGGCGCTGGTTCGCCAAGCCCTATCGCATCGCGATGCTGGGGCGAGTGCCCCTCCGTGTCGACCTGCTCACCAGCATCTCGGGGGTGTCGTTCGCGACCGCCTGGCGATGAGATGTCGCCGCCTCCGCGCCGGCAGCGCCCCCTGCGCCCGCCGCGGCCGCCGGCGCGGCGCCGACGGGCTCGGACCCCACGCTGACGGACCTCCCCGGCCGCGGCGCAAACCGCGTCGGCGCCGCTGGCCCGGCCGGACCGATCGTGTATGGTCCGGCCGCGATGGCCACCGACGACGAAGACTTCGCTTCCATGTTCGCTCAGGACGAGCAGGCCCGGACCCAGGCCCAGGGCAAGGGTGGCCGGCGCCGGCCCAAGCCGGGCGACATCGTCCGCGGCAAGGTCATCTCCATCGGCAAGGACAGCCTGTTCGTCGACCTCGGCGGCAAGGCCGAGGGTGTGCTCGACCGCGGTCAGGTCGAGGACCGCGACGGCACGCTCACGGTCGCCATCGGCGACACCGTCGAGGCCCGGGTCGCCGAGGACGCCGGCGGCGTGCTCACCCTGCGGATCAAGGTCAGCCGCGGGCCCGAGGCCCGGGCCGAGCTGGTCAGCGCGTTCGAGCTGGGCATGCCGGTCGAGGGGCTCATCACCGAGGCCATCAAGGGCGGCGTCGCCGTCGACGTGGCCGGCGTGCGCGCGTTCTGCCCGGCCTCGCAGGTCGACGTCCGCTTCGTCGATGACATGGCCACCCTGGTCGGCCAGCGCCACACCTTCCGCATCACCCGCTACGAGCCCGGCCCGCGCGGCAACCTGGTGCTGTCGCGCCGGGCCCTCCTCGAGGAGGAGAACGCCAAGAAGGCGGCCGCCATCCGCGGCTCGCTGGTGCCGGGTGCGGTCGTGCGCGGCAAGGTGGTCGGCATGAAGCCGTTCGGCGCCTTCGTCGACCTCGGCGGCATCGAGGGCATGCTGCACGTGTCCGAGCTCGGCTACGGCCGGGTCGAGGGCCCCGAGGAGGTGCTGTCGCTCGGGCAGGAGATCGACGTGCAGATCCTCAAGATCGAGCCCGACGACCGGCCGGCCCGCGAGGGCAAGAAGCCGGGCGAGCGCATCAGCCTGTCGCTCAAGGCGCTGGCCAGCGACCCGTGGGGCGAGGCGACCCGCAGCCTGGGCGAGGGCGTGCGCGTGCGCGGCAAGGTGACCCGGCTGCAGCCGTTCGGCGCGTTCGTCGAGATCGCGCCCGGCGTCGAGGGCCTGGTCCACATCAGCGAGCTCGGCGCCGGACGCCGCATCGCCCACCCCAAGGAGGTGGTCGAGCCCGGCCAGGAGGTCGAGGCGGTGATCCTGTCCGTCGACACCGACAAGCGCCGCATCGCCCTGTCGATGGGCCGCAAGGACGACGCCGAGGCCGCCGACGTCGCCACCGTGACGCGGGCCCAGGCCCAGGCCCCGCGCGCCCTCGGCACCTTCGCCGACCTCCTCAACAAGCGGAAGTAGCGCGCGCCGCCGGCGCTGCACCGGCACGCTTGCTCGCTCCTCCCGGGCATGTTAACAGTGAACCAGATGGTTCAGCGTTCGATCGCCCGCCTCGACGCCTCCTTCGCAGCGCTGTCCGACGTGACGCGGCGCGGGGTGCTCGAGCAGCTCGGGCGGTCCGACGCCTCGATCTCGGACCTGGCCGAGCGCTTCCGCATGACCCTGACCGGGATGAAGAAACACGTCGGCGTGCTCGAGCAGGCCGGGCTGGTCACGACCGAGAAGGTCGGGCGGGTCCGGACCTGCCGGCTCGGCCCGCGCCGCCTCGACGAGGAGCTGGGCTGGATCGACGCGTACCGCCAGCGCTGGGCCGCGCGTTTTGGTCGACTGGACGAGGTGCTGGCGGAGCTGATCCGGACCGAGCACGACGAGGGCCGCAAACCGCCACGGAGAGGAACGCCATGATGCACACCACCACCACCGAGCGGACGTCCGAGCGAGAGCTCGTCGTTCGCCGCACCTTCGATGCCCCGGCCCGGCTGGTGTTCGCGGCCTGGACCCGGTCCGAGCTGTTCGCGCGCTGGTGGGTGCCGGCCTCGTGCGGCCTGACGCTGCAGGCGTGTGAGCTGGACGTCCGCGTCGGCGGCCGCTACCGGCTGGTGTTTGCCCACCCGGCCGCGCCTGAGACGATGGAGGTGTTCGGCCGCTACCTCGAGGTCACGCCGAACACCCGCCTGGTGTGGACCAACGAGGAGGCCGGCGACCAGGGCCAGGTCACCACCGTCACCTTCGAGGAGCGGGCCGGCCAGACCTTGCTGGTCATGCACGACCTCTACCCGTCGAAGGAGGCGCTCGACGAGGCCATCGCCTCCGGCGCCACCAGCGGCACCAGCGAGACCTGCGAGCAGCTCGACGGGGTGCTCGCCAGTCAGGCGGCCGGCGCCGCGCTGGCATGACGCGGGCGCCGCGACGGCGCGCGGCCGCCGCGCTGCCAGTGGCTATGACCGGGCGGGCCAGCCCGGCCAGGGCCGCCGACGGCGACGCGCCGGTGTTCGCGTACCTCGCCAGCCTGCCGCAGCCGCAGCGCGGGGTGGCCGAGCGCGTCGATGCGCTGGCGGCGCGGACCTTGCCTCGGCTGCAGCGGTGCGTGAAGTGGGGCATGGCCTGGTACGGCGTCGGCGACGGCTGGTGCTTCTCGTGCGGCGGGTTCGCCGACCACGTCAAGCTCACCTTCAGTCGCGGCACGGCCCTGTCCCCCGTCCCGCCGGCCCGCCCGATCGGCATGGGCAAGGACGCGCGCGGCGTCGAGCTGGTGTCGGTCGGCGACCTCGACCCGCGCAAGGTGGCGGCGTGGATGCGCCAGGCCACCGCCCTGCCGGGCTTCGGCAAGCGGCGGTGAGGCGCGGCGCCGCCCGGATCGACGACGATCAGCGCAGCAGCTCGCGGGCGCGGGCGAGGAAGGGATCGTCGGCCTCACCGCCGACGGCGTCGACCCGGATCGGCGGCAGCCAGCGCTCGCGCGGCGTGCCGTCGAGGTGGAGCAGGCGCTCGATGGGGAAGCGGACCGGGATGTGGGTGCGCGGCAGCTCGAAGGAGTCGACGCCGCCGCGCAGCTGCGCCATCGCGCTACCGACGACGGTGGCCCGGCCCAGGCCATCGAGGCCGATGGCCATGCCCTCGCCCATGCTGCCGGTCCAGCGGTCGACCAGCACCACCAGCGGGCGGGCCTCGTGCGGCGCGCGCGGGCGCACCTGCTTGGGCCAGGGCCGCGCGTCGCGGCCGTGGACCTCGACCAGCTGGTAGCCGGCGGCGACCGCGACGAAGCGGCCGAGGATGGGCTCGGCCACCTCGGACGATCCGCCCGACGGCGTGTCGCGCAGGTCGAGGACGAGGGCCTTGGCCGACGCCAGGGTGGCCAGCGCGGCGTCGAACGCGGCGACGGTGGCGTCTTCACCCAGGCTGTTGTGCAGGCGGAGGATGCCGAGGTCGCCGTCGAGACGGGCGCCGACCAGGCCGTCGGTCGGTGGCGCGTCGGGGGCCCCGAGCGTCAGGTCGACGCAGGCCGCGGCGCCCTGGCACACGGTCAGGCGGCGTGGCCGGTCGTGCTGCCCGGCCAGCAGCACGCGCAGGGCCCAGCTCGCCGCCTCCGGGTCGTCCTGGCCACGCACCGCGGGCCGGCGCCGGGCCACGGCCTGCGCGGCCGGCTCGCCGGCGATGGTGCGGACGGTCATGCCGGCGCGGACGCCGGCGCGCTCGGCCGCGCCACCCGGCCGCACCGCCGTGATCCGCGCGACGTCGCCCTCCATCTCCGCCCACAGGTCGGCCCCCGACGGCACCAGCCGCGGCGACGCGGGGGTGTTGGTGCCGAGCGAGGCGTGGTGGTCATGCAGCTCGCCCAGCACGTCCTCGAGGACGGCGATCCACCCGGCGCGGGTGGTGGCGGCGGCGGCGCGGTCGCGGTAGTGGGCGCGGACGGCGTCGGCGTCGAGGCCGTCGACGTATGCGGCGCGCCGCGCCACGGTCGCCAGCAGCCAGTCGAGGTCGGCCAGGCGCTCGGCCGCGCCGGGCCCGTCAGCCGACGCCGGCGTCTCCAGCGGCGGCGTGGACGGGCCACACCCCGCGATCAGCGCGACGGCGAGGACGAAGCGGGCAGCGTGCGGCATGGGGGGGACGCTAGCTCGGATACACTGCGGCCATGAGGTCGATCGTCGTCGTCGTCTCGCTCGGGCTGGCGGCATGTGACAGCGGAAGCCCCGGCAGCGGCGACGCCGGGCCCGGGGCCGACGGGGCGGCCGGCACCACCGACGGCGCCACCGGCGACGCCGCGGCCGGGCTCGACTGCAGCGCACGTCCGCTGTGCGTGACGTTCGACGATCTCGCCGCCGGGGCGCTGGCCGACGGCGCCCGTCTGGGTGACCTGCGGGCCGAGGTCGGCGACAGCGGCAGCCTGGCCATCGACACCACGCGGGCCTACTCGGGTGGGCACAGCCTGCACGCCCACGTCGACGGCGGCCAGCGCGGCGGCGGCCGGATCTGGGCCGAGGGTGGGGCGCTGTTCGCGCCGACCCAGCGTCACCTGTACGGGCGCTTCATGATGTGGAACCAGAGCGCCGCCAGCAGCGTGCACTGGACCATCGCCGGCGCGTCCGGCGTGGTGCCGGCCGGGTCGCCGGCGGCCGGCCACACCACCACGTACCTGTATTCCGCCGCCGACGACGGCAAGTTCATGGCGGTGTTCTACGACAACCAGACCGCGCAGGACTGCTGGCACCACAGCGACGAGCCCATCCCGGTCGCCCCGCCCGGCGACGCCTGGACCTGCGTCGCCTTCGAGGCCGACGCCGACGGCATCCGCTACCGGCTCGGCATCGACGGCCGCGACGTGCCGAGCTTCGCCGTCGACACCACCGGCGACGGCTGCCTGAACGCGCCGGCGATGACGCCGTGGTACGGCCCCGACTTCGAGCGGCTGTACCTGGGCGCCCTCAGCTTCCACCCGATGACCGGCCCGCTCGACGTGTGGTTCGACGACCTGGTGGTCGACACCGCGCCGGTGGCGTGTCCGTAGCGCGGCAGATCGACCACGGGCACGGGCTGCCTACTCGACGATCTCCTCGAGGTCGAGGCCGCCGGCGAACAGGTACGACACGGCGTCGTCGTAGCCCATGACCTCGAGCCCGCAGCCGGGGTCGCACCGCAGCACGTGCTGGCCGGGCTGGATCGGCAGCCGCATCGCGACCAGTCCACCCGGCATCGGCGTCATGGCCGACGGGCTCACCGCCACGCCGTCGAGCAGCACGCCGCCGCCGGCCGGGGCGATGATCGCCGCGTGCTGGCTGGCGTACTGCGACGGCGCCAGGAACGTGTACGACGTGCGGTACTGCTCGACCGGCGCGACCAGCGCCAGTGACGGGTCGCCGTTGCCCTCGAACACGCTCTCGTTCTGCCAGATGGCCGACTGCAGGTAGTGGCCGACCAGGGCCGGGCCGTCGGTGACGATCTCGGTGTCGGTGGTGATCTCGAACTGGCAGTGCTGCCCGGCCGCGAGCACGCCGCAGCCGCCCGACGCCGGCGCCGGCTGGATGGTGACGCCGGTGTTTGCGCCCAGCGCCAGCACCCGCACCACGTCGCGCTCCATCGTGCCGCGCGGCGCCGCCCGCGCCACCGCGAAGCGCCGGCCCCAGGTCCGGGCCGGGAACATCATCTCCTCGAGGTGGTCCGCGCAGCACGGGCCCGACCACGGCTGCTCGCGCCGCACCGTCGGCTCGATGATCGTCGCCTCGTGGCCGGCGAACACGCCGAACGTGGCCCCGTCGGCGCCGCGCACCCGCGTCCCGGTCAGGTCGCCGCTCTGCGCCTCGAGCGTGAGCACGTCGTACGCGCCCAGCGTGAACTGCACGGTCTGGCCGGCGGCGATGGCCGGCTGGGTCGCGCTGGCCCGGACCGGCGCGGTCGGCGTCACCTCGACGACGGTGCCGTCGCGCCAGGCCACGACCGAGACGAAGCCGTCGTAGTCGTGGGCCGACACCCCGGGCAGCGTGCGCCGGCTCAGCGTCGGCCAGCTCATGGCCACGTACTCGCTGCCGAAGGTGGCGCGCGGCAGCAGCAGCGAGCCGTCGTTGGAGAACACGCCGACGTTGTCGAGCGGGTTGAACTGGTAGGCGACGATGGGGCGGTCGGACGTGACCTGGTAGGCGACCCGGTGCACGCCGGAGCGGTCGACCGACTGGTCGGCCGCGCCCAGCTGGGACGGGAACAGCGTCTCGACCGCGCCCGGGGCGACGGTGCGGCTGTCGATCGGCCCGGCCGCGTTGTGCAGCGTGACCACCGCGGGCTCGATCTGCGGGTTCGACACCACGATCGCGAACGGGGCGTGGGCGGCGTCGAGCACGCACACCTGCGGCATCGTCGTGCAGGTGAAGCCGCTCGGGCAGGTGTTGCCGGGCGGGTCGCACAGGCCGGCCTGGCCCAGCTGCGGGATGAGCTGGCCCGGCTTGTAGCAGATGGGCAGGTTCTGCACCGCGTGGGCATCGGCGTTGTAGCCGGCGCAGCTGCCGGCGGTCGGCGGCCCATACACCTCCATCGCGTTGTCGAGGTCGACCGCCCAGTACTCGCAGCCGACGTAGCTGCGACCACCCGAGGCGTCCGCGCAGGCGCTGGCGATGCCGCCGCCGTCGCCACCGCTGCCGCCGCCATCCCCGCCGCCGCCGCCGACGTCGTCACGCGGGTTCGAGCCGCAGGCGGCGAGGGCGGCAAACGTGATGGCCAGCGCGGCCCGACAGGTCGTGAACACGGTCCAGTATCCGGAACCCAGTTGCTTCATGGCGCCGCCCTCAGCACGGCCCGTGCCGACGGTGTGGGTGTCGCACCCGGCCGCCAACTGGTGGCGCGGTGTGGGGCCCGGCCGGGCCGTGTCGCCTCCGGGCAGCAACGCTGGCTGCCGCGGTGGTCGTCGATCGCTGCCGGCGGGCCTCGATCGCCGCGCTGGCGTCGCACGTCGCACGTCGCGCGCGGCGCGCAGCTACGGCGGCGGCGCCGGGGCGGCCGGGCCGGCCTCGTCGTCGGTCGTCGGCAAGGTCGCCGGTCCGGCCACGGGCGGCGGCGGCGTGGCACCCGGGGTGGACGCGCCCGGTCGTCGCCCGCTCGGCTTGCCGCTCGGCTTGCCGGCGGGCCGGGCCGAACCGGTCCCTGTGCCGCCGGCGCGGACGCGATCGGCCTGGCTGGCCGATGGGGCGTCGCCGGCGCCTCCCGTGAGCAGCAGGGCGGCGCCCACCCCGAGCAGGACCGCGGCGCCGACCAGCCACGGCCAGCGCCGCCGCGGCGCTGCGGCCACGGCCGGCCCGATCATCGTCGCCGCCGTGGCCAGGCGTACGGCGTCGGCGGCGTCGATCGGCGCGGGCGTCGCGCCGGTCACCACGCCAGCCCGACCGCGCTCGGCCGGGCCGAGGCCGGCCTCGCACGCGTCGAGCTCGGCCAGGTAGGCCTCGGCGTCGCGCGGCCGCTCGTCGGCGGCCTTGGCCAGGCCGCGTCGCACCAGCGCCTCGACCGCGGCCGGGACCACGCCCGCGCCGACGTGGGTGGCCATGGCCGGCACCGGCTGGCTGACGTGCATCATCACCACCTTGATCGGCTCGTCGGCCGAGAACGGCGGCGCGCCGGTCAGGAGCTCGTACAGCACGACCGACAGCGCGTACAGGTCGACCCGCTGGTCGAGGGCCTGGCCCAGGCCCTGCTCGGGCGCCATGTAGCGCGGCGTGCCGCACACGATGCCGGTGCTGGTGATCTGCGCCGCCGCCGGATCCGAGAACGACGCCATCAGGCGGGCCAGGCCGAAGTCGAGCAGGCGAGCGAAGTCGGGATCGCCGTCGCGCTCGACCAGCAGGACGTTGTGCGGCGTCAGGTCGCGATGGACCAGGCCCAGCCCGTGCGCGTGGCGCAGGCCGCGCAGGAGGTGGCGGGCGATGGCGAAGGCGCGCGCGACTGGCATCGGCCCGTGCGTGGCCAGCTCGGCCGCCAGCGATCGCCCGGCCACGTAGTCCATCACCAGGTACGGCGTCCCGGCCTCGCCGCTGCCGCCCGCCGGCGCCACGCCGTAGTCGATCACCCCGACGCAGTTCGGGTGGTCGACCTTGCCCGCGGCCATCGCCTCGCGCGCGAACCGGGCGCGGTCGGTCGCGCTGGTCTGGCCGAGCGGGTCGAGCACCTTGATGGCGACCACGCGGCCCAGGCCGATGCGCTCGGCCCGGTACACCCGCCCCATGCCGCCACGGCCGATGCGCTCGAGGATCCGGTAGCGGTCGTCGAGGACGGCGTCGATCAGGTCGTCGGCCGGTTCGGCCAGGACCGGGTTCGCGGCTTCCATCGGCACGAGCGGCCGGCGCTCAGGTGCGACGGCGTCGACGCAAGAGGCCAGCCAGGACGAGCCCACCGAGGCCGAGCTGGGCCGCCAGCGCGCCCGTGGTGCTGCCAGGGCCACCGACGCTGCAGCAGCCACCGCCGCCGCCGTCACCATCGGACGGGAAGCACAGGCCGTTGTTGCCGTCGATACGCTCGCACGCGAACCCGGTCGGGCAGTCGCCGGTCACGCCGACGAAACACGCCTCGGTGCACTGGCCCTCGCACCGCCCGGCGATGCAGTACTGGTCGTACTCGCACGCGTCGCCCAGCTCGCCGACCGGCGGGTCCCAGAAGCACTTGCCCTCGCCGCACTGCTGGCCCTGGGCGCAATCGGTGGCGGCGTCGCTGCACGGCGCGCCCTTGGTGACCTGGATGACGTCGCTGCCGTAGGCCATGCCGAGGTCGTCCCAGGCCCGGATCTCGACGTCGATGACGCCGTCGGGCACGTTGTCGGGCGCGGTGACCTGGTACACCGCGGTCAGGGAGTCGAACGCGCGGCCCTCGGTCTCGGCCCACTTGTAGCCGTTGAGCCACAGCTCGACCCGGGAGATGCCGCGGGTCGAGCCGACCGCCGCCAGCACCGCGAAGCGGTTCTCGACGGCGCCGGGCAGGGGCGACTGGATGTCGACGCTGGCCGGCTCGGGCGCGGTGCCCGGCCCGAACACGTCGAGCAGGCGGACGTGCGAGTTCTGCTTGACCCCGCACTGGCAGGCCGGCTGCTGCGCCGCGAACTCGCCGCAGTCGTAGGTGACGTTGCGGAAGAACTTCCGGCCGCAGCCCGGCAGGTAGGTCATCGGGTCGTGGCAGTCGAACGCGTGCGACAGGCCGTAGGTGTGGGCGGTCTCCTGCGCCACCGTCCAGCACAGGTCCTCGATGTTGGAGTGGGCGTTGGCGAACGAGAACGAGATGCCGTTGTCGTACGGGGCGCAGGTCGGCGAGACCGTGCCGACGCCGAGCGCGCCGGTCCGGCCGATCTCCTCGACCCGGCCGGCGACGATGGCCTCGTGGTGCAGGACCGAGCCGGGGTCGACGTCGGTGACCATGACGTTGTACGGCCGGTACACCTCGCGCACGCACTCGACCAGCTGCTGCCACTGCGCGTCGCCGCGCGAGAACTCGCTGACGGTGTGCTGCGTCCCGGGCGCGCCGGCGACGATGGTCGACGTGTTGTTGCGGGCGTCGGACTGGCCGCCGGTGGCGGTGAGGACGCAGCCGCCGGTGCAGCGGTTGAGGAAGATGATGTTCGACACCTCACCCGCTGCCAGGACCTCGCCCTCCTTGGCGACCCGCATGACCGGGCGCAGGTCGGTCTCGAGCCCGGGCTTGTCGCCGGGACCAGGGCCCTGGTTGCCGCCGGTGTCCTCGGACGGGTCTCCGGGTGCGGCCACGGCCACGGCCGCCAGGGACGGAGTCATCAACATGGCCAGCACGGCCAAGGTCAGGCGCTTCATAGAAGGTCGAGATACTACAGGGCCCGCCCTTTGGGGAGGGGATTCCTCACACCGGGCCTGACCGGGCGCGGCTCCCGCACCGCGACTCAGTCGGCGGCCGCCTCGCTCGCGCCCGGCTGGTTCGGTTCGAGGTTGCCCAGGCTCTCGACCCGGACCACCCGCGGCGCGGCGGTGGCCACGCCGTCGCGGATGTCGACCGCGACCTCGAGCTCGAGGGTCGAGCCGGTCGCCGGGTAGCGCACCCGCTGGGCCAGGGCGTCGCCGACGCAGACCTTGAGGCTGGCGTCGTCGATGCCGAACCCGGCCGGCGACGACGCCGCGCCGTCGACGCCGACGGTGATGACCACCGCCAGCGCGCCGTCGCGCTGGCCGGTCCGGTCCATCCACTCGGTCACGCACCCGGCCAGCAGGGCGCCGGCCCCGGCGTAGGCGGCGCGCACCCGCTGCTGGATCGACGGCGGCGGCGTCGGCTTGTCCTGCGGTCGGGCCACCGCCGTGCCGGGCATGAGGACCTCGGCCACCTGCGGCGGCGTGGTGCTGGCGATCTGGCTGACCAGCTGCTGGATCTGCCGATCCTTCTCGGCCAGCTGCTCGACCTTGGCCGCCTCGCCGCGCTTGACCTGCTGGATGAGCTCGTCGCGCTCGCGCTCGAGCTTGGCCAGCTGCTGGCGCAGCTCGAGGTTCTCGCGCACCACGCCCGGCGGCGGCTCGCGCAGCACCATGGCCGCGGCCGCCGCGCCTCCCACCGCCAGCGCGGCCACGCCGGCGACCATCAGCGGCCGCCGGCTGCGCCCGACCGGCGGCGGGGTCAGCTCGGCCAGCAGGGCTTGCAGCGACGGGTGACGCTTGCCCGGCTGGTCGTCGAGGCCGCGCATGATGGCCCGGCCGATGCTGGCCGGGACCAGGGTGTCGCCCGGCGGCGGCTGCGGCGTCTCGCCCTGCTCGACCACGGCGATGGCGCTACCGCCGGGGATGGGGTGGCGGCCGTACAGCGCCTCGTACAGGGTCAGGCAGAAGCCGTATTGATCACTGCGGGCGTCGATGACGTGGCCGCGCAGGGTCTCGGGCGCCATGTAGCGCGGGGTGCCGAGCACGGCGCCGGTCGCGGTCAGGGTGGCGTGCAGGGCGGCGATGGTCGGCGGCATGACCCCGCCGTCGTCGGGCCCGGCCAGCGACCGGGCCAGGCCGAAATCGCCGACGCGGACGCGGCCGTCGGCCCCGACCAGCACGTTGTCGGGCTTGAAGTCGCGGTGCAGGAGCCCGGCGGCGTGGGCGGCGGCCAGCCCGCGCCCGGCCTGGAGCAGGACGTCGAGCACCTCGCGCCACGGCCGGTGGAACGAGCGCAGCCAGTGGGTCAGGGTGTCGCCCTCGACGAACTCCATGGCAATGTACACGTCGCCGCGGTGGGCGGTGCCGACGTCGTACACCGCGACCACGTGCGGGTGCGACAGCTGGGCGATGGCCTTGGCCTCGCGGATCATGCGGGCGCGCGCCTCGTCGGCGCCGAGCGCGCTGCCGGTGCGCACCAGCTTGAGCGCGACCTTGCGATCGAGCTGCGGATCGTAGGCCGACAGCACCACACCCATGCCGCCGGCGCCGAGCCGGCCCAGCACCAGGTAGCGGCCGATGCGGTCGCCGACCGCGAAGCCACCGCTGGGGTCGCCGTTGCCGCCGCCCAGGGCCCGGGCGGTCGGGTCGGTGCCGGCGCCGTGGACGCCGCGCGGCGCGGTGACCACGTCGCTGTCGGAGCCGTCGGCGGCCGGGGCCAGCGCGGCGACCAGCGAGCGACAGTCGCGGCAGGTGGCCAGGTGGGCCTCGACCTGGCTGGCGGCCCGGGCCGCCAGGGCCCCGCCAGCGAACTCCGCGGCCACGTTGTCATCCAGGCAGTGCATACGCGGACGTCTCGACGGTACCAGGCTCAGCATGGCTTTCTAAGCGAATTCAACGACCTGAAGCGGTCGGCCATTCCCGCGCCGGGGTCGCGCCGCGGCCCGGGCGGTCCCTCTTGACCCCGGCCGCGCGGCACGGTAGTCAAACCGCGCCCTTAGCCCCGTTGGGCCCCGCCGTCGCGGATGCCCGTCAAGGAGTCTCTCGTGATCACCGATCTCTCCAAGGTTCGCAACATCGGCATCTCGGCGCACATCGACAGCGGCAAGACCACGCTGACCGAGCGCATCCTCTTCTACACCGCGCGTATCCACGCGATCCACGAGGTGAAGGGCAAGGACGGCGTCGGCGCCAAGATGGACTCGATGGAGCTCGAGCGCGAGCGCGGCATCACGATCCAGTCGGCCGCGACGTTCTGCTCGTGGCCGCCGGCCGCCAACGCCAAGAACGCGGGCTGGCGCGTGCCCGGCTCCGACGTGCAGCCGCACCACATCAACATCATCGACACCCCCGGACACGTCGACTTCACGGTCGAGGTCGAGCGCTCGCTGCGCGTCCTCGACGGCGCCATCATGGTGCTGTGTGGCGTCGCCGGCGTGCAGTCGCAGTCGTACACGGTCGACCGCCAGATGCGCCGCTACAACGTGCCGCGTATCGCCTTCGTCAACAAGCTCGACCGCGTCGGCGCCAACCCGTTCCGCGTGCGCGACCAGCTGCGCGAGAAGCTGCGCCTGCACCCGGTCATGATCCAGATCCCGATCGGCCTCGAGGACAAGCTGCAGGGCGTGGTCGACCTGGTGCAGATGGAGGCGTTCACCTTCCACGGCGAGAACGGCGAGCAGATCGAGCGCGGCCCCATCCCGGCCGACATGGCCGAGCAGGCCCAGAAGGCGCGCGAGGAGATGCTCGACCAGCTGTCCATGGTCAACGACGAGCTGACCGAGGCGATGCTCGAGGACAAGGTCACGGTGCCGCTGCTGCGCAAGGCGCTGCGCGACTCGACCATCGCCCTCAAGTGCACCCCGGTCATGATGGGCTCGGCCCTCGGCAACAAGGCGGTCCAGCTGCTGCTCGACGGCGTGTGCCAGTACCTGCCCGAGCCGCGCGACGTCAAGAACATCGCCCTCGACCTCGACAAGGAGGAGGCGCAGACCGAGCTGGCGTCGGATCCGTCCAAGCCGCTCGTCATGCTCGGCTTCAAGCTCGAGGACGGCCGCTACGGCCAGCTGACCTACATCCGCATCTACCAGGGCACCGTCCGCAAGGACGACTTCATCACCAACACGCGCTCCGGCAAGAAGTTCAAGGTCGGCCGCCTGGTGCGGATGCACTCCGACGACAAGGAAGACATCACCGACGCCGGCGCCGGCGACATCTGCGCGCTGTTCGGCATCGACTGCAACTCGGGCGACACCTTCACCGACGGCACCGTCAACCTGGCGATGACCTCGATGTTCGTGGCCAAGCCGGTCATCTCGGTGGCGATCAAGCCCAAGGACGCCGGCGCCGAGATCAACATGTCGAAGGCGCTCAACCGCTTCACCAAGGAAGATCCGACCTTCCAGTGCTACGTCGACCCGGAGTCGAACGAGACCATCATCGCCGGCATGGGCGAGCTGCACCTCGACGTGTACATCGAGCGCATGAAGCGCGAGTACAAGGCCGAGGTGGTGACCTCGCCGCCGCAGGTCGCCTACCGCGAGACCATCGGCACCCGGTGCGAGTTCAGCTACACCCACAAGAAGCAGACCGGCGGTTCCGGCCAGTACGGCAAGGTGGCCGGTTTCTGCGAGCCGTTCGAGGGTGACTTCGAGTTCGTCGACGCCATCAAGGGCGGCGCCATCCCGCGCGAGTTCATCGTGTCGTGCGAGAAGGGCTTCAAGTCCATGATCGCCAAGAGCCCGCGCCTGGGCGTGCCGGTGGTCGGCGTGCGCGTCACCATCAACGACGGCGGCGCCCACGCCGTCGACTCGTCGGACATCGCCTTCCAGGAGGCCGCGCGCGGCGCCTTCCGCGAGTTCTTCGCCAAGGCCAAGCCGACCATCCTCGAGCCGATCATGAAGGTCTCGCTCGAGGGGCCGGCCGAGTTCTCGGGCGCGATGCTCGGCATGATCATGCAGCGGCGCGGCATCGTCATCGGCTCGACCGAGGAGGACGGCGTCGGCCGGGTCGACTCCGAGGTGCCGCTGTCGGAGATGTTCGGCTTCTCGACCCCGCTCCGCTCGGCGACGCAGGGTAAGGCCGAGTTCACCATGGAGTTCGCCAAGTACTCCGAGGTGCCGAGCAACGTGGCCGAGGACCTGCTGCAGAAGGCGGCCAAGGCCAAGGAAGCCGCCCGCAAGTAGCGCGCCTGCCCCCGATGGGCGGGAGGTCCGAGGCCCGGCGTGGACACCCACCCGGGCCTCGCGCCGTTTCGGCGCCGGCGCGGTCGCGGATTGACCCGGCGCGAGGGGTGCGGGACCATGGCGCCGTGCGCGTCGTCGTGGTCACCCTGGGCTGCCTGCTGGCGGTCGGCTGCTTCGCCGGCCCGGACGCTGGCGGGTTGCCATGTGGGCCGACGCTGGCCTGCCCGGGCGACCAGGTGTGTAGCCTCGACGGGGTGTGCGTGCGGATCGGCGGCGGCGACGCCGGCCGGCCCGACGGCAACGGCGACAGCGACAGCGACGGGCTGGTGGACACCCTGGACAACTGCCCCCAGGTGGCCAACCCGAGCCAGGTCGACGAGGACGGAGACGGGCTGGGTGACCGGTGTGACCTGTGCCCGATGGTGGAGGATCGCGATCAGGCCAACCGAGATGGCGACGGCGTGAGCGACGCCTGTGATCCGAGTGATGAGACGTTCGAGACCACCCTCCGGTTCTGGGGCTTCGACGAGCGCGACCCGCCCGTCCTGGACGGGGCACCCTCCTCGTGGGGCATCGAGGAGGGCGCGCTGGTCGTGCTGGGCGATGGCCTCGGCGTCCTGGGCGACGAGCTACCGACGGACCAGGGCGCGGTCTACGTCGTCACGGCGGCCGAGGTCCGCGCCGCCGGCATGGCCCCCGGCCTGGGCCTGGGCCTGTTCGGTTCGGCCGCGGGGGTGCTTTGCGGCGTCAGCGAGGAGCCGGCCGGGCTGGTCCTCGCCGCCGTGGTCAACAACCAGGTGACGAACACCGCCCCGACCGGCGTGCCGGCGTGGGGCGCGCCGACGTCGATGTTGCTGCAGGTCGCGCTGTCGCCGACGACGCTGGGGTGTATGGCCTGGCTCGACACCAGCCAGCCGGCCGGGCCGATCACCGTCGCCGCGCCGGGGCTCGCCGCACCACGCGTCTTGCTGTCGAGCTCCCGGGTCGAGGCGCGCCTGGAGTTCGTGTGGGCCCTCGCCACACGTGCCGCCCCGTAGCGTCACGTGAGCGCCGGCCGGCGCCCGGGAAAGTTCGCAGCCGGGCGCGGGCGCGTGGCATCCTCGACCCCCCATGGGCCTGTTCCGCACGCAGCTGCGCTACGACATGTTCGACTTCGCGCGGTCGGCCGACGAGGCCAAGCGCTTCGTCAAGTGCGCCAACATCTACCACCGCGGCCAGGAGCTGGCGTGGGACGGGCGCGACATCCTCGGCGAGCTGATCGCCAAGCACGGCGGCGTGCACCTGGACGATCCGGCCAAGCGGCAGGCCCTGGCCCGGGTCTTCAACATCATCCTGTGGGGGGAGCTGGCGGCGTGGAAGATCTCGGCCCAGCTGGCCGATCGGCTGGTGCCGATGGAGGCCAAGCTGGCCGCCACCGCGCAGGCGTTCGACGAGGCGCGCCACTTCTACGTCATGCACGACTACCTGGACGCGCTCGGCTTCCGGCCGACCCGGATGGACCGGGCGCCGCAGGCGCTGCTCGACGTGGTGCTCGAGACCGACGACCTGGCGGTCAAGATCCTCGGCATGCAGCTGATGGTCGAGACCATGGCGCTGACCCTGTTCCAGACCGTGCGCGACCTCGAGGTCGAGCCGGTGCTGACCGAGCTGCTGCGCTACTTCGAGCGCGACGAGGCGCGCCACGTCGGCCTCGGCATGCAGTTCCTGCCGACCTTGATCAAGGACATGTCGAAGCGCCAGCTGCTCGGGCTCATCACCCAGCAGACCCGCCTGCTCGGCTGGGCCATGGCCGAGCAGTGGGTGCTGCGGCGCGACTTCGAGGCGCTCGGCCTCAACCCGCGGGTGGTGATGGAGCGGGCCCGGCGCAAGCAGGTCGCGGCCATCAGCTCCGCCTACGCCGCCCTCGGCATCGACTTCAACGAGCTGCGCAACCCGGCGTCGATGAGCCTCAACGCCGCGGTCGAGCTGCTGTTCCCGTATGCGCCGACCGGCCCGGTCGGCCGGGTCCGGAACGCGGTGGCCGCGCTGTGGCGAACCGAGCCGATGCCCGACGCGTCGGAGCTGGGTCAGCACGGGGCCCACCCCATCCGCACCGCGCGCGGCAAGGTGGCCGGCGCCGACGCCGAGGCCTAGTGCCCGTGCCCGTGCCCGTGCCCGTGCCCGTGATACAACCGCCAGGTGGGGCGTCGGGACGTGTCGATCGCAGCGCCGCCGGGCTTTCGCGACAGCGCCCACACCGCGCTGGCGCCAGGCGACGTGGTGGCCTCGGCCTACCAGGTGCGCGCGCACGTGGCGCGGACCGACAGCGGCGACGTGTTCGCGGCGTGGGACCTGCTCCTGCTGCGCCCGGTCGCGCTCAAGCTGGCCTGGCGTGACGCCGGCGCCCCGGCGCTGCTGCCCGAGGCGCGCTGGTGCGGCCGCGTGCGCGACCCGGGGGCGGTCGAGGTCTATCACGTCGGCACCCATCAGGGCCTCGAGCTGGTGGTGGCCGAGCGGGTCGACTGCCGCATCTTGACCGACTGGCTGGCCGAGAAGGGCCGGGCGTCGGCGGCCGACGTGCTCGGCCTCCTGCAGGCGGTGGCGCGCGCGACCTCGGCCGCGCACGACGCCGGCATCGCCGTCGGGGAGCTGTCGAGCCAGACCATCGGCGTCGAGTCGGAAGGGCGGGTCGTGCTCGGCAAGTTCTCGCTGTCGCAGGTCCCGCCGGCCGGGGACGACGACGTGTGCCTGGTGCCCGAGGTGCTGCGCGGCAGCGTCGGCCGGCACGATCCGGCCGCGGCCGCGCAGATCGATCTGTACCAGCTCGGCTGCGTCGCCTTCGAGCTGGCGACCGGCGCGCCGCCGTTCGGCGCCGATCGCGCCGCCGCCGCCGCCGCCCACGTGCACGAGGTCGCGCCGGTGCTGGCCGCGTTGCGGCCCGACCTACCGCGCGAGCTGTCGGACCTGGTGGCCGAGCTGCTGCACAAGGAGCCGGCGACCCGGCCGGGCTCGGCCGCGGTGGTGCGCGAGCAGATCGACGCCATCGTCGCTCGCGCCTGGGCCTCGCGCCGCGGCCTGCGGGTGATGGTCGTCGACGACGACCCCGAGCGGGCGCAACACACGGCCAGCCTGGTCCGGCGCGGGCACCCGTGGGCGACCGCGATGATCGCCTCGAGCGGCGGCGAGACCATCTCGCGGCTGCGGCGGGACCGGCCCGACCTGGTCGTGCTCGAGGCCCGCCTCGGCGGCGAGATGAGCGCGCTCGAGCTGGCGATGGAGATCCAGAGCGACGGCCCGGGCGCGGCCCGCGTCGCGGTCGTGGCCGCACACTTCGAGGAGCACGATCGCGCGCTGTGGACCCAGCTCGGGGTGGCCCATCAGCTCGAGCGCGACCCCTCGCTGGCCGAGGTGGTGGGTGGCCTGGTCCGGCGGCTGGCCGATCAGCCCGATCCGCGCCGTCCCCTCCCCGTCGGAGGCTGACCGGGGCCGATCAGCCCGGTACCATCTGGCGCCGTCCCCTCCCCGTCGGAGGCTGACCGGAGCCGATCAGCCCGGTACCATCTGGCGCCGTCCCCTCCCCGTCGGAGGCTGACCGGGGCCGACCGGGGCCGAGAGTGGTACGCCGCTTGCTGCACACGGCGGCGTGAGTGCCCCTCGTGCCCCCGTGTCGTCCCGTTCGGCCCTGGCCGGCCGCGCCCTCTGGCTCCTGGTCCTCGCCGCCTGTGGGGGTTCCACTCGCCAGGCCCCCACCGGGGCCGGGCCTGCCGGCGACGGAGGAGGCAGCGTCGGCTCGCCGGACCGGCTGCCCGAGGTCCATGTCGCCGCGGTGGCGCCGACTCGGGCCACCGTCGTCGCGCAACACATGCGCGACCGCTTCCAGGATCTGCGCAGTATCGAGCGCTACCTGCTCGCCGGTGAGCTCGATGCCGTGCGTGACTACGCCACCGCGCTTGCGCTCGACCGCACCGATCCGACCCTGGCGGCGTGGGCTCCGGCCCGGGCTCGCATGCAGGAGGCCGCACGCGAGCTGGCCACCGCGGCCACGCTCGAGGACGCCACCCGGCTGCAGCCGGTCCTGGCCGAGGCCTGTGGCGGGTGCCACCTCGCCGCCGGGCGTGGCCCGCGCTTCGAGCCCGACCCCGCGCCCGACGACGGTCCCACCGCCGAGGCCCGGATGGCCCGCCACCAGTGGGGCGCCGACCGGTTGTGGGAGGCGCTGGTGACCCCCTCCGACGACGCCTGGGCCGCGGGCCTCGACGTGCTGGCGGTGACGCCGCTGCCGGTCCGGGCCCTGACCACGGTCGCGCCCCCGGGCACCGCCGCGCCCATCGCCGAGCTGGGGCTGACCCTGCAGCGCCAGGCGACCGCGGCCCGCACCGCCGGAGATGCGCCAGCGCGCGCACATGCGTACGGCCAGATGCTCCTGACCTGCGCGCGCTGCCACCAGCTGGTGAAGTGACCCAGCAGGCCGCTGAAATACCCGTGCCGGCGGCTTCTGCCGACGGGACGGGCTCCGTGGTTTCAGCAGGCTGCGAGATCGAAAATGACCAGGAGGCTGCTTCTTCAGCAGCCTGCTAGGCCTGGCGCCGTCGGGGTGTCCGCCGCGTCCGTCGGGCCGGTGATATCGTGGTGGTGATGAGGCCAACCACGTGGATGGGTCACCTGGCGACGGTGGGGCTGGCGACGACCCTGATCGCCGCGGGCGCGGGCGGATGTGACCCCAAGGAGCCGCCGCCGTCGACGTTGCCCGACGCCCGTGGCACCGGCAGTGCGTGCGGCGCGGCCATGCCGTGTGGCGGCGGCCTGGTGTGTATCGCCGGGACGTGTGGCCCGGAGGGCAGCGCCGGGCCCGGCCAGGAATGCTCGGCCACCCGCGATTGCGCGACCGGGCTGTACTGCGCCGAGGTCGGGCTGTGCGCGCCGGCCGGCACCGGCACGGTGGGCGATCCGTGCGGCACCGGCGCCGAGTGTGAGCGTGGCCTGTACTGCGAGTCGGTCGGCCTCACCGGCCAGTGCCAGGCTGGTGGTGCGGTCGACCTCGGCGGTAGCTGCACGACCCAGCGCGACTGCCTGGCCGGCCTGGCCTGCGCCGGCGACGGGACGTGCCAGCCGCCCGCGGTCGCGTTCCCGCCGTTCACCGGCGTGGCGTGTGAGCCGGATGCGGGCCCGTTCAAGGCGTTCTTCCAGCTGCCGCGCCCGGGCGCGCCGCTGGCCGACTTCTTCCGCCTGCCGTTCCCCAACGACGCCCGCGTCGACGCTGGCGTGCTCGACCTGTCGGACTTCCCGCGGCCTGGGCCGACGCTGATCGGGTTCGATCTGGTCGGCGCCTACGCCGACGCGCTGGCGGCCGACTTCGCCGGCTTCTCGTCGGTCGCGCCGGTCACCTTCCGCTTCTCGCAGGAGCTCGACTTCGACACCCTGGGCGCGAACGGGGCCAACCTGCACTACGTCGACGTCACCGTCGGCGCGCCTGGCTTCGGCAACGATCGTAGCCGCGGCTACTCGTACGATACCGGCCGCGGCAAGCTGCTGTGCCAGCAGTCGCTGGCGGTCAGCAACGCGCTCGGTGAGCCGCTCGAGCCTGGCCACACCTACGCGGTGTTCGTGACCACCGCCATCCGGTCCCGGACCGGCGAGGTGCCGACGATCGACGCCGACCTGCAGCGGGTGCTCGGCCCGACCGCGCCGGCCGACGCCGTGGCGGCGCGGGTGTGGACCCAGTACGCCGGGTTCCGGCAGTACCTGACCCAGAACGGGATCGCCGCCTCGACCATCGCCGCCGCCGCGGTGTTCACCACCGGCACGCCGCTGGTGCCGGCCCGGCGGCTGGCGCAGGCCGTGCTGGCCGAGCCGGTGCCGGCCCTGACCGACCTCACGCTGTGCGACGGGGTGGTGAGCTCACCGTGCGGCAGCGACGCCGAGCGAGCGTGCGGCGACTCGAGCGGCGCGTTCTGGGAGATCCACGGGCGGTACCGCGTGCCCAACTACCAGGCCGGCACGATCCCGTTCGCGCGGCCCGCCGACGGTGGCGCCATCACCTGGGACGCTGGCGGCGCGCCGGTCAAGCAGGGTGACCTCGCGGTGTGCTTCGCGTTGACCATCCCCAAGGCCACGGCCCCGGTCGGCGGCTGGCCCATGGTCGTCCACGCCCACGGCACCGGCGGCGGCTTCCGCGCCGCCATCACCGGGGGGATCGCCGCCGCCCTTGCCACCGCGGCGACCCCGGCCGCGACCTTCACCTTCGACGGGATCCACCACGGTCAGCGGCGGGGCGGGCTGGACCGCGATCCCGACGGCCTGGTCTTCAACGTCACCAACCCGCGCGCGGCGCGCGACAACCACCTGCAGGGCGCGGTCGACGTCATCGCCGCGCTGCGGGTGGCGCAGGTCGCGCCGTTCACCGTCTCCGGCGCCGGGGCCGGGCCGATCGACCTCGACGCGACGCGGGTGGCGTACTTCGGCCACTCGCAGGGCAGCAACGTCGGCATCCCCGCGCTGGCGGTGGTCGACCTGGCGAGCGCCGCCGTGTTGTCCGGGGCCGGCTCGCACCTGGCGATCGGCATCCTCGGCAAGAAGGAGCCGGTCGACGCCAAGGCCGGCCTCGAGCTGCTGCTGGGAGAACCGCTGGGTGGCAGCCACCCGATGATGGTCGTGTGGCAGACGTTCTTCGACCCGATCGATCCGATCGGCTTCGCGCCGGCCCTGATCCGGCGGCCGCCGGCCGGGGTGGCCAGCAAGCACGTGCTGCAGACCTGGAGCGCGACCGACACCTACTCGCCCAAGGACACCCTGACCGCGACGGCGCGGGCGGCCGGGCTGCAGCTGGCGCCGCCGCAGCTCGAGGCCATCGGCGTCGGCTCGGCGGCGCGGCCGGTGCTGCGCAACCGCCCCGGCGGCGACGGCCAGGCCCGCACCGCCGTGGTGACCCAGTACGCCACCGATGGCAGCTACGACGGGCACTTCGTGGCGACGCGCAACGCCGCGGCCCAGGCCGACTGGCTGGCCTTCCTGACCAGCGCGCTGGCGACCGGCGCGCCGACCGTGCCGTAGCCTCGGGGCGGTAGATCTTCGCTGCCCGGGCGGCCGGCGCCGTGGCAAGATGGCTCGATGTCGCGTCACGCCGATTCCCTCGAGGCCCTCCCTACGCACCAGGCCGAGGTCGAGGCGTCACCGCGGTCGGTCCCGGCGGTCGCCCAGTCAGCCGAGGAGGAGATCAAGGGCAAGGTGCGCGCGCTGGTGGCCCGCCACGGCGGGGACATCCGGACCGTGTTCGATGCCTACGATCGCGACGGCGATGGCTCCATCGACGGCGGTGAGCTGACCTCCTTCCTGAAGGATTCCGGCATCGGCAATCGCCTGACCCGCGGCATGTACGCCAGCGCCATCATCAGCTACGGCGACCAGAACGGCGACGGCAAGATCGACTTCTACGAGCTGATTCACATGTCAGCCGGCTGGATGCCGTGACGCGCTGGTGCTGAGCGGCGTGGACTTCGCGTCGACGTTCGACCTCGACACATCACCCACGATTTTCGCCGCCCCAGGCGGCCGGCGCCGTGGCAAGATGGTTCGATGTCGCGTCACGCCGATTCGCTCGAGGCCCTCCCTGCGCACGAGTCCGAGGTCGAGGCGGCACCGCGGCCAGGGGCGGCGATGGACGGGACGGTCCTGGCGGCCAACGAGTCGGCCGAGGAAGAGATCAAAGGCAAGCTGCGCGCGCTGCTGGCCCGCTATGGCGGCGACATCCAGAACGTGTTCAAGGCCTACGATCGCGACGGCGACGGCGCCATCGACGGCGGCGAGTTGACCTCGATGCTCAAAGAGGCCGGCATCGGCAGCGGCCTGACCCGCGGCATGTACGCCAGCGCCATCATCAGCCGCGGCGACAAGGACGGCGACGGCAAGATCCAGTGGGACGAGCTGCAGAGCCTCGTCGGCGGCAAGAAGCTGGCGTGAGTGAGATGACGGCGGGCGCCGCTGGGGGCGGGCGCGCCGGGCATGACCCGGCCTCGATCGATCCGTCCGCAGCCGAGCGCACCCGCACGGACGGCGACGGGGTCGACCTGACGCTCATCCGCTGGAGCCTGCGGATGACCCCGAGCCAGCGACTCGACGTGCTTCAGGGCTTCGTCGACTCGGTGTTCGAGCTGCGCCGTGGCCAACCCGCCTAGGTTCCGTGACGCGCTGGTCGCGCTGACCGAGCATGGCGTCGACTTCGTCGTCGTTGGCGGGGTGGCGGCGGTCCTGGCCGGCGCCCCTGTGTCGACCTTCGACCTCGACTTCGTCCACGACCGCGATGAGACCAACGTGACCCGGTTGCTCGCGGCGCTGACCGCGCTCGATGCGCGGTACCGCGACCCGGCGGGCGGGGTCCTTCGCCCGAGCGCCTCGGACATGGAGGGGCCTGGGCATCACCTGCTCGACACCCTGGCTGGCCCACTCGACGTGCTGGGTACGATGATCGGGGGGCGGGACTACCACACGCTGGTCGGGCACGCCGAGGAGGTCTCGCTCGGGCAGGCTCGGATTCGCGTGCTGGGGCTACGCGAGCTGATCACCGTCAAGGCCGAACTCGGCCGCGACAAGGACCTCGCGGTGCTGGCGACGCTCCGCCGAACCCTGGCCGAGCGCGGCTCGTAGCTCGGCGCGGCGGGCGGGCGGTCATGCCGCCGTCGACGTCGATGGTGCGGGCGCCTACGTAGTCGCACTCCAGCGCGAACCGCACCGCGACCCACAGGTCCTCGGGCAGGCCGATGCGACCGACGCCTGAGATGACGCCGCGACCGGGGCGGCGCGGCGCGGTCAGAAGCCCATGCCGCCGTCGACGTCGATGGTGCGGGCGTTGAAGTAGTCGCACTCCAGCGCGAACCGCACCGCGACCCACAGGTCCTCGGGCAGGCCGATGCGACCGACCGGGATCGCCGCGACCAGGGCGTCGCGCGCCTTCTGGTTCATGCCCTGGGTCATCGGCGTCTCGACCATGCCGGGGGCGATGGCGGTGACGCGGACGCCGAACGGCGCGAACTCGCGGGCCCAGGTGTTGGTGTTGGCGGCGAGCGCGGCCTTGGCGGCGGCGTAGTTGGACTGGCCGCGGTTGCCGTGGCGGGCGATCGACGACATGTTGACGATGACGCCGGGGCGCTGCTCGGTCGCGACCATCTTCGCCACCACCTCACGCACCATCATGGTCGCGCCGGTCAGGTTGACGCCGATGACGGCGTCCCACTGGTCCTTGGTCAGCTTGGTGATGGCGCCGGTGGTGCGGTCCTTCTTCACCAGCAGGCCATCGCGCAGGATGCCGGCGTTGTTGATGAGGGCGTTGAGGCCACCCATCGCGCCGTGGGCCCACTCGACGAACTCGCCGACGTCGGCCTCGCTCGACACGTCGAGCTTGCGGGTGTGGACGCGGCCGGGCAGGCCGCGGCACGCCTCGGCCAGCTGGGCCAGGCCCTCTTCCTTGACGTCGCCGGCGGCGACCTGGGCGCCGGCCTCGGCCAGGCGACGGGCGAAGTGCGCGCCCATGCCCTGGGCGGCGCCGGTGATGATGATCTTGAGCTGGTTGAGCTGCATGGCGGGTCTTTACCTCAGATCGAGCGTGGATCGCGTGGGGATCGGATGTGTGGCCGCGGCCGCCCGGCCCAGGGCAGGGCGGGCGCGGCGGGTGGACGAAGCGAGGGAGCGGATCAGTGCGGCTGGGCGGTCGGGGCGACGTGGGCGCCAGCGGCGCCGAGCTGCTGGCTCAGCCATGTCGCCAGGGCCGGGTACATCTCACGGGCCGCGCGTGAGCCGACCACCGCGCCGACGTGGCCGCCGGGCACGGACAGCAGCTTGACGACCGCGCTGCCGACGTGGTCGGCCAGGGCGTTGGCGGCCGCCGCCGGACAGATGTTGTCGCGGTCGGCGGTGATGATCATCGTCGGGCAGGTGATGTCGCCCAGGCGGGCTGGGCGCCCGCCGGGCCGGTGGGTGCCGGCGAGCAGGCGGTTGCCCTGGTACAGCTCGCCGATGTACGTGCGATAGGCCTCGCCCGGGAACGGGATGTTGTCGCTGGCCCAGATCTCGAGCGCGCGCATGCCATCCCACGCCGTCCGGTTGGACATGGTGTCGGGCATCGACGCCCACTTGGCCAGGTCGATGGTGGGACGCAGGGCCGTGAACCCGGCCTGCATCTGGGTCGGCGCCACGTTGCCGGCGTCGGCCACCGCGCCGGCGTCGAACCACGACGAGTCGACCATACGCGCCAGCATGCCACCGCGCGCGAAGTCGATCGGCCCGGCCAGGTTGACCAGGGCGGCGATCTCGTCGGGGTGCTGCGCGGTGTAGATCGCCGACAGCGTGCCGCCCATGCAGTAGCCGAGCAGGCCGACCCTGCTGGCGCCGGTCTCGCGGCGAACCCGCCGCACCATGCGCGCCAGCCGGGCCAGGACGTCGTCCCAGCTGCGGTAGCGGTCCTCGTCCTCGGGGGTGCCCCAGTCGAGGCACCACACGTCGAGGCCGGCCTCGACCAGCGCGCCGGCCACGCTGGCGCCGGGCCGCAGGTCGAGCACGTACCAGCGGTTGATGAGCGAGGGCACCAGCAGCACCGGGGTGGTGACGCTGGGCGCCGCGCCGTCGGCGCGGCGGAAGTGGAGCAGCTCGGCGGTGCCGTCGCGCAGGACCACGTCGCGCGCGGTCGGCATCAGCGCCGGGTCGGGCCGGACCTGGTCGGCGCCGGTGAGGAAGCCGAGGGCGGCCTGCCAGGCCGACGCGATCGACCGCGCCGGCTCGGTGGGATCGATCGCGGCCATGGGGTCAGGCCTTGGGCAGGGTGACGTCGGCGGCGCGGCGAGCGACGTCGAGCATGATCTTGCGCCACTCGGCCGACAGCTGCGCCATGTAGTCCATCGAGTCCTGCGCCAGCTGGGCGACCTGGGCCGCGTTGGCCTTGGCCCGGGCCAGCATGACGTCCTCGGCCGCCGCCATCTCCTTCATCCAGGTCTCGACCCGGGTGAAGTGCTCGCGGGTCATGGCCGCGAACGCGTCGGGGCCGAAGGAGAAGCCGCCGAAGCCGTGGGCGGCGTCGTGGCTGGTTTGCTTGTGCTTGTCAGAAGTCGTCTCGGTCTTGGTCTTGCTCTCGGTCGTCATGGTGAATCCTCCGTTGCCGACACCCTAGGCATCGGCCCCGGCCGTGTCAACGCGAAATTGTTGCGATGCAGCAAAATCGCAGACAGGGTATTGGAATCACTTGGCGCGCGGCTTTCGCTTTGCGCCAGGCCGGCCCAGGTCCGGGGCCGCGGCGGCGCGCCACCGTTTGAACTCCTCAAACTCGCGCCGGAGCGCCACGTCGTCGTCGTCGGTGCGCGAGCTCGCGCCGGCGGCCGGGTCGTGGCTTCCGCTCGGCCCGGGCCCCGGCCCGGATGCTGCGCTGCCGTATGCGGGGCCGGATCCCGGGCCCGGCCCGCCGAAGCCGCCGGCGAACTGGGCGAACGGCTGCGCGAACGGCGAGCCCATCCACATGCGGCCGAGCGCGTCGGTGGCGGCGAGCGGGAGCTGCGCCAGCGGGCCCAGCCCGGGCACCGCCTGCACGCCGCGCCGGGCCTGCAGGTAGAGATCGAGCGCGGAGGTGACGTACCGGCTGAAGAACTCGCCGAGCGCGTCGTCGCCGAGGCGGATGAGCTGGTTGAGCAGGGCGGCCGGCAGCAGGCGGGACGAGCCACCCTCGAGGATGAGCTGGGCCAGGGTGGCCTGGGTCAGGTCCTCGCCGGTCTTGGCGTCGACCACCCGGACCTCGGCCCCGGCCCGGATCTTGGCGCCGAGCTCATCCAGCGTCACGTACCGGCTGTCGACCGTGTCGTAGAGGCGCCGGTTCCCGTACTTCTTGATCAGCAGGCTGGCCATCGGCGCGAACCGTACCCGTGAACGCCACTTTGCTGCAACGCAAAAGAAACGCGTTGACAAGGCCCGGCCACCTGCCTAGTGTCCGCTCAGTTCACCGCCCCAGGGCTCGCCCAGGACCATGACCATGACCCCGACCTTCGCACTGCAGCAATCCGGGTCCAGTCGCCCTTCGTTCCCCGGGCTCGGCGCGCTGGTGCTGGTGCTAGTGCTGGTGGCGGCGTGTGGCGAGGGTGGCGACGGCGCCCGCTGCGAGCGGGACGAGCAGTGCGCGTCGGGGTTCTGCCGGGCCGACGGCACCTGCGCGCCCGAGGGCCCGGACGCCGGCGCCGGCGTCGACGCCGATCCGGCCCAGCCCGACGGCGCGACCGGCGCGTGTGCGCCCGACAACGACCGCATCGTGTCGCGCGACGAGGTGCCGCTCGAGGCCGGGCGTAGCGCGCGCTTCCGGGTCGCCCTCGACGCCACCATCGACTCGGCTGGCACCATGATGGTCGACGGCACCCGGCGCTGGGCCCTCGGTCAGACCCTGGCCGGCGACGCCGACGTCGAGCTGACCCTGCTGGCCCCGGCCGGGCAGTGGTGGGCGCCCGAGTTCCCGGCCGCGACCTACGCCGCGCCGCTGTCGGCCGAGTCTGACCTCCTCGGGGTGTTCGAGGTGAGCGCGACCCAGGTCCGCCTGCTCGGCGTCGTCAGCCCGAGCGCCGGCCTGACCCGGACCGAGCTGAGCTACGACCCGCCGGTGCCGGTCCTGCAGCTGCCGCTGACCACCACCTCGCGCTGGATGGTGAGCTCGACGGTGTCGGGCCTGGCCACCGGCGTGTTGTCGGTCTACAGCGAGGACTACACCTTCGCGGTCGACGCCGTCGGCGCGTTGACCACGCCGTACGGCGAGTTCCCGGTGCTGCGGGTCGCCAGCGACCTCGAGCGCACCGTCGGCGTGTTGACCACGCCGCGTCGGAGCTTCGCGTTCGTGGCCGAGTGCTTCGGCACCGTCGCCACGGTGGTGTCGCAGGACTTCGAGGACGGCCGCGAGTTCACCGACGCGGCCGAGGTGCGGAGGCTGGCGCCGTGAACCCGCTCCGCGGCCAGCGCGCCTGGCGCGGCCTGCGCGGCCCGCTGCTGGTCCTCGCGCTCGCGCTGGCGGCCGGGTGCCCGCGCTTTCACGCCGGGCCGCCACCCGGCGCGCCGGCCACCGCCCGCTTCGTCGAGGTCGACGGGGTCGCCCTGCACACCCGTGTCGCCGGGTCTGGGCCGGCCGTGCTGTTCATCCACGGCTACGCGTCGTCGATGGAGATGTGGCGCGGCGTCTTCGAGCGGGTCGCGCGCGACCACCGCGCCATCGCCGTCGACCTCAAGGGCTTCGGCTGGAGCGCCCGCCCGCCCGGCGACTACTCGCCGCCGGCGCAGGCCGCGCTGGTGTGGAAGGTGCTCGACAAGCTCGGGGTCGACGACGTCACCATCGTCGGCCACTCGTGGGGCTCGTCGGTCAGCCTGGCCATGGCGCTGTCGGCCCCGGCGCGGGTCCGCCGCATCGCCCTGTACGACGCCTACGTGTACGAGGAGCAGGTCCCGAGCTTCTTCCGCTGGGCCCGGCTCGGCGGCGTCGGCGAGGTGCTGTTCGGGCTGTTCTACCGGCAGCGGCTCGACGAGCGGGCGCCGCTGGCCTATCACGACCCGCGCTTCGTGACCCAGCGCCGGGTCGACGCGCTCGAGCGTGAGGCGGCGCGGCCCGGCACCACCGCGGCGGCCCTGGCGGCGGCGCGCGGGCAGCGCTTCGCGGCGGTCAGCGCGCGCTACCGCACGATCAGCGCGCCGACCCTGCTGCTGTGGGGCGCCGAGGACGAGGTCACGCCGCTGCGGTTCGGCCAGCGGCTGGCCGGCGAGCTGCCCGACGCCCGCCTGGTCGTGTTCCCGCAGTGTGGCCACGTGCCGATGCTGGAGGCGCGGACCGCGTCGACGCGCGAGCTGCTGGCGTTCCTCGCCGCCGAGGCCGCGCCGGCGCCGGCGCGAGACACCGACGGGCAGGTCGCCCCGGACCGAGCCGTCTCGGACCCGGTCCCGGCGCCGTCGGATCCCGCTCCGGCGCCGAGCGAGCAGGTGACGCCATGACCCGCGCGCGCCTCGCCACGGCGGCGCTGGCCGGGCTGGTGCTGGCGCCGACGGCGCACGCCGACGAAGGCGCACCGCCACCGCCGGCGGCCGAGGCCACCGACGCGGCGGCCGACGACCTGGCGCCACCACCCCGGACCCAGCTCGAGGCGTGGGACCTGCCGCCGGGCGCCGACCTGGCCGCCCTCGGCGCCGAACTCACGCCGCGTCGCTACGCCGCGCCGCGTGATCACACCGAGCTGGTGGTGACCGGCGCGCTGCGCGTGCGCGGCGTGGCCCGCTACAACCACGACCTCGACGCCGGCCTCGACGCCGCCGGCCAGCCGCTGTACCCGGTGCCGCCCGGCGGCGGGCAGTGGACCGACAGCGGCGACCTGCGGGCTCGCACCGACCTCGCGTTCTACGCCGCCGGCGTCGGCGTGGCGGTCAAGGCGCGCATCGACTGGCTCGACGACGTCGGGCTGGGCGCCGATCCGGTCGCCGGCACCGGCCGGGCGCCGACGCCGACGGTGTCGCCCGGACAACGCTCGACCCGGGCGGTCTCCATCGAGCGCGCGTGGGGCGAGGTGCTGACCCCGCTCGGCGTGCTTGCGGCCGGCCGGATGGGCGCGCACTTCGGCCTGGGCATGGTCGCCAGCGGCGGCGACTGCGACGACTGCAGCGGCGGCGACGCCGCCGACCGCCTGGCCTTCGTCAGCCCGCTGCTCGGTCACCTGGTGGCGGTCTCGTACGACCTGACCGCGTCGGGGCCGTTCACGGCCAACCGGGCCGAGGACGCGGTGATCGACGTCGAGCCGTCCGACGACGTCCGGACCTGGACCGGCGCCCTGCTGCGGGTGGCGGCGCCGGCGACCCGCCTGCGCCGGGCCGAGGCCGGGCGGCTCACGCTCGAGTACGCGGCCTACCTGACCCGGCGCACCCAGGATCGCGACGTGCCGGCCAGCTACCTGCCGGTGGCCGGCACCGGCGTGGTCGACGGCGTCGGCCCGGGCGAGCTGGTCGCGCGTGGCTTCGTCGCCACCTCGGTCGGCGGCTGGCTGCGCGTGACCACGGCGCGCTGGCGGGTCGAGGCCGAGGTCGCCGCGCTGCGGGCTCGGGTGGCCCAGCCCTCGCTCATCCCTGGCGTCGAGCTGACCCAGGCCGCGACCTCGCGCCAGCTCGGGCTGGCGGTGCAGACCGAGCTGCGCCTGGGCCCCGCCGCCGTCGGGCTCGACGGCGGGCTGGCCTCGGGCGACGACGCGCCCGGGTTCGGCGCCTTTCCGGAGCCCGGCGCGCCGGCGGCGGCGGCCGGGGCGCTCGACGGGCCGCAGGCGTCGTTCCCGCGCGACACCACCGTCGACAACTTCCACTTCCACCCCGACTACCACGTCGACCAGATCCTGTTCCGCGAGATCATCGGCACGGTCACCGACGCGGTGTACCTGCGGCCGCACGCGGCGGTGACCGTGCTCGACCTCGGCCACGGCAGGCTCGAGGCCGGCGCCGCGCTCATCGCCTCGTGGGCCATGGCCGCGGCGTCGACGCCGAGCGGCGCGGCCGGGCTGGGCGTCGAGGTCGACCCGTGGCTGGCCTACCGCAGCCGGGACGGCCTGCGGGTGGCGGTCGAGGCCGGCGTGTTGCTGCCCGGCCCGGGCTTCGATCGGCCCGGGCAGGCCGCCGGCACCGCGAGCGCGCTGCGAGCGCGGGTGGGGTTTCACTTTTAGATGTCGACCATGCTCCGCACCACCGCGCTGTCGACCATGCTCCGCACCACCGCGCTGTCGACCCTGCTGCTGGGCGGGCTGGGCTGCGTCGACAACACGACGCCGCCGGGCCAGCCGCCGCCGAGCGCGGCGGTCGGCTGCGTGCCCGACCGCGACGGCGTGATCACCGCGGCCGAGCTGCCGGTCGCGACCGACGTGGCGCTCGCGTACTACACGTCGCCGGCCGGGGCGACCCGGACCATCGACCTCGCCGTCGCCGGCGACCCGCCGCGCTGGGACCTGTCGAGCGAGGAGCCCGACGACGAGCGGGTCGATCTGGTCGCCACCCCCCTCGGCGCGCAGTGGTACGCCGACCAGTTCCCGGGCGGCCAGTTCGTGGCCGCGGCCGGGCCTGGCCTCGACGCCATCTATCACAAGGACGACGCCGCGCTGTGGCTGCACGGCACCGCGTCGACCGAGCCGATGCCGGCCAGTGGCCGCACCCTGGTCCGCTACACCAGCCCGGTGCCGGCGTTGCGCCTGCCGCTGACGGTCGGCGACGTCGACCAGACGGTGGCGGCGATCTCCGACGGCGTGGTGCTCGGCCTGCCGTTCCTCGGCGAGGATCGCTACGCGGTCGAGGTGGTCGCGGCCGGGCGACTCGACCTGCCGTACGTGCGCTTCTCGCCGGCCCTGCTGGTGCGGACCCAGGTCGTGCGCGCCGCCAGCAGCGGCGGCGCCACCACCTCGCGCCGCAGCGCGTCCTTCCTGTTCGAGTGCTTCGGCGAGATCACCCGCGCCGACAGCCAGCCTGACGAACCCGCCGCCGACTTCACCGTCGCGGCCAGCCTGCGCCGCCTGGCGCTGTGACCAACCTGACCGAGCCGACCCCGAAGGAGCACGTGATGATGAACGCCTGGGACATGTGGAAGAAGGGTTTCGCGGTGTGGGAGCAGACCACCGCCAAGTACCTCGAGCAGGTGATGTCGAACCCGGCCGTGCTCGGCCCGGCCGGCACCATGCTGACCGCGGCGATGAAGACCAAGGCTGCGACCGACCGCGCCGTGTCGACCTGGTGGGCCACCATCGGCCTGCCGACCCGGCGCGACCAGGAGCGCTCGCTGCACAAGCTCAACCAGCTCGAGAGTCGCCTGCTCGACCTCGAGGAGCGGCTGGCCGACACGGGCCGCGGCAACTAGGCCGACGCGCCGGACCCAACGCGACGATCGACGGAGGCGGCGATGGACGTTTCGACCTTGAACCTCGAGCTGGCACCGGCGCCGTGTGTGGTGCTGGAGCGCGCGCGTAACCACCCCGAGCGGATCCGGTTCCGGGTCCGGCGCGGCGAGGCCTGGCACGACGTCAGCTGGGGCCGGTTCGCCGACGAGCTGCGCGCGTGTACGCGCTGGTTGATCGACCACGGCCTGGTCCCGGGCCAGGTCGCCGCGGTGTACGCCGCCAGCTCGGTCGAGTGGGCGGTGGCGGCGCTGGCCATCCAGGCCGCCGGTGGCGTGCTGGTGCCGGTGTACCCGGCGTCGACCGCCGAGCAGGCCGGCTACGTGCTCGAGCACGCCGATGCCCGCGTGGTGTTCGTGGCCGGGCGCGAGCAGCGCGCGCGCCTGGGCGAGCTGCGCGCGCGCCTGCCGGCGCTGGGCGCGGTGGTCGCCATGGACACCCGCGAGCCCGCGGCCGACGCCGTGAGCTGGGGCGAGGTGCTGGCCGCCGGCGCCGCCGATCGGGCCACGCCGGCGCTGGTCGACCAGCGCCTGGCCGCGGTCGACCTCGACGCGCCCGGCTTCATGCTGTACACGAGCGGCACCTCGGGGCCGCCCAAGGGCGTGCCGCTGACCCACCGCAACGTCGGCGTCAACGCGCGCGATTGGCTGGTCAACAACAGCCCGGGCATCGAGGATGGCGACCGCGACCTGCTGTGGCTGCCCTTCTCGCACATCTTCGGCTTCGGCGAGCTGTGCCTTGGCAACACCCTGGGCTGGGTCAGCGCGCTGGTGTCACCGTCGGAGGTCATGCCGACCTTCGCCGAGGTGGCGCCGCACGTCTTCATGAGCGTGCCGGCGTACTGGGAGAAACTGGCGCGCGCGGTGCTGGCCGAGCCGGGCTGCGCCGGCGAGGCCGTCGGCGCCGCCGCGCCGCCGGCGCTGACCGCGGCCCGACGCGCCGCGCTGGCGCGCCTGACCGGCGGCAACCTGCGCTTCGGCCTGTCGGGCGGCGCCGGCCTCAAGGTCGAGATCAAGGAGCTGCTGCGCGACTGTGGCCTGGTCGTCATCGAGGGCTACGGCCTGACCGAGACCTCGCCGACCCTGACCATCAACCACCCGCACGACTACCGGTTCGACACCGTCGGCCGGCCGCTGCCGTCGGTCGAGCTGCGCCTGGCCGACGACGGCGAGATCCTGGCGCGTGGCCCCAGCGTGTTCGCCGGCTACCACAAGGACCCGGCCGCCACCGCCGCCGCCTTCACCGCCGACGGCTGGTTCAAGACCGGCGACATCGGCCGCTGGACCGAGGACGGCTTCCTGCAGATCGTCGACCGCAAGAAGGACATCCTGGTCACCGCCGGGGGCAAGAACGTGCCGCCGGCCAACATCGAGGCCCGCTTCACCGACGATCCGGTCATCGAGCGGGTGGTGGTGTACGGCGACGCCCGGCCCTACCTGGTGGCGGCGATCTGGCCGGTCGACGGGGCCGAGCCGGCGGCGATCGCGGCCCGGGTCGCCGCGGTCAACGCCCAGCTCGCCTCGTTCGAGTCGATCAAGAAGTTCTGGGTCGCCGACGAGCCGCTGTCGGTCGAGGCCGGCCTGCTCACGTCGTCGCTCAAGCTCAAGCGCAAGGCGGTGTACGAGCGCTACCGGGTTCGCTTCGAGGAGCTGTACGCGTGAGCGGCGCGCGTGACGGCAAGGCGAGCGGGCGCGGGCCGGTGGCCAGCCTGGCCGCGTTGTGGCGGCGCAGCCGGACTGGCCTGCCCGCCGTCGGCCAGACCCCGGCCGACGTGGTCTGGAGCGAGAACAAGTGGCGCCTCCTGCGCTACCGGGCCAGCGCGGCGCGCCGGTTCCGCACCCCGATCCTGCTGGTGCCGTCGCTGATCAACCGCTGGTACGTGCTCGACCTGCAGCCCGGGCGCAGCTTCGCCGAGTACCTGGTGGCGCAGGGCCACGACGTCTTCATCATCGACTGGGGCACGCCGAGCGCCGAGGACCGCTTCCTGACCTGGGACGACGTGTGTGGCCGCTACCTCGGTCGGGCCGTGCGCCAGGCCGCGCGCCACGGCGCCGACGGCGTGGTCCACCTGCTCGGCTACTGCCTGGGCGGCACGCTCACCACCGTGTACACCGCGGCGTTCCCGGCCGAGGTGGCGTCGATGGTGGCGCTGGCCGCGCCGATCGACTTCGCGCAGGCCGGCCTCATGGCGACCTGGACCCGCGCGCCTGGCTTCGAGGTCGGCGCCCTCGTCGACGGTTTCGGCAACGTGCCATGGCCGCTCATGCAGGCCTCGTTCCACCTGCTGCGGCCGACCCAGAACGCGGCCAAGGCGGTCGCCATCCTCGACCGCGCCTGGGACGACGAGTTCCTCGACGGCCTGCTGGCGACCGAGCGCTGGGGCAACGACAACGTGTCGTTCCCGGGCGCGTGTTACCGGCAGTACATCGACGACCTGTACCGCGGCAACAAGCTGGTGGCCGGCACCATGAGCCTGCTCGGCCGGCCGGCCCGGCTGGAGGACGTCGACTGCCCGCTGCTGGTGGTCAGCTTCGGCCACGACCACATCGTGCCGGAGGCGTCGGCCACCGCGCTGCTCGGCGCGGTGTCCAGCCCCGACCGCGCCCACCTGTCGCTCGGCGGCGGCCACGTCGGCGCCGTGGTGTCGCGCAAGGCGGCGACCGGGCTGTGGCCGCAGCTGTCGGCGTGGTGGGCCGCGCGCGACGACGACGCCAGCCGGGGCCTGGGCGACGCGGTGGTCGACGCCGTGGCGCCGGCCCCGCCGCCGGCCTAGCAGGATGCTGAAGAAGCATCCTGCTAGTCAGCTTCTGATCTCGCAGCCTGCTGAAAACACGGAGCCCGTCCCGTCGGCTGGAGCCGCCGGCACGGGTTGTTCAGCAGCCTGCTAGCCATCGTCATCGTGCGCGGGCACGCCCGGCCTCGCCGGGCGGCGGCCTATACTGCCGGGGCGTGGATCCCGATCGGGCCTTCATCGTCGATGAAACCGGTCGGATCATCGAACTCTGGAGAACGCCATGACCGAGCTCACGCTGCCTGCCCCCGCCGCCACCTTCGTCCGCGCCGGGGGCCTCGACGTTGAGTGGCGGGCGGTCGACCCCGCGGTTCCAGCCGGCGCCAGCGTGCGGCTGGTCGACGTCGATGGCGTCGAGCTCGGCCTGGCCCTGGCCGACCCCGACAACCAGCGCCTGCGCCTGCTGGTGCGGGCCGCCGACGGCCTGACCCGCGTCGATGGCACGGTGCTGGCGCTGCGGCTGGAGCGGGCCATGGCGCTGCGGACCCGGCTCGGGCTGCCCGGCGCCGACGCCGCCTACCGCCTCCTCAACGGCGCGGGCGACGGCGTGCCCGGCTTCACCTGCGACGTGTACGGCCGCTTCGCGGTCATCCACGCCTACGCCCCGGCCCTGGTCCCGCTGGCCCGGGTCCTGGCCGAGGCGGTGCGCGGCTTCGCCCGCGTCGACGGTGTGGTGATCAAGACCCGGACCCGCGGCGGCGCCGACGACGTGGCGCACGAGGTGGTGGGGACGGCGCCGCCCGACCAGCACGTCGCGCGCGAGCGCGGCGTGCCGTACCAGCTGCACCTGCAGCGCGGCCTCAACGTCGGCCTGTTCACCGACATGCGGCAACACCGCGACCTGCTGGCGCCGCTGGCGGCCGGGGCGCGGGTCCTCAACCTGTTCTCGTACACCGGCGCGTTCAGCGTGGCGTGCGCCCGCGCCGGCGCCGCCAGCGTGGTCAGCGTCGACACCTCGCCCGGCGTGCACGCCTGGGCCCAGGCCAACTTCCGCCTGTCCGAGCTGGCGGACGACCGCAAGCGCTGGCGGTTCGAGGCCGGCGACGCCGTGCGTTTCCTGGCCCGGGCCGAGCGCGAGCGCGAGCGGTACGACCTGGTGATCATAGACCCGCCGACGTTCTCGACCGCACGCGGCGCGCCGTGGACGGTCGACCGCGACTACCCGCCGCTCATCGCCCAGGCCCTCGGCGTCATCCCCGACGGGGGCCTGGTGTGGCTGGCGTGTAACACCCACGACGGCGTCGCCCTCGGCAAGCTGGTCGGGCGTGCCGTCGGCAGCGCCGGCCGCCCGGCCACCGTGCTGAGCGAGGGTGGCCTGCCGCCCGACTACCCGACGGTGCCGGCCCAGCCCAAGGACCGCTACCTGCAGACCATGCTGCTGCGCGTCGGCTGACGGCGGCCGACGCTCACGACGACGCGCTGGTGTAGTTGCGGATGGCGGCGCGCCAGGCCAGGTGGGCGATGACGGCGACGGCAGCGGCGCCGCCGGCCGAGGCCAGGCCGGTGGAGAGGTCGAGCCGGCCGAGCACGGCCATGGCCGGATAGGTGGTCATGACCGCGACCGGGATGACGAAGGTGAAGATGACGCGCCAGGCGCCGCGGAAGACCTGGACCGGCCAGCGCGCGGTGTCGAAGATGGCGCCGAGCAGGTAGGTCAGGTTGTCGAGCTTGACCACCCAGAACGAGGCGGCGGCGGCCAGGATCCACAGCCCGTACACCGCCAGCGCGCCGGCCACCAGCAGCGCCAGCCCGGCCAGCAGGTCGAGCGGAGCCGGGGCCTGGCCGCGCTGGACGAAGGCGATCACCGCGATGGTCAGGCCGCCGAGGAGGTCGACGATCTTCCACGGCTCGAACTTGGCGGTCGAGGCCAGGAACTGGGCGTCGACCGGCTTGAGCAGGACGTAGTCGAAGCTGCCGGTGCGGATGCGCTCGACGGTGTCGACCAGCGACGGGCTGACCAGGCCCTCGATGAGGGCGCGCAACAGCACGAAGTAGGCGACCACCAGCAAGGCCGACGGCTGGTCCCAGCCGGCCACGGTGGCGCGGTGGTCGAACAGCACCAGCAGCGGCAGCAGGTTCCAGCCCAGCCAGTACAGCGACATCAGGCCCTGGACCACGAAGTCGCCGCGGTACTGCATGGCGGTCATGGCGCTGACCCGCAGCTGCACGCCGATGAGCGTCAGGTACCGCCTCATGAGCCGACCGCCTCGAAGCGGCGCAGGCCGCGTCGCCACACCAGCAGGGCCAGGCCAAGCGTGGCCGCCGCCCACGCCGCCGAGAAGGCGACCAGCTCGGCCGCGCCGCCGGCGCCGAGGTCGCGTCGGGTCACGATCTCGACCGGGATCGACAGGGTGGCGCGGAACGGCGACACCGCTGCGACCTCGCCGACCCAGCCCGGCAGGAGCGGCAACGGCAGCAGGTAGCCCGACAGCACGGCGAACAGGCCGAAGTACAGGTCCATCACGGCGATCGACTTCTCGTGGAAGAAGGCCAGGCTGCCGATGGCGATCTGGATGGAGAAGGTGATGAGCCAGGCCAGGACCACGGCCGGCACGATCCACACCAGCTGCAGCGGGTCGGACGCCAGCGCGTCGCGGCCCGAGGTGACCAGCAGCAGCACCGCGACCGGCAGCGCGACCATGCCGCGCAGCGGCACCGCCGACACGTGGGTCGCCAGGTAGGTCACGAACGGGTGGATGGGCCGGAGCAGGCGCATCGCCAGCGCGCCCGACCGGATCTCCATGTTGATCTGCCACGACACCCACGAGCTGGTCAGGTTTCGCACCACCAGCGTGACCAGGTAGTACGCGACGAAGTCGGCCCGGGCGAAGCCCTGGAACGGCGCCTCGTCGGCGACGCTGGTCCACAGCCCGAGCATGACCAGCGGCAGCGTGGTGGTCAGCATCCACACCAGGAACTCGGCGCGGTAGGCCACGGTCTCGGCCACGCCGACCCGGAGCAGGGTCGGCAGCGCGCGCATGGCGTCGCGGCTGGCGCTCATGGCGTGGTGGCGGCGGCCGGCGCCGTCGAGACGGCGGAGGCCGGCACCTTGTGGCGGTCGAACAGCTGGCGCAGCACGTCCTCGAGCGGCGGGTCTTCGATGGACAGGTCCTCGACCCGGTGCTGGCCGAGCAGGTGGCCGATGGCGTCAGCCAGCTCGCGCTCGGCCACGCGCAGCACCACGCGCTCGCCGTCGCGCTCGAGCACGGTGCCGAGCCGTCCCAGCTCGTCGGCGGTGGCGGCCCGGCCGCCGGCCTCGGAGCCGGCGTCGGCGCGCAGGCGGAACGACACCCGCTTGTCGGGGTCCATGGTCTTGATCAGCGCGCGCAGGTCGCCGTCGTGGATGAGGCGGCCGTGGTCGATCACGATGATACGCGGGCACAGCGCGACCACGTCGTCCATGTAGTGCGAGGTCAGGACGATCGTCGCCTGGTGGCGCTGGTTGTACTCGCGGATGAACTCGCGGATGGCGACCTGCATCGACACGTCGAGGCCGATGGTCGGCTCGTCGAGAAACAGCACGCCTGGCTGGTGCAGCAGGGCGGCGACCAGCTCGCACTTCATGCGCTCACCCAGCGACAGCTGCCGGGTCGGCTTGTGGATGAGGTCGCCCAGCTCGAGCAGTGCGGTCAGCTCGTCGAGCGTCTTCTTGAACTGCGCGACGGGCACGTCGAAGATGGCGCGGTTCATCGCGAAGGTCTCGGCCGGCGGCAGGTCCCACAGCAGCTGCTGCTTCTGCCCCATCACCAGGGTGATGGCGCGCAGGTGATCGCGCTCGCGCCGGTACGGCAGGCGGCCGCCGACGCGGGCCTCGCCGGAGGTGGGGTGGAGCAGGCCAGACAGCACCTTGAGCGTGGTGGTCTTGCCGGCGCCGTTGGGGCCGAGGAAGCCGACCCGCTCGCCGGCGGCGACGGTGAAGCTGACGCCGTCGACCGCCTTGACCGTGGTCGTGGTGCGGCGGACCAGCGAGCGCATCGCCGCGGCCAGGCCGGGCGGGCGCTTGTGCACCTCGAAGTGCTTGTGCAGGTCGCGGACCTCGATCACCGGGGCACCGTACAATGAGCCATGGCCGGCAGCGAGCCCACCGACCGCGATGCAGCGCGTGACCCCCTGGCGGCGACGGAGCTCGGCCCCGGGCCGTCGCCGGCCCCGGGCCCCGCCGGCGCCAGCCCCAGCCCGGCGCCGGCCCCGACTCCCGAGCTGGCGCCGACGCTGACCCCCGAGCTGGCGCCGACGGCGGCGACCGACCCCGGGGCGGTGCTGGCGCGGGCGGCCGGGGCCGGCGCCGGCAACAGCGGCGTCAGCGCCGGCCTGCCCGGCTACCGCGTCGACGGCATCATCGGCCGCGGCGGCATGGGTGAGGTCATGCTGGCGCACGACGCCCACCTGGGCCGGCTGGTCGCGGTCAAGCGCATGCGCGCGGCGGCGCCGACGGCGGCGGCCACCGCCCGCTTCCTGCGCGAGGCCCGCATCCAGGCCCGGCTCGACCACCCGGCGGTGGTGCCGGTGTACCAGCTCGGGCACGACCGCGACGGGCTGCCCTTCTTCGCCATGAAGCGGCTGGCTGGCACCACGCTGGCCGAGGTGCTGGCCGGCGGGCGCGCCAGCCGGCAGCGCCTGCTGCGGGCGCTGGTCGACGTCACCCGCGCGGTCGACTTCGCCCACAGCCGCGGCGTGGTCCACCGCGACCTCAAGCCGGCCAACATCATCCTCGGCGACTACGGCGAGGTGTACGTGCTCGACTGGGGCGTGGCCCGCCTGGTCGACCCAGGCGACGGCATCGACGCCGAGGTGGTCCCGGCCCGATCGGGCGATCTGCACGATGGCGCGACCGGGCACGGCGACGTCATCGGCACCCCGGGCTACATGGCGCCCGAGCAGGTGCGGGGCGAGGAGGTCGGCCCGCCCGCCGACGTGTATGCGCTCGGCGCCACCCTGTTCGAGCTGCTGACCGGGCAGGCCCTGCATCCGCGCGGCGAGGCCGGCCTGGCGGCGACGCTGCTCGGCGAGCCGACCAGCGCGGCGGCGCGGGCACCCGCGGCCGACGTGCCGCCCGAGCTCGACGAGCTGTGCGCGGCGGCGGTCCAGACCGAGCCGGCGCTGCGGCCGTCGGCGCGGCAGGTCGCCGACGCGATCGAGCGCTACCTCGACGGCGATCGCGACGCCGCCATGCGCCGGGCCCAGGCCGAGGCCCACCTGGCGGCGGCGCGCGCCGCGCTGGCTTGCGCCGACGACGCCGGGCGCGCGCGTGCGATGCAGGAGGCCGGACGGGCGCTGGCGCTCGACCGCGGCCAGACCGCCGCCGCCGATCTCATCACCCGGTTGTTGCTCGAGCCACCGGCGCGGGTCCCGGCCGAGGTCGCGACCATCATCGCCCGCGGCGACCGCGCGCTCGGGCAGCGCCAGTCGCGCTTCGCGATCGTCGGCCTGTTCGCCTACAGCTCGATGGTCCCGTTCCTCCTGTGGGCCGGCCTCCGCAGCGGCTGGTGGCTGGGCGCGGCGTGCCTGGCCGTGCTGGTGCAGATGGCGGCGAGCTGGGTCGACCTGCGCTGGCCGAGCGCGGCGACCCGGTGGACGGTGGTGGTGCTGAGCGCGTCGTCGCTCATGGTGCTGTCGCGGCTGCTCGGCCCGTTCGTGATCGCGCCAGCGCTGACGGTGGCGACCTGCGTCTCGCTGCTGTCGTACCCCGCGTTGCTGAACCGGCCGGCGTCGGTGCTGGCGGTGGTGCTGGCCGGCGCCGGTGCGCCGCTGCTGCTCGAGGCGAGCGGGCTGTGGGCGTCGACCTGGAGCCTGCAGGGCGGCATGCTGGTGTCACGCTCGGCCATGCTGGAGCTGTCGGGCGCGCCGGCGGTGGTCGCCGTCCTGGTGCTGCACGCCGCGCTGGTCGTCGGCACCGCCCTGTACACCCGCCAGCTCGCGCTGGCCCGACGCGAGGCGCACGTCCAGCTCGAGCTGCGGGCGTGGCACCTGCGCCAGCTCGTGTCATGACCGACGCATCCTGCCCCACCCCCTCCGTGCTCCTTCGCACGGGTCTCGACCACGCGGTCGGAGCACGGGTGGGGTAGCGTCGGCCATGGCCCTGCCGCTGCTCGCCCTCGCCGTCATGACCGTGCTGGTCCTCGGCTACCGGTTCTACGGCCGGTACATCGCCCGCCAGTACGCGCTCGACGGCGACGCCACCACGCCGGCCCACCAGCACGCCGACGGGGTCGACTTCGTGCCGACCCGGCCGTTCTACCTGTTCGGCCAGCACTTCAGCGCCATCGCCGCGGCCGGGCCCATCGTCGGCCCGATCCTGGCCTGTCAGGCGTTCGGCTGGGGCCCGGCCATCCTGTGGATCACCCTGGGCGTGGTGTTCATCGGCGCCGTCCACGACGTGTCGACGCTGGTCGCCTCGGTCCGGCACGACGCCCGCTCGATCGCCGAGGTGGTGAAGGTCCAGCTCGGCCGCCGGGCCTGGCTGGCGGTGCTGCTGTTCATCTACCTGGCGCTGGTCTACGTCATCGTCGCCTTCGTCGACCTCACCGCCGGCACCTTCGTCAGCGGCGACGCCGACACCGGCAAGCTCAACCCGGGCGGCGCGGTCGCGCTGTCGAGCCTGATGTACCTCGGCCTGGCCCTGGTCATGGGCCTGGTCGATCGGTTCCTGCACCCGCCGCTGTGGCTGCAGACGGTGATCTTCGTGCCGGCCACGTTCGCGCTGGTGTGGCTCGGCACCGAGCACTCCCACGTGCTGACCCTCGGCTGGTCGACCTGGGTCATGCTGATCATGGCCTACTGCTTCGTCGCCTCGCTGACGCCGATGTGGCTGCTGCTGCAGCCGCGCGGTTACCTCGGCGGGTTCGTCCTGTACGCCGCGCTGCTGGTCGGCACCCTCGGCATCTTCCTCGGCGGCTTCGACATCCAGCAGCCGGCGTTCAAGGGCTTCGACGTCGGCGGCGACACCGGCCTGCTGTTCCCGTTCCTGTTCGTGACCATCGCCTGCGGCGCCTGCTCGGGCTTCCACGGCCTGGTGTGCTCCGGCACGACGTCGAAGCAGATCGACCGCGAGACCCACTGTCACCCCATCGGCTACGGCGCCATGCTGCTCGAGGCGTTCGTCGCCCTGATCGCGCTGGCGACGGTGATGATCGTGGCGCCGGCCGCCAGCTCCGGCCAGCAGCCGGGCGCGCTGTACGCGCGTGGCATGGGCGCGTTCCTGCACGAGCTGTTCGGCATGAACCTGATGGTGGCCGCCACCTTCGGGGCCATGGCCCTGTCGACCTTCGTGTTCGACACCCTCGACTCGGCGACCCGGCTGGGCCGGTACATCCTGCAGGAGCTGGTCGGGGCCACCTCGCGCACCAGCGCCCTCATGGCCACCGCCGTGACCTGCCTGGTGCCGCTCGGCTTCCTGCTGGCGGCCGACCGCGGCAGCTTCCGCCTGTTCTGGAACCTGTTCGGCACCTCGAACCAGCTGCTGGCCGGGCTGTCGCTGCTGGCCATCTCGATCTGGCTGCGGCGGCAGGGCAAGCGGGCCTGGTTCGCGCTCATCCCGATGGCGCTGGTGATGAGCGTGACCGTGGTGTCGCTGCTGCTGCAGGTACGCCTGCTCGGGCGCGCCGCGGTCGGCAGCGCGCCGTGGATCAACGGCCTGGTCTCGCTCGTCTTGCTCGGCCTGGCCAGCACGATGGTGGTGATCGCCGCCAAGTCGATGCGCGGTCAGGCCACGACCACCTTGCCCATGGCTTCGAGCTCGAGCTGACCGGCGCGAGTCAGGTGCGCCGCGGTGATGGGCGAGCCCTCGTCGGCTGCCAGATACGCGGCGCGCAGCACCGCGTTCTTGATGTAGCCGCCGCTCATCGGGAAGGCTCGGGCCAGCGCGGCGAAGTTGATCGGGCCGGTCACCGCCGCGCGCGCCGGCAACAGCGCCTCCCACAGCTGCGCGCGCTGGGCCTGCTCGGGCGCCGGGAGGCGGATGTGGAGCGCCAGGCGACGGCGGAACGCCTCGTCGATGGCTTGCTCGTGGTTGGTGGTGAGGATACACACGCCGGTGAAGCGCTCGAGGCGCTGCAGCAAGTAGTTGGTCTCGAGGTTGGCGTAGCGGTCGTTGCTCGACTTGACCTCGGTGCGCTTGCCGAAGAGGGAGTCGGCTTCGTCGAACAGCAGGATGGCGTGGCCGGCTTCGGCAGCGTCGAACACCGCGGCCAGGTGCTTCTCGGTCTCGCCGATGTACTTCGAGACCACCTTGGACAGGTCGACCTGGTAGAGGTCGAGCCCCAGCTCGCGCGCCAACAAGCCGGCCACCATGGTCTTGCCGGTGCCGGGCGGTCCCGACAACAGCGCGGCCACGCCACATCCCTTGCCGACCTTGGCGCCGAAGCCCCAGTCGTCGAGCACCAGGCGACGCTGGCGAACACGCGCCGCCAGCTCGACCAGCTGCTCGTACTGCTCGCTTGGCGCGACGAAGTCATTCCAGGTCTGCTTCGTCTCGACCCGGTTCGCCACCGCGCCCAGGGCCGGCTCGAAGGTGGCGCGCACCGCGCGCTGAACGGCGTCGATCGAGACCGGGCCGTCGCTGCTCGCGCACGCGGCGTCAGCCACCGCCGCGATCTGCGGCGCGCTCAGCGTGAAGCGCTCGCTCGCCCCGGTCACCACGGTTGCATCGGCGCGCACGCCGAGTGAGGCGCTCCAGCACGCGGCGGCGTCGGCGCCTGCCGGGCGGACGATCTCGAGGACCGAGGTGGTTCGGCCTCGGAACGCGACCTGGCTCAGCGGCTTCGCCGAGGTGGTGGTGATGAACACCGGCCCGTCGACCAGCGGGATTAGCTCGCGCTCGATGGCGGCGCGCAGGCCGTCACGCTCGTCTCGCGCCGCGTCGTCGGGGTCCAGCGCCAGCAGCACGGGATGGCTGCGGCTCAGGCGGGCCTCGCGCGCCAGGACACACAGGGCCACGCGAACCGCCGCGCCGCCGGCGCCGTTCAGGTCATTCAGGTCGAGCGCGAGCAGCGGCGCGCCCGTGCCCGCCAGCGCGGCCGCGAGCGCGCTCAGGTCCGCTCCCACGCCGGGCAGGACCGTCACCGTCCGCGCCGCCATCGCCGCGAGCGCGCGCGGATCGGGGACGCCCGTGGCAGCCGCGCAGGTGGCGCGTAGCGGGGTCGTGCCGGCGTCGAGGCCCTCGTCACCCAGGGTCAACGTCAGGGCGCGGTCGGTCACGCGCAGCACGCGCCGCGAAGGCGCCTGATCGAGGTGGGTAGGCGGGATGGTGAGCAGCCCGTAGCGGAGCAGCGGCGCCTCCGGGGCGAGCGCGCGCACCGCGCGGGCCGGGTCGTGGGCGAACACGATCTGGCGGAGGTGCTGCGCGGTCAGCTCGGTCGGCGCGGTGGGCGGGAGGTGAGTCGCCAGCGAGGGCTCGAGCTCCAGGGTCGCCAGCAGCCACATCACCTCGACCTCCTCGGGAGTCATGCCGAGCAGGCCACCCATCGTCACGCTCAGGGGCGCGGTGGCGGCGCTTGCCTCGACACGGGCGGCGATGCGCTCCCTCGCGGCGTCGACCGCCCCCTGCGCACCACCCGCGAAGGCGGCCAGCAGCTGCGCCGTCGCCAGGTCGATCCGGTCGAGGCGATACGCGGCGGCGGTCCGGTAGGAGGAGATGGTCATGGCGCCGGTTTCGACCGGCGCGCGCCCGGGTTGCGCCGCCGCCACGGCTGGCGACTCCGGTGCAATCTCGCGCCCTTAGCGGAGCCTTCCTGGGTAGCCGAACTCATCCTTCCTGCGGCTCGCGCGTTGCTCGAGGTAGGTCTCGTGCGGGGCGAACAGCTCCGGCCACTCGACGGCGTCACGCGCCGTGCACTCCGCCTGATAACGCAGCAACGACCTGGCGTCGGCCCACGCAACTGGCGGGCTCAGCGGCGTCCACGGCTGCTTGGACTTGATGAGGTCGTCCCAGTGCTCTTGCAGGCGTCCGGTCTCGGCGAAGATCGTGACCCGGTCACCGAAGCGCACCAGGTTTGCGAGCTGCTCCAGCGTCGACACCACGTCGGCGTTGCCGGGATAGCAGAGCTGGGCGACCGCCTTTGCGACGAGGACTTCCTGCATCGCATGGCCGCGCGCAGGGGTCGAGCACGTGATCGGGTAGGTGATCCACAGGGGGTCGACCAGGGCCTGGTCACAAGCGTCGCTGAACCAGCGCTCGGAGGCCTCGACCGCCTCGGCCTCGGTCCGGTCGCGCGTGCAGGCCGGCGCCATCGCCAGGACGAACGCCATGATGGCGAGGTGGGTGAGGCAGGTCCTCATTGCGGCACCCAGGTGCGAGCAGAAGGCTCGAGGCTCCCATCCTCGGAGCGAAGACCCAGCTTGGGGTGGTAGAGGCTCCAGCAGAGGCTGGAGCTGTGATGCCTCGCGCGATCCCACGGAGGTGGGCGGAACTCGAATGTCCTGGCGCCGCTCAGGTAGGCGCGTCTCCACGCCTCGCGATACCTGCGCCACACCTCGGGGTATCCGCTGTCGAGGATATGGACGCTGTCGCTGCTTGGCGTCACGCCACACGTGTGCATCAGCGAAGGGATCCCGATGTCCCAGGCGCGATTGCGCTCGCACACCGGGCGGCGAAGCTCGCCCTCGACGTACGGCGACACCTCATCGAGGATGGCGAGACACGCCTGCCTCCGCGCGAGGTGGACGCTGCGTCGAGCGGCAGAGACCTCGACGGGGCGGCGGCTCCACAGGACGCAGGCTGCGATCACGACGACGACCACCGCCAGCCGAGTGGCGCGGCGGGCTCGGGGCGACCAGCTAGTTGGCAGCATGAGGCACCTCGGGGGTGATCAGGGCCAGGAGCGGGACGTCCTCGAGCGAGGACGCGTCCACGGTCGGTACGTCGCCGTGGACCTTCGCGTGTTTGGCCAGCGCGGCCTGCTCGAAGTCCCCGTCGACCCAGCCGTCGAAGCGGGGGCGCCCGGCGTGAGGCTGTTGGCTGGTTCCGAGGAAGGAGCTGGCAGCCGCCTTGTGTTGCTTGACCCGGGCCAGGCGCCGGAAGCCGCGGTCGGTCGTCACCCACGCGACCTTGACCTCGAAGCCGGTGTCGCTGGGAGCAACGGCCTGCACCGACGACACGTTGTGGCGATAGCTGGCGATCCACGCGGTGAGCTCCTGCTGCCAGTACGCCTCCTTCGTCAACCGCTCGAGGCGCAGCGATAGCTGGAGGAGCTGGTGATCGTCGAAGTTCGGCACGCGGAGCGCTGCTTGCGCTTGCCAGGACTCGACCCTCGTGCGCACGCTGGTGAGGACTCCATGTTCCTCGGCGACGGAGGTCTCGGCCCCGTAAGCGACACCGGCCTTCATCAATGGACCGACGAGCGGGATGTCACCGATCAGGTCGAGCACGAACGTGCCCAGCGCGGTCTGATCGAGGCGATCCCGGGTCATCACCGCCGCAAGCGCGTTCTTGAGTGCGGGGAACACCTTGCTCAAGCCGAGCTTGCACTCTCCGACGAGCTGGATCCGACCATCGTTGGGCTCGAAGCAGACTTGGCCAGGCTTGGGCACCTGACAGCCGATCAGGTGCTGCTCCCGCGCCGAAGGCTCAGCGTCGTCAGACGAGGCCCTGGGGTTCTGCGCCGCCAGGTCCTCGAGGTCGGCGCCGCCGCCCTCCAGGACGCCGGGGCTCGACGGGGCCGGCGCGGCCAGGATCCGTGCGTGCAGGATCTGGCCCGACTCCAGGGCTCGCCGCGCCTCCTCGATCGCCTGCGCTCGCTGCGAGGCCTGCTCGGGGCTGGCCGGCAGCGCCTGGACCTGCGCCAGGGCGCGCTCCAGGCTGGCCTGGGCGTGCCGGAAGTCCCGCATCACCTCGAACGTGTTCCGCTTGAGGGCCTCTCCGTTGGCCAGCATGACGGGTTGACCCGGGTCGGCCAGGCCGGCCGCGACCCGAGCGGTGCCGGTCGCGAGTTCAGACTGCGAGTCCGCGAAGCTGGTGGTCGCCTGGGCGAGCGCCGCGATCGCCTCGCGCTCGTGGGTCGCCGTCAGGGCGGCGGACTCCTTTTGCTTCGCGACTTCCTGTCGCGCCGCGGCCGCCTGGTCGTGCACAGCTTGGGTGATGCCGAATGTCATGCCCCCGCTTTCGGCCCGGCACGACGCGGGTTGCGTGGAATCGCAACCTGCTGATTTGACGGAGATCAGTTGTCGCTGGGCGGGCCGCGCCGGGCCAGCAGGGCGCGGAACTCGTGCGGGACCAGGCCCATGAGGCGGTCCTCGATGCGGTCGAAGCGGAGGTCGCCGAGGTCGGCGCGGTCGACCTTGCCGGCCAGGGCGGCGTCGAGCAGGTCGGGCGTGTAGCCGACCTTCTGCACCACCACGCCGGCGTCGGCCAGCAGCGCGGTCAGGGCCCGCCAGTGGCTGCGCGTGGTCGCCAGGCCACGCTGGTCGCGGTCGAGGTCGATCAGGTCGATCACGAAGTCGACGGTCGCCGTCAGGCCGTGGGCGCGGGCGGCGTGCTGCAGCAGCCCGAAGTGGGTCGACAGCTCGGGGTGGTCGAGGTGGGTCGACAGGCGCGGCCACTGCGTGGTGTGCCCGAACTCGGTCACCACCGCCGTGCCGCCCGGGGCCAGCCAGCCGGCGAGCTTGCCGACCAGCGTGAGCGCCCCGGTCTGCAGGTAGCCCTCGGCTGGCATGTCGCCGACCGGCAGCGCCAGCTCGCCGATCAGCGCGCCGGTCGGGCCGAGCGCGGTCAGCGCCGCCGGATCGACCTCGCCGATCCCGTCGGCCGGCAGGCCCAGCTCGGCCCGGGTCACGAGGCGCGCCGGCAGGTCGCCGACCATCTCGTTACACACGACCAGGTCGAAGCCGGCCACCGGCAGGTCCAGCGCCAGCACGTCGCCTGCGACCCAGCGCACCGCCGCGCCGGCCAGCCGCTCCTCCTGCGCCCGCCGCAGCGCCGGCGCCAGCTCGACGATGGTGTACTCGACCTCGCGCCCGCGCTGCTGCAGCGCGCCGAGGACGTCACGCGCGACGTAGCCGAGGCCAGCGCCGATCTCCAGCACCCGCAGCGTGGCCCCGGACGGCAGCGCGCCGCGCTGGTCGAGGCCGTCGACCAGCGCCTGGCCGTAGGTCCGCCCGGCCAGCGCCGGGTGGGCGATCCGGAACAGGTGGGACAGGGTCGTCTCCTGGTGCTCGAACTGGGCGTCGGCGTCGGCCACCTCACCCTGGTAGTAGCCGGTCGGAGACGGCGTCGCCGGCCCGCCAGCCACCGCCGGCACCGGCTGCCCCGGCACCCAGCTCGGGTACGGCATGGTGCTGGTCAGGTAGCTCGGCGCCAGCTGCGGCCGCTTGGCGTAGGCCGACCACGGCATGGCCGACAGCCGCAGCGCCTGCACGTCGCTGTGGACCAGGCGGCGGACCAGCCCGAGCACCCGCTCGGCCGGGAACCGCGCGCGCAGGTCGCTCAGCCGGGTGTCGCCGTCGAAGGCGTCCCACAGGGCGGTGTCGACCTCGTCGAGCTCGACCCGCCGCACCGGGCGCTCGCCCCACGCCGTCCACAGCGTGAGCCGGTCGCCGGCCGGGCCGTGGTGGCGCCGCCATGCGTTCCAGCGCGCCTTGATGGCCACCAGCGGCCACAGCCCGGCCAGCTCGTCGTCGTCATCGGGCTCGACCAGCACGTAGTGGGCGACCAGCACGTCGACGAACTCGGCCGGGTCGGCGTCGCCGAAGCGTCCGGCGAACCGGACGATGACCGCGTCGGCGTCGGCGCCGTCGGTGAAGGCCTCGACCAGGTCGACGATGTCGGGGCTCATCTCGAGCAGGAAGCCGACCAGGTCGTGGTAGAGGAACACCGCGCCCATGTGCGCGAAGTACGACAGGTGACGCGAGCGCCGCAGGCGCCCACGAGATCGGGCCGGGGGATTCACCGGGGCAGCCTACCCCGGCCGGCGCCGCGCGGGCCCGGGCCGGCCGGCGCCTTCCGCCCGACCGCTCAGCGCCGGCGCCGGCGCGCCCGGCCCAGGCCGATCAACCCGACCAGCCCGGTCAGCGCCAGCGCGCCACCCGCGCCGCCGCCGCCGCTCTGGCAGCAGCCGGTGCCCGGCTCGTCGTCGACGTCGATCGCGGCCACGCAGGCCGGCAGGCAGGTCGGATCGCCGCTCGGCCCGCCGTCGCACTCCTCGCCGCCGTCGACCACGCCGTCGCCGCAGCGGGCGAACTTGCAGTTGAGCCGGCAGGCGTCGGCGGCGTTGGCGTTGTCGGGCCCGGCGTCGCACTCCTCGCCGCCGGTGCGGGCGCCGTCGCCGCAGATCGAGGTCGGGTCGGCCACCACGCACACGTCGTCGAGGTTCCAGCCGCCGAAGTGCAGGCCCTGGTCGGAGCTCAGCTCGAACGAGAGGTCGAGCGTCGGCCCGGCGAACCGGCTCGACAGCGCCACGCTGTCGAACCGCCACTCCTTGTCGATGTGGTGGGTCGAGCTGTCGTCGCCCATCATGCTGTCGAGGTTGGTCCAGACCGGCTCGCCGTTGGCGCGGATGATGGCCTGGTCGTAGTAGGCATCCTCGACCGCCAGCCAGCGCCGGTACTGCAGCAGCACGTACGAGTACTGGCCGACGTCGATCGGCGGCAGGTGGACCTCGGCGCTGGCGTCGTCCCAGTAGTCGGTGCCGAGGCCGAGGCCTAGCAGGTTCTGGCCGGAGTACGCGCTGGCCGGGTCGGTCGCGCTGCGCTCGTCGCTGGCCGCGCCCCACTCGAACTGGGCGTCGCCGCCGCCGTGGCTGCGGGTCCAGCCGGTCGCGAACGGGTCGTCGCCCTCGAAGTCGGTGCAGTACAGGGCGACGGTCGGGCCGTTGTAGATCTGGTAGCGCGAGTCGGCCAGGTTGTCGGGCAAGGAGCTCTTGCTGCCGTCGGCGAACTCGATCGTGACCGTGAAGTCGACCCGGCCGCCCGGGTTGGGCAGCGGCACCTCGGCGTGGTAGCCGCCGGCGCTCGGGCTGGCGTCGAGCTGGCCCGACGACGGGCTGCCGCCGACCCCGGGCTGCCACTTGACCACGACCCGGGAGATGGCGTCGGTCGGGCACACCGACGACACCCCGCGGATGGCGATGTCGACCGGCGCGGTGGTCTGCCCGGCCGGCGCGTCGAGCGCACCCGGCGCCACCACGTCGCCGGTGGTGGTGCGCATGCCGTGGGCCGAGAACACCGAGCGGATGGCGCACTCGTTGGGCGTGCCGTTGCTGAGGTCGCCGTCGTCGTCGTCGGCCGCCAGCACCTCGACCAGGCTCGACGGGATGTCGGTCGCGCGCTGGATGGAGGCGAAGTAGAGCTTCAGGGTGTGCTGCCGGCCCTGCTCGGGGCCGAGCTCGGCGATGAGGCGCTCGCGCAGGTCCCAGAAGGTGCCGGCGTAGATGATCCCGGTGTAGTGGATCTCGCCGACGTCGCGCGGCCAGCTGTTCTCGAAGTCGGGCGGATCGATCTCGCGCAGCGGCTCGTCGGTCTTGAAGAAGCCGCGGCCCATGCCCGAGTCCTCGGTGATCGCCGCCGCCAGGAAGTCGGACAGGCCCTCGCTCATGGCGCCGTCGAAGGCGCCGACGCCCTCGATGATGGCGTGGCGGTGAATCGAGTGCCCGTACTCGTGGTAGATGACGTCGGCCAGGAGCGCGGTGTTGGCGCAGCGGTCGCTCGACTTGAAGAAGTGGATGCGGGTGCCGTTGGAGTAGGCGTTGCACTCGTCGTTGATGTTGGCGTGGGCCAGCACCGGGGCGTCGAGGAAGGGCAGGCCGCCGGCGAAGGTGCGGGCGAACTCGCGCACCCGCTCGCCGTGCACCAGCAGCTGGAGCTGGGCGTCGATCAGCTCGTCGGCACCGGCCGACCACACCACCTGGCTGCTCGGGGTGAAGGTCAGCGGCGCGACCGCCAGCGGCCCGGCCAGGTTCTCGATGATGACCCGGCGCCCGGTCGCCATCGCCGTCGCCGTCAGCGGCGTCGCCGTGGCCCAGTTGACCTGGCCCTGCGAGGTGGTGCGAAACGGCTGGCCGGCGACCAGGTCGACCTCGACCGCCGGCACGGCCTGACGCGGCCGCGCCGGGTAGCGATCGACCGTGTCGATGAGCAGGGTGGCGCTGGTGAAGTGCAGCTCGCTGCGGCGGGCCAGCGGTCGGGCGGTGGCCGGGTCGACGTACACCGTCCACCGGCCGTCAGCGCCGGCGTCGACGGTGACCGGCTGCACCACCCGGTAGCCGAGCACGCCGCGCTCGCCGACCAGCGGCAGGATGACCAGGTCGGCGCCGGCGTCGTGCGGCGAGCCGGCGCTGGCGGTGATGGCGGCGCTGTCGGCCAGGCCGAGCTCGGCCACCATCGCCGCCCGCGCCGCCGCGACCAGCCCGGCGCCGGCCCAGCCGGTGCGCGCGGTCGGCGCGCCGGCGATGGCCACGTGTGGTAGCGCCTGCGAGCTGAGCACGAAGATGCGGTCGTTCTTGATGCGGACGCTGAGCTGGCCGCCGACGACCCGCAGGCCCTGGTGGCGCTGCACGAAGCCGACCGTGCGCATCGCGCCGTCCCAGTGGTTGCTGACCAGCTCGAGGTCGGCCGGCGACGCGCCGGGCGCGAGCAGGTCGAGGTGGGCGCCCAGCACCGCGCGGGCGGCCTGCTCGGCCAGGGCCGGCGAGGCCGACGCCCCGGGCGCGGCGATCCCGGCGCCCCACACCCGCGTCGGCACGCTGGTCGCGCTGTCCCAGCTGGCCTGCCAGGCCCCGGGCCGGGCCGCGGTGAACGCGCGCCAGGCCGCCGGGCGCAGGGCGCGGTTCCACGTCACGTCCACCCGCGCCCGCACGGGTCCGGCCAGCTGCGCCGCCGGCAGCGCCACCAGGTCCTGCTGGTCGATCGGGGCCCGCCCGGCGCCGAGGCTACGCGGCACCACCGCGTGGGCGGTCGAGGTGGCCAGGCACGTGACGGCGAGGGCGAGCCCGAGGCGGCGGCGGCGCATCCGGCGATTAGAGCGCGGACCCTGGCTCCTGAACAGGCCGATCCGCCCTCACAGCCGCTGACCGCCGGGGCGCAGGTCGCGCCTCGGGCCACGCGGCAGGTGCGCCCCGCCACGCGGCGGATGCGCCGTCAGGTCAGCGCCAGCGCGTCGTCCCAGGCCGCCGCCACCGCCGCGGCCAGGGCCAGCTGGCCGCGTGCGCGCACCAGGTTGTGGGCGCGCCGGGTCGGGAAGCGGGCCGGGTCCCAGCCGAAGTAGCGGTCCTCGAACACGTCGGCGGCGAACCGCGCGGCCAGCTCGATACACACGGTGTGCAGGCCGGCCACGACGGCCAGGCGGTGGGCGTCGTCGAGGCGGCCGGCCACGTCGCGGTAGCCGCGCATCGCCGCCGCGAACAGCGGCAGCTCGAACCCGACCGCGCCGGCGTCCTCACCGTGCGGGTTACACCACGAGCGCATGGCGTCGCCGAGCTCGAACGTGAGCGGGGCCCAGCCGACGGTGTCGAGGTCGACCAGGCAATGCCCGGCCGGCGCGGTGCCAGCGCCTCCGCCGGTGAACAGCAGGTTGCTGATCTTGAGATCGCCGTGGCAGTGCCGGGGCGGCACCGGCGGCAGCGGCGGCAGCGACGCCGCGGCCGCGGCGATGGCGGCGGCCAGCGTGCCGGCCTCGGCCAGCACCGCGGCGTCGCCGTCGGCGACCGGGCCGATCGCGCCGGCCCGCCAGCGCGCGTACCCGTCGGCCAGGCGGTGCAGGTGCGCGGCGGTGTCGTGCACGCCGGCCCGCGCGAAGTGATAGTCGTGGTGGAGGCCGTCGACCGCGCGGTGCCATCGGGCGATGAGCGCGGCGCCGGCCTCGGCCCAGGCCGGTCCGGGCACCCGCGCCACCGCCACCCCGGGCTCGAAGGTGAGCGCGCGCCAGCTGCGGGCGCCGTCGCCGAGCCAGGCCTCCCCGGAGCGGGTCCGGATCAGGCGCGGGGTCGGCACGCCGGCGGCGGCGACCGCGCGGGTGATGGCGTCGATGTCGAGGTTGACCTCGGGCGCGAACACCGGGTGCAGGCGCTGCAGCACGGCGATGGGCTCGGCGCCGCGCACCACCACGAACGTGGCGTTGATGAGCCCGCCGGCCAGCGGCCGCAGCGTGGCGTCGGTCCAGCCCCAGGCAGCGGCGGCGGCGTGCGCGCGCGCCGCCACGTCGTCGTCGGCGCCGGTCACGGTCGGCCGCTCCCCGGGCCGGGGCCGGCCGGCGGCGCCGGCTCGATCGCCAGCAGCTCGCACTCGAACACCACCGGACCCTGCGGCCGGCTGGGCAGGCCGGGGTAGGCCAGCGCGGCCGGGATCCACGCCCGCACCTCGTCGCCGACGACCATCTGCTGCAGCACGTCGGCCCAGCCGCGGGCGACGCCCTTGACCTGGAACTCGGCCGGCTCGCCGCGGCTGCGCGTGGTGTCGAACAGCTCGCCGTCGGGCGTCCAGGCCGAGAAGTGCACCCGCACCACGTCGTCGGGGCCGGGCCGGATCGCGCCGGTGCCAGCGCGCAGCACGCGGAAGGCGGCGCCGAGCGGGCTGCGCCGCGCCCCGGCCGGTGCGGCGGCGACGTCACTCGGCGCAGCCGGCGGCGGCTGGCCCGGGGTCAGCTCGATCAGCTCGAGGTCGACCACCAGCGGCGCTGGCCGCGAGCGCCACGCTGGTGGCGCCGCCGCGCCCGGTAGCCAGGCCCGCACTCGCTGACCGACCACCATCGTCGTCAGCACCCCGGCCAGGGCGTCGGGCCAGCGCCGCACCTCCCCGCGCTCGGCCGCGCCGCCCAGCTCGCTCGACTCGACGATGCGCCCGTCCTGATCCCACGCCGTGTGCCGCACGACGACGCGGTCGAACCGGCGCGGTCGGGCCGCGCCCGTGCCCGCCTTGAGCGTGCGGACCCGGACCCCCGCGCGGTCGGCCCGGGTCCCCGCCGGGGGGCGCGCCAGGTCGGGCGGCGTGACCGGCCCCGGGCGCCGGCTCACCAGCTGCATCCGGTACAGGAGTTGATCGCGCGGCACCGCGGCCGGCGTGTCGGCGGTGAAGCCGATCACCGCCGGCATCCAGAACACCGCCTCCTCGCCGACGCGGAGCAGCAGCGCCGCCTCGCGGAAGCCGTCGGGCACGGTCGGCAGCCGCAGCGGCACCGGCTGGCCACGCACGCGCGAGTCGTTGATGGTCTCGCCGCTCGGGCGCCAGGCGGTGAGGTGGACCAGCACGGTGTCGTTCTGCCCGGGCTGCGACGCGCCGTCGATCGACGTCAGCTTCTTGTAGACCAGCCCCGACGCGGTGCGCACCGCGTCGGCCGGCGGCGTCACCGGATCGTACGGCGGCGGCACCTGCGGCACCCGCGCCTCGTCGCGTCGCGTCGGCGCTGGCGCCGCGTCGCCGTCGGCCGCGAAGCCCGAGCTCTTGCCGGGTCCGGACGGCACGGCCGCGCCGCTGCCCGGGCCCGCGCCCGCACCGCCGTCGGGACGGCCCGCCTGGCACGCCGCCGTCGGCGCCAGCGCCGCCGACATCAGCGCCGCCATGACCAGCACCGAAGCCCGCACCGGCGCGCCCCGGCCCGCGGCGAGGCGAGCCCGCGCCCGCGCCGGGCTCGTGTTCATGCCAAGGCCTGCCGGGTCAGGTTGACCACGCCGCGTGCGGTCACCGCCAGGTTGTCCTCGATGCGGATGCCGCCGAACGGGGCCAGCGTGGCCAGCGCGTCCCAGTCGAGCAGCCCGCGCCGGTCGTCGGCGCGTAGCGGTGCCAGCAGCTGGTCGATCACGTACAGGCCGGGCTCGATGGTGAAGACCTGGCCGACCTCGACCCGGCTGGTGTTGCGCAGGTACTGGTTGTCGGGCCGTGGCGCGCGCAGCTTCATGCCGACGTCGTGGGTGACGATGCCGAGCGAGTGGCCCAGGCCGTGCGGGAACAGGGCGCGGGTCACGCCGCGCGCCACCAGCGTGGCCGGATCGCCCTTGCCCAGGCCGAGCTCGACCAGCGCCACGCCGAGCAGCTCGTGGCTGTAGTCGTGCAGCGCCTCGTACTCCATGCCGACCTCGATGCGCGCGCACACCTGGCGCTGCAGCACGTCGAGCCGCTGGATGCAGTCGGCGAAGCGGCGGGCGGCGGCGCCGGCGCCGCGGGCGTAGGTGCGGGTGATGTCGCAGCCGTAGCCGAGGTGGCGGGCGCCGGCGTCGACCAGCAGCGAGGTGTCGGGCCGCCCGCTTGCGCGCCGCTGGTACGACACCCAGTGCAGGATGGCCGCGTGCTCACCGACGGCGACGATGCCCTTGTACGGCGCCTGGGCGTCGTCCTGGTCGGTCGCCGTCAGGTAGGCCAGGTGCAGCTGCAGCTCGGACGGATCACCGGCCGCGAACAGCTCGGCCACCTTGCGATGGCCACGCGCCGCCACCTCGGTGGCCTGGGCCAGGCAGTACAGCTCGTAGTCGCTCTTGCGGGTCCGGATCTGATCGAGCGCGGCGATCAGCGCCGCCGGGTTGAGCGTGCCGGCGGCCGCGCACTGGTCGTCGCGGCAGATCACCGCGACCCGGCCCGGCAGCGCCAGCTCGCCGGCCACGGCCGCCGCCGGTACGGTCACCGCGTCGACCTCGGCCAGGAAGTGGTCGCTGTCGGGCGGCGTCGGCGCCTCCCAGTAGTCCTCGGCCAGGGTCCGGATCAGGCGCGGCCGCGCGCCCGGGCGGATGACGAGGTAGGCGTCGGGCTCGGGCAGCGGCACCCAGTGCAGGAAGGCCGGGGTGGGCGACAGCGGCCACGACTGGTCGTCGAACCGGTTCTTGCTGCTGGCGCTGCCGCTGGCCAGGATCAGGGCGTCGAAGCCCGCGCTGGCCAGGGCCTGCTCGGTCGCCGCCTGCAGGGCGTGGACGTGGTGGTGATACAGAGAGTCGAGCGCCGACATGGGCGCAGGCTACCAGCCCGGGCGCGGTCAGTCCTCCGCGAACAGGTACTTGCCGAGCAGGCCAGCCGCCGCGGCGCCGGCGATCGGTGCCAGCCAGAACAACCAGGCCTGCTCGAGCCACACGCCGCCGGCGAACAGGGCCTGGCTGGTCGAGCGGGCCGGGTTGACCGAGGTGTTGGTGAGGGGGATGGTGACCAGGTGGATGAGGGTCAGGGTCAGGCCGATGGCCAGCGGCGCGAAGCCGGTCGGGGCCCGGGTGCTGGTCACGCCGAGGATGACCAGCACGAACACGAAGGTGGTGACCACCTCGGCCACCAGCGCGCCACCCAGCCCGACCCCGTTGTGCATGCCCTCGGCGCCCCAGCCGTTGGCCGCGAACTGGCCGAGTGACGGCGCGCCGGCGTCCTTGAGCAGGAACGCCAGGGCCCCGGCCGCGGCGACCGCGCCGATCAGCTGGGCGCCGATGTACGGTCCGGCCTCGCGCGCCGGGTGGCGGCCGGCCGCGACCAGGCCGAGCGTCACCGCCGGGTTGAAGTGGCCGCCCGACACGTGGCCGACGGCGTAGGCCATGGCCACCACGGTCAGGCCGAACGCCAGCGCCACCCCGGTCAGGCCCATCGCCTCGTGGCTGCCGCCGAACACCGCGGCGCCGCAGCCGCCGAACACCAGCACGAACGTCCCCAGCACCTCGGCCAGCAGCTTCTTGGTCATGGCGGGACGGTAGGGCGCGCGGGCGGCGCGGCCGCGGCGCGGTGGGGTAGCCCACGGGGCGCGGTGGAGTAGCGGGTGCCGGTGCCGGTGCCCTGCTCGTTGGGATATGGTCGTCGGCGATGAGCACCGGACCCGACCTCGCCGCCCTGGCCGCCCTCGGCGGCACCTCCGCCCATCCGTGGGCGGGTAGCATCGATCCCGAGTCACGCGGCCTCATCGCCTGGGTCCACGACCTGGTCGCCGGCGATCGTGCGCGTGCGGTCGCCGCCGCCCTGGCCGCGTGTGACCTGGTCGCGCCGGACTACCCGACCGGCGGCGACGACCTGATCGCCCCGCGCGCGTACATCGACGGCATGCTGGCGGCGGTGCGGGCCTGGCTGGCCGCGCCGACGCGCGAGCAGCAGGAGGTGGTGCGCTCGGCGCTCGACGTGACGCGCTCGCTGCACGCCTGGCAGGGCTACGCCCGGCTGCACCACTTCTGGGTGCTCGAGGCGGTCGACCACCTGTGCCTGGCGGTGTGGTCGGGCGATCAGTCCTCGTACATCGTGCCGATGGACTTCGCGACCTGCGCGGCGCGCTCGGCGGCGTGTGTCGCCAACGCGCTGGTCGCCCGCGGCCAGGCCCCGGCGGCGGCGTACGGCGCGGTGGGACGCGCCGTCGGCGCCGCCACCTGAGCGAGACCGCCCGAGCTACCTGAGCGAGGCCTGGGGCGCAAGCGTCTCGACGAAGCGCGCGGCCCGCCCGGTCGGCTCGCCGACGAGCTGGCCGTCGCGCATGGCGAGCTGGCCGTGGACGATCGTCGCCACCGGCTTGCCGGTGACCTCCATGCCGTCGAACGGGGTCCAGCCGCAGCGCGAGGCCATGTCGGCGTCGCGCAGGGTGTGGCGCGCGGCCAGGTCGACCAGGACGAGATCGGCGTCGTAGCCGCAGGCGATGCGGCCCTTGCCGGCCACGCCCCAGACCCGGGCCGGACCGTCACACAGCAGATCGACCAGGCGGGCCAGCGACAGCCGGCCGGCCGCGACGTGGTCGAGCATGACCGGCAGCAGGGTCTGTACGCCGGGCATGCCCGACGGGCTGGACGGGTAGGGCGCGGCCTTCTCGTCGAGGGTGTGCGGCGCGTGGTCGGTCGCGATCAGGTCGACCACGCCGGTACGGACCGCCTCCCACAGCGCCTCGCGGTGGTGGACCGAGCGGATCGGCGGGTTCATCTGGGCCCGGGTCCCGAGCCGCTCGTAACACTCGGGTGCGCTCAGGGTCAGGTGCTGCGGCGACACCTCGCAGGTGGCGATGTCGCGGCAGCCCTCGAGCATGCTCATCTCCTCGGCGGTGGAGACGTGGAGCAGGTGCACGCGGCGGCCGAAGCGGCGCGCCAGCGCGAGCAGGCGCCAGGTCGCGCCGAACGCGGTCTCGGCGTCGCGCCAGTCGGCGTGCGCCACCACGCCGCCGGCGGTGAGCGGCCGGCGCGCCTCGAGGCGCGACTGGTCCTCGGCGTGGACGGCGACGCGGCGGTGCCCGTTCGACAGCACGGTGGCCAGCGTCTCGTCGTCGGACACCAGCAGCGACCCGGTCGAGCTGCCCATGAAGACCTTGACCCCGGCGCAGCCGGGCAGGCTCTCGAGCTGCCCCAGGTCCTCGGAGTTGCCGCTGGTGGCGCCGAGGAAGAAGCCGACGTCGCACCGGGCCCGCCCACGCAGGCGGCCGACCTTGTCGGCCAGCTCGGTGGCGCTGGCGGTCGCCGGCGTGGTGTTGGGCATCTCCAGCACACACGTCACGCCGCCCAGCACCGCCGCCGTCGTCCCGGTCGCCAGGTCCTCCTTGTGGGTCAGGCCGGGCTCGCGGAAGTGGACCTGCCCGTCGATCACCCCGGGCAACACGTGCAGCCCGGCGGCGTCGAGCTGGTGCATGGCGCGCACGCCGCCGAGATCACCCAGCGCGGCGATCCGCCCGCCGCGGATGCCGACGTCGGTCACCTCGGCCCCGCCCGCGGTGACCACGGTGCCGCCGCGGACGATGAGGTCGAAGTGGATGGTGGTGCGGGTCATGGCGCGCTGGCGAGAGCGAGGAGCGGCTGGCCGGCGGTCACGTCCGCGTCGTCGCCGACCAGGATCTCGACCACGCTAGCCTGATCGGGCAGGTCGCCGCCACCGTAGGTGACGCGGTGGAAGGTCTTCATGACCTCGATCAGGCACACCGTCTGCCCGGCCTCGACCCGCTGGCCGACCTCGACGAAGGCCGGTTTGCCCGGGCCCGGGCGCCGGTACAGCCGGCCGCTGGTCGGGGCGACGAAGACCAGGCCGCCGGCGCGCTGGCCCGGCCCGGCCGCGACGACGGTGGTGGTGGCGCCGGCGAGCTGGCGCGGATCGAGGTGGACCAACGCCTGGCCGTGGCCGACGGCGATCCGGGCCCGCCGCGGACCGGGCTCGGGCGGCAGGGCGATCGCGCCGCGCAGGCCGGCCGGCACGGTCAGGCGCACGACCCGGCCCAGCACTTCGAGCTGACCCAGCTCGTCACCGGCCCGGACCAGGGCGCCGTCGGCGACGGCGCGGCGGAACCAGCCCGGCGCCGGCGCGCGCAGCACGACCACGCGGTCGGCCTCGGCCGGGCCGGCCAGCGCGGGCAGCACCGGCCCGCTCACCGCAGGCCCCCGACCAGCTCGCGCAGGTCGTGCAGGGCCCAGATGCGCGGGTTCTTGACCCGGCGGTAGCCGGTGCCCTGATAGGCCATCTCGGCCAGCGCACACAGCCAGGTCCGCAGCGCGCCCAGCTCGATGATCTCGTCGGTGTCCATCTGCCGGGCCGCCACCATCGGGTCCATGTCCGACTCGATCCGGGCCTCGACCTCCTTCATGCCGGCCTCGATCTTGGCGCGCTCGGCTGGATCGGTGGTCACGATCTGGAAGTCGTCGTCGAGCTTGCTGTTGTAGGTGGCGATGGCCAGGGTCCGGCCCTCCATCACCGACAGGCGCGACAGGCAGGTCGACAGCTGGACGATCGGATCGTAGGGCAGGCCGTTCATGGCGTAGTAGCCGGCGCCCGAGGCCTTGCGCAGCAGCACCGTGAACATCGGCACGGTGTTGGTCGAGTTGGTGTAGATGAGGCTCGAGCCGTAGCCGAGCAGGCCGTGCGCCTCGGCCTCGGCGCCGATGTCGAAGCCGGAGATGTCCTGCAGCCAGACGATGGGGATGCCGTCGTCGTTACACGCGCGCGAGAAGGCGGCGACCTTGGCGATGCCGGCGCGGTACAGGATGCCGGCCGGCCGGCGAGCGTCGGGCCGCTCCGGGTCGCCGACCAGGCCCTGGCGGTTGGCGACGAAGCCGACGTACAGGCCGGCGACCCGGCCGACGCCACACACCATCTCCTGCCCGACCTCGGGCAGGACCTCCCAGAACAGGCTCTGGTCGACCAGGCGGGCCAGCACCTGGTGCACGTCGTAGGCCTCGCGGTGGTCGGTCGGCAGCAACGCCGACAGCTCGGCGCCCGGGAAGCGCGGCTCGATCGGCCCGAGCGCGCCGCGGTAGTACGGCGCGGCCGACGACGGCATGGCCGCGACCTCACGCCGCAGGCAGGTCAGCAGGGTGTCGTCGTCGGGGACCCGCACGTCGGCGCAGCCCGACTGGTGCACGTGCACCTCGGGCCCGCCGATGTCCAGGCTGGTCATCTTCTGGCTCTTGGCGCCCTTGATGAGGGCGGCGCCGGCGATGACCATGTACGCCTGCTCGGTCATGTAGACCCGGTCGCTGATGATCGGCATGTAGCCGCCACCGGCGATGCAGTCGCCGAACACCCCGGCCAGCTGCGGCACGCCGTGGGCCGACAGCAGCGAGTTCATCTTGAAGATGTGGCCGGCGCCGCGCGCGCCGGGGAAGCTCTTGCTCTGCTCGGGCAGGAACAGGCCCGAGCAGTCGACCAGGTACAGCGTCGGCAGGCGCAGCCGCAGCGCCATCATCTGCGCGCGCTGGATCTTCTCCGGCGTGCGCGGCCACCACGCGCCCGAGGCCACCGTGTTGTCGTTGGCGATGACCATGCACCAGCGGCCCTCGACCTGGGCGAACGCGGTCACCACGCCGGCGGCCGGCGAGCGCTGGTCGCCCGGGAACACGTCGCCGTAGTTGACGAAGGTGCCGACCTCGAAGGTCTGGGTCCCGGGGTCGGCCAGGCGGGCCAGGCGCTCGCGCGCGGTCAGCTTGCCCTTCTTGTGGACCCGGTCGACGTAGCTCGGGCCCCAGCCGGCGGCGACCTCGTCGCGGCGCGCCCGCAGCACGACCTCGAGGGCCTCCAGCGCGGCGCGGTGCTCGTCGGCGGTGCGCGCGTCCGCCACCCGGGCCAGCGGATCTCCGATCGGTACCAGCGGCACGAACGCCATCGACCCGGCACGCTAGCACGCAGGGCGCGGCCGGGTCACCGCCGGGCCGGCCCGACCTGCGCTACCCTGGGGCGTGCCCGATCCGCTCGGCCCCGACGAGACCTTCCGCTTCGACCGCCTCGAGGATCTGGCCCGGCTGCCGTGGTTCGACCTCGACGGCGACCGGCTGGTGGTGTCCGACCCCATGGTCGGCCCGATCATCGACATGCACGCCCACTACGCCCTGCCGGCGCTGTGGCCACACCGGGTCGACCTGAACGCCCCGCCGGCGCCAGGCGCGCGGACCGAGCTGCTGCTGCCGTGCTGCGCCCGCCACGACCTCGACGTGTACGCCAACCAGAACTTCGGCGAGCTCGGGGTCAAACAGCTCAAGCGCGAGCTGGTGCTGGGTGGGGCGACCGGGCGCGGCAAGCGCAAGACCCACACCACCGGCAACCTGGCGCGCGACTGCAAGGACGTCGGCGTGGTGCACAGCGCCATCCTGGCCATCGACATCGGTCTGCCCAGCCGCAGCGTCGGCGACACCGTGGCGGCGGCGCGGGCGCGGTCCGACACCACGCCGTTCGGCAGCGTGCACCCGCGCCGGCGCCGGCCCAAGGAGAAGCTGGAGGAGCAGCTGCACGCCGGCGCGCGTGGGGTCAAGCTGCACCCGCAGCTGCAGCGCTTCATGCCGGCAGACCCGGCGGCCGCCGCGGTGTACCGCCTGGCCGGGCGCGAGCAGGTGCCGGTGCTGTGGCACTGCGGACCGGTCGGCATCGAGCCCGCGGCCGCGCGCAAGTTCGTCCAGATCCCCGGCTACGAGCCGCCGCTGGCCGAGCACCCGGGCACCACCTTCGTGCTCGGTCACGCCGGCGCGCTGGCCAGCGGCGAGGCCATCGCCCTGCAGCGCCGCTACCCCAACACCTACCTCGAGGTGTCGTGTATCAGCCTGCGCCAGCTGCGCCAGGTCATCGCCGAGGCCGACCCTGACCGCATCGTGTACGGCACCGACTGGCCCTTCTATCACCACGCCCTCGCGCTGGCCAAGGTGCTCATCGCCACCGAGGGGCAGCCGGCGCTGCGCCGCAAGATCCTGCACGACAACGCGGCCCGGCTGCTGCGGCTGTAGCGGTTGGCCGCGGGCCGGTCGTCAGGCGACCGGCACGATGCCGAGCTCGGCCCGCACCTCGGCCAGCGGTCGCGTCCACATCTGCTCCCACCGCACCGTCGGCAGGAAACGCGCCGCACGCCCGGCCCGCATCGCCGCCCGGACCCGACGGGCCAGCCGTGCCTGGCCGCGCCCGCGGGTGGCCAGGCCGTAGCGCAGGGTGCCGAAGGTGGCGATGGCCAGCGCGCTCGGCATGCGCAGCTGGCCGAAGGTGAAGCCCTGCAGCGCGATCTCGCCGGCGACGTCGGTCGGATGCCCAGTCAGCACGTGCCACAGGTCGTGGGTCTGGCGCACGCGCTGGGCGATGTAGGTGGCCTCGGCCGGCAGGCCGGGTGGGGGCTGAAATAGATCTGGGTCGAGCTGGCGGTCGTGCAGGAAGCGCGCGAACGCGCCGCCCAGGGTGTCGGCCGGCAGCGCGGCCAGCGCCGCCAGGTCGACGTGGTGCGAGTCGATGGCCGGCTGCTCGCGCAGCAGGGCGGCGCCGTCGGGGTCGGCCCGGAACCGGGCCAGCAGCGCCGGGAAGGAGCTGGCGTTGAGGGCGAGGCCGAGCACGAACACGTGTTCGGTCTGCTCGGGGTGGCGGAGCAGGCGCCCAAGCGCGCCGGCGCCGATGCGGAGCCGGGTCAGGCGGGTGCCGGTCAAGGCGGCCCGGGCGGCGGTGGCCTGGTCGGGGGCGGGGCGGGCGGCAAAGACGGACGAGAGCATGGTCGGGCTCCTGCGCTGGCGGCGCGGCGTTATTGTCACTAATGACAATAGCGCTGGTTTGCTTGTTGTCAAGAATGAAAATAGAGTCGCGACATGGCACGACGGGTTCAGGCGGCGGTCGCGGCGATCCGGGCCGCGCGCGGGCAGGCGCGGGCGGCGCGCTCGGCCGCGCGGGCCGCCGTGGCGGCCGCGACCCCACCGCGCCGGGTCCGCCGCAGCCCGGAGCAGGCGCGCGCGCTCATCCTCGCCGCCGCCCGCGCCGCCATCGGCGAGCACGGACCCGACAAGGTCGGGCTCAAGCAGGTCGCGGCCCGGGCCGGGGTCAGCCACGCGCTGGTGACCCACTACTACGGCAGCTACGACGCCCTGGTCGACGAGGTCATCTGGAGCGAGGTGCGCGCCTTCCGCGCCCACATCCTGGGGCGCCTGGCCGGCGCGACCACGCTGCCGCTGGCCGAGTGGGTCGGCGTGCTCGTCGCGCAGTACGCTGACCCGGCGCGCAGCCGCGTGCTCCTGTGGGCGATCATGACCGGGCGCCTGACCGGGCCCGACGCGGTGCCGCGGCGCGAGCAGGGCCTGCGCCAGATCGCCGACGTGCTGGCGGCCCGCCTGCGCGTCGTGCGCGGCGACCAGGCGCCGGCCCGGGCCGAGCTCGAGGCGCTGCTGGTCGTGGCCATCAGCGCCGCGCTCGGCTACGCCGTCGCCGGCGAGGCGCTGTGGGGCGCGCTCGGCCACGACCGCGATGGTGGACGCGACGCCGCCTTTCGCGATGGGCTCAGCGCCCTGCTCGAGCGCACGCTGGCGACGCCGGGACGCTAGCAGTCCGACCCCGTAACGACTTCGGATCGCCCCGGGGTCGGCCTTCGGCCTCGCGCTGTGGACAGGCGCCCGGCGAAGCCGGGCGTACGGGCACGCCAGCCCCGATGGCGGCGCCTGCCCACAGCGGTCTCCCCGGGGCTGTCGTGGCTCCCCCAACCGGATTCTTTCGAATCCGTCCCTGACCCCCAGACACCCGGCGAATGCGGGTGTCTGGGTCACGGTCCAGGGTGGAAACACCCCTCAGGGTCCGCACGTCCAGGCCCGGGCGGACTGCTGTGGGCAGGCGCTGCCCCTCTCCGAGCCCGTCACCACCCGTGCCAGGCCCTGCGCCTGTCCACAGCAGGAGGCTTCAGCCGACGCCCGGGCCGGTCCACGCCCGGCGTCCCCGCCGTCCCGGAGAATCGTCGGACCTTCGACGAAATCCCTCGTCATCATCGTCGCGATGATATATACGCTCTAAATGTCTTCGTCTGCCGCCGGCCCCCGCAGCGACCGTCGCCGCCGCGCCGTGCCAGCCGGGGCCCAGGTCAGCTTCGACGACCTCGTGCGCGGTATCACCACGCCACCGCGACGTCCGCGCCGGCGCCGGCGCGGACGGCCGCCCATGCAGCACCGCAACTCGGTCAAGCGCTGCGCCAGGCCTCGCTTCGCGAGGACCACCGTTCACCACGTCAGCCTGCGCACCGTCGACACCCTGCCCAGGTTGCGCACCCACGCCGGCCGCGAGGTGCTCGAACGCGCCCTCACCGGCGCGCGCGACCACACCCGCGTCACCGGCTTCCGCGTCCTGCACTACGCCCTCGAGGGCAACCACCTCCACCTCATCGTCGAGGCCGACGATGACACCGCGCTGTCGCGCGGCATGAAGGGGCTGGCGATCCGCCTCGCCCGCGGCTGGAACAAGGCCTTCGGCCGCCGTGGCCGGGTCTTCGCCGACCGCTACCACGCCCGCCCGGTCACCTCACCGACGCAGATGCGCAACACGCTGCGCTACGTGCTGTTCAACCACGTGAGTCACTCCATCCGGGATTGGCAGGCGAATCGCGGCCAGCTACGCCAGCGCCTGCGCTTCTTCGAGCCCGACCGCTGGTCGTCCGGGCGATGGTTCGACAACGGACGTTCTCCGCCTCTGGGCGGAGCGCGGCCGGTGTCTGGGCCCACGACCTGGCTCGCGCGTGAGGGCTGGCTCCGCGCTGGCGGGCCGATCGACCCGGCCGAGCTACTGGACCGCCGCACTCCACGTCCTCCACGCGCGCGATGACGGTGCCCCGCCGCGATGAGGCCTGAGCGAGTCCGGCCATCGCGGCGCCCAGAATACGGGTCGGACTGCTAGCGGCCGGCGGGCGTCTTGAGGACGGTCAGCCTGTCGGATGCGGGTTGCTGAGGCCGCCCCGGACCGCGGTCAGCTCGGTCGCGGGCAGCTGGCGCGGCGCGGGCGGCGGTGTCGTGGAGGGCACCGGCTCAGCAGCGGCCGGTGGCGCGAGACCAGGGGCAGGGCTTCGGCGTCTCATGGCTGCAAGCGTAGCGCAGGCGCCGTGGAGCAAGGGGACGAACGTCGGGGCCGGCCGGCGCTCGGGGCCGCACGGTCACGGGGCCGGGGCGGTCGCGCCGAGCAGCACCTGCCAGCGCGCCTCGGCCATCTTCCGGACCGCCTCTTCCTTCTTGAAGCCGTCGGCCTTGAACTCACCGCCGGCGAACTCGCGCTCGCCGACCTGGACCCGGTTGGTGCCGCGCAGCGCGTGTTTCGCCTTGTTCTCCAGCACCAGCAGCTTGCGCGTGGCCGGGCTGACGTCGCTGCGGCAGGCCAGGTCGTACGCGAACGCCAGCTCGGCCAGCTCGTCGCCGTCCTCGTCGGTGACCGTGACCGAGCCCGGCACGAAGTCGGCGGTGACGTCGAACTCGCACGGCGCGACCGCGTCCTGGACCAGCCGGATCTGCTTGAGCTTGCCCGGCTTGCCCCGGTACAGCTGCACGAAGATCTTGCGGGCGACCAGGCGGCCGTCCTTGGCCATGGTGTCGGTCGACGAGAACACCGCGGCCATCGCCGTCGCGAAGTCGCCGTCGGTCCAGGTCCAGACCTGCTCGACCGTCTTGCCCTTGGCCTTGACCCCGGGCGGCAGCGGCTGCTTGGCGTCGACCTGAGTGACGTCGTACGGGCCGGGTTCACGGGCCTGGGCCGGCGCGGCCGACACGGCCAGCGCGACGCTGGCGACGAGGGTGGACATGGCGGCGGTGCTGCGCATCTGGGGACCTCCGGGGCGACGGTAAGGGCGTCGAATGGGCAAATCGATCGATCTCGCGACCGAGGCGCCCCGCGGGCGAGGCGCGACAAGGGAGCATACCCGTCGGTACGTGACCGAGGAGCAACGAAGCCCCCGGGGATGGATCGGTCGTGAGATCGAGCGAGGTGTCCATTCGGGGCCCTAACACCGCCGACCGCGGGACAACGCCGGGGCGGGGCCGGGCATTCGCCGACCGCGCGGGTCCCGCGGTGGTCAGGTCGGCGGCCAGCCCGGGATGGCGCGGGTGTCGTACTGCCCGCTCTGGAACGCCGGCGAGCGCAGGATGGCCAGGTGCATCGGGATGGTCGTCGCCACCCCCTCGATGCCGAAGCCCTCGAGCGCGCCGATCATGGCGGTGATGGCGTCGGCGCGGGTCGCGCCGGTGGTGATCACCTTGGCGATCAGGCTGTCGTAGTGCGGCGGCACCACGTATCCGGCGCAGGCGTGGCTGTCGAGGCGCAGGCCCGGGCTGGGTGGGGGTGGCTGCCAGGTCCGGATCGTGCCCGGCGACGGGCGAAAGCCGTCGGCCGGGTCCTCGGCGTTGATGCGGCACTCGAGCGAGTGCCCGGTGAACACCACGTCGCGCTGCCGCCACGGCAGCGGGTGCCCGGCCGCGACCTGGATCTGCGCCCGCACCAGATCGAGCCCGGTCCGCTCCTCGCTCACGGTGTGCTCGACCTGGAGCCGGCAGTTCATCTCCATGAAGCGCAGCACCGGCGGCCCCGCCCCGGCGTCGCCGGGATCGAGCAGCAGCTCCATCGTGCCGGCGCCGACGTAGCCGACCGCGGCGGCCGCGCGCGCCGCCGCCTCGCAGGTCGCCGCGCGCAGCTCGGCCGAGATGGCCGGCGACGGGCTCTCCTCGATCAGCTTCTGGTGGTTGCGCTGCACCGTGCAGTCGCGCTCGCCGAGGTGGACGGCCTGGCCGTAGCGATCGGCGAAGACCTGGACCTCGACGTGGCGGCCGCCCTGGATCAGCTTCTCGAGGTAGATCGCGTCGCCGCCGAACGCGGCCCGGGCCTCGGCCTGGGCCTCGGCGAACGCCGCCTCGACCTCATCGCCGGCGTGGGCGATGCGCATGCCGCGCCCGCCGCCGCCGTTGACGGCCTTGAACAGGACCGGGTAGCCGATGGTGTCGGCCACCTCGCGCGCCGCCGCCGCCGACGGCAGGGCGCCGTCGCTGCCGGGGATGACGTGCAGCCCGGCCGCGCGCATCGCGCGCTTGGCCCGGATCTTCGAGCCCATCAGCGAGCTGACCTGGGGCGGCGGGCCGATGAACGTCACCCCGTGCTGGGCACACAGCGTGGCCAGCAGCGGGTTCTCCGACAGGAAGCCCCAGCCGGGGTGCAGCGCCGAGCAGCGGGCGCCGACCGCGGCCTGCACCACCCGCTCGGGATCGAGGTAGCTCAGCGCCGACCGGGCCGGGCCGAGCAGCACGGACTCGCGTCCGTGGGTGTAGGGCGCGCCGGCGTCGGCCTCGCTCACCGCGAGCACCGGGGTGATCCCCATCGCCTCACACGCGCGGCTGATGCGGACCGCGACCTCGCCGCGGTTGGCGACGAGCAGGCGGTGGAACGTCGCCGGCACGGCGCCTACAGGCGGGCCAGGCAGGCGTCGGCGCTCGACACGTCGAACTTGCCGGGCGCCTCGAGCTCGATCGACTCGACCACGCCGTTGTTGATGGTGAGCACGCCGCGCCGGCAGCGCAGGCCCATGATCGGACCGGTCAGGTCGGCCTCGATGCCCAGCTTGATCGACCACTCGCCGTTGCCGTCGGCCAGCATGGCGATCTTGTCGCCGACGCCGTTGGCCTCGGCCCACGCCTGCATGACGAAGCCATCGTTGACCGACAGGCAGGCGATGAGATCGACGCCCTTGGCCTTGAGCTCGGCGGCGCGAGCGACGTAGCCGGGCAGGTGGTGCTTGGAGCAGGTCGGGGTGAACGCGCCCGGCAGGGTGAACATCACCACCCGCTTGCCGGCCAGGTACTCGCTGGGGTCGATGTCCTTGGGCCCCTCGGGGGTGGCGAGCTTGATCTTCGCGGAAGGGATCGGCTGTCCAGGTTGGATCGGCATGGCGCGAACCCTAGCATCGTTGCCGCACCCTGGGGCGCGTGCGGTCACCGGCAGTGGGCGCGCACCAGGGCGCAGGCCCGGCCCACGCCGTCGTCGTCGCCGCGCAGGGCGCGGTCGACCGCGAACCACGCCACCTCGACGCAGCGGCCCGGCCCGCCGGCGGCGCGCACCGCGGTGGCGCACCGAGCATCGTGGGCGTCGACCCGGGCGATCGCGGCGGCGTCGGCGCCGCGCAGGGTGCGCCAGCGCGTGCCGTCGTGGACGAACACCAGCGGCAGCGCCGGCGTGGAGGCGACCACCACCCCGGGCTGCCCGACCGGCGTGACCCAGCGCAGCCGCGCCTGCTCGACGGTCAGGGCCGGGTCGTCGGCGTAGTGGGTCCGCGCCTCGAACCGGCCGCCGGCCTGCGCCAGCGCCAGCAGCGCGCGCGCGTCGTCGGCTCGCGCCGCCGCCGCCTCGTCGGCGTAGGCCGGCCACAGGCCCTGGTACGGCGCCGTCACCAGCGCCGGCCAGCGCGCAGCCGGCACCACCCACGAGGCCACCGCGGCGGTCGCGGCCGCCGCCGGGTCGGGCGCGGCCCGCACCTGGTCCAGCGTCGCCGCCAGCTCGCGGGTGAGCCCGTCCGGCCCCGGCTCGGCCGTGGGCTCGGCGGGCGCATGGGTACACGCGCACGTGAGCGCGGCGCCGAGCACCACGCGGCGCGCCGCCGACGCTACAGGGTGCACACCGTCGGCTCGACGCACAGGCCGGCGACGTTGGCGGAGCAGGCGCCGGTCGCGCACTGTCGGTCGTCGTTGCACTGGCTGCCGAGCGGCTGCGGCGCGCTGCAGCTGCCCGTGGCCGCCCCGGTCACGTCCCGGCTGCAGTACAGCCCGAGGTTGCAGCTGTTGCTGACGTCGCACAGCTCGCCGAGGTCACCCGGGGTCTGGCAGGTCAAGGCATCGCACACCAGGCCGAAGCCGCCGGAGCCGCAGTCGTTGAGGTCGGCGCAGGCCATGCCCTCGGTCGGCAGCGGCTGGCACGTGCCGGCCTGCATCGGGGCCGGCCGGAAGCAGCGCATGCGGTCCGCGCCCCAGCAGCCGGTGGTGCAGGCGGCGTCGACGGTGGCCGCCGGCTGGCACGTGCCGTTGGTCATGCCGACCGGGATGACGCAGTCGTTGTCACCCGCACACTGGCTGGGGTTGCGGCAGGTGGCGCCGGCGGGCACGTCGGCCCGGCACTGGCCGGCGTTGCAGTGGAGCGCCGAGTCGCAGTCCTGGTCGTCGTTGCAGGGAGCGGCGGCGTCACCCGGCCGGCACACCTTGTTGGGGGACGTGCCGACGCAGTGGTCGCCCGGCCGGCATGGCAGGTTCTCGCAGCTCTGGCCGACGGCGACCGCGTCCTGACACGCACCGAGGGCCTGTTGACCATCGCTGGCGCAGGTCGTGCCGGCGGCGACGCAGACCGCGACGGGGGAGCCGCACTCGGAGTCGAACTGGCAGCGGGAGCCATTGCCCACCGTGCCGGTGACGACGCTGCCGCACACCCCGTCGAACAGCGTGGCCTCGTTGAGCAGCACCGTCTTGCAGGCGACCGTGGCCATCTGCGCCACGCACTGGCCGGCCTCGGCGCCGTCGTAGTTGACGCGCCCGGCCGCGAGCAGCTCCGCCAGCAGGTCGTCGGAGCCGAGCCCGGCGAAGTCCTGGCTGAACTGGAACGGCAGCTCGTCGCAGGTGGTGTCGCCCATCTCGCCGAGGCCGCAGCGCTCGATCAGGGCGCACAGGCTCTGGTTGAGGCAGGCGAACACGTTCTCGGGGGCGATGACGCCGGTGCACGGCCCGGCCGGCGGCGCGTCGGCGCCACCCCCGTCGTCGCCGCCGCCGGCGTCGGGCCGCAGCGCGACCTCGCCACAGGCACCGACGAAGCTGGCGACGAGGAGCGCGACGGACACGTGGGGCAGCAGGCGCATCCGGCAATCATCATCCGCCCCGGCGCCGACGGCAAGGGCCGCGCCGGCGCCTGGCCCGCGCCTACCGGCGCCGGCGTGGCCACGCGCACACCGGCGACAGCAAAGTCAGCAGGCGCCAGCCTCGACGACGCAAGGGCCGCGGGGTTGGCGCCTCCGCACGCCGGAAACGGCTGGCACCACACCTGCAGCGCTGGAGGGCATGAATGCCCGAAGCACCCCGCTCCTCCTGATCCTCGCCGCCTGTCGCGCCGCGCCCGCCCCGGTGGTCGCCGAGGTCGATCCGGCGCGGGGCGCGCGCGCGAGTGAACACCTCAGCGCCGCCGGCCAGCACGCCGCCCGCGCCGCCAAGTACGCGCAGCTCGCCGACGCGCTGCGGAACCAGCCGCAGCGCCGCTACGATGATCCCCGCACCGGCCTGTGGGTGCGGGCGATCGACGAGGAGCGCCAGGCCGATGCCCACGTCGCCGCCGCCGCCGCGCTCGAGGCCGAGGCGCGCGACCGCTGTGCCGGGTTCAGCCCCGAGGACGCCCAGGTGTCGGTGCTGCAGCGCCTGGCCCAGGGGGGCGAGGCGCGACCCGACGGGGTGATCGTCTACCTGCCGGTCAGCGCCGGCCCGGCCGACCGCCTGGTCGGCGCGCTGCGCTGTCACCAGGCCTGGATGCGGCTGGGGCAGGCCGCTGGGGATCAGTGCCCGCTGGAGATCACCGGCGTCGATCTGGTCGCGTACGGTGACGACACCGGGGTCTCGGTCGAGCTCGTCGTGGCCGATCCGGCGCTGGTCCCGGAGCTACAACGGCGGGCCCGGGTCGTGGTCGAGACCGGCCAGCACCCGCGCTGAGGGCGGCCCGGCGGCTGGTGGCCCGGTGGATGTCCTGCTGGCCCTGGCCCGCGCCCGCCGTGCTACGTCATGACCAGGACCTCGCCGGCCGTGATCGACACCCACTGCCACCTCGACCTCGAGGCGTTCGACGCCGACCGCGCCGCCGCGATCGAGCGGGCCACCAGCGCCGGGGTGCTCGGGGTGCTCATCCCGGCCATCCGGCCCGCGACCTGGCCGGTCGTGGTCGACCTGTGCCGGGCCATCGGCCCGTGGGCCCGCGCCGCGCTCGGCGTGCACCCGCAGATCGTGCCGCAGCTCGACGCCGATGAGCGCGCCCTGCTGCGCGACCCCGACGCCGCGCTGGCCACGGCGCTGACCGCCGCGGCCGACGTGGTCGTCGCCGTCGGCGAGTGTGGCCTCGATGGCGCGACCGCCGACGCCGCCGAGCAGGACCGCCTGCTGCGGGCGCACCTGCGCGTGGCCCGTGCGCTCGACCTGCCGGTGGTGCTGCACGTGCTCGGCGCGCACGGACGCGCGCTCGAGCTGCTGCGGGCCGAGGCCGCGAGTGGGCCCTTCCGCGGCGTGCTGCACAGCTACTCGGGTAGCCCCGAGCTGGTCGCCCGCTACGCCGAGCTCGATCTGTACCTGTCGTTCGCCGGGGCCATCACCTACCCGGGGGCGCGCCGACCCGGGGCCGCGGCGCGCCTGGTCGCGGCCGACCGCCTGCTGGCCGAGACCGACGGGCCCGACCAGACGCCGGCGCCACGCCGGCCCGGGCGCAACGAGCCGGCGTTCTTGCCGCACGTCCTGGCCGGCCTGGCCCAGGCCTGCGGCGGCGGCGCGGCGGAGCTGGCGGCGCGCACGACCCGCAACGCGCGCCGCCTGTTCGGGGCGTGGCCCGAGCAGCTGGCGGTCGTTCCGCCCTGGCCCGGTGGCGAGGTGCACTCGTGAGCGCGACGCATCGCCGGTTCGACCGCGCCGCGCGCCTGCTCGGAGACGCCGGCGTGGCCCGGCTGGCCAGCTCCACCGTCGTGGTGATCGGCGTCGGCGGTGTCGGCTCGTACGCCGCGGAGGGGCTGGTCCGGTCCGGCGTCGGTCGGGTCATCCTCATCGACTTCGACCGGGTGTGCGTGACCAACGTGAACCGGCAGGTCCACGCCCTGAAGGGCACGTTCGGCAAGACCAAGGTCGCGGTGATGGCCGAGCGGCTGCGCCTGATCAACCCCGACGCGGTGATCGAGGCGCGCGCCGAGTTCTACGGCGCCGCGACGTCGGATCGCCTGCTCACGCCCGAGCCCGACGTCGTGGTCGACGCCATCGACAACGTCACCGCCAAGATGCACCTCATCGCCACGGCGGTGCGGCAGCGCCTGCGCCTGGTCACCACCCTGGGCGCCGCGGCCCGGCTCGATCCGACCCAGATCCGGGTCGCCGACCTGGCCGAGACCCGCATCGACCCGCTGGCGCGCGACCTGCGCAAGAACCTGCGCAAGAAGCACGACCTCGACTGCAGCCGCACGACCGGGGTGTGGGCGGTCTACTCCGAGGAGCCGCCCATCGCGCCCCTGACCCTGGCCTACGATCGGGACGGCTTCGCCTGCGTGTGCCCGGGCGGGGACAACGGCGTCAACGACTGCGATCGCGGCCACCGGGTCGAGGGCTCCGTCGCCTTCGTGCCGTCGGTGATCGGCATGACCGCGGCCGGCGTGGCGGTCAAGCTGCTGCTCGGCCTGCCGGTCTCCGGCGCGCACCCGCGCGCCCGGCGTGCCAGCGCCCACCGGCGCGCCCCCGTCGCCGGCTGAGCCTGGCGCTGCACCGGACCGGGTGGACCGGGTGGCTCCCCCCGAAAACGCCGACAGGCCGCCCGGGGGGGCGACCTGTCACCGAGGAGTCAGCTCCGTCCGCCGGCGCGGCGTTGCCGCCTCGCCGCGGCGCTCATGGCTGCTTACATCCGCGAGCCAGCGAACGTCGAGGACTGCAGCGGCGCCGGGGTGCCCGCGTACTCGACCTGGCCCGCCCACTCACCACGCTGCAGCTGGTCGATCTTCTTGTCGCCGTTGCTGTCGGTGGCGCGGGCCTGACCGGCGATGCCGAAGTTCATCGCGCTCTGGTCGAGGTCATTGAGCTGCTGGTAGGCCAGGTTGGCCAGCGCCTGCAGGCCGATCTCGCAGGCCGAGGCGTAGGTGCTGGGCGAGCCGATGTCGACCGCGTCGTACATCGCCTGGCCCATGGCGTCGCAGTCGACCAGGCCGTCGAGCATGTCGCCCAGGTCGGTCGCCAGCGGGTCGATGGCCGGGACGAGCAGCTCGTCGATGCCCAGGCGCAGGACCTTGCCCATCGAGATCGGCAGCTGGTGCGAGGCGACCGTGAACTTGCCGGTGGTCTCGAGCGCGACCGACACGTTCTGGGTCACGACGTCGTCCATGCCGTAGTCGGCGAACGGGAAGGCGTAGGCCTGGCCGTCGATCTTGAACTGCACGCCGGTCAGGGTGTGGGTCGCCGCGTACGAGGCGCCGGCCTTGCGCACGTCGAGGGTGGTCAGCGTCCCGAAGTCGCGGGCGAGCTGGCCGAAGTTGTCGCCGAGCTCGATGATCCGCGGCACGAAGTCGGGCGCGATCTCGAGGATGCGGTCGTTGATGGTGCCGGCCAGGACCACGCGGGCGCCCTGCAGGATGTTGCGCAGGGTGCTGTTGGACACCTGGTTGATGGCCAGGTCGAGCAGGCCACCGGCCGGGTCGTCGGCGTCGTCGGTCAGCTCGATGAACGTGTTGACGATGTTGCCGACGGTGCCGGGCAGGCCGCTGGCGACGTCGAACTCCGAGGTGAGCGCGTACTTGCCCTCGGCCGAGGTCGGGATGACGTCGTCCGGGTCATCCGGGTTGGTCGGGTCACCGTCGTCGATGGTGTCGTCGACCTCCGACCCAGCGCAGCCGACGGAAGCGGTGGCGCCAAGCGCGAGAGCGAGGGCGAAGGCGAGGGTCTTGGTGGTCTTCATGGCGTTTCTCCGGGGTCGCTGGGGTCGGTCGTTGAAGTTGTCTGACCCATGTGCAGTGGTCGTGCCATCAGCTCCCAGGTCGATCGGCGCCCTCGGATCAACCAGTTGCGGCGACCCGGCGTCCGAACGGCAACCCCAGTAGCCGGCGACCGGATGTCCGATGGAGCCACCCGACCAGGGGAACGCAAGTGATCGGAAGGTCTGGTAGCCAGCCCGGCGCCCCGTCCTCTGGCCTGCGCGGGGGCAGGTGCGCTAGCGTCCGCCCTCTATATGAAGCTGCTCGCCACCACCACCCTGCGTTCGTTCTCGATGTCCCTGGGCCTGGCCCTCACCCTCGCCGCCTGCGGCGGCAAGGCCAAGCCGGTCGAGCCGGTGGCCGAGCCGGCCCCGGTCGAGCCGGCCCCGACCGAGCCGACCGAGACGGCGCCGACCGAGACCACGCCGAACGAGCCGGTGGCCGAGGCCAAGCCGGCGCCGGACCCCAAGCTGGCGCTGCTCGACGCCGAGAAGGCGACCTACGAGGCGGCCAAGCCGGTGTTCGAGAAGGCCTGCGCGCTGTGCCACACCCAGGCTGGCGCCAAGAAGAGCGCCAAGAAGCTGGCCGAGTTCGACATGACCAGCTACCCGTTCACCGGCAAGTACGCCGGCGACATCGCCGCCACCATGAAGAAGGTGCTCGGCGTCGGTGGCGGCAAGGCGACCATGCCGGCCAACAAGCCCGGCAGCGTCAAGGACGGCGATCTCGAGCTGATCGTCGCCTGGGCCAACGCCTGGCAGGCCGCGCAGGACGGCGGCGCCCACTGATCGTCGTCGTCACCGGCACCGGCACCGGCGTGGGCAAGACCCACCTGGCGTCGGCCCTCATCGCCGCCTGGCGTCTGGCCGGGCAGGGTGCGGTGGGCTGGAAGCCGGTCGAGAGCGGGGTGGTCGACGCCCCGCACGGCGAAGGCGAGGACGAGCGCGCGCTGCGAGAGGCGGCCGGCCTGGTCACCAGCCCGGCGCCGACCGTCCGCCTGCGCCGCCCGCTGTCGCCACACCTGGCGGCCCGCTACGACCGGGTCGATCTCGGCGCCGTGCCCTGGCTCGATCGCCTGGCCGCGGTGCAAGCCACGGCGCCCATCGCGGTGATCGAGCTGGCCGGCGGCCTGTGCTCCCCCTTCGACGACGATCGCGACAACCTCGACTGGCTGGCGAGCTGGCCACCGGCGCTGGCAGCCGAGCGTCGCCTGCTGCTGGTCGCGAAGGACCAGCTCGGCGTGCTGCACGACGTCGGCGCGGCGGTGCGGGCTGCGGCGGGCTGCGGCCTGGGCCCGGCCGCGGTTGCCCTGGTCGCGCCGGTGGTCGCCGATGAGTCGACCGGCACCAACCTGGCCGCGCTGCGTGAGCGCGCCGGCGGGCGCTGGCCGTGCCTCACCGTGCCGCGGCTGTCGGTGATGGCCCTGGCCGAGCAGGGCGCGCTCACGCCGCTGCTGGCCGCGCTCGGCCAGCACCCCGCCTGATCTCGCGACCTTGGGGGCGAGGCGCAGGCACTTGGTGGTAGCGGGAGGCAATCCAGCGGAGAAATGCGACGATCTCGGCGAAGGAAACCCGGTCAGCGGCAAACCAGGACATATGAAGCCTGTCAGGTTGATGGTCTCCGGGCGGTATCCAAGTCCCCGTCGTTCCCCCGCCCGGGGACCATCACCTGGCATCGCTTCGTTGTTCGCTCTGGCCGCGGCGCTCATCGCGCCTGGGCGGGGCTGGGCCGAGGACACCTCGGCTCCGGGATCGTCGGGCCCGGCCGCGTCCACGTCGGCATCCTCGTCCGCGTGTGTGATCGAGCTGATCCGCGCGCCGGCAGAGGTGGCTGAGGTCGTCCAGCAATGGGTCGGCGCCGAGCCGGTCTGTACCCGGCTGACGGTCCGCATCATCCCGACCGAAGGTGGCCTGTACGTCCTGGCCACCGCACCTGATGGTCGCACCTGGGATCGAATCGTGCCGGACGCGCAGACCGCGGGCGTCTTGGTCGCGAGCTGGGCCGCCGATGGAACGGTGAGCGCTCCGGGCCCTTCAGCCTCAAGTGCCGCGTCCACGGCCGCCAGCGTGACACCGGAGACTGTCTCGGTCTCGCCTCCCGCGCTCGCACCCGTCGCCGCGAAGGTGCAAGCGGCGCCGCCCCGGCAGGTCCGGGTGGCGATGGCCTCACCCGAGGCAGCGCCGGGCCTGGCGGACGCGGGCTCGTTGACGCGGGCCACTCCGCGGCGAGCAGGTACCCGGTCCGTGCGGGCGACCGTCCTGGTCGGGCCCAACGTCAGCGCCCTGCTCGCGGTCGACGTCGTGGCGGTCCGCTCGCTCCGCTTCGGGCTGGCGCTGGGGAGCGACGCCCACACGCAGGACACCGAGGACGGCAGCGCGATGTACCGGGTCCACTCGCGCGAGGTCTGGTTGGCCGCGCACGCCGCCTGGGAGGTGGGGATCTCGCCGCGGTTCGACCTGCGGTCGCAGGTCGCGGCCGCGCTCGTGCCGACCCGGGTCCAGGCCGATGTCGTCGGCGCGTTCTTCGACGAGGGATACCTGCTTCGGTTCGGGCTGGGGCTCGGGGTGGACGTGACCGCTCGCCTCGGACACGACTGGCGCGTCGCCGCTGGCCCGCACCTGACCCTGGCCACGGCGGGATCGCCGATCTACGGCATGACCCCACGGGTCGAGGCTCGCCTGGGGCTGGGCCTGGGCCGAACCTTCTGATCCCATGTCGACCCGCTCGCCACACCCGCTCGCCAAGCTCGTTCCCCTGCACCGGGGCGACGGCGACGGCGGCACCCGCGCCGAGCCGCTGGGGGAGCAGGGCCTCATCGCCGCCTGCGCCGCCGGCGACGGCGCGGCGCGGGCGCGCTTCTTCGAGCGCTACATCGACGTCGTGTATCGAGTGGTTCGTCGTCTCCGACCGGGAGCCGACCACGCGGTCGAGGATCTGGTGCAAGCCACGTTCCTGCAGGCGTACGCGGCGGCGCCGCGCTTCCGCCTGGGTGAGCCGGTCCGGCCCTGGTTGCTCGGCATCGCCGCCAACCTGACCCGCGAGCACGCGCGGCGCGAGGGGCGACGGATCCGGGCCATGGGCACGCTGGCGGCATGGTGGTCGAGCGAGCCGGCGGCCAGCGTCGACGCCCTCGATCGGCAGCGCCTGGCTCGGCTGCCCGAGGCCATGGCCGAGCTCCCGCACGACCTGCGCGCGGTGCTGGTGCTAGTCGATCTTGAGGGCCAGGGCGGTCGCGACGCGGCGAAGATCCTGGCCATCCCGGAGGGGACGGTGTGGCGCCGCCTGTACCAGGCTCGGCGTCGGCTGCGAGTGGCGCTCGACACCTTCGCGCCCGCCCCAGCGGTGGTGGATCCCGCGCGGAGGCGGCGATGAGCTGCCCGACGACCGCTACCCTGGCCGCCGCCGCCAGTGACGAGCTGCCCCTGGCCCGCCGTGGCGAGCTCGAGCTGCACGTCGTCGGGTGTGCCCGGTGTGCGGCCCGCTTGACCGAGCAGGAGCTGATGGCGGTGGCGCTCGCCGACGCGGATCTCGCGGAGCCGGCGCTGTCGACGGCAGCGCGGCGACGCCTGGGCGACCGGGTTCTGGTCGCGGCCAACCAGGACACGCCCACGGCGGCGCCGCGACGTCGAGCGCCAGCGCCGCGTGCGGCGCAGGTCGGCTTCGGGATTCTGGCGGCGGCGGCGGTGGCGGGCTGGCTCGCGGTCGGGTCGCGTCGATCCCGGCCGCTCGCCCCGGCGCTGGCGCAGGCGCCCATCGCCGCGGGGGCGGCGGCCGTTGACCGGATCGACCGGCCCCGGCCCGATGCCATGGCGCCGCCAGTGGTGGCCGCGGTGAATGCGTCGTCGGCCGCCCGGTACACCCGGCGGTCCGTCGGCGGCCGCGACCAGCTCACGATCGAGGACGGCACCGTCGCGATCGACGCGCGTGGAGGGCGCCTCGAGGTGGTCGTCGGCGGCGCCGTGACGACCGTCGCCGACGCCCGCGTCGAGGTCAGCGCGCGCGGGGGCCGGGTCAGCCGGGTCGCGGTCTTCGCCGGCTCGGTCGAGCTGGCGGCGCCGGGGGGGCCGGTGGTGATCGCCGCGGGTGACCTCTGGACCGCGCCGCCGGCTCCGACCGCTCCGGCCGTCGGCGTGGCGCGGGCGCCGGCGCCGACCGCGGCCGAGTGGTTCCGGCGCGGCTGGCTCGCCCTGCGCGCCGGTCGTCACGCCGAGGCCATCGCCGCCTTCGATCGCGCCGACGCGCCGTCCGTCGCCGAGGACGCCGCCTACTGGGCCGCGATCGCCTGCCAGCGCGCCGGCGACCACGCCGCGGCGCGGGCCCGCCTGACCCGGTTCGTCACCGCCTTCCCGGCCTCACCGCGCCGGGCCGAAGCTCTGGCGTCGCTGGCCGCGCCTGCACCGCCGTAACGGTCAGCGCCGGGTCTGGGCGTACCAGGCCGCCACCTCGCCGGGCTCGAGCGCGCGGTTCCAGGCCACCACCTCGTCGAGCCGGCCGACGAACGCGATCGGATCGGCGAGGTCGGGCATGCAGCCGATCCGCAGCGGGACGGCGAACGGGGTGATCGTGGTCGCGCTGTCGCCGCTCACCGTGTCGAGCACCCCGTCGACGTACAGGCGGGTCCGCTCCGCCGATGGCCGGCTGCCGTCGAACACCGCGGTCAGCTGGGTCCAGCGATCGTTGCTGAGGGCCTGGGCGCCGCCGAAGCGGTCGTCCTCGGTGTCGACGTCGACCCAGGCGGCGTCGCGGTCCCACAGGAACAACGTGAACGCCGAGCGGTCCTGGTAGGCGGCCCGCTTGCTGATGATGCCGAACGGCGTCGTGCCGTCGAGCGCGGTCGGAAAGACCCAGGCGCTGAGGGTCAGCGCCATGCCCGGCCGGTTGCTCGGGCCATCGGCGAACTGGACGCAGGCCGTTCCACCCGGGAACGCGCCGACGCGGCCACGGGTCGGATCGTCGACCACCGCGGCGCCGCCGGTCACGATGCCGGCCGGCCCACCGCAGCTGTCGATGGCGGCGCCGCCGGCCCAGTCGGCCTCGTCCATACGCAGGTACACGCCGCAGTCGCGCAGGATCGCCGGCGGCGCGTCGGTGCTCGGCACGGCGTCAGCCGGGGCAACGCCGTCGGTGCGGGTGTCGAGGCCGACCTGCCCGCACCCAAGCGAGCACGCCGCGATCCCCAGCAGCCATCGCACCCGTCGAGGGTACCAGCGGCGCGGCGGCCGTGGCCATCGTGGACTCGCGCCTGGTGTGGCGCCAGCGCCGGCGTCGCTGGCGCGCGATGCCGGTGAAGATGGCGCATCGATCGCGGCGCATCCCGTCTATAGTGCGAGGATGCGCCGCCTTACCGCCGCCCTCCTGCTGCTCGCCCTCGCCACCGTCGCCGCGTGCGGGGCGTCGACCTCGAACACGCTGCGGTCGAAGACCCAGCGGGTAGGCTGCGACGCGTGCCACACCACGTGGTACTAGAACCGACCGTTCCGGCCGCCTAGGTGGCGTGCTCGACCCGGCCGTCGACGTGGCGGGCGAACCGGCCGGCGTCGCGGCTGTGGGTCGGTGCGTCGCTCGGCCACGGCCAGCCGCCGAACTGCGTGCGCCGGTAGTCGGCGAACGCCTGCTGGATCTCGGTCGGCGTGTTCATCACGAACGGCCCGTGCTGCACCACCGGCTCGCCGATGGGCTGGCCCTGCAGCAGCAGCAGCTCGCCGGCGCCGCCCGCCACCAGCGGCAGGTCGACGTCGGCCCGGACCTGGATCGCGTGCCCGCGCGGCACGCGCTGACCATCGACGTCGAGGTGGTCGCCGGCGAAGAAGTACAGCACGCGCTGGCTGCCGGGCCGCGCCGCCGGCACCGTCCAGCGGGCGCCGGCCGCTAGCCGCACCGTCCAGATCGCCACGTCGTGCTCGGGCCGCGCCGCCCACGACTTCGGCGGCGGCGCTGGTGGCGGCAAGGCCTGGCCGGCCTGGCCGGCCGCTCCGGGCAGCGGGCCGGCGTAGGTGGTTACCGTCACCGCGCGCCCGTCGACGTCGGTCAGCGCGTGTACCGGTGTGCCGTCGGCCCACAGCATCGTGAAGTGCGGCTCGGTCAGCTTGTCGGCGGCCGGCAGGTTGAGCCAGATCTGGAACAGCTCGACCGGGTTGGGCCCGTCGGGGTCGAGCAGCGGGAACATCTCGCAGTGGACGATGCCGCGCCCGGCGGTCATCCACTGGCAGTCGCCGCGGCCAAAACGCGCCGTCGCCCCGAGCGAGTCGGAGTGATCGATGAAGCCGCGCCGGGCCACGGTCACGGTCTCGAAGCCGCGGTGCGGGTGCTGCGGGAAGCCGGGCACGACGGTGCCGTGGTACATGCGCCAGCCGTCCTTGCCGGCGAAGTCCTGGCCGAGGTCACGTCCGGCCAGCGAGGCGGCCGGGCCGAGGTCGGCGTTGCCGGCCGGGTAGGCGTCGTCGTGGTGGACGCAGAACAGGAACGGGTCGAGCGTCGGCCAGGGGAAGCCTAGCTTGACCACCGCGAGCACGTTGGGCGACGGCATCCGGAAGGCGTAGCACCACGCGCGCGGGTGCGGCGTGGTGGACGGGTGGGACAGTGCGTTCGCGCCCGGCGCGCGCCGCGGTCAGAACGTGCCGCCGCCGATGGCCCCGCCGAGCTGGTCGCGCAGCGGCCGGTTGACCGTGTGGGGCGCGACGGCGTCGGGGCGGGCCGGGCGGCCGAAGCCGCGCACCGGGTTCAGCGGCGGGTCGACGGCGGCGCTGTCGGCGTCGCTCAGCTCGCCGTCGCCGATCTGGGTCGGGTCGATCGGACCGCCGGCGAACGCGCCGTCGACGTCGACCTGGACGTCGTCGAGGGCATCGGCCGGCTGGTCGCCGGGGCGGCCGAGCACGATGTCGTCGTCGCCGGCCGGGCGGGCCTTGACGTGCGCCTCGAGGTCCGCGGCGGCGATCTCCGACTCGTCCGCGGGCAGGTCGAGGTCGACCGCGACATCGATCGGGGCGCCGATGTCGATCTGGCTGTCGTCGTCCTCCGCCAGGCAGCCAGCGCCGGTGGTGAGGGCCAGGGTGGCGACGAGGGTGGTGAGGGCGCGGGCGACGAGGTTCATCGAGTTCTTCATGGTGGCTTGCTCCTTGTGCCGCCTGTTCTCGACCACCGGTCGCGCCGGTTGCGTGACCTCGCCGCGATCGCGCAACCCGACGAAGTCACAGGGATCGGGGGGGCCCCGCTGAGACAGACCGCTGAGACAAGGTCCCCCGCTGAGACAAGGTCGTGACGACGTGATCAGGGGATGGGTCGCGGAGTGGGGCGTTATGTAAACCGGCGAGATGGCTCGGGCCGCGTGTCCGGGAGTGGGCGAGGGGCGGACGGGGCGGACGAAAGAGTCCGGTGGGCCGGACAGGCGGGTTGGCAAGTGGCGGGAATGTGGCGAAAGGTTGGTTGGCGCGGGATGTGCTGCGGGTGGGGGTATGGTGACGGAACGGCAGAAGGAGACGGGCAAGGGTGGGGCGGTGCGGCGGATCCGGTATTTGCCGCTGGAGACGACGATGCCGGAGGGTGGGCCGGGGGGGCTGGTGGAGGTGACGATCAGGACGATCGCGGCGATGCTGCTGTGCCGGCCGTCGGAGCGGCTCAATCAGCGGATCTTGGGGGTGATGGGGCGGGCGCTGGCGCTGTACCCGGTGGCGCTGCACGCCTTTGTCTTCATGTCGAACCACTGGCACGCGCTGCTGACGACGCCGGATGGCGAGACGCTGGCGCGGTTCGTTCAGCACGTGAACAGCAATGTCGCCAAGGCGATCAAGGAGGAGACGGGCTGGACGGGCAGGGTCTGGCAGCGGCGAGCGGCGAACATCGCGGTGCTCGACGACGACGCGGCGGAAGACCGGCTGCGCTACGTGCTGGCGCACGGGGTGAAGGAGGGGTTGGTCGAGCGGTCGGAGGACTGGCCGGGCGTGAACTGCGTGAGCGCGCTGCTCGGGCGCGAGCGGCTGGTGGGGCGGTGGGCGACGAAGAAGGGGCGCAAGCGGGTGGTGGAGACCTACTTCATCGACCTGGCGCCGCTGCCGGGCTGGCGCGTGCTGCGCGAGGAGCAGCGGCTGCACCGGGTCCGGCGCATGCTGGCCGGCATCCAGCGCGACGCGGCGGCGGCGCGGGGTGAGGCGCCGCCGCTCGGCCGGGCCGCGGTGCTGGCGCAGGATCCGCTCGACCGGCCGACGCGCAGCAAACACGGCGCGGCGCCGCCGTGTCACACGACGGAGCGCCACCGGCGCGACGCGTTCAAGGCCGGCCGCGAGCACCTGTGCGCGGCGTACGCGGCGGCGCGCGAGCGGCGATGGCGGCGCGAGCACGAGGTGCCCGGCTTCCCGGCTGGCTGCTTCCCCAGCCCGCCCCGCTTCGTCGCGCCGATCGACCCGGCGGTGGTCGCCGCCCGCCGCGCCCGCGTGCTGGCGGCGCACCAGCGGACGCGGTGGCAACCCATGGCCTGAACGGGCGGCGACCGGTCCCCACACCCGGCCCACGCCGGTGCGAGCGCTGGCCGGCCCGCACTGCGCCCGCGCCGGCCCGAAGGCGCGCGGCCGGGCCGAGGTGTTCGGACCGAGACGCGCGGCCAGGCCGAGGTGTCGCGGTTTCGTGGCCCGGGCCGCCCACCTGTGGGCACAGATCCGCTCGACGGGCCCGGGCCGGGACGCTACAACCCGTCGGTGCGCCTGCCAGATCTCGTCCTTGCTCGCCGCGCGCCCGCGCTGCTCCCCGTGCTGCTCGCCGCCGCCGCCTGCAGCCGCGAGTCGCCGCACGCGCCGCCGCCGCCGCCGTCGCCGGTGCCCACGCCGGTCGCGCCGGCCGGCCCGACCTCGAGCGGGCCGGTCAGCACGGCGCCGCCAGCGCCGACCCCGCCGCCCGCCCCGGCCATGCCGCCCGAGGTGGTGGCCGGCCGCACCGCGTTCGCCAAGTACTGCGCGCTGTGCCATGGCCCGGCCGCCCGCGGCTACGCCGCCGACAACGCGCCGTCGCTGGTCAACCCGACCTTCCTGGCCACCGTCGAGGACAGCTTCCTGATGGCCAGCATCAAGGAGGGCCGCCCCGGCACCGCGATGGCCGGCTACGCACGCGACCTGGGCGGGCCACTCGACGACACCCAGATCCAGCAGGTCATCGCCTTCCTGCGCTGGCAGGGCCCGGCCCGGCAGGAGCTGCCGGTGGTGGCCGCCAGCGGCGATCGAGGTCGCGGCCGCACGGTGTACGACCAGCACTGCGCCAAGTGTCACGGCACGCCGGGCAAGCGCGGCGAGTACCTGCACCTGGCGCAGTCGATCTTGCTCCGCAACGTGACCGACGCCTTCCTGCGCCACGCCATCGCCGTCGGTCGCCCCGGCACGCCGATGGTGGCGTGGGCCGGCACGTTGACCGCCGCGCAGATCGAGGACGTGGTCGCGCTGCTGCGGAGCTGGGAGGGCGTCAAGCCCCCGCCGCCGCTGCCCAAGCTGACCACGCCGACCGGCAAGGAGCCGGTCGTGCTCCACCCCAAGGGCAAGGCGCCGGCATGGAAGCTGCGCGACGCTCGCTTCGTCGCTGCCGATGATGTCGTGAAGGCCTACCGGCAGAAGCGGCGCATGGTGCTCCTCGACGCCCGGCCGGCGTCGGACTGGATGCGCATGCACATCCCGGGTGCGGTCTCGGTCCCGCACTACGACCTGAGCCGCCTCGACGACGTGCCCAAGGACGGCACCTGGGTGGTGGCGTACTGCGCCTGCCCGCACCACGCCTCGGGCGAGGTCGTCGACGAGCTGCGCCGGCGCGGCTACAAGAACACCGCGGTGCTCGACGAGGGCATCCTGGTCTGGCAGCAACGCGGGTATCCCATCACCTCGTCGCCGGTGGCGCCGGCCGGCCTCAAGCCCGATCCCCACGCCGGCCACGACCACAGCGGCCACGGCCACCCGTAGCCGGGCGCCCGGGCGCAACCCGAGGGCCGCGGTGGCACCAGGTGCCGGCGGTGGCGGGTGGCAGCGACCGACCGCGCCGCGACTCGCGCCGGGCGCGCAGGTCGCCTGCGTGTCCCCCGGCCGCCCACGCCGGCGAGCTCAGCGCGTGAACACGACGAAGCTGTGCACTCGCACCGCGGCGGCGTAGGTGCGCACGCCGACCAGGCCGCTCGGCAGGACCAGCGCGGCCGAGACCTCCATGCCGGTCGTGCTGGTCCAGCACGAGGCCTGCCCGGCGAGCGGGTCGACGCCGAGCCGGAAGGTGCGGCGCCCGAGGCCGAGCGGGGGCATGGCCGTGAAGGCCTGGTACTCGAACCCGCCGGGGTAGGCGTGCTCGAGCGCCTGGAAGTGCACGGTGTCGCCGTCGTCGTCGTGGATGCAGTGGTGGTAGGTCGCACGGTCCATGCTGGACCCGGCCACGACCGAGATCGTGCGGTAGCCGCTGGCTGCCAGCGCGGTGATGGTCAGGTCGGCCTCGACCCGGGTCACGGTGCCGACGACCGAGGTCAGCGCCTTCGGATCGTCGGCCGACGCGGCCGAGCTCTGCACCAGGTCGTCGCCGCTGACCGACCACGCGCCGCCGGTGGGGCTCAGGCCCATGGCGCTCGAGAACGGCAGGAACAGGGCGATGCGATCGCCGCCCAGGGCCGGGAACGGGTCACACGCGTCACCCACGCCGTCGGCCTCGGCGCCGACGCCGACCTCGCCGGCGTCGGCCTGGTCCGGGTCGGCCACGTGCGGGCAGGTGTCGCACACGTCGCCGGTGGCGTCGCCGTCCTCGTCGTGCTGGTCGCGGTTGGCCCGCGCCGGGCAGTTGTCGGTCGCGTCGACCACGTCGTCGCCGTCGGAGTCGAGCGCGACCGAGCCATCGACGGCGGCGTCGCTGCGAGGCGCGGCGTCGGCGCGGGGCGCGTCCACTCCGGCGCCGGGGGCGTCGGTCGCGCCGCTGGCCACACACTCGGCGCCGTCACACACCAGGCCGGCCGGGCAGGCCAGGGCCGGGCCACACGGCAGGTTCGCGCCGGCGTCGGGGCGGAAGCAGGCTGCGCTCGGCACCAGCACCAGCACCAGCACGACGGCCCCAGCCAGGTCACAGCGTCCGCGCACACCCCATCGTCCCGCGCGCCACCACCGGCCGCAACTCCGGATCGAGCCAGCGCGCAAGGACGTGCGACGGTCGGCCCCGCTCGCGCATCTGTTTCCCCGGAGGTCCCATGCCCGTCATCGATCCCGCCAGCGCCCCACGTGGCGGCGGCAGCCGCTACCCCGCGCCGCACGACCAGCCGTGCCAGCCGCGTCACTGGCTTCGCCTCGGCGACGCCGCCGGCCTGACCCGCATCGGCGTCAACCTGGTCACCCTGCCGCCAGGGGCCTGGTCGAGCCAGCGCCACTGGCACGCGCTCGAGGACGAGTTCGTGTACGTCGTCGACGGCGAGCTGGTGCTGGTCACCGACGCCGGCGAGCAGGTCGTGCGGGCCGGGCAGTGCGCCGGGTTTCCGGCCGGGCAGCGCGATGGCCACTGCCTGCAGAACCGGTCCGACGCCGACGCCCGCTTCCTGGTCGTGAGCAACCGCGACGACGCCGACTGGGGCGAGTACCCCGACGTCGACATGGCGTTCCGCCCGGGTCGCTACAGCGGCGGCGGCGGCTTCGTCCACAAGGACGGCCGGCCGTACTGACGACCTCGGCGGGCCGCAGCGTGCTGGCCAGGCCCGGCGCTGACCACACGGATTGACCGAGCAATACGCGGGGAGGCGCGGTGCTTCAGGCACCCGCCTGCCGCAACCAGCTGGAATGACTCACGCGTCGCCCTGGCCCGGGGGTTGCTCTAGCTGCGGCCAACCATGAACAAGCACGTCCTCGCCGCCCTCGTCTCCTCGGCCGCTCTCTCGGCCACGCTCCTGGCCCCCACCGCCGCCCACGCCGTCATTGGCGACGTGGGTGGAGGTGACGACGGTGGTGGCGGTGGTGTCGGCGGCGGCGGCGGCACCTCGACCCCGTCGAACGACATCAACAAGCACTTCTCGTGGGAGCAGGTGTGGGGCAGCACGAGCTGGGGCGCCAGCATCTACGCCGGTGGCGGGGTCACCGCCACCGCCGCGGCCAACCTGACCGAGCGCGACAAGGCGAGCGGGACCGCGGTGCTCGAGGCCTACGCCAAGATCAACGGCTCGCGCTACCGCCTGCTCAACCTGCGCGCCACCGCCAGCGGCGAGTACGGGCGCACCTCCAGCATCCGCGCCAGCGCCGCCCTGTTCGGCGCCGAGTTCTGGTCGTTCAGCCGCACCAACACTGGCCGCGGCAACGTGTACGGCCTCATCGGCGAGGGCTGGGACAAGACCATGTTCGACCGCTCCGTCGGCATCTGGGTCGGGCCGGTCCCGGTGACCTTCACCGCCAAGGTGACCGGACGCCTCGGCGCCGGCCTCAACGCCGCGATCAACGTGACCCGGATCGGCGCCACCTTCCAGCCGACCGCACGTGCCTCGCTGTACGCCTCGGCCGCGGTCGGTGGCGAGTACTGTCTGCTCGGCATGTGCGCCGGCGCCTCGGCCGGCCTGTACACCGACCTCAACCTGTTCGACCTGTCGGTGCCCTCGACCTTCGAGGTCGGCCTGACCCCGGTCAACAACGGCGCCGGCCTCAAGGTCAACTACAACCTGCGCAGCGACGTCACCTTCAGCTCGCTCGACGGCGAGCTGGGCGCCTTCGCCGAGGCGCACCTGGGCGACCTCAGCTACGAGTGGTCGACCGTGCTGCTGTCGTGGACCGGCATCTCGATGTCGGCGCCGCTGGTGGCGCAGTCCGGCACCGGCTGCCTGGTCGGCAACTGCATGACCACGGTCGATCCGGGCGCGGGCATGCTGCGCTGAGCGGCGGCGCCGCTCCCCATCGAGGACCCATGCGCCAGCGCACCATCGCCGTCACCTCCGCGCTCGGATTCGCCGTCGTCGCTGGCCTGGTGCTGGCGCGCTACCACCGCGGCGACGCCGCGTCGGCGCCGTCGGCGTCGGCGCGACCGGCCGGCCCGACGCTGGCCGGTCCGTCCCGCGGCGCGGCCGATGCGCTCGGGCCGACGCTGACCCGTCGGCCCGAGCGTGGGCATCGTTACCAGCTGACGCTCGACGTCCACACCCGGGCCGGCGCGGGCGCGGCGCCGGCGGCGGTGCAGGTGACCGGCGAGCTGGCCGCCGCCGCCGCCGCCGAGGACGAGCAGGGCCGGACCCGCGTCCAGCTGCACCTGCGCGGGCAGTCCACCGCCGGGCAACCGGCCCAGCCGTTCGTCATGCCCGGGCTCGACCAGGCTGCCGACGCCCTGTACGACGGGCGGGGCGCCCTGGTCGCGCTGGCGTTCGTCGACGCGGCCGGTCCGCAGGCGCGCAACGTGCTGGCGACCGTGGCCGCCCACCTGCAGCTGGTCGATGGGCCGGGGCGGGTGTGGGAGACGACCGAGCTCGATCCGATCGGGCCGCATCGGGTCCGCTACCAGCGCGCGGCCGACGGCGTCGACAAGCACAAGCTGGCGTACCAGCAGGTCACCACCAGCTCCGATCTGCGCGCCGACCTGGTCCGCAGCGACATCACCGTCGCCGTCGGTCCGGACGGCTGGCCGCGCCTGCTCACCGTCGACGAGGAGGTCGCGCTCGGTCTCGAGCACGCGGGCATGGCGGTCGTGACCCGGCTCGAGCTGCGCGACCTCGGCGTCGTCGAGGCGGGACCTCCGCCGGCGCTGTCGGCCGCCCCGATCGCGGTCGACCAGCTGGCCCGGGCCCAGGTCGCCTCGGCCGCCGACGATCGCGCGCTGGTTGACGGGGCGTCGCTCGACCAGGTGCTGGCGACGGCGCGCGAGGTCGACGCCGACCAGCACGCCGCCGGCCTGCAGTTCCTGCGACTGGCCGCGCTGTTCCGCCTCGACGCGGCCGCGGCCGCCGCCGCCGGTCGACGCCTGCGCAGCAGCACCGACGGCGCCGAGGTCCGCCTCCTGGCCGGCGCCCTGGGCGACTCCGGCGCGCCGGCCGCGCAACGGGCCCTGGCCGAGATCGCCGCGGCCGGCGGGCTCGACGATGGGCGCCGCGGTCAGGCGGTGGTCGCGCTCGGGCTGGCGCCGAGCCCGACGCCGGCCGCGCTGGCCGCGCTGCGCCAGGTCGCGGACGGGCCACCGGGGGAGCTGACCGACGCCGCGCTGCTCGCGCTCGGCAACCTGGCCATGCGCCTGCGCGAGCAGGACCCGGCGGCGGCGCAGCGGGTGGTCGACGAGCTGCTGGCGAGGCTGACGGCCGCTGGCGACGACGCCCGTCGGGCCGCGGTCGTGCGCGCGCTCGGCAACACCGGCGACGCCCGGGTGGTCGCGGCCCTCGCGCCCCTGGCCAGCTCGGCCAGCGCCGAGCTGCGCGCGGCCGCGCTGGCCAGCCTGCGCCTGGTGCCGGGCCCCGACAGCACTCGCCTGCTGCTGGCCGGCCTGCGCGACGGCGACAGCGAGGTCCGCGCCGGCGCGGTGTACGCGCTCGGCTTCCATCCGCCGGCGCCCTACGTCGAGGTCGTCGTGGCGCACTACCGGCAGGAGCCGGCGCCGATGGTCCGCCGCGAGATCCTGGTGGTGGCCGGCGCCTACCTCGACGAGCACGCCCCGTACCGCAGCCTGCTCGAGTGGGCCGCACGCAACGACCCCGACGCCGACCTGCGGGCGACGGCGACGCGGGCGCTGCAGCCAGTGCCGACCGGCAGCGGCGGCTGATCCGGGCCGCGGCGCGATGGCCCGCAGCGGCGGTTGATCCCGGCGCAGCGCGGCGCCGCACACGATGGTCGCGCCGCGGCGTTGGCGTCGCGCCCCACCTCGGCTAGCCTGCGCCGGTCATGTACCGCCTTTGAGTGCAACCCCGGCCCGGCGTGCCCGGGTCACGTCCACGCCGGTAGCGCCGCGAGCTCGCGCGCCCATCGGCGCGCAGGAGCTCCATGTCCACGACCCCGTCCTCGGCTTCGTCTGCGTCTTCCTCCTCGGGCCTGCCCCGGTTCGACCTCGAGGCCGCGATCAACGCGGTCGCCACGGTCGCCGCCCGCCACGCCGCCGAGGTCGATCGCGGCGCCTTCCCCACCGCCGCGCTTTCCGCCGCGCGCGAGCACCGGCTGCTCGGACTCACCAGCGCGGTCGAGGTCGGTGGCCTCGGCCGCGGCCTGGCCGAGGCGGCGGCGGTGGTCGAGCGCCTGGCCCGCGAGTGTGGCTCGACCGCGATGGTGGTGTGTATGCACTACGCCGGCGCGGTGGTCGTCGAGGCCCACGCCGGGCAGGATGTCCGCCGCGCCATCGCCGAGGGGCGCCACCTCACCACCCTGGCCTTCTCGGAGGCTGGCTCGCGCAGCCACTTCTGGGCCCCGCTCGGCACCGCGCCGGTCAGCGCCGGCCGCGCGCGCCTCAGCAGCAAGAAGAGCTGGGTCACCTCGGCCCACCACGCCGACAGCTACGTGTGGTCGAGCAAGCCGAGCGCCGGCACCGAGCTGTCGTCGCTGTGGCTGATGCCGCGCGCCGCGCCCGGCCTGCGCATCGGCGACGGCTTCGACGGGCTCGGCCTGCGCGGCAACGACTCGTGCCCGGTGCTGGCCGAGGCGGTCGAGCTGGGTGAGGACGCCCGCCTCGGCGCCGACGGCGCCGGCTTCGGCATCATGATGGGCACGGTCCTGCCGTGGTTCAACGTGCTCAACGCCGCCTGCTCGGCCGGCATGATGGAGAGCGCGGTGGCCCGCACCGCCGCCCACGCCGGCGCGACCCAGTTCAGCCACGCCGGCTCGGCCGTGGCCGACCTCCCGACGGTGCGGGCGTACATCGCCCGCATGCGCATCAAGACCGATCAGGTCAAGGCGCTGCTGGCCGACACCATCACCGCCATCGCCGCCGGCCGGCCCGACACCATGCTGCGTGTGCTCGAGAGCAAGGCCTGCGCCGGCGAGGCGGCGGGCGAGGTGCTCGACCTGGCCATGCGGGTGTGCGGCGGCGCCGCCTTCCGCAAGGAGGTCGGGGTCGAGCGCACGTTCCGCGACGCCCGCGCCGCGCTGGTGATGGGGCCGACCACCGACGTCCTGTACGACTTCATCGGCAAGGCCGTGTGCGGCCAGCCGCTGTTCTGAGGGAAGCGAGCGCACCACCATGAGCACCCCCCCCATCGTCCTCGGCGCCGTCGCCTACGATCCCAAGGTCGTCACCATCTGGGACGGCTTCCTGGCCTGGCTCGGCCGGCGTGGCCTGGCGTTCGACTACGTCCTGTACAGCAACTACGAACACCAGGTCGATGCGCACCTGCGCGGCGAGGTCGACGTGGCCTGGAACTCGCCGCTGGCGTGGATCGAGACCTGCCGGGTCGCGCGCGCGCGTGGCCGCCGGGCCGAGGCCATCGCCATGCGCGACACCGACCAGGACCTCACCAGCGTCGTGCTGGTGCGGGCGGACGCCGGCCCGGGGCTGGCCAGCCTGGCCGATCTGCGCGGCAAGCGGGTCGCGGTCGGCGCGGCCGACTCGCCGCAGGCCACGCTCATCCCGCTCGAGGTGCTGGCCGCGGCCGGCGTCGCCCCGCACCGCGACTGCGAGGTCATCCGCCACGATCTGCTGCTGGGCAAGCACGGCGACCACATCGGCGGCGAGCGCGAGGCGGTCCGCGCGCTGCTGGCCGGCGCGGTCGACGCCGCCTGCGTGATCGACGGCAACCACGCCGCGTTCACGCGCGAGGGCACCATCCCGCCCGGCGCGGTGCGGGTGCTGGCGCAGACCCCGGCCTACGACCACTGCAACCTGACCGTGCTCGACGGCGGGCGCGACCCGGCCGCGCTGGCCCGCCTGCGCGAGCTGCTGCTCGGCATGCGCTACGACGACCCCGAGGTGCGGCCGCTGCTCGATCTCGAGGGCCTGACCCGGTGGGAGCCCGGCCGCACCAGCGGCTACGCGCTGCTCGAGCGCGCGGTCGACCGGCTCGGCACCCTCGGCCCGTGGCTGGCACGGCAAGGCGTGGCGTGAACGGTGCCCGGCTCGACCTGGGCGGGGTGCCGCTCGGCGAGGGCGGCGACCTGCTCCTGACCCGGGCCCTGGCTCGCGTCGAGGTCGGCGCGCCGCTCGTGGTGGTCGGCGGCGACGCGACGCTGGCGGTCGACCTGCCGGCGTGGTGCCGCGGTCGCGGCCACCGCGTCGTCGACCAGCACGCCGACGCCGCCACCCTCGTGCGCGGCGCCGTCGACGAGGAGCGCTGGCGTGGCGCGACCCGGGCCGGGCAGGCCGACCCGGCCGCGCCGGGCGCGGTGGTCGACCACCCTCCGACGAGCTGGGGCCTGGCCGCTCGCGGCGCGCTGGTCGAGGCCGGCGGCGCCGGCCTGGCCCGCGTGTGGACCGACAAGGACGAGGTGTGGAGCGACGACGCCGCCCGCCTGTACGCGCAGGCGGCGGCGGCGCAGTGGGACCCGGCCAGCGCCATCCCGTGGGCGGCGGCCCTGACCCACGACGACGAGGTCGAGGACGCGGTGGTCCAGGTCATGACCTACCTGATCGAGAACGAGACCGCGGCCCTGCTGGTGCCGACCCGGTTCCTGGCCGGGCTGCACCCGCACTTCCGCGAGGTCATGCAGCTGCTGGCGATCCAGGCCGCCGACGAGGCGCGCCACATCGACGTGTTCACGCGGCGCGCGATGCTGCGCCGGTCGCAGCTCGGCACCTCGACGGTGGGCGGCCAGGCCTCGCTGGCCAGCCTGTTCGCCGAGCCGGACTTCGCGGTGGCCAGCTTCCTGCTGGCGGTGCTGGGCGAGGGCAGCTTCCTGGTGCTGCTGGCGTTCCTGCGCGACCACGGCCCCGACCCGGTGACGCGTGCGGTCGCCCAGCTGGCCGGCCAGGACGAGGCGCGCCACGTCGCGTTCGGCCTGTCCCACCTCGGCCGGCACCTGGCGCGCGACCCCGACCTGGCCGGTCGGCTGGCGGCGGCCGCGGCGCGCCGGCATGGCGCCCTGGCCGAGCGTGGTGGCCTCAACCCCGACGTGTTCACGGCCCTGGTCGTCGTCGCCGCGGGGTCGTGGCGGCCGGCCGCGATCCGGCGCGGCCACGCCCTGGTGCGGGCGCTGGTCGACGACATGGATCGAGCCCGGCGCGGTCACCTGGTGCGGCTCGGCTTCGGGCCCGAGGAGGCGGCGGCGATCTCGTCGCTGCACACCGCCAACTTCATGTAGCGTCGAGGCGTGACCTCGTCGGTGTTCGCGTCGGACCGGTTCGCGCGCTCGCTGTTCTTTCCTGGGCCCGATCCGAGCCGGCCGCCGCCTGGCGCCGACGACCGCTGGCTCGAGGTCGACGGCGCCCGCCTGCGGGTGCGGGTCCACCACGGCGAGCGAGCGCGGTTGCTGGTGTGTTTCCCCGGCAACGGGGAGCACGCCGGCAGCTACGACGATCTGGCCGACCGCTTCACCGCGCTGGCCGGTGGCATCGCCGTCGCCTTCTGCGAGTACCGCGGCTACGGCCAGAGCACCGGCACGCCGACCTACCCCGACCTCATCGCCGACGCGCGCCGGCTGGTGGCGTGGCTCGCCGCTGATCGCCCGGCCGGCGCGGTCGCGCTGTACGGCCGCTCGCTCGGCTCGCAGGCCGCGTTGCATGCGCTCGATGCCGCCGCGGCGCCGCCGGCCGCGCTCATCATCGACAGCGGCTTCTCCGACCTCGACGCCTTCGTCGCCCGCCGCGGCCTGGGCTCGGTCCACATCGGCGATCGCGACCGCGCCCGCTACCAGGTCCTGGCCCGGGCCCGCGCCTTCGCCGGGCCGCTGCTGGTGGTGCACGGGGAGGCCGACGAGGTGATCGATCCGGACGACGGGGCGGCGCTGGCGTCCGGGCCGGCGGCGGGACCGCGCCGCCTGGTCCGGGTGCCAGGGCATGGCCACAACGACCTGTTCGCGGCGCCGGCGCATGGGCGTGCGCTCGACGAGTTCCTGCGCCAGGTCTGGCCGGCGTGACCCGCGAGCGTGGAAATCTGAGGGGACACGGTGCGCGCGCGCGCAAGTCCGCACAGTTGGTGGTGGCACATGGCTTGCTCGCCCTGGCGCCGATGTCGGTCCGCCGCGCCAGCCTCCTCGTCCTCCTCACTGCGGCGTGTGGCACCGCGCCATCGGGGCCCGACGCCGGCGTCGACGCGGTCGGCCTCGACGCCGCGCCGCGCGGGCAGGGCAGCGAGGCGCAGGGCGACCTGATCATCAACGAGCTGGCCCCGCGCGGCGCCGGCAGCGACTGGGCCGAGCTGGTCAACCGCAGCGGCGCCGTGCTCGACCTGTGCGGCTACTTCCTGACCGACTCGCCCGACCGCCTCGATCACTACCTGCCCCTGGGGGGCGTGCTGCCGCCGGCGCCGTGCCCGCCGCGCCCGCTCGACCCCGACGCCTACCTGGTGATCACCCTCGACGGCACCCCGATCGTCGACGGTCAGGCCATCGACCCGGCGCACGCCCCGTTCAAGCTCGACCTGGCCGACGAGCTGTACGTGGTCAGCACCAGCGGCGCGACCATCGACGGCCTGCTGTTCCTGTACCCGCCCGGCCCGACCGCGCCGGCCACCACCACCCTGGCCCGCGTGCCCGACCGCGCCGGCCTGTTCTTCGAGCGCGCGCCCAGCCCGGGCGCGGCCAACCCGGAGCTGGCGCCGTGATGGCCGGGCCCGCCCGCGCCTGGGCCCTGCTCGCCGGCCTCGCCGTCATCGCGGCGCTGGCGCTGACCGCCTGCGGCGACAACGACGACGGCTGCGAGCTCGAGCCGGGCGCCGATCCGACCTCGGTCGGCCGCCTCGGCTGCCCGGCCGACTACGCCGCCATGGCCACGCTGCGCAGCGACTCGGTGTTCTCGCGCACCGAGACCATCCTGGTCATCGTCGACCGCGAGGACGACGACCGCGTGTACTTCATCGACACCGAGAAGTACACGCTGCACTACGAGTTCGCCGCCAGCCACCTCGATCGTCCCGGCTTCACCGCGGTCGGTGATCTGACCGCGTTCAATCTGCTCAACTACCGGCGCCCGGGCCGCCGCTTCATCCTCGGCAAGGTCGTGCGGTACCTGGACCAGGCGCTGCTCACCTTCGAGCTGGCCGCCGGCGACACCGCCGACGCCGAGCTGATCGTCCACGGCTATGAGGTGGTGCGGGCCCAGCTCGGCGACGGCGACGCGCTGCGCTACCGCCCGGTCTCGGCCGACCAGGAGGACCTGCTGCCGGCGCTGACCGCGCGTATCCCGACCATCGGCACCGACGAGGTGTTCCGCGGTCAGGTCTACCAGGCGCTCAACCCCGGCGTCGGCTTCGGCGTGGTCCGCTTCCGCCGCACCTCGACGCTGGGTGGGCAGCCGCTGGCGCCGACCGACCTGGTCGTGCTCGATCGCGTGCCCAACGACGTGTCGATGGTGGCCGGCATCATCACCGCCGAGTTCCAGACCCCGCTGGCCCACGTCGGCGTGCTGGCCAAGACCCGCGGCACCCCGAACATGGCGCTGCAGGGCGCGTGGGACGACCTGCGCCTGCGCGGCTTCGAGGACCAGCTGGTTCGCCTCGAGGTCGGGCCGCAGGACTTCACGGTCGTCGCCGCCACCGCGGCCGAGGCCCAGGTCTACTGGGACTCGCTGCGGCCGAGCGCGCCGCAGGTGCCGGCACACGACTCGACCACGCGCCTGATGTTCGACGTCACCCGGGTCACCGTCAACGAGGTCAACCGCATCGGCGCCAAGGCCGCCAACCTGGGCGAGCTGTACCCGGTCCGCACCCTGACCGGCGCGGTCATCCCGCTGCCGGATCGGCCGCTCGCCATCCCGTTCGCCTTCTACGCCGACCACCTGGCCTCGTCGGGCGCGGGCCCGCTCATCGACGCCCTGCTGGCCGACGTCGGCGCCGGCACGGTCGAGCCAACCGACCTCGAGGCCCGGCTGTTCGCGATCCGCTGGACGCTGTACCGGGCCCCGGTCGCGCCGGCGCTGCTCGACCTGCTCGAGCCGCTCCTGGCGGCGCGCTGGCCGGTCGGCACCAAGCTGCGCTTCCGCTCGTCGACCAACGTCGAGGACCTGGCCGAGTTCACCGGCGCCGGCCTGTACACCTCGGCCAGCGCCGACGTCGGCGCCGCGCGCGAGCACCTGGGCAACGCGATCAAGACGGTGTGGGCCTCGGTCTGGAACCAGCAGGCCTTCGTCGAGCGCGACTTCTACCGGGTCGACCAGACCCAGGTCCGCATGGGCGTGCTGGTGCACCCGGCGCAGCAGGACGAGCTGGCCAACGGCGTGGTGCTCACGATCAACGAGTTCTCCGAGCTGCGCCCGGCCTACTACATCAACACCCAGCTCGGCGCCATCTCGGTGACCAACCCGACGGCCGACGCCGTGCCCGAGCAGATCCTCTACTACACCTGGTACGAGGAGCCCGAGTACGAGGTCATCACCCGCAGCTCGCTCATGAGCTGGGCGGTCGACTGGCCCAGCCCGACCGCGCTCCTGACCCGGCCCGAGCTCGACCAGCTGGCCGACTACCTGTACGTCATCCAGGCCCGGCTGCGCGCGCGTTACCCCGGCTCGGCCGTCGACGTCGAGTGGAAGCTGATGCCCGGCCGCCAGCTGCTCATCAAGCAGGCGCGGCCGTTCAAGCGGCGCGAGGTCGCGCGCGCGGCGCGGTGATCCTCAAGCGTGACGATCAGATGAGCGGCCAGTCGGGCGGCCGGGTGTTGACGCGGCGGCCCTGGTACGAGAACCGGTGCGGCTTGGCGTGGTGGGTGGCGTGGGTGTTGTCCTTGACGTCGAGCAGGGCGACGTCCGGGTAGGTCCGCTGCCGCACCACCAGGACCGGGCAGCGCGCCTCGCGCACGACGCGCTCGGACACCGAGCCGAGCACCATGCGCTCGAGGCCGGTCAGGCCGTGCGAGCCGACCATCACCAGCTCGGCCCCGACCTCGCCGGCCAGGCGCAGGATCTCCTCGGCCGGCTTGCCGATGCGGGCGTGCACGAAGAAGTGCACCTCGGCCGGCGCGTGGTGGGCCTCGAACTGCCGGTGCAGCAGCTGCGACAGCTCGGCCTGGACCCGCTCGGAGTAGGCGAAGTCGACCTTGCCGGTGACCGGCACCGCCGCCACCCCGTGCCGGTCATCGATGATGACCAGGAAGTGGAGGACCTTCTGGGGCGACTCGCAGGCCAGGGCGATGGCGCGCTCGGCCACGACCTCCCCGGTCGCGGAGAAGTCGTGGGCGACGACGATGTGGCTCGGGTTGCTCATGCCCGAGGTAGGAGCAATTCGGATGCCAGCGCAAGCACGCGGACCTTCGTGCGCGGGTCCGCAACCGGTGCGCCGACGCTCACACCGTCGGGGAGAACGTGCCCTCGCGCTCGCTCAGGCGGCGATCGAACACCATGGCGACGTTGCGGATGAGCAGGCGGCCGAGCTCGCTGGCGACGAGGCGCGGGCGCTCGGGCTCGATCCGCACCAGGTCGGGCATCGCGCCCAGCGCCGACAGCTCGCGCCGGAAGTAGCTGGCGAAGTCGAGCTGGTAGCGGGCGCCGATGGCCGTGCCGTCGACCGCGCCGTCGCACATCAGGCGCTCGATCACGTCCCGGCGGACCCGGTCGTCGGCGTCGAGCGTGAAGCCGAGCGCGACGGGCAGCTGGCCGGCGGCGATGGCCTCCTCCCACGCCGGCAGCGCGCCGTGGTGCTGCCACAGCTGGTGCTCGGTCGTGCTGATGGCGGTGACGCCGACGCCGAGCACCGCGTCGGCCCGGCGCACGGTGTAGCCCTGGAAGTTGCGGGTCAGCTCGCCGGCGTCGGCGGCCAGCGCCAGCGGGGAGCCCGGGCGGGCGAAGTGGTCGAGGCCGATGGCCTGGTAGCCGGCCGCGCGCAGGACCTGGTTGCCGAGCAGGAGCAGCGAGGCGCGCTCGTAGGTGTCGAGCACCCGGCCGGCCCGCTCGACCAGGCGCTGGTGCGGCCGGCGCTCCGGCAGGTGGGCGTAGCCGAACAGCGCGATGCGGTCGGGCCCGAGCTCGACCAGCGCCTCGAGGGTGGAGCGGAAGGTCTCCTCGGTCTGGCGCGGCAGGCCGTACACGACGTCGACGTTGACGTCGTCGAAGCCAGCGGCGCGGGCGGCGGTGAGGAGCTTGCGCGTCTGCGCCACGCTCTGGTGGCGGTGGATGGCGTCCTGGACCGGCTCCGAGAAGTCCTGCACCCCGACCGACAGGCTGCGGAAGCCGCCGCCGGCCAGGGCGTCGAGCTGGTCGAGATCGGTGTCGCGTGGGTCGAGCTCGACCGAGCGGCGGGCGTCGCTGGTCGGCGGCAGGAACTTGTCGATGGCGGCGATGAGCCGGCGCAGGTCGTCGGCGTGCAGGAAGTTGGGCGAGCCGCCGCCGAGGCTGATCTCGGTGACCGGCGTCGCCGCGTGTTCACCCAGCGCCTGTCGCAGCAGGACCAGCTCGGTGGTGAGCGTGTCGACGTAGCCGGTGCCACGGCTGCGGTCGCGGGTGGCGACGACGTTGCAGCCGCAGTACCAGCACAGGCTCCGGCAGAACGGCAGGTGCACGTACAGCGACACGCGCTCGCCGGCGGCGCCGATGCGGCCCAGCTCGGCCCGGGCCTCGGCGTCGCCGCGCGGGCGCAGCTCGGTAGCGGGCGGGTAGCTGGTGTAGCGCGGGCCGCTCAGGACGCGCTCGGCGATCTCCTCCGGGCTGATGGCGCAATCGGCGGAGACGACGGGCAGGGGTGCGGTGGCCACGTGGCGGCTTCGTTCAAGCAGCGTGCCGGCTCGTCGGTAGCGCCGCTCGCCCGGAGCGGCCGCCGACCGAATTCGCAACATGTTGGAATCTGGCAGACCTCGGGCCTGTCGAGGTCGATCAGCCAAGCGCCCAGGCAGCCGCCTGGGCTGGCGAGCCGGCTGGGCGCTGGTCGGCCTGGCTCGCGGCACGCAATCGGTGCGCGTCGTCGTGGGCGAGGCGCGAGTCTTGCGTCACTGCGGCGGGCGAGACGTCATGTACAGGTCGAGGTCGTTGGCGTTGTTGGCCTTGGTAATCGACAGGTACAGCCGGGCCCCATCGGCCGAGCGCCAGGGGTCCGTATAGTCGAGCGGGTCGACCAGCTCGGGCGCCACCCCGACCAGGTTCCACGGCTGCCCCGGCGCGGTCCGGGTCGCCAGGTACAGCTCGTAGTCGCCGCTGCGGTTGGACGAGAAGTACAGCGTCGTGCAGTCCGCGCTGAGCCAGGGGCCGAAGTCGGTCGCGTTCGAGTTGAGGGCGGTGGCGTTGGTCGGGGCGCCGCCGGCGTCGAGCCCGTACAGGTCGAGGCCACCCTGGCCGCCGGCGCGGGTCGAGGCGAACACGCTGCCGACCGGGCTGGTACAGGGCGCCAGCCAGCGATCGTTGCCGCCCGAGTTGATGAGCGGCATCGGCGTCGGCGCCGTCCATGGCGCGGTCGACGAGGTGCGCGTGCTCATCCACAGGTCCTCGGCGCCGCCGTTGCCGCCGGCGCGGTTCGACGCGAAGTACAGGGTCAAGCCATCGGGCGACAGCCGCGGGGTGCTGTTGCTCTCGGGGTCATCGAGCTCGGCGATCAAGGTCGGCGCGCCCCATGCGCCGGCGCTGTCCTTGCGCATGACCATCAGGTCCTTGTTGCCGGTGCCGACCGGGCGCCGGGCGAAGATCAGCTCGCGCTCGTCGGTCGACAGGCTGGCGTCATCCTCGCTGAAGGTCGTCGTCGCCGCGCCGGGCACGGGGGTGGGCGGGGTCAGCCATGGACCGAACAGGGTGGTGGCGTCGGGGCCGCCGCCGCCGCCGCCATCCCCACCGCCACCACCACCGCCTGCGTCGACCGCACCACCACCACCGCCGTCACCGCCGCCACCGCTAACCGAGGCGCCGCAGGAGGCGGCGCCGAGCGCGAGGGCGGTGACCAGGGGAGCACGCCGCATCGGTCGAGCCTATCGCGGCGCGCGCCCGGCCGGGGCGGAAAGGTGACCGGCCGTGGCATCATCGGCCCGTGCCCGGGGCCGCGCCGATCCCAGCGCCGCCGGCCGCGTCGGCCGACGTCGTGCTGGCCACGCTCAACGCCAAGTACATCCACAGCGCGGTCGGTCTGCGCTGCCTGCGCGCCAACCTGGGTCCGGCCAGAGGCCGCTCGATCATCCTCGAGGCGACGATCGCCGACCGGCCGATCGACGTGGTCGAGCGCATCCTGGCGGCGCGACCGCGCCTGGTCGGGCTCGGCGTGTACGTCTGGAACGCGACCGCGTCCCTGGCGGTGGTGCGCCTGCTCAAGCAGCTCGCGCCCGACGTGGTGGTGGTGATCGGCGGGCCCGAGGTGTCGCACGAGCTCGAGGCCCAGCCCATCGTCGCCGCCGCCGACCACGTCATCACCGGCGAGGGCGAGGTCGCGCTGGCGCGGGTGGTGGCGACCGTGCTGCGCGGCGGCCGGCCGCTGACCAAGGTCATCGCCGGCGGCAGCCCCGATCTCGCCACCCTGGCCCTGCCCTGGGACGAGTACACCGACGCCGACGTGGCGCACCGGGTGATCTACGTCGAGGCCGCGCGCGGCTGCCCGTTCGCGTGCGAGTTCTGCCTGTCGTCGCTCGATGACAAGGTCCGGTCGTTCCCGATCGACGCCGTGCTGGCCGGCCTCGATCGCCTGATCGCGCGCGGCGCGCGCCAGTTCAAGTTCGTCGACCGCACCTTCAACCTGGCGCCACGCACCAGCCACGCCATCCTCGACTTCTTCCTGGCCCGGCAGGCGCTCGGCGTGTTCGCGCACTTCGAGATGATCCCCGACCGCTTCCCCGACGGGCTGCGCGCCCGCATCGCCGGCTTCCGCCCCGGCGCCATCCAGCTCGAGGTCGGCGTGCAGACCCTCGACGCCGAGGTGGCCGAGCGGGTGTCGCGCCGGCTCGACGTCGACGCCACCGCCGCCAACCTGCGCTGGCTGGCCGATCACACCGGCGCCCACGTCCACGCCGATCTCATCATCGGCCTGCCCGGCGAGGACGCCGCCAGCTTCGGGCGCGGCTTCGACCAGCTGCTGGCGATGGGCCCACACGAGATCCAGGTCGGCGTGCTCAAGCGGCTGCGCGGCACGCCGATCGGGCGGCACGACGACGCGTTCGCGCAGGTGTGGAGCCCCGACCCGCCGTACGAGCTGGTCGCCAGCCGGGTGCTGCCGCTGGCCGAGCTGCAGCGGCTCAAGCGCTTCGCCCGGCTGTGGGACCTGGTCGCCAACCGCGGCTACTTCCCGACCGCGCTGCCGGCGCTGTGGGCCGGGCGATCGCCGTTCGCGACCATGCTGGCCTTCACCGACTTCGTCGCCGCCGATCCGGGCGCGCACCTCGGTGCCATCGCCCTGCCGCGCCTGGCCGAGCTGCTGGTGCGGTTCGCGCACGAGGTCCAGGGCCGCCCGCTCGCCGAGTACGCGCCGCGGGTCGCCGCCGACCTGGCCGGGCCCGGGCGCTCGGTGCCGGCGCTGCTGGCGCCGTACGTGACCGCGGCCCAGCGCGACCGCCGCGCCGCCGCCGGGTTGCCGCCGCGCCAGGCCCGCCATCACCGCGAGGGCTAGCAGGGCGGTGCACCACGGCAGGCGTGCTGCGTTACGATCGGCCGATGCCGACCTGCCGCGAGTGCAACAACGACGTCGACCGCCTGGTCAGCTTCAAGCTCGCCGGCAAGGTCCGCAAGGCGTGCGAGGACTGCGTCGATCGCCTGCGCGAGGAAGCCGAGGTGGCCGAGGCGAGCGAGGGTGTGATGCAGGGGATGATGGGCTACAAGGGCCGACGCTAACACCCGGGGCGAGGCAGGTTATCGGCCCCAGCTCGTCGGCGTCGCGCTCATCGTGAAGCGCAGCTCGCGGGCCGCGCGCAGCTGGGCGTGGGTCAGCGTCGGCGTCGTCAGCGCCACGCCGTCGAGCTCGACCGCGGCGACGTAGCGATCGCCGCGTTCGGCGCCGTCGCCGACGATACGCAGGACCTGGCCGCCGACGTCGATCTCGGCCAGCGGGAAGCGCGGCGCGCCGAGCACGTAGCGGTCGGTGCCAGCGACCGGGTACAGGCCGAGCGCCGACCACACGTACCAGGCCGCCAGCGTGCCGCCGTCGTCGTTACCGGCCTTGCCGGCCGCGCGGTCGTCGTACAGCGCGTCGAGCACCCACGCGACCCAGCGCTGGGTCAGGTCGGGCCGGCCGAGCTGGGCGAACAGGTACGGCGCGCTCAGCGCCGGCTCGTTGCCGTGCCAGTAGTACTCGCGCGGCAGCGCGCTGGTCGGGTCGGCCGCCACCTCGTCGGCCCCGCCGCTCATGAACTGCTCGAGGCGGGCGATCGCCGCGTCGGCGCCGCCGAGCGCCTCGGCCAGGCCGGCCGGATCGTGCAGCCCGACCATCCACAAGCTGTGCCAGGCGTTGGCCTCGGCGTAGTCGGCGTTCCACACCAGCGGGTCGAACTCGGCGTCGGCGATGGCCCAGCGGCCGTCGGCCAGGCGGCCGCGCAGGAACCCGGTGCCGGGGTCGTGCAGCGCGCGCCAGCCACGGCTGCGCGCGGACAGCGTGTCGGCGTCGGCGTCGGCGCCGGCGGCGCGGGCCAGGGTAGCGAGGGCGACGTCGGCGTGGGCGTACTCGGTGGTGACCGAGACCGAGCGGCCGACCGCGGCCGGGACGTAGCCGAGCTGCTGGTACGGCTCGACGTGCTCGCGCCCGCCGCGCCCGCCGGCCGGCGCCACCGGGTCCATCGCCGCCGCCCGCAGCAGCGGCCAGGCCCGGGTGGTGGCATCGGCGTCGGCGGCGCCGCGCGCCACCGCGTCGGCGACGACGATCTCGGCCGGGGCGCCGAGCATCGTGCCGCTCTCGCCGGTGGCGATGGGCCAGCGCGGGAAGGCGCCGAGATCCTCGGCGAAGCGGGTCAGCGCGCGGGCGCCGGCGGCGGCCAGGTCGGGCGCCAGCCAGGCGTACAGCGGGTGGACGGTGCGGTACGTGTCCCACAGCGAGAAGTCGCTCAGCATGGCCCCGGCGCCGACGCGGACCGGCCCGCCGGCCAGCTGGTAGGTGCCGTCGACGTCGTCGATGCGAGTCGGCATGAGGAAGGCCTGGTACAGGCTGGTGTAGAAGGTGCGGCGCTCGCGCTCGCTGCCACCGGCGATCCGGACCACGCCCAGCCGCGCCCGCCACGCCGCCTCGGCCTGCGCCACCAGCGTGGCCGCGTCGACGCCAGCCGGCAGCTCGGCCGCGAGCGCGGCGGCGGCGCCGTCGGCCGACACCAGCGACAGGCCGACCGCCAGGGTGACCGCGCCGCCGGCCGGCACCTCGATGGCCGCGCCGACGGCGGCGCCGCGCGCGCTCGCCGCCGTGGTCGGGGCGCCGTCGGCCCAGGTCAGGGCCTGGCCCCACGGCCCGCTCAGCCGCGCCGCGGCGTACAGCGTGTAGCCGCCATAGCTGCCCGACATGCCACCGCGGTGGTGCAGCTCGGCATGCCAGGTCCCGGTCGCGGCATCGACGGTGATGGCGGCGGCGTCGACCGCGCCGCCATCGAGCGTCTTGGCCAGGTCGATGATCACCCAGCCGGCCTCGGCGCCGAGCTGGTAGGTGTGCAGGGCGCCGCGTGGAGTGGCCACCACGTCGAGGCCGATGCCGCTGGCCAGCGCCAGCTGGTAGCGGCCGGGCCGGGCCACCTCGTCGGCCTTGGCGTAGCGCACCTGGTAGTCGGCGATGGCGGTGCGGGTCGGGTCGAAGCTGCGCACCGGCAGCACCGCCAGCACGCCGTAGTCGGCCACGCCGGCGCCGTGCAGGTGGAGGTGGCTGATCGCCTGCAGCCGGTCGTCGTCGGCCCAGTAGCCGGAGAAGTGCTGGAAGCCGATGGTGCCGGCCGGGCCGCTGGTGTCGGGGCCGACCTTGGCCAGCCCGCTCGGCGTGGCGGCGCCGACGAAGGCCGAGCCGTACGCGAAGCCGAGCCCGCCGGTGCCGATGCGGGGATCGACCAGCGGCAGCGGATCGGTCACCAGCGGCGCCGACGGCCGCAGGTTGTCGCCGCACCCGACCAGCGTGGCCCACGCGGCCAGCGCCACGCCCGACCGCCGCCGATGCCGCCGATGGTGATCCATGTCGTCACTGTATCCGACCGGTATCCGACACTGTGTTCGCAACGGCGACACCGAGGTGCTCGCGATCTCGGTGCTGGCGAAGATCGTCGCCAAAATCCCTCGGGAGCGCCGAGGCAGCTCGCTATAGTTGGATCGTGGGTGATTCCGCCACCGAGCGTGGCAAGGTGCTGCGCGTCGCCACGCGCTGTTCGAGCCTCGACCAGTTCGTCGAGGCGTTCGCGCCGCTGTCGGACGCGCGCACGCTGTTCATCGCCAGCATGACCACGCGCGACCCCGGCACCCGGGCCCCGTTCTCGATCCTGCTGGCCGACGGCACCCGCGTCATGCGCGGGCAGTGCGAGGTGCTCGAGGCGTTCGCCTCGCCCGACAACCCGTTCCGCCGCCCCGGCGTGAAGCTGCAGCTGCTCGAGCTCGATCCCGACGGCGAGGCGGTGGTGGCCCGGCTGGCCCAGGCGCGGGCCCGGCGCGCATCTCCGCCGCCGCCGATGCGGCCCGGCACCTCCACCGTGCCGCCAGTAGCCGGGCCGCCTGCACCGCCGCCGCTGGCGGTGATCCCGCCGCCGATCCCGCTGTCGCCGCTGCCGCCGCCGACCCCGCCGCTGCGCGCCGACGCCACCCCGCCGCCGTCGCTGCTGGCGACCCGGACCCGCCCGGCCACCAACCAGGTCGTGCCGGCGGGCTCGGCGCCGATCAAGGTCATCCGCGTGCCGGATCCTGCGCCGGCGCCGGCCGACGACGGGCTCGCCAGCGCCGGCGGCGAGCGCGTGCCGGGCGCGGCCCTGGTGCTGCCGGCCAACCCGCTGACCAACCTCACCGACGACTCCCTCGAGGGCTTCGTCGAGTGCACGCTGTACGAGGACACCGGCGCGGTCGAGCTCGACGGCGCGGCCGCCGAGGATCCGGCCGACCCGGTCAGCCCACCACCCGACTTCGCGCCGATCCGACCGACGCGGGCCGGCAGCGACCCGAGCCTGGCGCCGGTGGCGTCGTCGTCGTCGCCGCCTCCTGCGCCGGTGACGATGGTGCCCGGCCACGCCCGCATGGACGGCGACGACAGCGTCGACGACGCCATCGACCTGACCGAGCTGGTCGCCAAGGCGCGCGCGCCGCGGCGCACCGCCTGGGTGGCGGCGGCGGCCGCGGTGGTGGTGATCGCCGGCGCCGCCTTCGCGCTCGGCCGGGCCACCGGCGGGTCGTCGGCGAGCCCACGCGCCGCCGTGGCCCCCGCCGCAGCGGCGACGACCACCCCGGTCGTCGCGGCGCCGGCGCCCTCCGCCGCCCCCCCGCCCGGCGCGCCCCCC
>JAGPCO010000158.1 GCA_018058095.1 Kofleriaceae bacterium
GGCAACAACATGGCGCACTCGTGGATCGAGGCGGCCGGGCTGTTCGGGCTCGACCTGGTGCTGGCCTGCCCCGACGGCTACCAGCCCGATCCGGCCCTGGTCGCCGCCGCCCGCGCCCGCGGCGGCAGGGTCGAGCTGACGTCCGACCCGATGGTGGCCGCGCGCGGCGCCGACGTGGTCTCGACCGACGTGTGGGCGTCGATGGGCCAGGAGGAGGAGACCGCGCGGCGCAAGCTGGCGTTCCGCGGCTACTGCGTCGATGCCGCCCTGATGGCCGCGGCCAGCACCCGCGCCATCGCCTTGCACTGCCTGCCGGCCCACCGCGGCGAGGAGATCAGCGGCGAGGTGCTCGACGGGCCGCAGTCGGCGGCCTGGCAGCAGGCCGAGAACCGCCTGCACGCGCAGAAGGCGCTGCTCGAGCACCTGTTCGCCCCGCCGGCGTGACCACCCACGCCGGGGGCCCCGCGGCGTCCCACGTGGGGACCTCGCCCCCGCACCGTGGCCGGTGTCGGCGCCGACCGCCCGGTGGTAGGCTGCACCGCGATGGCCCTTCCGCCGACGATCGCTGGCCTCGGCTCCACCGCCGACAAGCTGCGCGTCGATCCGGGCTTCGACCCCCTCGCGGCGCGGATCGGTCCCGAGGAGTACTTCGTGCTGTCGCGCATCGACGGGGCGACCTCGACCCGCGACGTCGTGCTCATGACCGGGCTGGCGACCGATCGCGCCATCGAGATCCTGCAGCGCCTGCGCGAGCTGGGCGCGGTGCTCACCCCGGGCGAGGTGGCCCGGCCCCGCCCGGCGGCGCGGACGCCGACCGCACCGCCGCGCAGCGCCGGGCCGTCGCGGCCACCGCCGGTGGTCGCGCCCGCGTCGGCCGGCCCGCTCGATCCGCTGCCCGATCCGAGTCCGGACGAGCTGGCCGCGCTGGCGGAGGTCAGCGACCTCGGCGACGGCGAGCGACGCGCCATCCTCGCCGCCGCCCGCCTGGTCGGGCGGACCGACCCGTGGGCCCTGCTCGGGGTCGAGCGCGGTGCCAGCCCGCGCGACGTCAAGCGGTCGTTCTTCGCCCGATCCAAGGCCTTCCACCCCGACCGCTTCTACGGGCGCCAGCTCGGCAGCTTCCGGCTCCGGCTCGAGGTCATCTTCGGCGCGATGACCCGGGCCCACGACGAGCTGGCGGCGGGGCGGAGCGGCGCGGGCGGCCCGAGCCAGGCCGCGGCCCAGAGCGCCAGCACCGGCACCCAGAGCCCGGCCGACTACGCCGAGGAGATCTTCGCGCGCGCCTGCGCGACCGAGGTCGGCGGCCAGCCGGCCGAGGCGATGCAGCTCTTCGCCGCGGCGATCCGGGTCAACCCGCAGGTGCGCTACCTGCGCCGCGCCGCCAGCTGCGCGCTGGTGGCCGAGCAGCCGCGTACGGCCGAGGAGTACGCCAAGAAGGCGGCCGGGCACGACCCGTCCGACATGTCGATCCAGCGCCTGCTGGCCCGGGCCTACCGGGCCCAGGGCCGGGCCGACCTGGCCGAGGAGGTCCTGGTCATGGCGCTGGCCATGCCCATCGAGAGCGACATCCTCCAGGCCGAGATCCGCAAGGATCTAGCCGAGCTGCGCAGCGCCTAGGACGGGCGGCTGGCGCGGAAAAGCCGGCCAAACAGTGGCGGGGGGTGACGGTTTCTGGGGACAATAGGGGCGATGGCTTCCGAGAAGGTGATCGGCATCGACCTGGGCACCACGAACTCCTGCGTGGCGATCGTGGAGGACGGCACGCCGGTGGTCATCCCCAATCGGGGCGGCTACAAGACGACGCCGTCGATGGTCGGCATCGCCGAGAACGGCAAGCGGCTGGTCGGCCACATCGCCAAGCGGCAGGCCATCACCAACGCCGAGAACACGGTGTACGCGGCCAAGCGCCTCATCGGCCGCAAGTGGGGCTCGGCCGCGGTGCGCACCTCGCTCGAGACCGTCCCGTACCGCATCGTCGAGGGCCCGCACGACGACGTCCGCATCATGCTGCGTGACCAGGTCTTCTCCATTCCGGAGATCTCCGCCTACATCCTGCAGGAGATGAAGATGATCTCCGAGGAGTACCTCGGCGAGGAGGTGGCCAAGGCGGTGGTCACGGTGCCGGCGTACTTCAACGACGGCCAGCGCCAGGCCACCAAGGACGCCGGCCGCATCGCCGGCCTCGACGTCATCCGCATCATCAACGAGCCGACCGCGGCGGCCCTGGCCTACGGCTTTGGCCGGGTCATGGAGCGCAAGGTCGCGGTGTACGACCTCGGCGGCGGTACCTTCGACATCTCGGTGCTGGAGATCGGCAACGGCGTGTTCGAGGTGGTGTCGACCGCCGGCGACACGTTCCTCGGCGGCGAGGACTTCGACCGCCGCATCATGGACTGGCTGATCGGCAACTTTCAGCGCGAGTTCAAGATCGACCTGCGCAAGGACAAGATGGCGCTGCAGCGGCTCAAGGACGTGGCCGAGAAGGCCAAGTGCGAGCTGTCGACCGTGCGCGAGACCGAGATCAACCTGCCGTTCATCATCTCGACCGGGCGCAACGAGGCGCTGCACCTGCAGACCACGCTCACCCGCGACAAGCTGGAGGAGCTGACCGCCGACCTGGTCGATCGCACCGTCGAGATCTGCGCGCGCACGCTGGAGGACGCCGAGATCAAGGCCGGCGACATCGAGGAGGTCATCCTGGTCGGCGGCATGACCCGCATGCCGCGGGTGCAGCAGGTGGTGGCCGAGTTCTTCGGTCGCGAGCCGTGCAAGGGGGTGCACCCCGACGAGGTGGTCGCGCTCGGCGCCGCCATCCAGGGCGCGGCGCTGGTCGACGACAAGAGCGACGTGCTCCTGCTCGACGTGACCCCGCACTCGCTCGGCATCATGATCGTCGGCGGCTACTTCCACAAGCTGATCGAGCAGAACCGGACCGTGCCGACCGAGCAGTCGCACGTGTTCACCACGGTCAAGGACAACCAGACCTCGGTGAAGATCCTGGTGCTGCAGGGCGAGAGCGACCGGGCCGAGGAGAACGAGCTGCTCGGCGAGTTCGTCCTCAACGGCCTGCGCCGGGCCCCGCGCGGCGAGGTCGAGATCGAGGTCACCTTCCAGATCAGCGCCGACGGCATCGTCGCCGTGCGCGCCAAGGACCTCGAGACCAGCCTGGAGCAGTCGATCACCGTGACCGCGACCTCGGGCCTGACCGAGGACGAGATCAAGAAGATGATCGACGCCAACAAGGACTACATGGTCGAGGTCCGGACCGGCCAGGAGTTCGAGAAGGCGCGCCACCAGGCCGAGAAGCAGCTCGAGGAGATCGAGCAGCTGTTCCCGCAGGTGTCGAGCATCATCAGCGGCAGCGACTTCGGGCAGGACGCGGTCAAGAAGGCGCGGGCGGTGGTCGAGCGCACCCGCGGCGCGCTGGCGGCCAAGGATCTGACCGCCCTGACCGAGGCCAGCGAGGCCCTGGCCCGCACCCTCAACATGTTCCGCGGCGTGGTCTCCAAGACCCGCGGGGCCTGACCGGGGTCGGTATGTCCGCGCGCGCCGCACCGTCCGAGATCGAGCGCCTGATCGAGATCGGCCTGACCGCGTATGGCCGGGGCGATCTCGATGGCGCGCTGCTGGCGTGGGAGGAGGTGCTCGGCCACGATCCAACCGAGGCCCGCGCGCTCGGCTACGTCGACTACGTGCGCCAGAACTACGAAGTCATCAGCGGGGGCGCGCCGGACCGGGTGCCGCTCGGCCTGACCGGGGCTCCCGACGACTACGACGTCGAGCTCGACTTCGGCGACCCACCCGGGCCGCCAGGGCGGGCCCAGCCGGTCATGCACGTCATCGACGAGGGCTGGAGCCTCGACGACGAGCGGGCCGGGGTGGGCTTCGGGCGCCACGCGGCGCCGACGGTCGAGCTGGTGGCCGGCCGGGCCCGGACCGAGCCGAGCGAGCCGAGCTTCGAGGAGGCGACCAAGGAGTACCAGCCGCGCATGGCGCTCGGCGCCGCCGCCAGCGAGTTCTTCGGCGCCAACGAGCCGACCGCGGAGACCACGCGGGGGCTCGGCTTCGTGCAGCCGCGCCGGCGCCCGAGCAACCCGCCGCCGCAGCTCAAGGTGAGCATCCGCACCCCCGAGGCGCCGGCCCCGGCCGCCGCGAGCAACGCGTTCGCCGAGCTCGAGCTGCCCGGGATGCCGGCCGCGACCGCGGCCGCGGCCGCCCCGCCGGGCTCGCTCGATCTCGACTTCGACCCGGCCGCCGACGACCTCGGGCTCGGTCCGGCCATGGGGGAGGCGATCGACGACGGCGGGGCACGCGATCGCCAGGACGGGGACGACGACGACGAGGTCGAGGCTCGCCCCACCCGCGACCTCGGCGGCATCGGCGCGCTCTCGCTCGACCTCGACGACTACCTGTCGCCGGCCCAGCTCGCCAGCGACCTGGCGGCCGCGCGCACCAGCGCCGGTGACGCCGCGTCGCGTGCTCGCACCAGCACCGGCGAGTCGACCGTGGAGCTGACCCCGGTCGCGGCGGCCCTGGCCAGCGCGACCATCGACGCCACCGCCGAGCTGTCGCCGGCGCGGACCCGGACCGGGGAACAACGCCTTCGGTTGCTGACCGAGGTCGATCGGGTCGCGCCGGCCAGCGAGACCCCATCGGAGCGGGCCCGCCGCCGCATCCACGCCCTGTTCGAGCTGGCCAAGTCGGCCGCGGTCAGCGGCGACAACGAGCGGGCGGTCGTCGCCATCGACGCCGCCCTCGACGAGGATCCCGACAGCGCGGTGGCGCAGAAGCTCATCCACAGCCAGCAGGCGCGGATCCAGGCGGTCTACCAGCAGTACCTGGGGGACCTCAACCGGCGACCGCGGCTGAGCCGGGCCATGCACCTCCTGGCGGGCGAGGTGATGTCGGCCCGGGCCGCCTTCTTGCTGTCGCGGATCGACGGCGTGTGCAGCTTTGACGAGCTGCTCGACGTGTCCGGCATGCCGCGCTTCGAGGCCATGCGGTACCTGTGCCGCATGCTCATGCGCGGGCTCATCGACAGCGAGTAGGCCGGACGCCGGTCCCTGACCCGCCTCGTGGCCGTGGCTGTCCCGTGGCCGCGGCGCCTGGCGCCAGCGGCGCCCAGGTCGAGCACGGGCACGCCGCGGCGCGGCGTTTCGCAGCGACCTGCTAGGCCTTGTCCTGGTCGAGCGCGGTGAGGGCGATGGCCATCGCCTTCTTGGCCCGAGCCACCATGGCCTCGTCGGTCTTGATCTTCTGGTAGGCCTTGAGGACCTGCTCCTGGTAGCCGGTGTTCTCGGCCTCGATGGCGTCGAGTTCGCCGCGCAGCTGGGCCAGGCGGGCATCGCGGTCGGCCACCGCCGCGATCGCCGCGGCCAGCTCGGCGTCGCGCCCGGCCAGCTGCTGACGGGTCGCCGCCAGGTCGCCCTCGAGGCGCCGCAGCTGATCACGCGCGCCGGACAGGCCGCGCTCGAGCTGGGCCGCCTCGTCGCGGGCGGCGGTCAGGGCCGCCTCGTGCTCGGCCCGGACCTGGCCAAGCCGCGACTCGTGCTCGACCTGGTCGGCCTGGCGCTGGCGCTGGGCCTGCTCGTCGGCGCCGCGCAGCGCCGCCGCCTGATCGGTCCGCAGCTGGGTCATCACCTCGGCGTGGGTGGCGGCGGCGGTGGTCAACGCCCGACGGTGTTCGTCGTCGCGCTTGCTCACGGCGGCGGCGAGGGCGGCAGCGTGGGCCTCCTCGGCCGCGGCCAGCGCGGCGCGCTCGCGCCGGGCCGCCTCCTCGAGCTCGGCCGCGTGGCTCGCCCGCAGCTGGGCCTGCTCGTCGGCGGCGGCATGGGCCGCGGCCGCCACCGCCTGCTGCAGCGCGCCTTCGTGGTCGCGCCCCAGCTCGGCCAGCTGGCGCTGGTGCTCCTCGGCCTGCGCGCCGACCGCGCGCTGGTGCTCGTCGGCGCGGGTCGCCAGGTCGCGCTGGTGCTCCTGGCGGGCGGCGGCCAGCGCGCGCTGGGCCTGCTCGTCGGCCGCGGCCAGCGCGTGCTGGTGCTGCTCGGCCAGCGCCGCCAGGTCGTGGCGGGTGCGCTGCTCCCCCGCGGCGAGCGCGGCGCTGTGCTCGGCCGCGACCCGGGCCACGTCGGCCTGGTGCTGGCGGCTCAGCTCGTCGCGCGCGCCGTCGGCCGCGCGCTGGGCCGCGGCGGCGCCGTCGGCCTTGGCCTGGTCGAGATCGGCGTGCAGCCGGCGCGCCTCGGCCGCGCGCGCGCTGCGCTCGGCCTCGACCGCCTGGCTCGCCGCGGCCAGCTCGGCGGCGACGGCGGCGGCGCGCCCGTGCGCGTCCTCCAGCTGCGCGGTCAGCTCGGCGACCCGGGCCTCGGCCGCGCGCTGCCCGGTCAGGGCGGCCTCGGCCTGGTCGGCGTCGTGCAACAGGCGCTGCTCGAGCTCGAGGTTCTTGCCCTCGAGCGTGGTCCGGGTGTGCTGCGCCTGGCGCAGCCGCTCGCGCAGGTCGGCCACCTGCTTGTCGCGCTCGGCCACCTCCTCGCGCACCTCGAGCAGCTCGCGGTCGCGCGCCGACAGCAGCTCGCGCAGGTTGAGGAACTCGCGCTCGCGCCCGCCGACGCGGCCGCTGGCGGGCTCCTGGCGCGCGCGCTCGACCTCGGCCTTGAGCTGGGCGTTCTCGCGCTCGAGCACGTGCATCCGCTGCAGGGTCCTGCGGTCGTGGACGCCCGACTGCTCGGCGTCGGCCCGGGCCGCGACCTCCTCCAGGCCGAGGTCGAGGGCGGCGGCGGCCTGCGGCGCCGGGACCGGCACGGGCGTCGGCACCGGCGCTGGCACCGGTGCGACGCTGCTGGGGATGGGCGGCGGCACCGACTGCCGCCCGCGGCGCGCCGGGGTCGGGGGCGCAGGCGTGGCCGGCTCGCTCGCGGCCGCCGGCTCGCTCGCGGCCACCGGCTCGGCCGGGGCCGGGGCGGGCGGCTCGCTCGCGGCCGCCGGCTCGGGCGTCGCCGCCGGCGAAGGGGCCACGTACGCGCCGATGCCGATGACCGTGGCCTCGGCGGCGAGGGCCGGCGGCTCGATCAGCATCACCGGCGGGGCCGGCTCGGGCGGGGCCGGCTCGGGTGGGGCCGGCTCGGGCGCGGCCGGCTCGGGCGCGGCGTCGGCCTGGGCCGGCGCCGGGCTGGCGTCGACGTAGACCGGCGCGGCCAGGCTGGTGGCGTCGGCCGCCGGCGCGTCGAACGGCGCCGGGGTGGTGAGGGGCCGCGGGTCGGGCACCGGCTCGGGCACAGCGTCGAGGTCACCGCCGGTGATCGCCAGCTCGCTGGTGGCGGCGTCGAGCGGCGCAGCGCCGTCGCCCATCTCGACCAGGTCGTCGGGCAGGCTGCCATCGCCGACCTCGACCGGGATGGCCTCGAGGTCGTCGCCGTCGGCCATGACCTCGACCGGGAGCTCGTCGGCCACCGCCGACGGCGCGCCGGCCAGGTCGAGCGCGGGTTCGGCCGCCGCGTCGGGGTCGTCCATCAGCGCCGCAAAGGCGGCGTCGGTCTCGAGATCGAGCCCGCGGTCGGCGCCGGGCGGCCGGGCCAGCGCGCTCGGGTCGACGAAGTCGTCGGGGATCCGCAGCTCGGCCCGCGAGTCCTCGACCAGCACGTCGTCGTCATCGAGCTCGACCGGCACGTCGTCGAGCTCGACCGGCTCCTCATCGCCAGGCGCGGCCGGTTCGCCCAGGTTGATCAGGTTGTCGATCTTGCCGAGCAGCTCGTCATCGGACAGCGTCCGCTTGTCGAGGTACTCGTCGGCGTGGATCTTGAGGCGGCGGTGGTTGGCGAAGCCCTGGGCGGTGACCGTGGTGGTGACCAGCACCACCGGCAGGCTGGCAGCCACGCCCTTCTTGGCCTTGTTGCACAGCGCGTAGCCGAGCTTCTCCGGCTCCTCCACCGCGATCACCAGCGCGGCTGGCCCGATCTCGGTGACCCGGCCGAGCGCTTCGGCGCCGTCGGGGATGGTCACGACGTCGACGTGGTAGGGCGCCAGCACCTGGGTCAGGCGCTGGGCGAAGGCAAGATCGGGATCGATCAGCAGGATTCGGCGCACGTCGCTCATGGTCCCCCGGACGCCGATCATAACGTCGATCGCGCCGTCGCATCAGGCGGCGCGGCGCCTAGATAGGCGCTTCGATAAGCGACCGCGGGGCTTGCCCACACCGCTCCACCTGGCGCTGGCGGCTACGGCGCGGCGCTGGCGTGGGTGATCAGGTCGGCCTGGGTCACCACGGTCAGCAGCTGGGCCGCGCTGAGGTCGGGCGAGGTGAAGACGTAGCCGACCTGATCGGCGTCGACGTGGCTGACCGCGGCGAATCCCGGGCCCTGGCCGCCGCCGGTGATCGCCACGAACAGCTCGCGCCCGCCCATGACGTGGCGCTGACCGGCGCGGATCTGCGGCGGCGCCTGGCGCAGCACGTAGCCGATGACCTGGTGCCGGCGGCCACCCAGGGCCAGCTCGTAGAACATCTGCGCCGCCGGCTGGTCGAGGAACGAGGCCGGCCGCACCCCGACCAGGCGCATGCTGGCGCCCTGGACCGTGCCGGCGCCCTGGACCTCGATGACCGGGCGTGCGGCCAGCGGCGCCACCTGCGCGACCTGCCCGGCGGTCGCGCCCGGCGTGTGGTTGGTGCCGACCGCGCCGACCGTGAACACCACCAGCGCGGCGGCCGCGGCGGCGATGGCGGCGCCGGGCAGGGCCCAGCGCCAGCGCGCGGCCGTGCGGTTCGCCTGGTCCTCGGCGTCGAGCACGCGGCCGATACGGGCCCGCAGCAGGTCGGGCGCGGCCGGCGCCGCCAGCAGCGCGACCCGGGCCTGCTGGCGCTCGCGCTCGCTGTCGATCAGCGCGCGGCAGTCGGCGCACTCGAGCGCGTGTAGCTCCAGCTCGCGCCGCTCCTCGGGCGCCAGCTCGTCGTCGAGGTAGGCCATGGCCACCAGCTCGGGCGGCATCTCGTTGCGGCGACACTGCGCGTTCATCGGGATCCCTCGGTGGTGCGACCCTTACCCGCGCGGTAGGCCGCGAGGTCGATCGGGTCCTGGTCGGACGTGGTGGCGGTGGCGGCGGCCGCGGCGGCGTCGGCGCGCTCGGGCTTGAGGTAACCCTCGCGTACGGCGAAGTCGCGCAGCTTGGTCTCGAGCAGGCGGCGGCCGCGGAACAGGCGGCTCATCACCGTCCCGACCGGGCAGCCCATGATGTCGGCGATCTCCTTGTACGACAGGCCCTGCACGTCGCACAGGACCACGGCGATGCGGAAGTCCTCGGGCAGCTCGTCGAGCGCGCGCTGCACGTCGTCCGACACGCTGCGCTCGAGCAAGAGGCGCTCGGGGTCGCGCTGGGTGTGGGCGTCGGCGTCGACCAGGACGCCTCCGACCGCGTCCTGCTCGGCGCTGGCGGCGTCGAGCACCTGCCGCGACCGCTTCTTGCGCTGGTACTCGTTGATGAAGGTGTTGGTGAGGATGCGCAGCAGCCAGGCCTTGCAGTTGGACTCGGCCTGGAACGAGTCCCAGAACCGGTACGCCCGCACCAGCGTGTCCTGCACCAAGTCCTCGGCGTCGCGCGGGTTACGCGTCAGCCGGTAACCGGCGCCGTACAGCGCGTTGAGATGCACCAGCGCCTGGCGCTCGAACTCGGTGCGCTGACTCGGTCGCCGGGCCATCATTCGCTGACGGTAACCGGCCCGAACCGCCCGGGATTCCCGCCCTGCGCCGTCGGGAGATCGCTGGGGCGAGTCGTCATGATTTCAGGGGGTTGCTGCCCCGCTCACGCCTTGTACGGCGTGTGCGCCACGCCGAGGGCCTCGGCCACCGCGGCGTGCGGGACCGTGCCCTTGTACGTGTTGAGGCCCGACATGAACGTTGGATCGGCCTTGATGGCGCCCTCGAGGCCGAGGTCGGCCAGGCGGGCGACGTAGCGCATGGTGGCGTTGGTCAGCGCGTAGGTCGACGTGCGCGGCACCGCGCCCGGCATGTTGGCCACGCCGTAGTGGATGACGTCGTGCACCAGGTAGGTCGGCTTGTCGTGCGTGGTCGGCCGCGCCGTCTCGCAGCAGCCGCCCTGGTCGATCGACACGTCGACGATGACCGAGCCCGGCTCCATCGCCTTGACGTGCTGCTCGGTCACCAGCCGCGGCGCGCGCGCGCCGGCGATGAGCACCGCGCCGATGACCAGGTCGGACTCGAGCACGCAGCGCTCGATGTTGACCGGGTCGGAGTACTGGGTCGAGATGCGGCCGCCGTAGATGTCGTCGAGGTAGGCCAGCGTCTTGAGGTTGACGTCGAGCACCGTCACCGCGGCGCCGAGGCCGACCGCGATCTTGAGGGCGTTGGCGCCGACCACGCCGCCGCCGATGATGGCGACCCGGCCCCGCTTGACGCCGGGCACGCCCCCGAGCAGCACGCCCTTGCCGCCGCGCTCGCGCTCGAGGTGGTGCGCCCCGGCCTGGACCGCCATGCGGCCGGCCACCGCGCTCATCGGCGTCAAGAGCGGCAGGTCACCCGGGGTCGGCTCGACCGTCTCGTAGGCGACGCCGTTGACGCCGCGGCTGAGGAGCTCCTTGCCCAGCTCCTGCGCCGCCGCCAGGTGCAGGTAGGTGAACAGCACCTGGTCCTTCCGCATCAGCGGGAACTCGGGCGCGATAGGCTCCTTGACCTTGACCACCATGTCGGCCTGGCCCCAGACGTCCTCCTTGGTCGGGACGATCGTCGCGCCGGCCTTGACGTAGGCCTCGTCGGGGATGCTCGAGCCCAGGCCCGCGCCTTGCTCGATCATCACCTTGTGCCCGCGCAGGGTGAGCGTGGCCACGCCAGCCGGGGTCATGCCGACGCGGTATTCCTGGGTCTTGATCTCTTTGGGGACGCCGATACGCATATGTGGCGGCAGTTTCCTGCCCGCCTTCGCGGGGTGTCAATCGACGGCGGCGGCGATCGCGCCGCGGCCCGTGCTGGCGCGGTGCGTCACGCCGCGTCGGGATCGGATTGGGCCCAGGCGGCCGCTACTGCCGCAGCGGCCTGAAGGCGGGCGGGTAGACCAGCTTCTGGATGTGGACCTCGTCGGGGCCGACAAGCTTGTAGATTACCCAGGCGTCGAGGCCATCGGCGACGACAAAGACCTCGTCGCCGATGTACTGGTCGGGAGAGAAGGCCAGGAACGCGAACGTCCCGTCCTGGATCGCGTTCTGGTCCTTGACGATGACCCCTCGTCGGGTCGCTTGCAGCAGGTAGTCGCCCCACTCCACCGCGGTGCGCGTGTAGATCGACGCGCCCTCGAGCCGTGGCTCGATCTCGTTGCCTTCGGGGTCCATGCGCAGGATGGTCTGGGTGCCGGACGGCTGACGGACCGCCGCCCAGAAGCCATCGGTAGAGCGCATGAGCGAGCACTCGCTGGTGGTGGGCGCTCCGGCGCTCGTGCTGCCGTCGCTGAACTCGACGCGAGTGATGCAGGACGAGCCAGCGGGTCGCCCAGAAGATCCGAGGAAGAAGTGTTCGGGGAATACGATCGGCGGGAAGGACACGTTGTCGTTGAACGGGATTGGTGTGGTCCCGGTGTGAACTCCGGCGCGATCAAAGCGGATGAGCTTGAAGTCTGGGAGAGCCGCCACATAGAGGTCGGCTCCACCAGAGTGTAGAGCGGTGAATACCGCACCTGGATTCAGCCACTGCTCCTGGTAGGACCAGACTGGCTGACTGGGGTCGTCGAGGTCGTACTCACGGACGGTCTGGTCCTGCATCCCGGCGATGCGGTCAGGAGGTGACGTTGCAACCAGCCTCAAGGACCAGTTGAGGAAGTTCGCGTACAGCCGAACTGACTCGCCTGCGAGGTCAGTCGTCCCGAGCCAGCGGTCGGTGTTTACGACGAGGAAGGCGCCAACCTTGTGGGCCGATGAAACATGGAGATCGAAGTATCCATCCGGTGGACGGCCGACGGCCTTGTCCCACTCGAACACGATCTCCATCGGCGGCGGCGAATCACAGCCGGCATCGCCATCGCGGCACAGACTGGCATCCACAGTCGCGTCCGCGCGGGCGTCGATGGGCGTCGCGGCTGGCCCTGTGCACGCCGCCAACACGAGGCTCACGCTGGCGGCCAGGCGCACGGGTCTGGAGCGTCTGGAGCTGGACGTCGAAGTCATGGCGCGGGGCACGGGCCCGAATCGGCCGCTGGGGCCATCCTTGCCGCCGGGGAGGGGCATAGCGAACGGCTTGCGCAGTAGCAACTCGCGTCGTCGCCGTATACGAGCCGCCAGTTGGAGGCGCACATGTTGGCGGCGATCGTCCCGGCGTCGTTGTGGTCGGTGTGGCCTGTGGCGCCAAGCACGATCCCGTTGGCGTAGGGGACGTACTTTGCGGCACGCAGCGTGACGGCATTGAAGTCGATCGCCGAGTACAAGATCGACACGTCACGCCATCGTCGGGTTGCCGCGACGCTGTGACCGGGTTGCGGCCGATCGATACCTCCTTGCAGGCGAAGGGACCAACCTGTCAGCTGGAACGTCGTTGGGCTCACATAGCCCTGTTGGGTCGCTCGTCGGTAGTGCCAAGTGGTCTGCGGGTTCTCGTCTGCGACTCCGATCGTCGTGTAGAAGACGTTCATCTGCGCGCTGCCGTCGCTGAAGACGTTCCCCGCTCCGTCCCGGAGCGGAACGAACACCAGGTTCAGTCTGCCGGTCAGGGCGTTGTCTACGGTGAGAACGGAGCTGTCGAATCTGGATGCCGTCACGGTCGAGCCGTTGTCCACGACCGCAGCCCAGGATCCACCGACGATTCGGCGGTGGATTTGGGTCTTGAGAGTCGCCTCTTCGAGTGTCACTGCATACAGGGTGCTATCCGGCCCCACCGCAACGCCTGGTGTGAAGTAGCTTACCAGCGGCGACAAGGTCGGCACAGACCAGGTCTGCGCGATCGGGTCGAACCAGGACTCCCAGACGTTCGGTGAGGTGGCCGTCGGCCGCGAAATGTCCTGCCACATCACCAGCACGTTGCCGCCCCACGCTGCGCCGGTGGTGGCGATCGAGGCGTGGCGGGCGTTGACGCCCGCAGGCCAGTTGGGAATGGGCTGCCACGGCGCGGAGCCTGGCGACTTCGGGTTGAAGTGACGGAAGTTGAGCCGACCGGTGTAGTCGGGGAAGACCAGGAGCACGCGCGGGCTGGTGCCGACGACCGTCGTGGCGGCGGCGGCCTCGCCCGTGGCGCTGCCAGCGAAGGACACGCCTCGGCTGAAGGGCGACCACGAGGTCACGGTGGTGTTGTCGACGTCCTCGGTCAGGCTGGCCTGGTCCGGGTAGTAGCGACCATCATCCGCATGCAGGTACGGCACGTAGGCGTACACGTTGCTGACACGGCCGGAACCATCGGCGTCGATGGGCACGGCGGCGAGCGCGCCGCCGCCGCTCGGGCGGCACGCGCCATCGGCGCCAGGAGCACACACGCCTGGAATCCCGAGCGGAAGGTCGCCGTCGGCACCGACCGCCCGAAGCGCATCTGGCCAGAAGTGCGTGTACTCCTTGAGCAGCGGCGACGTGTCGACCAGGACGGTGGTCGCAGGCCCCCCCATGCGGCCATCGCGATTGAAGTCCCAGTCGTCGCCATTGCGCGCGTAGC
>JAGPCO010000159.1 GCA_018058095.1 Kofleriaceae bacterium
CTGTTGCTGTTGGTGTTGCTGTTGCTGTTGCTGTTGCTGTTGCTGTTGCTGTTGGTGTTGCTATTGCTGTTGGTGTTGCTGTTGCTGTTGCTGTTGCTGTTGCTGTTGCTGTTGGTGTTGCTGTTGGTGTTGCTGTTGGTGTTGCTGTTGGTGTTGGTGTTGGTGTTGGTGTTGCTGTTGCTGTTGCTGTTGCTGTTGGTGTTGCTGTTGCTGTTGCTGCGGTTGCAGGTGCAGCCACTGCAGCCACTGGCAGCAGGCGCCGGCGACGCTGTGCCTGCGGCGCCACCGGCGACGACGCTTCGTGTACAGCCGCCGGCAGGTGCGGCGGCCACCTGGCCGCTCGACCTTCCCGTCGCGTGGCGCAAACCCACGTGCAACCGGCCGAGAACGTGTGCACCGACCGAGCGCCCCGATGGCACCGGCCTTGCTGCCAGGGCTCCGCATGAAGACGCGCGCTCTCGGACTGCTGGCGATGCTCCTCCTTGCTGGTTCCACCGGCTGCGTGGGTGGTGACGACGAGATCGACGGCATCGACGATCCCTTCACCCTCGATGGCAAGGCCGACGGCGCCGCCGATGGCCGCGTCGTGCTGGCGATGGCCAATCGCGCCACCCACGCCCAGCTCATCGAGGCCGGCCTGGCGGAGTCGACCATCCGCAGCATCGAGGGCGCACGCGCCGGCGCCGACCGCCGCTTCGCCACCGCCGACGACGTGGCCATCGCCTCGGTCGAGGACCTCGACGCGCTGCCCTACGTCGGGCCGGTCGCGTTCGCCAAGCTGCTCGCGTACGCCGAGCGCGCGGGTGGTCGCCATGGTTACCTGCCGCGCGGCGCGGTCGATCTCGAGACCCTGGTCACGCTCGACGTCGTCACCGAGGAGGCCGGGCCGGGATCCGTGACCCAGCCGCTCCAGACCGCGGGCGCCGACGACAACGAGCAGGTCCTGTGCCACCTGACCGGCGACAACCCCGGTCCGGTCAACATCACCTGCCGGCGCGACGAGGCCGGCGGCGGTCGGCCCATCCGCGCGACCGCGGTGATGAACACCGATGGCACCTTCGAGGCGGTGGGCACCGACGACACCGCGACCAGGTTCGACCAGTACCTGCGGGTGGCCGGCCGGGTCCAGGCCCGCAAGCTGACCATCGACGACTACGAGTTCCTGCGACTGCAGCGCTGTCCGCCGTTCGGGGTGTGTAACCCGCAGGTGATCTTCCGGGTGCTCCGTCACGTCAAGCTGCCCGGCGCCCAGTCCGGGCCGCTCGGGAGCGACTGCCGTGACGACCAGGGGCCGGTCCTGACCACGCTGACGGTGCCGGCCGGGTTCACCATCGATCAGCAGTGCGGCACCTGCTACCAGCGCCAGAACGTGTGTGTGGCCGGCATCAGCGAGGCGGCGACCCTGACCTGCCTGCACACCCGGATCGAGCAGCCACTGACCTCGACCGCGGGCTGCGCCGAACACCTCGAGCCGCTCGGCTCGTACCAGTGCAACTCCTCACCGACCCGCTACCTGTGCGAGGGCGTCGGCGACCACAACCCGGTTCCCGACGACGAGGCGACGGTGCTGGCCCGAACCTGCCCGGCGGGGTTCCGCGCCATCGCCGAGTGTGGTGACCGGGACGTGTGCCTCGACGAGCGGATCGACCACCACCAGGTCACCAACGGCAGCCCATGCCTGGCCGGCCTGCACTACGCGATGCAGTACAGCTGCCCGTTCGTCGATCGCACCGTCTGCGTCGAAGACTGACCGGGGCGTCGGCGGCCAGCGCTCAGTAGAACCCCTCGCGCCGGGCGTAACGCTCGGCGCGGGCGCAGTCGTAGCCCTCGGCGTCGAACGACTCGCCGTGGATGGCGCGCAGGATCTCGCCGCTGGTCGGGATGGCGTCGGCCGGCAGGAACCGCGACGGGTCCCACAGGGCCGAGCGCAGGAACGCCTTGGGGCACTGGGTGTACGCCTCGTCGATGTCGACCAGGATGCCCAGGCGCGGCGGCTTGCCCTCGATCGCGCTCGGCGCCAGCAGCGCGGCGTCGGTCGTCAGCGTGGCCCGGCCGTTGACGCGAAAGGTCTCGCCCAGGCCGGGCAACACGAACAGGAGGCCGACGTGCGGGTTGACCAGGATGTTGCGCAGCGAGTCGGCGATGCGGTTGCCCGGCCGCTCCGGCATCAGCAGCGTGCGCGCGTCGAGGATCCGCACGAAGCCGGGCGGGTCGCCGCGTGGGCTGACGTCGCACGTGCCGGCGCCGTCGCTGGTGGCCAGGCACACCAGCGGCGACTGCTCGATGAAGCGGCGGGTCGGCGCCGTCAGGTGATCGATCACCTTCGACGCGACCACCGGCGACGGCTCACCCAGCAGGGCGCGCAGCGTGGCCTCGTCGTCGATGGTGGCGCTGGTCAAGCGGTGGGCCATGCCGGCACCGTAGCGCGGTCAGCCGCACCGCGCCGGCGCGGCGGCGCGCGCGCTCACACGCCGGCGAAGAAGGCCCAGCTGGCGTCGGTGGCGTCGATGGCGTCGCTGGTCGGCCCGCTGATGGCCGGGGCGATGCTGGGGTTGGGCGGCCAGGCGTGCCCCATGCCCTTGATGATGTGGAAGTCGACCCGGGCGCTGCCGCGACGGCGACGACGATGGCGGTGCCGACCCAGGTCCTGGTGTGGTCGACGGTGGCCGGGGCCCAGGCCCGCCTCGACGGCGCCGCCGCGGCGCCGCTGCCGCTGGTGCGCGAGGTGGCGCCGGGGTCGCACGCGGTGGTGGTGAGCGCGCCAGGGCACGACGACAGCACGCTGGACGTGGTGGCGGTGGCCGACCGGCTGGTGGTGGTCGAGGCCCGGCCCACGCCGCGCCCGGCCCGGTTGACGGTGGCCACCGCGGCCGGCGCCACCCTGGCCATCGACGGCGTGCTGCGCGGCAGCGGCGCCGGGGTCATCGAGCTGGCGCCGGGGCGACATCGGGTGTGGGCCGGCGCGCGTGGGCGCCTCGGCGTCGAAGAGGTGCTGACGCTGGCGCCGGGGCAGGCGCGCCGGCTCGAGCTGGCGCTGCGGGTGTCGCCGCGGCGCCGGGCCGCGCGCTGGGTCGGCGTGGGTGCGGCCGCGCTCACGGCGCTCGGCGCCGGCGCCGCCGGCTGGGCCGCCGTGCAGGCCGAGCGCGCGTCCGACCTGCGAGGCGTGCTGTCGACCCGGCCGTGGACCGAGGCCGAGCTGGGCACGTACAGCGACGCCCGCGACGGACGCGCGACCTGGCGCGGCCTGGCCATCGGCGGCTTCGCCAGCGCGGCGGTCACGGCCGCGGTGGCCGGCTGGTTGTGGATCGACGACGTGCCGCGGCCGCGTCCGTGACCGCCGCGGGCCGCGGTGTCGGGTCCGGACCTGACCGGCGCGGGCGACACCTGTCCGCTCGAGCGGTCAGGTCGTCGGCGTAACCCGGCGTCGTCGCGACGGCGGGGGCTGGTCCACGCCGTGCAGCACGGGTGCACATGACCCGCTCCAACCCGTCTCCCCTGCGCTGGATCGTCGCCCTGACCCTGCTCGGCACCACCGCGGGCTGCGGCCTGCTCCGGGACGACCAGCCGGCCACCCCTGACGCCAACCTGGCCGACGCCGACCCGGCCTGCCCGGCGGTGCCCGGGCCGCCTCAGCTCGAGCTGGCGTACGCGGCCTACCCCGGCGTCGATCCCAACCTGACCAGCCTCGACGTGTACCCGATGGTGCGCAGCCCGGGCTGCCCGGCCGCGCCGGTGGTGGTGTGGATCCACGGCGGCGGCTGGGCCATCGGCGACAAGTCGCAGGGCCTGAGGGACAAGGTGCCGCTGTGGCAGGCCGCCGGCTGGGCCGTGGTCAGCATCAACTACCGCCTGTCGCCCGACACGCCGTCGACCGATCCGGCGCGGGTCATGTTCCCCGACCACCCGACCGACGTAGGCGCGGCGCTGGCCTGGATCCTGGCCCACGCCGCCGAGCTCGAGCTCGACCCGGACCGGATGGCGGTGTTCGGTCACTCGGCCGGTGGCCACCTGGCGGCGCTGGTCTCGACCGACCCGGCGTACCTCGGCGCGCACGGCCTCGGCCTCGATCGCATCCGCTGCACCGGATCCCTCGACATCGACGCCTACGACATCCCGGCGTCGCTGCTGGATGCCAACGAGCGGCAGCGTGAGATCTTCGAGAACGCGTTCGGGACCGACACGGCAGTCCAGCGCCAGGCCTCGCCCATCAGCCACGTCGTCGCCGGCGTGGGTATCCCGCCCATGCTGGTGGTGGTGCGCGGCCAGGAGGCGCGCCGCGCCAACCAGGAGTCGTTCGTGGCGGCGCTGCGCGCGGCCGGGATCGCGGCGACGACCCTCGACGCCGCCGGCCTGAGCCACGAGGAGGTGACCGACCACGTCGGCGCGGACGGCGACACCATCATGACCCCGCCGGTGATGCAGTTCCTGGCCGACTGCTTCGCGCGCTGACCCGTGCGGGGCGCTGGTTCACCAGCTCGGACGGGCCGGGCGCGCGAACGTGTGGAAGGTGGTGACCTCGAGGTCCTGCGCCGGCAGCGCGGTGCCGTCGGCGCGCACCAGCTCGACGCGGTGCCGGCCGAGCGGCACCGACAGCTTGTTGGGGGCGAAGCCGACGGCGCGCCCGTCGACCAGGACCCGCGCGCCGACGTTGGCCTCGCCCACGATCTGCAGGTAGCCGACGGCGCCGGGGACGACCTCGCCGGGGTCGGACGTCGCCGCGCCGGCGTCGGGCCGCGTCGCGGGCCCGGTCCGGGCATCGCGACGGTCGCGCCGGGAGGTGACCACCACGGCGGCGTCCACGGTCACCACGGCCATCTCCGCAGCGTCGACCGGCCCGGGCCCGGGCGCGTCGATGATCTGGGCGCGCGCGACCGGCCCGGGGGTGACGGCGGCGTCGACGCTGGTGGCGCTGGCGCGCGAGGCGACGGGTCCGGCACCACCACCCAGCGCGGCGAAGGCTACGGCGGCGGCGGCGGCGGCGGCGAGCCCGACCAGCCCGGCGCCGATCAGCGCGCCGCGTCGGCGCCGCCGCAGCGGTGGCAACGCCGGGTCCTCTGTCGTCGCCGGCGCGGCGCCGCCTGGCGTGGCCTCGTCCACCACACGTGGCCCACGCACCGCCACCGTCGGCGCCTCGGCCGGCCGCTGGCCGTCCGGCGCGGGCGTGGCGAGCGCGGCGCGGGTGACGAGCTGCTGCACGCCGGTCGCGCTCGGGGCGCCGGCCACCACCTCGATCCCGAGCAGCTGGTCGAGCGCACCGACCGGGCGTGCGGCCCGGCCGTGCTCGGCCACGAACGCCCGCACCACCACGCGCACGTCGCCGACGCCGCGCCGGGCCAGCGCCGCGGCGGCGCCGTCGACGAAGCCGGCGGCGTCGAGCCGGGCCCGGCGGTCGACCCGGACGGCGCCGGCGATGAGGGCACGCACGTCGTCGGGCAGGTCCGGATCGAGCGGCAGCTCGGTCCCCTCGAGGGCGGCGATCTCGACCGCGACGTCGGCCATCGGGCTGGCCCCGGTCAGGAGCGCGTGCAGGGTCAGGCCAAGCGCGAACACGTCGGTGCGGCCGTCGAGCTGCCCGCGCAGGCGCTGCTCGGGCGCCATGTAGCCCGACGTGCCGGGGACCAGGCCGGCCTCGGTCTGGGCCGCGCGGTCACGCGCCACGGCGATGCCGAAGTCGCTCAGCTTGACGTCGCCGGTCCACGACACCATCACGTTGGACGGCTTGACGTCGCGATGGACGATGCCGAGCGGCAGGCCGGCGCCGTCGCAGGCGTGGTGGGCATGGTCGAGCCCACGCGCGACCTCGCCGACGACGGCCAGGGCCACCGGCAGCGGCAGGGTGCCGCCGGCGCGCTGCTGCAACTGGGCCGCGTTGACGCCGTCGACCAGCTCGAGCAGGTGGAACGGCAGGCCGTCGAGCAGGCCGAGGTCGAGCACCGCGACCAGGTTGGCGTGGTGCAGCCGGCTGGCGATGCGGGCCTCGTCGAGGAAGCGCTCGGCGATGCCCGGCTCGGCGGCGGCGTCGCCGAGCAGGCGCTTGATCGCCACCTTGCGCACGAAGCCGAGCTCGCCGACCAGCTCGGCCTCGAACACTTCGGCCATGCCGCCCTGACCGAGCCGGCGCAGGATGCGATAGCGTGGCGATGGCTCGGTCACGCCGACGAGATCGTACCACGCATGACGGACCCGGCCCTCCCGCGCTCCTCACCGTCGTCGGCCAGGCACGCCGCCGCGCTGCTGGTGCTCGCGGCCGGCGTCGCCGCCTGCGCGCCCATCCCCAAGCACCCGGTGGTGGTGGCGGTCCTGGCCGACGGCGCGGGGGCGCCCGTGGTGCGGGGCCTCGAGCTGCGCCCGCTGGTGCCGCCTGCATCACCCACGCCGACGACGGACGACACCAGCGCCGAGGTCGTCACCCGGGCCCGCGCCGCCTACGCCCGCGGCGAGCTCGACGCGTGCCGGACCGACCTGGCCAGCGTCGACGTGCCGGCCCTGCTGGTTCGCGCGGAGCGGGCGCTGGCGGCGCGGGCGCTGACGCTGGAGGCCGCGTGTGCGTGGGGCGCGCTGGCCCAGGTCGAGGCCCGCGCCGCCGCGGCCCGCCTGGCCAGCCTCGGCCTCGAGCTGCCCGACCTGGTGGTCGCGCCCGACGTCGAGCAGGTCATCGGCCAGGCCATCACCGAGATCGGCGCGGCGCCGCGGCAGCGGGTGGCGGTGACGGGCGTGGCCGGCGCGCGCCTGAGCGTCGACGGGCGGCCGGGCGGCTGCGTGTTGCCGTGCAGCGTCGAGCTCGCCCCGGGTGAACACGTGGTCGCCGTCGACGCCGACGGCCACACCCCGGCCTGGCGCGGCATCCGCGTCGACCCCGGCGCGGCGCCCACGCCGCTCACGCTGGCGCAGCCGGTGGCGTCGCCGGCGCTGGCCGCGCAGCAGTGGCGAGCCCGGCTCGGGCGCGGCTTGCCCCGGGTCGACGCCACCGGCGCCGCGCTCATCGGCCGGTTCGGCGCCGAGCCACGCGTCGTCGCCCTGCACGGGCGAGCGCCCCTCGAGGGCGCGCTCATCGTCGATGGCGTGGTCCGGGCCCAGGGCGCGCGGCGCGACGGCGACGCGGCCCGCCTGGTGCGCGACCTGGCCTACGATGGGGGCGTGCTGAAGCGGCCCGCGGTGTGGCAGCGGCCGTGGTTCTGGATCGCGCTGACCGGCGCGGTCGCGGTCGTCGGCGGCGTCACGGTGTGGGCGGTGTACGAGCCCCCCATCCACACGGAGATCGGGCCGTGACGGTGACGGGCCGCCGGCTGGTGCTGGTGCTGGTGCTGGGCGCTGGCGCGTGTACCGAGGAGCGCCGGCTCCAGATCCTGCTCGGGCCCGACGAGTCGTCGCTGTCGGTCGGCTTCGCCTGCCAGGACGGTAGCGGGCAGTTCGTGCTGGCCCGGGACCTCGAGCGTCGCCCCGACGGGACCTACGCGTTCAACGTGGTGATCGACCTGATCGAGATCGGGTCCGGGCTGCCGGGCTGCCGGGCCGAGAGTCTGCTCACCGCCGCGGCCGAGCGGTGCGAGCTGGTGCCGCTCGAGCGGCGCTTCTGCCAGCAGGTGGTGATCGCTGCCAGCCTGTTCCCCGACTTCGCCGCAATCGGCGCCGAGGTGCGGCAGCAAGTGCGGGCGCACCCGCCGCTCACCACCAACGCGCCCGACGTGCCCATGCTGGCCCGGGTCACCCTCACCAGCCAGCCGTGCGCCGAGCTGGAGGGGTTCGGCCCGCTCGACCCGGCCGCCGCGGTCGGCTGCGCCTACAGCTGCCCGTTCCTGCCCGACGCCCTCGACGGCCCGATCGCCATCGGCGCCGATCCCATGAGCACCAGCTGCGAGACCAACCTCCGCCGCTGCGCCGCGTTCTGCGAGATGTGATCGGCGCCGGCTCCGCTCGAGCGGGCCGGTGGCCGAGGTCGTCAGCGGCGGTGGCGGGCGATCAGCTCGGTCAGGTGCGAACGGGTCAGGCGTCCGAGCCGGGCCGCGGCCGACACGTTGCCCCCGGCGCGCGCCAGCAGGGCGTCGAGGTAGGCGCGCTCGAACGCGTCGAGCAAGCCGGCCCGCGCGTCCTTGTACGGCAGCGCCAGGTCGGCGCGCAGGCTGGCGGCCTGCGCCGCGTCGACCGGCGACGCCGAGGCCACCTCGCCCGGCGCCGGCTCGCGCAGCGCAGGCTCGCCCATGACGACCGCGGCCTCGACCAGGTTGCGCAGCTCGCGCACGTTGCCGGCCAGGTGCAGCGAGGCCAGCGCCTGCATCGCCGCCGGCGAGATCAGCGCGGCCACCGGCTGGTCCCAGCCGGCGTCGCGCAGGAAGTGCTCGACCAGGAGCGGGATGTCGTCGGGCCGCTCGCGCAGCGGCGGGGCGTGGAGCGTGACCACGGCCAGGCGGTAGTACAGGTCGAGGCGGAAGGTGCCGGCGTTGACCTCGGCGCGCAGGTCGCGGTGGGTCGCGGCCACCACCCGCACGTCGATCGGCGTGTCGGTCCGGCTGCCGAGGCGGCGCACGACGCGGCGCTCGAGGACGCCGAGCAGGGTCGCCTGCAGCGCCGGCGGTAGCTCACCCAGCTCGTCGAGGAACAGGGTGCCGCCGTGGGCGGCCTCGAACGCGCCGACGTGGGCGCGGTCGGCCCCGGTGAAGGCACCACGCTCGTGGCCGAACAGCTCGCTGCCGATCAGCGTCGGCGGCAGCGCGCCGCAGTCGACGGTGACGAACGGGCGGCCCTGGCGCGGGCCGAGGTCGTGCAGGGCGCGGGCGATGAGCTCCTTGCCGGTGCCGCTCTCGCCGGTGACCAGGACCGAGATGTCGCTGTGGGCGGCACGCGCGACCTGGGCCATGAGGCGCCGCATCGCCGGCGACCGGCCGATCACGCCGCCGACGGCGTCGGCCGCGTGCAGCTCGACCTCGGTGGTGCCGCCGTCGCTGACCCGGAGCTGGCTGTCGCCGATGCGCACGGTGGTGCCGGCGGGGATCAGGGCGCGCTCGAGCCGGAGCGCGCCGACGAACGTGCCGTTGGTCGAGCCCTGATCGACCAGCGCCACGCCGCCGCGTTCGGCCCGCAGCTCGAGGTGGAAGCGCGACACCGCGCGATCGGTCAGGCGCAACGTGTTGCCGTCGGCGCTGCCGATGGTGACGATCTGGCCGTCGGCGACGGCGCCGCGGTCGGGGCCATCGACGACCTCGATCGACAGCCGACGGACCGGGACGCTGGTGAACTGGTGCCGGACCGTGTCGCTCACGGGGTCAGGGTACACCGGCGGTGTCGAGGCTCGCCGCGCCGTGTGCGACGAGGTAGGCGCGATCGGGACCGGGTCGGCACTACGTGGTTGCCGCGCCGGCCTGGCCCCGGCACGATCGGAGGCATGAAGCGCCGCACGCCCAGGACCGTCCCGTCGATCACGCCGCTCGCTCCGGCCCAGGCCACCACCGCGCGGGGCGGCAATAGCCCGTGGTTCGTGGCGATGCGTACGGCGTCGACCTCGCCGTCGCGGCCGCGCCCGCTGGCCGAGCTGTCGCTGGCCGAGACGGCCGAGGTGCGCGGCGGCACCGCCGGGCTGGGCACCGGCCTGCTGCTGGGTGACTGAAGGCCCGCCGCGCGGGCCGCGCTACTCGACCACGTCGAGGCTGTCGCAGTGGGTGGCGACGGCCCGCCCGCTGACCACGCCGCTGGCCGCGCCGCTGAAGGTGGCGACGACGTCGACGGCGATCAGCCCGTCGGGGTCGCTCGGCGCCGGCTGGCCGACGCAGGTCGGGCACAGGCTGGCGGCGACCGGGATGACGGAGGTAGACATCGCGCTGGCGGTCGGCACGGTCGGCAGGAGATCGCCGACGAAGTCGATCAGGCCACCGCTGGCCGGCAGCGACGCGGTCGAGGTCGGCAGCGCCAGGTTGGCCAGCCGGAAGGTGTAGTCGGGCGTGGGTGAGCTGGCGGTCGGGCAGCCGGCGGCGGCGCCGAGGCTGGCCTCGACGTACAGGGTGGTGGTGGCGCCGGCCACGGTCAGGCCGTAGAAGGCGCGATCGAAGGTGTGGCTGACCGCGCCGAACGCCGCGGTCAGGGTCATGGCGCGACACGCGCCGTCGCAGGTGGTCGGCAGCCCGGCCTCGGCGTCGACGGTGGCGGCGGCGTCGGGCCCGGCGCTGCCGGCGTCAGGTCGCCCGCTCGCGGCGTCGATCCCGCTGCCGTTGCCGCCGCCGTCGTCGCCACACGCCGCCGCCACCAGCGCGAGGACGAGCACGGTTGTGGCGCCGATGGGCGACGCGGACCGCCGCGGAGTGGTGGCGTGGAGCTCCATGCCCCATGGATACCGCCGGGCGGGCGCCGTCGCCAGTGGTCCGGCCGGCGCGCCGTCGGCGCGGGCCGGACGAGCCGATGACGCCCGGGTCAGGGGACTAGACTCGTACGCCCATGCCCATGAGTGACACCGCTCGCTTCGACGCGCTGCTCCCGGCCGAGATGGCCACCAAGGCCGAGGCCGTCGGCGTCAGCAAGGCCGGGATGAGCGCGACCCGCACCCTGGTGCTGGCCGTGCTCGGCGGCGCCTTCATCGCCCTCGGCGCGGCGTTCGCGACCACGGTCGCGACCAGCCCCGGCCTGCCGTTTGGCCTCGGTCGCCTGCTGGCCGGCCTGAGCTTCTCGCTCGGGTTGACCCTGGTCGTGGTCGGTGGCGCCGAGCTGTTCACCGGCAACGCGCTGCTGGTGATGGCGTGGGCCAGCGGCAAGATCACCAGCCGCGCGCTGCTGCGCAACTGGGGCCTGGTGCTGCTCGGCAACGCGGTGGGCGCGATCGGGACGGCGGCGCTGGTGGCGCTGGCCGAGCACCACCGCCACGGCGATGGCCAGGTCGGTTTGACCATGCTGCGGCTCGCCGCCAGCAAGCAGGCCCTCGCGCCCGGGCCGGCCATCGCCCTCGGCGTGCTCGGCAACGCCCTGGTGTGCCTGGCGGTGTGGATGTCGCTCAGCGCGCGCGGCCTGGCCGACCGGGTGCTCGCCGTGGTCGGGCCGGTGACGGCGTTCGTCGCCTGCGGGTTCGAGCACAGCATCGCCAACCTGTACTTCGGCCCGGTCGCGCTGCTGACGCGGGCGCTGGCGCCATCGGCGGAGCTGGCCCGGATCGAGCAGCTCGGCCAGCCGCTCGCGGGTGGCGCCGGCCCGACCCAGGGCCCGGCCTGGGCCGACCTGAGCTGGACCGAGTTCCTGGCCGGCAACGTGGCCCCGGTGACGGTCGGCAACGTCCTCGGCGGCGGCGTCCTGGTCGCGCTCGTGTACTGGTTCGTGTACCTCCGGCCGGCACGGTCGCCCGGGTCCTGACCGCGAGCGGGGGTTCGACCAGCGGTCGCGCCGGCGGCGTGTTAGATCCAGCGCATCGTGGATCGCGTCAGGCCTGCTGGTTTCGTCTCGGGCGTGGGCCGCGGCCCCGCCGTCCTCCTCGGCTGCGGCCTCGTGGGCGCGCTGGTTGGGTGTCAGACCAAGAAGGAGGAGCCGCCGCCGCCGCCGCCCCCGCTCGAGCAGGGGCCAGGCGACGGCACGGGCATGGCCGACGACATGCCGGTGCCGGTGCCGGTGCCGGCGCCGATCGTGGTCGGCGGCGCGCCGGGCGGCGCCGCCGAGGCCCGCCGGTTCGAGGGTGCAGGCGACAAGGCCGAGAAGCTGGCCGAGTCCGACCAGGCGGAGGCCGGGCTGCCACCGCTGCACGAGGTGCTGGCCAGCACCGGCGGGCCGCTCGAGTTCCTGGCCGACGCCGCGGCGCTGCCGGCGGCCGAGCTGGAGCGGGCGCTGGCCATCCGCCTGCGGCCGCTGTCGGAGCTGGCGCCGGCAGGCGAGCTCGACCGCGCCCTGCGCCCGTGCCTGGCCGAGGGCAGCGAGGGCGACCGGCGCGAGTACGTGCAGCTGCCCATCGAGGGCACGCCGCTGCGGTTCCGGTTCGGCGGCGACGGCCGCCTGGCCGAGCTCCGCATGCTGGTGCCGGCGCGGCCCGGCACGCCGGCGCCCGCCACGCCGTTCTGGGCCGGGGGCGCGTTCGAGGTCAGCACGCGGCCGACCTCGTGTGGGGTCGGCGCTGGGCGCGCCCACGAGGTGGTCTTCGCGGTGCGGGCGGCGCCAGCGTATGGCCCGGCGCCGGCGGCGGTCGACCCGGCCGCGCCGGGACCTGGCCCAGGGCCGGCCCTGGCCGCGGTCGACGACTCCCCGGTCGGGCTCGAGCTGCGCGCGCTGCTCGATGGCTGGCTCGAGCGCGCGCTCGGGCGGCGGCTGATCGAGCTGCATCAGCTCGGCTTCGCCGACGCCCCCGACGACCCGGTCAGCCCGCTGCATGGCAAGGACGCGGCGCGCGGCGGCGCCGCGCTCACGGTCGAGCTGGCCGGCGGCGCGCTCGGCAGCGCCGTGCAGGCGCAGCTCCGGGTGACGGCGGCCGGCGACGGCAAGGTCGACTCGGTCCACGCGGTGCTGCCGGCCGGCGCCGAGCAACGGGCGGCGATGTTTCGCCTGATGAAGGACGCCTGGGGCAAGGCCAGCCCGACCGTGGGCGACGACGGCCAGGTCACCCTCCGCTTCAGCCCGGGCCGGCGCACCCAGGCGCGCGCGGTCGAGCACGACGGCGCCTGGCACGTCGAGCTGTCGACCCGGCGCTGACGATCGGCGCGCGCGATCGGGTACGGGCACAGGGCGCGAGCACCGCCGCAGCGCGGCGCGCTGCGTGCTGCTAGCTAGGAGTCCGACTCCGTAACGACTTCGGATCGCCCCGGGGTCGGCCTTCGGCCTCGCGCTGTGGACAGGCGCCTGGCGAAGCCGGGCCCTGACGCCCGGCTTCGCCGGGCGCCTGCCCACAGCGGTCTCCCCGGGGCTGTCGTGGCTCCCCCAACCGGATTCTTTCGAATCCGTCCCTGACCCCCAGACACCCGGCGAATGCGGGTGTCTGGGTCACGGTCCAGGGTGGAAACACCCCTCAGGGTCCGCGCGTCCAGGCCCGGGCGGACTGCTGTGGGCAGGCGCTGCCCCTCTCCACGCTCGTCACCACCCGCGCCACGCCCTGCGCCTGTCCACAGCAGGAGGCTTCAGCCGACGCCCGGGCCGGTCCACGCCGCACACGGCCGCGCCGTCCGGAAATCGTCGCCACTCCCCCGAAACCCCTTGTCATCATCGTCGCGAAAATATATACGCTCTAAATGGTTTCGCCCGCCGCTCGCCCCCGCAGCGACCGACGTCGCCGGCCCGTGCCGGCCGGGGCCCAGGTCAGCTTCGACGACCTCGTGCGCGGCATCACCACGCCACCGCGACGGCCACGGCGGCGCCGGCGCGGCCGACCGCCCATGCAGCACCGCAACTCGGTCAAGCGCTGCGCCAGGCCTCGCTTCGCGAGGACCACGGTCCACCACGTCAGCCTGCGCACCGTCGACACCCTGCCCAGGTTGCGCACCCACGCCGGCCGCGAGGTCCTGGAACGCGCCCTGACGGGCGCGCGTGACCACACCCGCGTCACCGGCTTCCGCGTCCTGCACTACGCCCTCGAGGGCAACCACCTCCACCTCATCGTCGAGGCCGACGATGACACCGCGCTGTCGCGCGGCA
>JAGPCO010000054.1 GCA_018058095.1 Kofleriaceae bacterium
TTGCTGTTGCTGTTGCTGTTGCTGTTGCTGTTGCTGTTGCTGTTGCTGTTGCTGTTGCTGTTGCTGTTGCTGTTGCTGTTGCTGTTGCTGTTGCTGTTGCTGTTGCTGTTGCTGTTACGGGTTGCCAGGGTTCGCGATCTGCGAGCCGCAGTGCTGGGAGATCGCGGGTGTTGGCAACCTGTTTCCGGTGCCGGTGCCGGTGCCGGCGCCGCTACCGCTGCCGGTGCCGCTACCGGCGCCGACGCGGGACCTGGCGCCGGGACAGGATCCGCTCGTCTGGCCGGAGCCTGACCGCCCAGACTCGGGCACGGGCACGGGCACGGGCACGGGCAGGTCGCTGCAAACGCGGCTGCGCCGCGTTTGTCAGCGCCCTGCTAGACGTCGAGGTCGCCGATCTCGTGCGCGTTCTCGGTGATCATGCGGAAGCGGGCGCCGACGTCGCGCCCCATCAGCTCGCTGATCATCGTGTCGGTCGCCAGCTCCTCGCCCATGCCGACCTTGACCTTGAGGGTCTGCCGGCTGCGCGGGTCGAGCGTGGTCATCTTGAGCGTGTCGGGGTTCATCTCGCCCAGGCCCTTGAACCGGGTGATGCTGGGCTTGGCGTTGCCGCGGACGTCGTTCTTGAGGATGCGGTCGCGGTGCTCGTCGTCGAGGGCCCAGAAGGTCTGCTTGCCGACGTCGATGCGGTACAGCGGCGGCTGCGCCAGGTAGATGTGGCCCTCGTCGATCAGCTTCTTCATGTGCCGGAAGAAGAAGGTCAGCAGGAGCGTCGCGATGTGGTGGCCGTCGGCGTCGGCGTCCATCAGCAGGAAGACCTTGCCGTAGCGCAGCTTGCTCGAGTCGAGGGTGTCGCCCATGCCGCAGCCGAGCGCCGACACGATGTCCTGCAGCTCCTTGTTGGCCAGCAGCTTCTGCCCCGACGCCTGCTCGGCGTTGAGGACCTTGCCGCGCAGGGGCAGGATGGCCTGGGTCCGGCGGTCGCGGCCCTGCTTGGCCGAACCACCGGCCGAGTCGCCCTCGACGATGAACAGCTCGGACTCGCCCGGGTCGGTCGAGGCGCAGTCCGACAGCTTGCCGGGCAGGTTGAGGCGGTGGCTGACCGCGGTCTTGCGGGTGACCTGCTGGGCCGCGCGCGACGCCTCGCGGGCGCGGGCGGAGATGATGGTGCGCGCCACCACCGCCTGGGCCCAGTTGGGGTTGCTGTTGAGGTAGTTCTCCAGGGCCGGACGGACGATGCCTTCGACCTGGCCGGCCACCTCCGGGTTGTTGAGGCGGTTCTTGGTCTGGCTCTGGAACTGTGGGTCGTGCACGTAGGTCGACAGGATGCCGACCACGCCCTCGCGGATGTCCTCGGCGGTCAGCGTCACGCCCTTGGGATCGAGGCCGTGGGTCGAGATGAAGTTGCGGACCGCCTTGACGATGGCGGTGCGCAGGCCCTGGTCGTGGGTGCCGCCGTCGCCGGTCGGCACGCTGTTGACGTGGCTCTTGATGTGCTCCTCGGTGCCCTCGGTCCACTGCAGGGCCAGCTCGACGCCGAGCTTGGCCTCCTTGTCCTGCTTCTCGAGGTAGAACACGCCGCCGCTGGCCGGGACGGCGGCCTTGCCGCGTTCGCCGACCAGGCGCGGCAGCCACTCGGCGATGCCCTGCTCGTGCACGAAGGTGTGCACCGCCGGCGGCGACGCGGTCTCGTCGCGCAGCACGATCTCCAGGCCGCGGTGCAGGTAGCTCTTGGTCTCGAGCCGGGTCGCGACCGCGGCCGGGTCGAAGCTGAGCTTGCCGCCGAACATCTCGTCGTCGGGGCGGAAGAACACGTGGGTGCCGCTGCCGCGGGCGGCGCCCAGGCCCTTGAGCTTGGCCTTGGCCAGGCCGCGCGAGAAGCGCATCTCGTGCCGCTCGCCGTCGCGCTTGACGGTGACGACCATCTCGCTCGACAGGGCGTTGACCACCGCGGCGCCGACGCCGTGCAGGCCGCCCGACACCGCGTAGCTCTTGCCGCGCTCGAACTTCCCGCCCGAGTGCAGGGTGGTGAAGATCACCTCGAGGGCGCTCTTCTTGTACTTGGCCATCATGTCGACCGGGATGCCACGGCCGTTGTCCTCGACGGTCGCGCTCTTGCCGTCCTTGTGCAGCGTGACCTCGACCCGGGTGGCGTGGCCGTTGATGACCTCGTCGATCGAGTTGTCGACGACCTCCCACAGGAGGTGGTGGTAGCCGTCCTTGCCGGTGCCGCCGATGTACATGCCGGGGCGCTTGCGCACCGGCTCGAGGCCCTCGAGGACCTGGATGTCGTCGCCGGTGTAGCTGCTCTTGGAGGGGGTGGCCATCTCAGTTGACTCCCGTGCCGCCGTCGGCGTTGGCCAGGCGAACCATCGTGACCGGTTGCTTGATGAGCGACAGCTGCGACCGCTTCACGATCTGGTGGCCCTTGCCACCACGCGCGGTCACCTGCTTGGGGTCGGCCCGCAGGTCGAACCGCTTGCTGCCGCCCGCGGTCTCGACCGCCAGCCCGGCGTCCTTGCCGCCGGCGACGAAGCCGATGACCACGTCGTCGTCGGCGGTCTTGATCACGGTGACGCCGCGGCCCGGCCCCTCCAGCTTGGCGATCTCCTCGGCCTTGCAGTGCAGGACGTGGCCGCCGGCGGTGACCGCCACCACCACGTCGGAGTCGGCGCACGGCACCACGCCGAGGAGCTCGTCGCCCTCGGCTGGCTTGGCGAAGCGGCGGCCGGCCCGGGTCGTGATCTCCATGTGCCCGGCCGAGGCGAAGCGCAGGCCGTAGCCGCGGCGCGACACCGCCAGGAAGGTCGGCGGGATGAGCGCGCGCGGGTCGAGCGTGTAGGCGGCGACGATGCGCTCGCCGTCGTTGAACTTGAAGTACTTCTGGGCCGGGTCGCCGTAGCCGGTGGTGGCGGCGATGTCGTTGATCTTGAGGACGTAGCCCGAGCCACGGTTGGTCAGGAAGATGACCTTCTCGCGGGTCGAGCCGGCCAGCACGGCCATGACCTCGTCGCCCTCGCGGGTCCGGGTCTGGGCCGGATCCTTGAGCTCGCGCACCCGCTTGATCCAGCCGTCGCGGGTGACGATGACGTGGGCGTCCTCGTCGACGATGAAGGCGTCGGCGTCGAACTCCTGCTCGTCGGCCGCGCCGCCGGTCTTGCTCCGGCGCGGCGTGCCCAGCTCGTCGGCGACCTGCTTGAGCTCGTCCTTGATGACCGCCCACAGCTTGGTCTCGCTCTTGAGGATGAGCTCGATCTTCTTGGCCTGGGCCTGCTTGTCGGCCAGCTCCTCGCGGATGACCCGGATCTCGAGCTTGGCCAGCTTGTACAGCTTGAGCTCGAGGATGGCGTCGACCTGGAGGTCGTCGAGGCCGAACCGCTTCATGATCTTCTTGGCGGCGTCGTCCTTGCCGTCGGAGGCGCGGATGATCTTGATGGTCTCGTCGAGCGCGTCGAAGATGGTGGCGAAACCCTCGAGCACGTGGATGCGCTTCTTGAGCTGGGCCAGCTCGTGCTCGAAGCGGCGGCAGGTGACGTCGTAGCGGAACTGCAGGAAGTAGCGCAGGACGTCCTTGACGCCCATCCGCCGCGGCTGGGCCGCGCCGGCGGCGAGGGCCCCGCGCTGCTCGTCCGCCGGCAGGTACTCCGGCGGCACCAGGCAGGTCAGGTTCATGTTGAAGTTGACCTGCAGCGGGGTGTGCTTGAACAGGTAGGCCATGACCATGGCCGGGTCGGCGTCCTTCTTGATCTCGAGGACGATACGCACGTCGGTGGTCGACTCGTCGCGCACGTCGAGCAGGTACGGCAGCTTGCGGGCGATGATGACCTCGGCGATCTTCTCGACCAGGTCCGACTTCTTGAGCGCGAACGGGATCGAGGTGATGACGATGTCGGTGCCGCCGCGCTTCTTCTCCTCGAGCTTGTACTCGCCGCGCAGGCGGATGGCGCCCTGGCCGGTCTCGTAGATCTGGCGCAGCTCGACCTTGTTGTTGAGGATCTGGCCGCCGGTCGGGAAGTCGGGCCCGCTGATGTGCTTCATCAGGCTGACCGAGGTGATGTCGGGGTCGTCGGCCAGGGCGATGGCGGCGGCGGTCACCTCGCGCAGGTTGTGCGGCGGCACGTTGGTGGCCATGCCGACGGCGATGCCGGTGCAGCCGTTGACCAGCAGGTTGGGGTACCGGGCCGGCAGCACGGTCGGCTCCTCGGTGGTGCCGTCGTAGTTGGGCCGGAAGTCGACCGTCTCGCTGCCGAGCTCGCCGAGCAGGGCCATGGCCGGCGGGGCCAGGCGGCACTCGGTGTAGCGGTAGGCGGCCGGCTCGTCGCCGTCGAGCGAGCCGAAGTTGCCGGAGCCGTCGACCAGCGGCAGGCGCATGCTGAAGTCCTGCGCCATGCGGACCATCGCGTCGTACACCGCGGTGTCGCCGTGCGGGTGGTAGCGACCGATGACGTTACCGACCACGGTCGCGCTCTTCCTGTGCTTGGCGTCGGGCCGCAGGTGGTTGTCGTGCAGCATCGCGTACAGGATGCGGCGCTGCACCGGCTTGAGGCCGTCGCGCACGTCGGGCAGGGCACGCGAGGTGATGACCGACAGCGCGTAGTTCAGGTAGCGCCGGCGCGCCTCGGCCTGGAGCGAGGTGGTGTCCTCGCTGTCGCCGCCGCCGTCACCGCCGGCCGCAGCCAGCGCCCCGCCCTTGCCGCCTCCGCCCTTGCCGCCGCCGCTCGCCTTGCCGGCGCCGCTCGCCTTGCCGGCGCCGCTCGCTTTTCCCTGCGCCGCCAGCGGCGCGACCGTCTGCTTCTTGGCCATGATGCGGCTCTCCGTTACCACGGCCGGCGCGGTCGTGGGGGGTGTTGCGTCCCCGGCCGGGGCCGGTCGTGCGGCCGCAAATAGCTCTAACTGCTCGCGCGGGGGCAGATCGCCGGGGGTCCTGGGCACCGGGCCACTCTCGGCGCCGGGGTGGGCCGGAGGCAAGATTTTGCGCCCGCCCGCCGGCCTGCAGGGCGGGGCCCCGTGAACTTTGCCCCGCGTGGCCACATCGTGATAGACGACGTATTCCCGTGGCGTCCTCGTCCCTCAGCGGCAAGCGATCCCGGCGCCGCGGCGCCACCTCGGCCGGCTTGACCGGGCCCGGCATGGCGCCGGCCCGGCGCGGCAACCTGGCCCTGCTGGTGGTGCTGTCCGTGCTGGTCCTGGTCAACCTCTACGTCTTCCTGTGGCGCAAGGGCACCTCGGTGCCGGCGGTGCAGGAGGCGGCGCGTGCCGCCGCGGCGATGACCGGGCCCGGCCTGACCTCGTCGCCGGCGGCGCGGACCGAGGCGCCGGCCCCGGCCGTGGCCAGCGCCGCCGGCGGCGCCACCCCGCTCGAGGTCGCCAGCGCCGGTACCATCGACGGCCAGATCGGCAAGGGCGACAGCCTGGGCCGGGTCCTGCGCCGCAGCGGCCTGGCCGCGGCCGACAGCGACGAGCTCATCCGCGCGCTCGAGGGTGTGCTCGACTTCCGCACCATCCGCGACGGCCAGCGCTTCCGCATCGAGCGTGGCGGGGACGGCCGCGTCACCCAGTTCGAGCTGGTGCTGTCGAAGGTCGCGACGGTGCGGGCCGTGCGCGACCCGGCCGGCGCCCTGGTCGGCCTGGCCGATCAGGCGGCGACCCGGATCGAGGTGGCGGAGGTGGCCGGGGTCATCGACTCGTCGCTGTACGCGGCGATCAAGGCGGCCGGCGAGTCGACCCAGCTGGTCGCGTTCTTCGTCGACGTGTTCGCGTACGACCTCGACTTCTACAACGACACCCACGACGGCGACGCGTTCCGGGTCCTGGTCGAGAAGGAGTACAAGGACCAGGAGTTCCTGCGCTACAAGCGCATCCTCGCCGCCGAGTACGCCGGCCGCGCTGGCACCTTCCGGGTCTTCCACTTCGCGGCCGCCGGCGACACCAAGGGCCGGTACTTCGACGACAAGGGCGCGTCGATCGAGCGCTCGCTGCTCAAGACCCCCCTCAAGTTCGCCCGGGTCTCGTCCAAGTTCGATCGCAAGCGGATGCACCCGGTGCTGCACCGGGTCAAGGCCCACCTCGGCGTCGACTACGCGGCGCCGACCGGGACCCCGGTGTGGGCGGCCGCCGACGGCAAGATCGTCTCGCGCGGCCCGGCCGGCGGCGCCGGCAACCTGGTGGTGCTGGCGCACGACGGTGGCCTGTCGACCCTGTACATGCACCTGTCCAAGTTCGCGGCCGGGCAGAAGGTGGGCGATCGCGTCAGCGCCAAGACCGTGATCGGCTACGTCGGCACCACCGGTCTGTCGACCGGGCCGCACCTGCACCTGGGCGTGAAGAAGAACGGCGCCTTCGTCGACCCCGCCACGCTGGCGCCGATGCGGCGCCCGGGCGTGGGCAAGAAGGACCTGCCGGCGTTCCGGGCCCAGGTCGACCAGATGCAGGCGCGGATGGCCGCCATGTCGACCGCGCCCAAGGCCGCGGTCGACCCGAGCGCGGGTGAGCCGGCCGCCGGCGCCGACGTCGACGTCGAGCCGTAGCAGCCTGCCAGGGCTGCCGGTCGTCCTTGCCGAGGCGACGGTTTCGACCCATGCTCGGGTGGTGAAAGCCCTCCTGCTCGGTCTGCTCAAGGGCGCCGCCATCGGCGCCGGCGTCGGGTACGGCGCCTACGCGCTCGAGCTGGGGCCGGGCTGGAACTGGCTGGTCTATGGGGTGGTCGGCTTCCTGGTCGGCTTCCTGGTCGGGCGGCCGCTGTGGGCGCTCCTGACCGACAAGGGCGCGACCTCGGTCGCCGGCATCCTCAAGGCGGTGGTCGGCTTCGGCGTCGCGGTCGGGCTGTGGGCGCTGGTGGCCAAGGCCTGGGGCGGCTTCGAGCTGGCCCTGGCCGGGCAGACCCGGTGGGTCCAGGACTGGCAGCCGGTGCTGGGCGCGGCCATCGGCGGCCTGTGGGGTGCGCTGATCGAGCTCGACGACGCCAGCGACGACAAGCCGGCGGCGGCGCGCCGTCCGGCGCGATGACGCTCGGCCGCCTGGCGCCGGGCCTGGTCGGCGGCGATGACGGCGTGGTGCGGTGCCGCTGGGGCGCCAGCACGCCCGACTACGCCCACTACCACGACCACGAGTGGGGCCGGCCGGTCGGCGACGACACCCGGCTGTTCGAGAAGCTGTGCCTCGAGGGGTTCCAGGCCGGCCTGTCGTGGCTGACCATCCTGCGCAAGCGCGAGGCGTTCCGCGCCGCCTTCGCCGGGTTCGACCTCGCCCGGGTCGCCCGCTTCGGCGCGCGCGACGTGCGGCGCCTGCTCGGCGATGCCGGCATCGTCCGCCACCGCGGCAAGATCGAGTCGACCATCAACAACGCGCGCCGGGCCCAGGAGCTCATCGCCGAGGTCGGCTCGCTGGCGGCGTTCGCGTGGGGGTTCGAGCCGCCGGCGCGCGAGCGTCCGCGCCGGATGACCCTGGCCGCGCTGCGGCGGCTGACCGAGTCGGCGTCGTCGCGGGCGCTGGCGCGCGAGCTGCGCCGGCGTGGCTTCACCTTCGTCGGCCCGACCACCAGCTACGCGTTCATGCAGGCGATGGGGTTGGTCAACGATCACCTCGACGGCTGCGCGGCGCGGCCGGTGGTGGTGGCGGCGCGGGCCAGGTTCACGCCGCCGACGACTAGCAGGCTGCTGAAGAAGCAGCCTGCTAGTCATTTCTGATCTCGCAGCCTGCTGAAGAATGCCGCCGGCACGGGTTTTTCAGCAGCCTGCTAGGGCCTGACGCGCGCGGGTCGGCGCCGTGGCCGCAGCAGGTGACCCCGGTTGGGGGGCCCCGGGATCGTCAGCGCCGGCCGGCTCGGTTACCATCGCGCCGTGGCCGGCGACACCGAGACCGGGACCGGGACCGACGTGCTGTCCGAGCACGGCGCGGCCGAGTCGCCCGTGCAGCTGGTCACGACCGGCCCGATCCGGCCGTCGGCGCCTCCGCCGCTGGCGCGGGGTGACCTGATCGGCCGGACCCTGGGCGGCTACGTCGTGGTCGACCGGCTCGGCCGCGGCGGCTCGGCCGACGTGTACCGGGCCGAGGATCCGAGCCTGCGTCGCAGCGCGGTCATCAAGGTCATGCGGACCGACCTCAAGGCCACGCCGAAGCGGATCGACCGCTTCCTGCGTGAGGCCCGGCTGGCGTCGCGCCTCGACCACCCGTACGCGGCCCACATCTACGCCTTCGGCGCCGAGCAGGACGGCCTCCTGTGGATCGCGATGGAGTACGTGCGTGGCACCACGCTCGACGAGCTGATGGCCCGGCGCGGGCCCATCCCACCGGCGGTGTTCGCCCCGGTGTTCGAGCGGCTGTGTGAGGTGGTCTACAGCGCCCACGAGCTGGGCATCGTCCACCGCGACATCAAGCTGTCGAACGTGATGGTGGTCGAGCGCGCCGGCCAGCTGCTGCCCAAGCTGCTCGACTTCGGCATCGCCAAGATCGCGCTGACCGGCGACTACGACCCCAGCAGCGGCGATCCGCCGAGCGACGCGGCCGAGGTCTCGGTCACCGGCCACGGCGCGCTCATCGGCTCGCCGCCGTACATGGCGCCCGAGCAGTGGACCGACGCGGCCACGGTCGACCACCGCGCCGACATCTACGCGCTCGGCGTGGTCGCGTACCGCTGCCTGGCCGGACGGCCGCCGCTCACCGGCGCGACCCGGCAAGCGCTGGCCCACGCCCACCTGTACGAGACGCCACCGCCGCTCGGGGTCGGCTCCGACGAGCTCGGCGTCGCGGTGGCGCGCGCGCTGGCCAAGGAGCCGGCGGCGCGCTGGGACCGGGCCATCGACCTCGGCACTGCGGTCCGGCGCGCCATCGGCGGTGCCGGCGGCGAGTCGGTGCCGCTGGTCGACGACGGCCTGCGCGATGGCTGGGAGCACGGCGCGCCGCAGCCGCTGGCCGAGGCGGTGGCCAAGGTGGCGGTGGCCATGACCACGGTCGAGGCCGACGCCGCGCTGCGGGCGCTGGTCGAGCTGGCCTGCCGCTGGGTCGCGACCATCGCCCTGGCCGGGGCGCGCGGCGCCGCCAGCGCCGCCCTGCGCGAGAAGACGACCAGCCTGTGGGGTCGCGACGACGCGACGGCGTGGCTCGACCTGGCCGGGGCGGCGTGTGCGGCCACCCCGGCGCTGCCCGAGCTGCCGGACGTGCTGGCCGAGCTGGCCGGGCTGCGCGCGCTGGCCGCGCGGGGCAACCGCGGCCGCACCGCGGCCGAGCTGACCGCCGACGTCGGCGGGTTGCCGGCGGCGCTGGCCCCGCTCGAGCGCGTGTTCGGCTACCGCCTGGTGGTGGGCGGCGAGCAGGGCGCCGAGGTGTGGATGGGCGTGCGCCAGCCGACCCGGCCGCGCGCGCTGCTGTGGGACGAGGCGGTCGCGGTGGGTGAGGTGGTGCTGCTCGACGAGGTCGGGCGCATCGCCCTGCGCCTGACCCCGCTGGTGCGGGCGCAGCGGCCGATGCCACACGCCGAGCTCGAGCTGTTCCTGCTGTGGAAGGCCGGCAAGGGCGCGGCCCGGCTGGCGGCGGCGCCGTGGGGCTACGAGCGCGACGACGAGGAGGCCGGCCTGCTGCTGGCCGCGCTCGGCACGACCGACACCGACACCCTGTACGACTCGCTCGACGAGAAGAGCCCGTTCCCCGGGCTGGTCGCCTACGGCGTGGCCGACGCCAGCCGCTTCTTCGGGCGCGAGCGCGAGGTCGACGCCCTGGCCAACCGGCTGGTGCGATCGCCCATGGTCGCGGTGGTCGGGAGCTCGGGCGTCGGCAAGTCGTCGTTCGTCCACGCCGGCGTGGTCGGTCGGCTGCAGGACAGCCACGCCGTGCTCACGCTGCGGCCGGGGCGACACCCGATGGCCGCGCTGTGCGACGCGATCGCCGCCGCCGACGGCGGGCAGCCGTGCCTGGAGGCGGACGCGACCGCGCGGCTGCGCGCGATCGGCGAACGCAGCGAGCGCGGCGCGCTGGTGGTGATCGATCAGCTCGAGGAGGTGGCGACGCTGAGCGCCGACGGCGCCGAGTGCGAGCGCTTCGCCCGCGCCCTGGCTGCGGCCGCCGATGGGGCCAGCGCCCCGGTCCGCGTCGTCGGCACCCTGCGCGACGACTTCGCCGGGGTGCTCGAGAGCATCGACGGCTGGCGCGGCCAGGTCGAGGTGTTCGTGCTGGCGACGCCGTCGGCCGAGGCGCTGCGCCGCATCTTGATCGAGCCGGCCCGACGCGCCGCGGTGGCGATCGAGCCGGCGGTGGTCGACGACATCGTCGCCCAGGTGGTCGGGCGCGCCGCGGCGCTGCCGCTGCTGTCCTTCACCGCGGCCCGGCTGTGGGCGACCCGCGACGTCCGGGCCCGGGTCATGACCCACAAGGCGTACCAGGAGCTGGGCGGGGTGGCCGGAGCGCTGGCCCGCTACGCCGACGAGGTCTACGCCAACCTCGGACGGCCGCAGCAGGAGGCGGCGCGCCAGCTGTTCGCGCGCCTGGTCGCCGCCGACGGGACCCGGGTCCCGGTGCCGCGGCGCGAGCTGGCGCAGCTCGAGCGAGGCGCCGGCGTCAGCGCCGGCGGCGGGGTCATCGATCGCCTGATCGAGGCCCGCCTGCTGGTGGTGCGCGAGGGCGAGGCCGACGACAGCCTGGACGAGCACGCGGCCAGCGCCGACGACCTGGTCGAGGTCGTGCACGAGTGCCTGGCCGAGCGCTGGCCGCGCCTCCTGCGCTGGCGCAGCGAGGACGCGGCCGATCGCGCGCTCCTGACCGACGTGCGGCAGGCGGCGCGGCGGTGGGACGAACAGGGCCGCGGCCGCGAGCTGCTGTGGCGTGGCGCCATGCTGGCCGATCTGCGTCGGGCCATGGCCCGCGGCGTGTCGCTGACCGATCGCGAGCAGCGCTTCGCCGCGGCCAGCGTCGGCGCCGAGGTGCGGGCGCGCCGGGTCCGACGGGTGGTGGTGACGGCCGCCATGCTGGCCCTGGCTGCGGTCGCCGCGGTCATGGCCTACCTGTCGGTCCAGGCCGATCGCAGCCGGGGCCGGGCCGCGGTCGCCGCCGGCCTGGCCGAGCGCCGCCTGACCGACAACCTGCAGGCCCAGGCCCGGCGCGAGTTCGCCGGCGGCGCCATGCCGGCCGCGCTGGCGTACGCGGCGGCCGCGCTCGAGCGCGGCGCCGACGACCTCAGCCTGCGCCTCCTGAGCGGCCTGGCCGCGACCGGCTGGCGGCACCAGCGCGGCGCCGAGTTCCATACGGAGATGATGCAGCGGTGCGGGAACGCGGGACGCTCGCTGTGGGCCGACGGCACGACGCTCGAGGTGGTCGACGAGCAGGCCGCGCCGGTCGCGCGCCTGACGCTGCCGCGGCGCCCTCTCGCGGTCGACTGCAACCCGGCCGGCGACGAGGTGCTGGTGCTCGACCACGAGCTGCGCCGGTACCGGCTGACGGCGCCGGCCAGCCCGACCGTCCTGATGGTCAACCCGGAGGGGCTCGACCAGGCGACCGACGTCATGGTCGCCATCGACGATCTGCTCGTGCTCGAGCGGCCGACCGGGCTGGAGGTGCTCGGCCGCGACGGCGCGCGCCGGCACCGGATCGATCTGGGCCGGACCTTCGCCCGCGTCGACTACGCCCCGCTGGTCGGCTTGATCGGGATCGGCCGCAGCGGCAAGGGCTACCGGCTGTTCGACCTGCGCACCGGCGCCGAGGTGGCCGACCTGGAGGTCGCGCCGATCGCCTCCGCCATCGCCCGGGACGGCAGCCGCGTCGTGGTCGGGACCCGGACCGGGACGATCGAGGTGTTCGACGGGAGGGGCCGGCGCGAGCGCACCATCGAGACCGGCGCCGACGTGTTCAACCTGTGGATCTCCGACGACGGTCGTCGCATCGTCAGCGCCGGCGAGGACGCGGCGCTGGTGTACGCCGGCACGACCGGGATGCGCCTGTCCCGCCTGGCCGGGTACCGCGGGACGGTGGGGCCGGTGCGGTTCGAGCCGGGCGGGTTGTGGAGCGGCGGCGACGACGGCATGGTGCGCCACTGGGGCGACGACGGCTCGCAGCTGGGCGCGTTCTACGGTCCGGGCGGCGAGGTCGGCCAGCTGGTGGTGACCCCGCACCGGCTGCTGGTGGCGGGACGCACCGGGCAGACGGCGGTGTACGACCGGGCGCTCGACGCCATCCGCCTGGTCGAAACCGCCTGCCTGATCGATCAGCTCGAGTACGCCGCCGAGGCCGCGCGCGCGGTGGCGATCTGCGACGGCGACAAGGTGCTGGTGTGGGACCTGGCCGCGGGCACGACCCGGATCATCGGCCGCAGCGTCGACCTCGATGCCGCCGTGGCCATCGACGCGCGCGGCGAGCGGGTCGCGGTGATCCAGGAGACCTCGATCGAGGTGTGGGGCTTCGCGGGTGAGCTGGTGCGGGAGATCCCGACCGGTCAGGACGCGATCGCCGCGCTGGCGCTGACCGACGACGCCGTCTGGTACAGCCGGTCCGCGCCGTACCTGGCCCGGATCGACCTGGCGACCGGAGCGCGGACCGAGCTCGACCACGGCCAGGCCACGGGAGAGGTGTGGACGCTGAGCGTGCTGCCCGGGCGGCGCGTCTTCGCCCACGTCAGCACGGGGACGCTGGTCGAGCTCAGCCCGGCCGGGGTGGTGCGGACCCGGCCCGCGCCGGGTGAACACGGGCACCTGCTCACCGCCGTCGGCGGCGACGTGGTCGCCTTCCTCACGCACGATCGTCCGATCGAGCTGTGGGACGCGCGCACGCTCGAGCTCCGGCGGGCGGTGCCGCGGCGCGACGAGCAGCTGGCCGGCGCCAGCCTGTCCCCGGACGGGCGCCTGCTGGCGGTGGTGGCCCGGGCTGGGGTCGACCTGTTCGACACCCGCAGCGGCGAGTTCCTGCTGACCCTGCCCGCCGGGGAGAACGTGGTGTTTCGGGCCGGCTTCGCCGGCGACAGCCGCACCCTGGCCCTCGATCTGAGCGGGCGGCCGGCGACGCTGGCGGTGCCGCTCGACGACCGGCCGGCGGCGACCATCGGCGCCGACATCAGCTGCCACGTCCCGCTCCGCCTCGACGGCAGCAAGCTGGTGCCGTCGGAGCGCCCGGCCTGCGCCGACGGCGCCGGGCCAGACGCGCCCGCGGTCACGGCACCGGCTGCTGGGCGATGACCTTGGCCTTGTCGTAGGTCGCGCCGTTGACGAACGCGATGGTCGCGACGTAGTCGGTCGGCCGGGTCGCGCCGTCGCCCATCGCCGCCACCAGGTACGCGGTTGGCGAGTAGTTGGGCGGGACCTTGATGTTGATCTCAGCGGCGGTCCTGGCGGTCTCGGCCACGGTCTTGCCGTCGGCCCGGTCCGTGTACAGCACCGACAGTGGCACCATCAGCTCGGACACCGCCTCGGCCACGGCGCGGTGGCCCGACGACAGATTGCCGCCACCATCGTTGGAGAAGATCATCGACACCAGGCCGGGGCGCCGGTCGGCCGGCAGCGCCATCAGGGACAGCAGCGGCCCCTCGGCGATGCCGATCTCGCGCTCGCTGGTCGCGGCCAGGCCCATTGGCGCGAAGGCCTCGCCGACGCAGTCGGCGCCGCTGGCCGGGGCCGACCGGATCTCGTCGGCGGTGCAGCCCGACAGCGCGATCATGTGCCAGGCGAACTCCGAGCAGTACATCGGCAGCTTGGTGGTGGTGTCGGTCTCGAGGATGATCTTGCCGAGGGTGGTGACGGTCTGCTTGGTCGTCATGCCGTGGCTGACGAAGGCCGGCACCAGGTAGTCGGACTGGAACTTGACCTGGGCCCGCTGGCCGTTGATACGCGGCAGGTTGCGCTTGAGCGCGCCGACCCACTCGCGCAGCGAGGCGCGCCGGTTGTCGTTCATCACCCGCGGCCGGACGATGTGCAGGGCGTCGGTGCCGGCGTCGTCGCCGCCGTCACCGGCGTAGTGCGAGGTGTCGAACTGGCCGACGTACTGACCGTCGAGCGGGCTGTCGATGTTGTAGGCGGCGCCGCCGTCGGTGTAGACGAGGCCGGCGTGGGTCGAGCCCATCTGGATGTGCGGGTAGGCCATGGTGTCGGCCAGCTCGGGCCGGAAGGTCAGGACGATGTCGCCGTCCTGCAGCACGCCGGCGGCGGCCAGCTTCCTGGCCATGTCGCGGCGGGCGGTCTTGCGCTCGGGCACGCTCGCGCCCTGGCGCACGGCGATCACCCGCAGACCAACCTCGTCGCCATGGGTCGACTTGTTCCACAGCGTCGGGTACGGGTAGAGCTGGCGCTGCAGCGGGGTGACCACGGCGGCCTTGGGCACCGAGAAGTAGAACGGGATGTCGGCCAGGCGCTCGGGGCTGGTGGTGTTCCAGCCGTCGCCCTTGCCGACGCCGTCGACGTCCTCGAGGTCGCCGTCGTCCTCGGCGGTGGCGCAGCCGACGCCGGCCAGGGCGGCGTGGGCGAGGCAGGTCGACAGCAGGAACGTGCGGAGGATCGTGGTGCGCATGGCCACACGAGGAGCAAGCCGCAGGCCAGCGCCAACCGCCTGTGATCGTGGGCGGTTGATCGTGGGGCACGGTGGCCCCTGGCAGCACGATCCGCCGGGCGCTGGAGGCGCCAGATACGCGAAACGCCACGTGCTGGCGGACCAGCACAAGCGCCCGGATCGTCCGGAGCCAGGCCGCGCGCGCGAGCCGGGTGGTGGGGAAAGACGCCGCCCGAACGCGTCGGATCGCTAGTCGGCGGCGAGCTCGAGGTTGACGCCGACCAGATCGCGGCTGGTGGTGAGGGCGCCGAGGCCGACGGGGGCGTCCCCCGCCGCGAACGGGTTGTCGAGGCCGAGCGAGGTGCGGCTGGTGAGCTGGGTCGTGGCCAGGGTGCGGGCGTACCCGAGCGAGAGCGTGACCCCGCCGGTGGTGAGGTCGAGGCCGGCGGCGACGGTGTGGCCATGAGAGGCCATCGTCGAGGCCGCCGCCACCCGCGGGTCGCTGGCGGCGCCACGCCAGGCGTAGCCGACGGTGAGCCAGGCCAGGCCAGGCACGATCTCGAGCTCGGCGGCGGCGCGCGCGCTGACGTGGTCGCGCGTGGACCACCGGCTCGGCAGCGCCGGCAGCGCGGCGCTCACCCCGGTGCGATCGACCACCGTGGCGCCGAGGAGGCGCCACGGCGCCGGCCGGTCGGCGAACCAGGCCGCCGCCACCTCGGCCTCCACGGCGAAGCGCTCGCCCAGGGTGCGTGCGCCGACGCTGGCGGTGGTGGCCGACGGCACGATCCGGTCCGCCGTGATGTCGGTCACCTCGACGGTGAGCTCGTCGGTCCGCGCCGGCGCGAGCTGGGCGGTGCCACGGACGGTGGCGGCGTTGGCCCAGCCGACCGCGGCGGCGAGCTCGACCGGCAGCGTGGCCGGCGCGATGAACGCGCCGAAGGTCGCGCCGGGGACCAGCGTGTCGGTGCCGGCCAGCGCGACGTCGATGTCCCGCGCCGGCGCGCCGACAGGCTCGCGGCCGGCGAACCCGGCCCACAGGCGGCGCCGCTCGGTCAGCTCGACCCGGGCCGCGGTCGCGCTCACCCCGAGCGCGAGCCAGTCGCCGACCCGGGCCGCGGCGGCCACCGCCAGCGTGTCGCGCCGCAGCCCGGCGCTGATCCCGCCGTAGCGGTAGCCGAACAGCCGGGCGACGTCGTCTTCGGGCTGGTCGGCCTGGGGCGCGGGCAGGGTGCGCCCACCGCGCTCGGTGTGCCAGGCCAGCCCGAGCACCAGCGGTCCGAGCCCGAACTGCGCGCCCAGCATCGGCGCCAGCGTCGGTGCGCCGCGGGCCACGCCGTCGGCGCCGTCGGCGCGGTCGGCCGCGATGGTGGCGTCGTCGTCGACGACGAGCACGCCGGCCTGGGCCCGCCAGCCGTCGCGCCGGGCCATCGCCGCCGGGTTGGTCAGCACCGCGCCGAGGCCGTCGTCGCTGACCAGCCCGGCGCCGGCGCGGCCGACGCTGCGCGCGGTCGGCGGCGCCTCGGCCGCCGCCGGGCCGACCGCGACCGAAACCAGCAGGGCGACCAGCGCGACGGTACGCACGGCCGCGAGTGTACGCACATCGGGGAGGGGCCGCGCGATCCAGCACTGCCGTCCTCCGCCTCGCCGCGGCCGCGATCGAAACGCCCCGGTCCGAGGACTAGCGGCAGCCGCAGCAGCGGGTGCGCGCCTTCTCGCACGCGGCCTTGCCGGTGTCGCACTTGCCCGCGGCCCAGGCGTCGCCCGGAAGCTTGCCGGCGAGCTCGCAGATGGACTCGGCGTTGTCGCAGATGCGGTCGGCCAGCCGGCACACGTCGCCGCAGGTCTGCGACGGCGCGGTCGCCGGCGTGCAGACCCGGCGGATGTCGGCCATCGGTCGCGGGTCGAGCCCGACCGGCGTCGAGATCTCCAGGCCGAGCCGGTCGAGGTTGGCCTGGTTGTCGTGCTCGAGCGCGGCGATGTCGGCCCGGATCTGGTCGGGCCGTGGCCCGAGGTCTGGCAGGTCGGTGCTGCCCGGCGTGCGCGCGGTGCCGGCCGGCTCGCCGCCGTCGGGTGCGGACTCCGCGCCGGCGCCACTCCCGGGGGTGGAGGCCGGTGCCATGGCCGGGCGCGAGCTGGCGCCGCACGACAGGCCGAGCGCCGCCGCCAGCGCGGCCACGCCGCACCGGCTACGGCGCCGCATCACTGGTCCCGTCCTGGCTGCAGGCGCAGCAGCGCTGCTTGGCCTCCTTGCACGAGGCCTTGGCGCTGGCGCACTTCTCGGCCGACCACGCGTCGTTGCCGAGCTCGACCGAGATGGCGCAGATGTTCTCGGCGTTGTCGCAGATGGCGTCGCCGAGATCGCAGATGTCGGTGCAGGCCGGCGGCGGGACCCGGTCTGGGCACACCCGCTGCGCCGCCGACACCGACTTGTCGCGCATCGACTGGATCAGGACCGGGGTCGGATCGACGTTCATGCCGGCCTCGCGGCGCCAGTCGCGCACCTGGATCCACAGCGCCATGATCTCGTCGCGGCGCGACTGCGCCAGCTGCCAGCTCGGCGCCGGGCTGGTCTTGGAGCACGCCAGCGGCGCCAGCGCGAGCGCGGCGGCGACCAGGCTGGCGGCGCGCGCGCGGCGGCGGCCGGCGGCGCTCACGGCGTTCCCCCGGCGCCGGGCGCGGCCTGGCGCTGCTCGAACAGCTGCTTCTGGATGGCCTCGTTGATCTGGATCGAGCGGTCGAGGGCGACGATGGCGGCGCGCCGCTCATCCTGGGCCCGGGCCCGGGCCGCCTCACCCTGGCCGTCGAGCAGGGTGGCGCGCGCCTCGTGCAGCTCGCCCTTGACCGTGTACAGGTTGGCCAGGAAGAACGAGTCGCGCCGGGCCGAGCCGATGCCTTGATCGACCACGCTCATGGCCTCATCGACCTTGCCCTGGGCCGCCAGCAGCTTGCCGAGCAGGGCGCGCGCGTCGAGGCGGACGTCGTGCGCCTCGGGCGCGCCGGCCGGGAACGTGATGGCCAGCACGGCGCGGACCTGGGTGGTGGCGTCGTCCAGCTTGCCATCGGCCATGTAGACCTTGGCCTTGTGGTGAAAATTCTTGGCCTGCGCCAGCGCGACCATGAGCGCCTCGTCGACCACGTCGTCGGGTTCGGGCAGCCGGGTCACCGAGGGGCCGCCTGGGCTGCCTGGCGCTGGCTCGTGGTCCTGCTGACAGGCTCCGCCGGCGACGGCGAGCGCGATCACGAGCAGCGCGACCAGGCCGCGAGGCAGGTGGGGGGGACGTCGATGGGTCATGGTGCTCCTCCTCGATCTCCGGCCCGACCACCGGCGTGGTCGACCCCGGTCCGGCGCGGGCTCAGGGTGCGCTCGCGGTACCCGCCGAGGCGGTCCGCGTAGATGGTGTCGATGCGGGCCAGCGCGTCGCCGGACCGGGCCGGGTCGATGGCGCCGATGAGCGGATCGGCCGGGCGCGACCGCCAGTGCTCGGGCACCTCGACCACCGGCGCGGTCTCGGCCAGGCTCGCCGGGCCCGGCCCGCGCGGCGCCGGGCGCAGCAGCAGGGCGAGCACGGCGGCGGCGGCGACCACCGTGGCCACGCCGGCGACGATCCACGGCAGCCGCTGTGGCGAGGTCGCGGCCGGCCGGGCCGGTCGGCGCGCCGCCAGCGCGACCACCACGCCGGCGCCGGGCGCGGCCGGATCGGCGGCGGCTGCGCTCGGGCCACCGACCGCGCCGAGCAGCGCGCCGTCGACCAGCGCGCTGATCCGGGCCGCCGGCAGCCCGGCGCTGACGTCGGCGCGGCCGGCGCGGATGAGCGCGGCGACGTCGAGCAGCTCGCGGTCGTCGGCGGCCATGGCCGGCGGCAGCGTGTCGGTCAGGGCGCGGTCGACCAGCTCGCCGAAGGTGCGGGCGTGGACACGCTCGCTCGGCGTGGCCGGCGCGTCGACGTCGGGCACGCCGTCGGACGGCGCGGCCGGGGCCGGGGAGTCGGTCGGGTCGGTCGGCTTGCTCATGGCGAGGCCTCCTCGGGAACGCGGTCACCGAAGTGCTTGCGGAAGGATCGCACGGCGCGGAACAGCAGCACGTCGAACGTGCCGAGCGTCACCTCGAGCCGTCGCGCGCACTCCTCGCGCGGCAGCTCCTCGATCAGGCGCAGCTCGATGGCCAGGCGATAACGATCGGGCAGGGCCAGCAGCGTCTGGTCGATGCGGGACCGGTGCAGCCGGCGGTCCTGTTCGGCCATCAGCAAGGCGTCGGGGCTGGCCCCGGCGCTGGCCTCGTCGTCGGCCTCGCGCGCCAGCGCCTCGGCGATGCGGCGCCCGCGCGCGTCGTGGCGGTGGCGGTCGACGATCTTGTTGATGGCGATCATGCGCAGCCACGGGAACAGGCCCTTGCCCTGCCAGGTGAAGCGGGAGATCTTCTCGACCGCGGTCGACAGCGTGTCGCGCAGCACCTCCTCGGCGGCGGCCGAGCTGCCCAGGCGGGGCAGGATGACCGCGCCGTACAGCGGACCGGCGTATCGTTCGAGCAAGGGGCGCATGGCGTCGAGGTGGCCGCGCTGAGCCTCTTCGATCAGCCGCTGCTCCTGGTCGAGCTCGATCGCTGTCGCTGATCCGAAGGCCACGCGTCCACCCCTCAAACGCCGTTGGGCCCCGGCAGCTTACACGTCCTGGCCGAGGTCGGCGCCGGCCGTGGCCGGGGCGGCTCGGCGGTCGGCGCGCCGGCCCTCGAAGCGGACCTCGATCAGCTCGAGGCCATGGGCCGGCGCGGTCTGTCCGGCCCGGGTCCGGTCCCGGCTCGAAAGGATCTCGGCCACTTGCGCGGGCGACAGGCGCCCCATGCCGACCTCGACCAGGGTCCCGGCCAGGATGCGGACCATGTTGCGCAGGAAGGCGTTGCCGTCGACGTCGAGCTGGACCAGGTCCGGTTCGGGGCGCGACAGGGCGACCGCGTCGAGCCGCCGCACCGTGGTGCGGGCCGAGCAGCCAACCGCCCGGAACGCGGAGAAGTCGTGCTCGCCCAGCAGGATGGCGGCGGCGTCGTGCATCGGCGCCATCGCCAGGGGCGCGTACACGTGCCAGGCGGTCCGGGCCAGCCGGGGCGCGCGCTCGCGCCGGTTCCACACCAGGTAGCGGTAGTGCTTGCCGGTGGCCGAGAAGCGGGGATGGAACTCGGGGCCGACCTCGTCGACCCGGGCCACCGCGATGGCTGGCGGCAGCAGGCTGTTGAGGCCACGCCGCACGCCCTCGACCGGGATGGTGCGGGTGGTGGTGAACGCCGCGACCTGGCCGCGGGCGTGGACCCCGGCGTCGGTGCGCGAGGCGCCGGTCACCCGCACCGGGTGCTGCAGGATCGCCGCCAGCGCGTCCTCGAGGTGGCCCTGGACCGTCGGCCCGTTGTCCTGCCGCTGCCAGCCGGACAGGTCGGTGCCGTCGTACTCGACCAGCAGCCGCAGCTGGCGCTCAGGCACGGGCGTCAGAACTCGAAGTCGGCGCCGACGAACCACGTGGTGTCGCCGACCGACAGCTTGCTGTCCTTGCCGAAGCCATCGACGTTGGCGAGCTGCAGCTCGCCGTAGAAGCCGGCGTGGAACAGGCCCGAGTCGCGCATCGACCGGGCGGCGTCGCCATCGATCCGCTCGGCGCGCAGGGCCAGGCCGATCGAGCCCTGGTAGCCCGCGCTGGCGCCCCGCGCCTTGTTGGCCTCGCAGCCGGTCGCGCCCGGGGTGCAGCCCATCGGGTAGTCCTCGGCCACGGTGCCGTCGGGCGCGCCGACCCACCACACGTAGTACGACAGGCCGGCGCGGGCGTACGGCACCAGCGGGATGCCGAGGCGGTCGTCGAGGTAGGTGAAGCGGTACACCAGGGTCGCCGCCAGCGGCAGCAGGCGGAAGCTGGTCTCGTCACCGTCGGCGCGCTCGCGATCGGGGTCACCGGGCATCGAGCCGGCGGTGAACGCCTTGGCGCTCTTGCCGTAGAAGCCGACCGAGCCGCCGACGCCGAGCTGGCCGAAGCGGCGCAGGAAGAACCAGTCGACGTCGATGACCGGCATGAGGCCGGAGCCGCCGAACATCTCCTCGAACGGGCCCGGATCGCCGCCGGCCTGGTCGTCGATGGCCGGCAGGTACGGGCCGAGGCGGAGGCCAGCGTGCCAGCGCGGTTGATCGTCGATGGCGCCGGCCGAGGTGACCACCGGATCCGACCAGTAGGGATCCCAGCCCTGGGCCGCGGCCGGCGCCGCCAGCGCCAGCAGGGAGGTGGCCGCGGCCACGACCAGCCGGGCCGGGCGACGGCGGACGCGGGCCCGCGCCAGCAGGTGGCGTCGGCGCCAGGCCAGGCCGGCGCCGAGCAGAAGGACCAGCAGCAGCGGCAGTCCGAGGAGGTGCCAGCCCAGCGCCAGCGCGACCACCGGCGCCAGCACGACGGCGATGGCGGCGCGACCGATCCAGTGCGTGGTCAGCCAGGCCGGCGCGGCGGCCGACACCTCGTAGTAGCGGGCGGTGAGCCAGCGACCGGCAGCCGAGCGGGCCAGCGTCCCGTCGCGGAACGCGCGCAGGCCGCGGGTGAGGCCGCTGTCGTCGCCGTAGGCCTGGGCCAGGAGGCAGAAGCCGCCCTCGACCTCGCTGCCGCGATCGTGCAGGTCCTCCCAGAAGTCGGTCACCGGCTGCGGCGTGAACGCGTCGGGCAGGTAGATGCCGGCCGCGTTGCCGGACGGGTCGACCGCGAGCAGCACGACCTGGTAGCCGACGCCGTTGGTCAGGCCCGAGATGCGCATCGAGGTGGCGGTGCCGTCGGCCTCGCCGCACAGGAAGGTGGCGTCGGCCTGGGTCAGGCCGGCCGGGAGGCCGGCGGCGGGGCTGGCGTCGGCGGCCGGTGCGGCGTCGGGCGCGGGCGCGGCGTCGACCGGGGCGGCGTCGATGAGCGGGCCCTTGAGCGGGACGAACTCGCCCGACTCGAGGGACACATCGAAGTTGAGGTTACACAGGCCGCGCGGGGTCTGGTACCGGGCCGCGACCGGGGCCGGGGCGAAGGCCGGCGTGCCGTCGGTCCTGGCGCACAGCGCCTGGTAGTACAGGACGTCCTCGGCCCGCTCGGTCGGCGCCTCCCAGGTGAGCTGGAGCGCGGCCTCGGCTGGCTCGGCCTCCATGAAGCGCGGCGTCGGCGGCGCCTCGGTGTCGGCGGCGATCGGCGTCGACACGTTGTAGTCGTAGCTGCCGTTGGCGTCGCTATCGACCAGGACCCAGAACAGGCGGTCGTTGCTCGAGGCCTGGCAGCCGCCACCGAGCGGCTCCATCAGCTGGACCAGCGGGAACTCCTTGATCGCCGGCTCGGTCGCGAGCGAGTCGATGTCGGCGATGCCGGACGCGGACTGCCGGCAGGTCATGGCCCGGTTGGTGTCGTTGTCGCACTGGGTGCCGAACCACAGCTCGGCCGGGCGATCGTACGAGATGGTGGCGCCGGTGAGCGACAGCTGGACCGCGAAGGTCTGCTCGGTGCCGGCGGACGCGGCGCTGCACACGCAGTGGGCGGCGTTGAAGTAGCGGTCGCGCGCCTCCTCGGTCGAGGCCTCGGTCGGGGTGGCGGCGCCATCCTCGTGGATGAGCAGCTTGTCGACGGCGATGTCGCCACCGCTGGGCAGGGCCGCGAACGCGACGCTGCCGGCGCCGGCGCACAGCAGCGCGGCGGGCAGGGAGAAACGAACGACGCGTCGAAGCGGTGCCATCGGGCCCCCAGGTGCAAGGTCAGTGCCGCGCGATCCAGCCGGCGAGTCGTCGACGGCAACCCTTGCTATCACGGGGATCCAACCCCTTCAACTTCGCGGGTCCTCGCGCAGGTGGCCACGGGCCCGGCGCGTGACTCGCACCACGCCAGGCTGGCGCGTCGGCGCCAACCTCGCGTGCCAGTTTGGCAGCGCGGATCCACCTCGGCTGCGATCGATGCAGCCGGGGCAGGACCGGGCCCGGAAGCAGGCTGGCCTGGTTCCGATCGGTACCGGAAATCGAATATAGATGTTTAATATAAATATGTTACATAAATTTATATTGTTATCTATAAAATTATAGTTATCTTCAAATCATGTCCACGCTGCGTGAGCGCAAGGCGGCCCGGCTCCGCCTCGATCTGACCGCCGCGCTGCGCGTCCGCCTCGACGAGCGAACGCTCGACCAGATCACGGTGCGCGAGCTGTGTGAGGCCGTCGAGATCTCCGACGGCACCTTCTTCAATCACTTCCCGAGCAAGGCCGACCTCGCGTTCTTCTTCGTGCAGCTGTGGGCGATCGACGCCGGCTGGCACGCCGCCCAGGCCGCGCCACGCGGCGCACGCGCCGCCATCGAGGCGATCTTCGACATGACCGCGGCACAGGCCAGCGCTCACCCGCGGGTGATGGGCGAGATCATCGCCCTGCAGGCGCGCATGCCACCCGGCCTGCGGCCACGCCCGGTGTCGAGCGCCGAGCGCGCGCTGGCGTTCCCCGGCCGCGTCGGGCTCGACCAGCTCGGCGACCTCGGCCTCGACAGCCTGCTGCCGCCGCTGATCGAGCGCGCCGCGGCGAGCGGCGAGCTGCCGGCCAGCGTCGATCGGCAGGGCACGCTGCTGGCCCTGTGCAACGTGTTCTTCGGCGTCCCGCTGCTGCTCGGGCCCCGCGCGCCGCAGCTCATCGGCGCGGCCTACCGGCAGCAGCTCGACCTCGTGTGGAAAGGACTCCGCCATGGATGAGCCCGTGATCGATCGGACCCCGGATCTGGCCCGCACCCGCGCCGTGCTCCTCGCCCTGGGCGCCGTCCTGGTGGCGATGGGCGGCTACCGCTGGGGCGTGCCGGCCTTCGCGTGGATCGCGCCGGTGCCGTTCCTGCTGGTGCTGCGCACGGCCACGACCTGGCGCTTCCGCCTGGTCGTGCTCGCGGTCCTCACCGTCGCCAGCATCGTCCTCGTCGGCAAGATCATCACCGAGCCGGTGCCGTACGTGCTGGCCATCCCGTTCGCGCTGCCGGCGGCGATCGCGAGCTGGCTGGTGTTGCTCCTGACCGAGCACCTGCGCCGCCGCGGCGGCGAGCTGGCCGGCGTGCTGGCGCTGCCGGCGTTGACCGCGCTCGGGGAGGCGCTGCAGCACTCGTCCATGCCCCTCGGCACCTGGTCGAGCCTGGCCGTGACCCAGGTCGACAACGTCGCGCTGCTGCAGCTGGCCGCGCTGTTCGGGGTGGCCGGCATCGGCTTCGTCATGTCGCTGGTCGCCAGCGTGGTGGCCATGCTGCTGGCGACGCCGGCCAGCCGCGCCCGGGCCCGCATCGCCGCCGCCGCCGCCGCCGTCGTCGGCCTCGCGCTCAGCTGGGGCGCGGTGCGCAGCTACGGCCGCCAGGGCCCGCGCACGGTGGTGGCCGCCGCCGTCACCACCGACCTCGGCCTGGGCGCGGGCGGGCTGCCCGACGACGCCGCGCTCGCCGCCAACACCGACGCGCTGCTGGCCCGGTCCGAGCTGGCGGCGGCGCGCGGGGCCGTGCTCATCGCCTGGAACGAGGGCGCGACGTTCGTGCGGCCCGAGCAGGAGCCGGCGCTGATCAGCCGCGGCCAGGCGCTGGCCCGGGCGCGCGGGGTCGAGCTGGTGCTGGCCTACGCGGTCGTGCTCTCGACCGCGCCGCTCGACCTCGACAACAAGTACGTGTGGCTGGGCGCCGACGGCGAGGTGGTCGAGACCTACCAGAAGCACCATCCGGTGCCGGGCGAGCCGTCGCGGCGCGGGCGGGCGCCGCTGGTGGCGCACGATCACCCGTGGGGCCGGGCCGCCGGCGCCATCTGCTACGACTACGACTTCCCGTCGATGGTGCGGGCTCACGCCCGGCTCGGGGCCGGGCTGGTGGTGGTGCCGTCGTCGGACTGGCGCGGCATCGACCCCTACCACACCCAGATCACCCGCATCCGCGCCATCGAGGGTGGCCTGTCGGTGCTGCGCCCGACCCGGTGGGCGACCTCGGCCGGCTACGACGCGTTCGGCCGGACCCGGGCCAGCATGCCGGCCGACGAGGACCACGGCGGGGTCATGCTGGTGACGCTGCCGACCACGCCGGTGTGGACCCTGTACGCGGCCGCCGGCGACGTGCCGATGGTGGTGGGGTGCGGCGTGCTGCTGCTCGGCCTTGTCTGGACCGCGCGGAGCCGACGAGGGTCCCCCAAGCCGGCCCCCGTCGCAACGGCGACGTGAGGAACGGCGGCGTGGCCTGGCGGCGCGGGCGCCGGCCGCCGGCGAGCCGGCCCGGCTGCGCCCGGCGCCCGATCAGTTCAGGTGGATCATCTTGCCGCGGACCCGGACCTCACCCTCGGCGGTGACGGTGGCGTCGTCCTCGGCCTCGACGGTGATAGCGCCGCCGCTGACGGCGACCGACTCGGTGCCGCGGATGGCGACCCGCTCCGACTCGAGCTCGATCGACTCGCTGGCCTTGAGCTGGAGCCGCACGCTCTCCATCTGCAGCACCGGGCCCTGCTCGGTCAGCCGGATCCGCACCTCGACCAGGCCGGAGGCGCTGCGCACCTCGACCAGCTGATCGGCCCCGGCGTCGCTGACGGTGAGCCGGCGCCCGTCGCGCAGGAACACCTCGCGCTCCTCGCCGACCTCCTCGCTGGCCTCGGACTCGGTCGTGGTCAGGCTCTCCTTGCGCGCGCCAGACATGACCGCAGGCTACCATGCCGGCGTGGAGCGCGACCGACCGCTGTGGGTGTGCCCGGGCTGCCGCCGGCTGCACGAGGGCCGGCTCGAGCTGCGCACCCTCGACCGGGACGGCGCCGCGCTGCGCTGCGGGTGCGGCCAGGCCTACCCCGTGGTCGACGAGGTCGCGGTGGTGTGCGCCGACGCCGCGGCTCGCGTCGCGCAGACCGACGCCGAGCTGACGGCGCTGGCGGACGCGGCCGGGTGCGGGGCCACGCTCGAGGTGCCGGGCCCCGACGACGGCGCGCTGGCGCGCCTGGCCGAGTACCTCGGCACCTACCTCGACGCGCACTGGGGCGACGTCGCCACGCCGCCGCCCGACGGCCCGGGGGCGGCGACGGTGGCGCAGGCGCTGTGGGCCCGGCTGGGCGCGCGCGCGATCGCGCCGGTGCCGGCCGCGGTCGAGCTCGGCTGCAGCGCCGGTCGCGGCCTGGCCGAGCTGGCGCGCGGGGCCGACCGGGTGGTCGGGCTCGACCTGTCGCTGGCGCCGCTCCGCCTGGCCCGCCGCCTGCTCGACGGCGCGCCGGTCGAAGCCTGGCGTCGCCACACCGGCCGCCACTACCAGCGTGTGGCCCTCCGCGCCGGCGCGCTGGCGCCGCGGCCGGGCCAGGTCGCCCTGGTCTGCGCCGACGCCCTCGATCCGCCGCTGGTGCCGGCGGCGTACCAGCGGGTGGTCGCCCTCAACCTGCTCGACTCGATCGGCGACCCCGACCAGCTGCTGCGCGTGGTGGCCGGCCTGTGTGCGCCCGGCGGCGAGGTCATCCTGGCCTCACCGTTCGCGTGGAGCAGCGCGGTCGTCGCCGATCAGCACCGGCTCGGCCCCGACCCGGTCACCGAGCTGGTGGGACGCCTGGCCCGCGGCGACGGCCTCGGGGCCCGCTTCGTGGTGGAGGAGCAGGTCGATCTGCCGTGGACCCTGCGGCGGGACGGGCGCTCGGCGCTTGTCCATTCGATCCACTACCTTAGGCTGCGCAAGACGGGCTGACGCCAGGGGAGTTTGCCGGCGCCGAGGCCGTATACTGTGGGCCCATGCCCGCGCCCGTCGCCACCGCGATGCAGCAGCTCGCCCGGACGAAGTTCATGTCGTTCGGCCTCACCGTGCCCGAGCGCTGGCAGCAGCCGGCCGGCGAGGCCGGGGACCAGTTCAACAACGCGTTCGAGCCGAGCGAGAAGGTGACCCAGCCGGCCGCGCCGCCGCTGGTGCTGCCGGCCAGCATGAACCTCTACCACACCGATGCGCAGAAGATGCACAACGCCAAGATCGGCGCGTTCATCGACGGCATCACCAGCGCCATCTGCAGCGGGTGGGACAGCTGGCAGAAGGCGGCCACCCTCGCCACCGTGACCGTGACCGGGCCGATGGCCTCGGGTGGCGTGCTGGTCGGCCCGCCGATGATGCCGCTCATCATGGCCTCGGCGCCGAAGTCGTCGCCGATGCAGCTCAAGTACTCGACCGCCGTCGCCGGCGCGTTCGGCGACGCGTGGCTGATGTTCACGCAGACCGTCAAGGTCGCCGGCCTGCCGTGGTACCCGGCCTTCGCGCTCTTCCCCGGGCCGATGGCGCCGCCGACGCCCAACGTACCGACGCCGTTCGCGACGCTGGTGCAGGTGCCGGCCTCGATCTCCACCATGGCCCTCAAGGGCATGATGATCGGCAAGCTGGGTGATCCGATGGCGCCGTTCCACGCCCAGCTGTTCGAGGCGATCTCGTTCGCGATCGAGCAGATGTACAACCTGTGGAAGGTGTCGACGATGGTAACCAACGTGATGGGCACCGGCGCGGTCGCGACCTTCGCGCCGCCGGTGGTCCCCGCCGGCCCGGTGGTCGGGATCGCCAACATGCCGCCCGGCGGGCTGGTCTAGCGAAGACGGGAGAGGACCTCATGGCCAAGCAAGGCAGACTCGGCGACAAGGCCAACATCCCGGCCGACACCCACGGCTGCGTGGCGTGCCCGCACCCGTGCACCGGCCCGGCCATCGCCGGATCGCCCGACACCAACGTCAACGGCAAGCCGGCGCTGCGGGTCGGTGACCCGGGCATCCACGCCGCCTGCTGCGGGCCCAACACCTGGACCGCGACGATGGGCAGCTCGGTGGTGTTCATCAACGGCAAGCCGGCGCACCGGATGGGTGACATGACCACCCACTGCGGCGGCGTCGGCAAGTTGATCCAGGGCTCGCCCGACGTCGACGTCGGCGGCTGAGCGCGCACCGGCGGGGCCGGTCCGTCACGCCGCCTGGCTGGCCCGCGCCGCGGCGACGATCGCGTCGGCCAGGGCGCCGGCGCGGCTCGCCAGCGCCGGGTCGGTCGCGCCGCCGAACTCGACCGCGTACAGCAGCTCGGTCAGCTCGGTCAGCTCGGCCGCCGCCACGCCGCGCCGGTCACGCCAGGCCTGCGCGCGCTCGCGCCCGGTCAGGGCCGGGTCGCGCGCCAGGCCGCGTCGCCCGAGCGCGGTCAGCGCCCGCTGGTAGTGCGCGGCGACCACGCCGGTGGGGCTGCCGCGCCGTCCGCCCAGCCAGCCCGGCGCGCCGCCGCCGCGCCGCCGCCGTAGCCACCAGGCCGCGGCCAGCACGAGCGCGCCGGCGCCGATCGCGAGCGGCACGGCGTGGTCGACGACCCAGGCCTTGGCGGTCCGGGCCGCGCCGGAGACCCACCGTCCGGCCTGCTTGAACGCGCGGCCGACCCCGCGGAACAGCGCCAGCTGCTGGTGCAGGTCGTACTCGATGACCCACTTGGTCCACTGGAAGCGCAGCGTGTCGAGCCAGCGCCCCATCCGCGCCAGCACGCCGGACGAGCCGCGGCCGAGGCGATCGATCTCGCCGGCCGGGGTCGGATCGAACGTGACCCAGCCGTGGCCCGGGAAGTACACCTCGGCCCACGAGTGGGCGTCGCCGGCGCGCACCGCGACGTAGCCGTCGTACTCGTTCCACTCGCCGCCGTAGAAGCCGTTGACGTTGCGGGTGGCGATGCCGGCCGCGCGCGCCAGCACCGCGAAGGCGGAGGCGAAGTACTCGCAGTGACCCTGCTTGCGGTCGAACAGGAAGAAGTCGACCGGCTCCTGCGCGCCGGGGTCGACCAGGGTCAGCGTGTAGCCGAGGTTGGCCTCGAGCCAGCTGGCGATGGCCGTGGCCTTGTCGAAGGTGTTGTCGTACGGCGCGGTCAGCTCGGCGGCCAGGGCCCGGGTCCGCGCGGTGATCTCGGTCGGCAGCTGCAGGTACATGGCCAGCGTCGGCGGCACCGGGTCGCGCAGCGCGCGCAGGTGGGCCGGGTCGGGCGGGCTCAGGTCCGACCAGGCCTGGTAGTGCAGCTTGTCGCCGTGCGGGAAGCGGACCTCGCCGCCGTGGGCGTCGACCCGGCGCGGCGGGCGGATGGGCAGAGGGATGTCGAACCGGGCTGGTGTCGACGCCGCGAACAGCACGTCGCTGTCGAGCGGCTCGAGCCAGATGTCCTGCTGCACGGCCGGGGCCGCCACCGTCTCGGCCAGGTCGCGCACCTCGTGGCCGAGGCGGTAGCCCAGGCTGTACTTGGTCTCGGGCGCCGCGCGCGACCGGGTCCACTCCCCGAACCGGTACTGGTCGTACGACACGCCGCGCCAGTGGATGGGGGTGGCGCGCCGGCCGCCGAAGCGCTCGGCGATCTCGACCCGCATGACCACGGTGCTGTCGTTCTTGATGCGGCCGTGGCCGCCCAGCTTGACGCCGTTGTCGGAGAAGCCGGCCATGGTCAGCCCGCCGCGCTTGGACAGGAACATGCCGGCGCCGATGCGGGGGATGGCGAGGAAGGCGGTGGCCGAGGCCGCGAACACCACCAGCGACACCGCGCCGGTGCCGAGGAAGAAGCCGCGGCCGACGATACGGCGCGAGCCGAGGATGCGCTGGACCTCGACCCGCTCCGACCGATCGTCGGCGTGCTTGAGCAGGAAGTTGTCCTCCATCTCGCGCCGGAGGTGGAACAGGATGAGGGCCCAGGTCGAGGTCAGGACGAAGCCGAGGAAGGCAACGCCGTAGGCGAGGTCGGCGTTGAGGACCGAGCCGGCCACCAGCATGAGGAAACACAGGAGGTACAGCTGCAGCCAGTCGCGGGCGGCGCGCCGGTTGTAGGCCTTGGCCACGGCCAGCCAGATCAGGAACTCGGCGCCGGCGCCGACGAAGTCGCCGGTGGCCGCCCCGGACAGGACGACGTAGGCCAGGGCCAGCAGCGAGGCCAGGTTCCAGGCCAGGGTCCAGCGCTCGACCCGGACCCGGGGCGCCTCCCACCACCACGAGCCGATCAGGGCGAGCGTGCCGCCCAGGGTGGCGATGGCGCCGACACCGCCGCCGCCGACGAGGGCGAGGAAGGCGCACCCCAGCATGGCGTAGCTGGTGACCTTGTGCGACAGCCCGAAGCGCACTAGTGCTCCGACCGGGTGATGATGATTGCACGCGATCGGCGATGGATCGCCGGCCCGGTGCGATCAGAATTGCCCGGTCGGAGCACTAGGCCTCCACCACGCTCGACGCCGGTGGACGACCGCGCACCACCAGCGCCCGTGGCACCACCAGCACCGACTCGGCCCGCGGCGACACCTCGGCGGTGAACGGCTGGTCGTCGCCGACGAGCTCGAGCAGCGCGAGCGCGCGCAGGATGCGGGTGTGCTGGGTCCGGCCGGCCGCGGCCTTGACCTGGACCCCGCGCGCGACCAGCTCGACCGACCAGCCGCGGCCGAGGTAGGCCGCGCTCAGGCCGGCGGCGGCGCTGATGGCGCGCTCGACCGCCTGCTCGTCGGCGTCCTGCTGGCCGGGCGCCGCCGCCAGCCGCTGTCGCTCGAGCCGGGCCAGGGTCGCGGCCGGCACCGCGTTGTCGACCAGCACGGTCACGGTGCGGGCCAGCTCGTCCTCGTACTCGCGCACCATCAGCCGGCCCGAGCGCGCGCTCGAGCGCCAGTGCACGTCGCGCCGGTCGTCGCCGTCGCGGTGCTCGCGCAGGCCGAGGAACTCGCCGCGGCGGCCGGCGCGGATGGCGGTGTGGTCGCCCCGGGTCAGGGCGCGCGGCGCCGGCGGCTGCATCGGCGTCACCACCGGGAAGACGATGATCTCGAGCGGCTGGTCGAGGTCGCGCGACTTGCGGAACAGCGCGAACGGAAACTTGGTGGCCAGCCGGGTCCCGTCGAGGAGGTGGCGGCCGCGCCGCAGGAAGGTGTGGCGGTACGACGTGCGCTGGGTCCGGCCGGCCGGGATCTTGAGGAAGTAGCACTTCTTGTCGAGCGGGACGCCGCCGGCGAGGTCCTCGGTCTCGATCGAGAACGAGGCGAGCCGGCGCTTGTCGTTGCTGACCGACACCTCCATCAGGAACGGCGCGCCGGCGTGGACCTGCGGCGGCGGCCGGCGCTCGATACGCAGGCCACGCAGGACCACCTCGCTCAGCACGCCGGAGGCGATGATGAACGACAGGATCCAGCCGAGCAGCAGGTACAGCAGGTTGTTGCCGGTGTTGATCGCGGCCAGGCCGACGCCGACGGCCAGGAAGGTGATCCACCGCCCCTCGCGGGTGAAGCGCAGCCGGCGCGGCGGGCGCAGGCGGCGGCGCCAGCGCGCGCGCCAGCCGGGCGCGGCGGCGGGCGTGAGCCCCGGGCTCGTGTCGGCGCCGGCGTCCCCCGAGGCGTCACCGCCGCCGGCCATGGCTCAGCGCGCCGAGCCGTCGGGGGCGGCGGTGCGGGCCAGGATGTCGGTGATGACCCGCTCGGCCTCGGCCCGGGCCCGGCCGAGCGAGTCGTGGCCGGCGGTGAGGGTCAGGCGGTGCGCCAGCGCGCGCCCGGCCAGGCCCTTGAAGTCGTCGGGCACGCAGTAGGCCCGGCCGTCGACGAAGGCCGCGGCCTGGGCCGCGCGGTACCAGCCGAGCGCGCCGCGGGTCGAGATGCCGACCGCGACCGACGGCGCCTTGCGCGTGGCCTCGACCACGGTCATGGCGTAGTCGAGCAGGGCGTCGCTCACGGTGACCGCCTCGACCGCGTCCTGCGCCACCCGCACCGTCGCCAGATCGATGGCCGGCTGCAGGCGGCCGACCGGGTCGCCGCCGCCGCGGTCGCGCAGCAGCTCGCGCTCGATGGCCCGGGCCGGGTAGCCCATCTGGATGCGCAGCAGGAACCGGTCCATCTGCGACTCGGGCAGCGGGTAGGTCCCGAAATGCTCGGCCGGGTTCTGCGTGGCCAGCACCACGAAGGGCTGCTCGAGGTGGTGGGTCGTGTTGTCGACCGAGACCTGGCCGTCGCTCATGGCCTCGAGCAGGGCCGACTGGGTCCGCGGCGTGGTCCGGTTGATCTCGTCGGCGACGATGACGTTGGCGAAGATCGGGCCCTGCTTGAACTCGAACACCCGGCCGCTGTCGTCGTAGATCGACACGCCGACGATGTCCGACGGCAGCAGGTCGCTGGTGAACTGGATGCGGCGGAACGAGCCGCCGAGCGCGGCGGCCAGGGCCCGGGCCAGCGTGGTCTTGCCGACGCCTGGCACGTCCTCCACCAGCAGGTGGCCGCGCGCGAGCAGGGTGATGACGGCGGCGCGGATGGCGTCGGGCTTGCCGCGCACGACCGCCGCCACCGCGGCCTCGAGGCGATGCACCGCGGCGACCAGGTCGCGCAGCTCGGGGGTGCCCGGGGCGGGCAGGACCGCTGGCATGTCGCGCCAGTATAGCCGCAAAACGGCGACGGGGCCCCGAGGGGCCCCGCCTGTGTCACCGCCGATGTAGGTGCCGGTGGTCGGCGCCCGTGCCGGCGCTAGTCGTTGCCGCGCAGCGACATGAGGAGCCGGAGCACGTGCCAGAACATGGTGGCAACGGTCCCGAAGAGCATCAACGCCGCCGCGACGTGATAGGTCGGCGGGAAGTCGCGCATGATCGCGCTGGTCTCGTAAAGCACGTAGCCGGCCATGAGGGCCACCATGAGGCCGGAGAAGACCGCCCCCAGGCTGAATCCGAACAGCATCGAGGCCACGACGGTGCCGAGGGCCGCGAACCCGCCGATCATCAGCGCGCCGCGCATGAAGGAGAAGTCCTTCTTGCTGATGAACACGGTCAGCGTGAGGCCCACAAAGATGACCATCGTGATGGCGGCGGCCTGGGTGACGATGGCGATCGGGCTGGTCGTCGTGCTCTTGGCGAACTTGAAGAACACGACCCAGATCAGCGGCTGAAACAGGAGTGCGTACGACAGCACGCCGATCCCGAGCCCGACGTACTGCAGCGCTGGCGAGGCCTGCGACTTCGCCAGCTTCTCCGCCACCCAGCCGACCGCCATGAAGGCGACGATGACCAGCAGCCAGGACATGCCTGAGGTCATCTTCACCGACATCTTGAAGCTGAACTCGGACTGGTATCGGAACAGGTAGGCCGTCAGGCCGGCGAACGCCAGCAACGCGACGCCGAGGTGGGCGTAGGTGCGGCGCAGGAACGCGACGCGCTCGCTGACGCCGAGCGTCGCGACGGCGCCTCGAATCGGACGAGAGCTAGCTTGAGCAAAGGCCATGGTCATCCCTCCAGGTGTTGTGCGATCTGTAGCACGAAGCGACCGGGCGTCGAGGGGCGTGGGTGGCCCCGGCGCTCGCTCAAGGGCCCCGGCTGAACTGGGCCAGGTAGTCGACCGCCAGCCCGACCCCCTGCACGCCGAGGCGCAGCTCGGCGCCGACCTCCAGCCGTACCTCGGCCGACACCGTCGGCGCCGGGGCGCCACCGCCGGCGGTGTGATGGCACGCCACCTTCTGCGCCTCGACGCTGGCCTCGAGGACGGCCGCGAACGGCCCGAGCGTGAAGGCGGTCGGGGTCGAGGCGAAGGTGCTGTACGCGCCTGACATCAGCTGGGTGATCTTGAGGCCGGTCGCCGTGGCCGGGCCGGGCGGGCGGTACACCTCGCAGTAGGCGCGGTCGTTACCTCGGACGCTGGTCGAGAGGGTCACCTGCTGGGGCGCATCGGAACTCCCGATCTCCAGCAGGTCGCCCGCCACGATCACCAGATCCTCCCGGGTCGGCGTCACGATGCGGACGATCGCGCCGTCGCCGCGGGCGACGACCAGGCGATCGCCCTCGAGCACGGCGTCAGCGCCCAGGCGCAGCGACGGGTCGCCCTGATGCATGGGCAGGAACAGCAGCAGGCGGTCCCCTTCGTCCGCGGGCCGCGGGTCGCAGTAGTCGGGCAGGCCGTCGGCGTCGCCGTCGAGGTCGCTGGCGCCGATCGTGCTGGGGTCGAGGAACGGGCACGGGTCGCAGGTGTCGCCAGCCCGGTCCCCGTCTTCGTCGTGCTGGTCGGCGTTGCTCACCCCTGGGCAGTTGTCGCGGGCGTCGTCGACGCCGTCCCCGTCTACATCGGCGGCCGCGGCATCGGGCCCGGTCGCCGGCGCGCACATCCCCGCCTGGCACACCAGGCCCGCAGGGCAGGCCAGGTTGGGCCCACACGGCAGCGCCGTCGGCGGGCTGGCGAAGCAGGCGGCGGTCAGCCCGAGCGCGCCGGCCAGCAGCGTCCCGCCGTGCATCCGGCCATCGTACCAGCGCGGGCGCACCCGGCGCGGCCCCATCACCGGAGCAGCCAGCGACCGGTCACGGTCCGCGGACCTGGGCCAGGAACGTCAGCCGGGCCTCGATCCCGTTGAGGCCGACGTAGATCTCGGTGCCGGGGCGGAGGTCAGGCGCCGCCGACGACAGCCCGGGTGAACCCGGTGCCGCGGGGAGGTCGCAGCTGGCCCGGTCGGCGCTGGCCGAGGCGTGGAAGGTCATGACGTAGCTGCCGGGCACGATGTCGACCGGGAGCATCGCCAGGTCGGCCGCGGTCCCGCCGGCGCGGTTGACCAGCGCGAACTTGGCCTGCGGGCTGGCCACACCGGCGTACAGCTCGCAGTACACACCGTCCAGGCCGACCCGCGACACCTCGAGGTAGAGCTGGCGCGCCGAGGTCGGGGCGATGCTCAGGAGTTCGAAGCCCAGCGTCAGCGTGTCGTCGCCGGTCGCGCTGGCGACGCTGACCCAGCGGAACCCGGCGCGGGCGTCGACGCGGAGGTGATCCCCCTCGAAGGTCGAGCCCGAGGCCATGGTGACGCCGGCGACCGGGCCGGTGAACGGCACGAACACGGCCAGGTCGTGGTCGGCGCCCTCGCTCGGGTCACACGTGCCGGTCAGGCCGTCGCCATCGGCGTCGGCCTCATCGGAGTCGGTCCCGTCCCACGGGCACGGGTCACACCGGTCGCCGAGTGTGTCGAGGTCCTCGTCGTGCTGGTCCGGGTTGGCGCGGGCCGGGCAGTTGTCGGCGCCGTTGCGGATGCCGTCGGCGTCATCGTCAGCGTCGGGCCCGGCGTCGGGTCCGGGCATGGGCCCACCGTCGACCGACCCTCCGGTATCGATGCCGCCAGCATCGGTGCTCGAGCCCGCCTGGCACGTCCCGGCCACGCAGGCCTGGTCGACCGGGCAGGGTAGGGCCGGACCACACGGCAGCCCGGCGGTCCCGTCGAAGCAGCCGGCGCCGGCCAGGGCCACCGCCGCGCTCCACGCGATCAGGATGCCGGGCCCGCGCACCGGGCGATGGTAGCAGCGCGGTGGCCCGGATCGGCGACGATCTCCGCGCTCGGGCCCGCGCCCACGCGGCTCAGCGGCTGGCCTTGACCTTCTTGATCTCCTCGATCAGCTCGGGCACGGCCTTCTCCCACTCGGCGACCAGGCCGTAGTCGGCGACCTGGAAGATGGGCGCGTCCTTGTCCTTGTTGATGGCGACGATGGTCTTGCTGCCCTTCATGCCGGCCAGGTGCTGGATGGCGCCGGAGATGGCGACGGCGATGTACAGGTTGGGCGCGACCACCTTGCCGGTCTGCCCGACCTGCCAGTCGGCCGGCACCATGCCGGCGTCGGTGGCGGCGCGCGACGCGCCCATGGCCGCGCCGAGCAGGTCGGCCAGCTGCTCGAGCACCTTGAAGTTCTCGCCGGCCTTCATGCCACGGCCGCCCGACACCACGGTCTTGGCGTCGGTCAGCTCGGGCCGGTCGCTCTTCTGCGCCTCGAGGCGGTCGAAGCTGGCGCCGCGAGCGTCGAGCGCGCCGGCCGGGGCCGACGAGATCGACCCGGCGCCAGCGAGGGCGGCGGCCGGCTCGAACTCCGACTGCCGCACCGTCACGCAGATGACCGGCGTGCTGATCTCGACGGTGGAGTAGGCGTTGCCGGCCTGGATCGGGCGGACGAACTTGTTGGTGCCCTCCATGCGCGCCACCTCCGACGCCATGCCGGCGTCGAGCAGCGCGGCCACGCGCGGCATGAGGTCCTTGCCGACCGAGGTGGCGGTGGCGGTCACCACGCTGGCGCCGTGGTCGCCGGCCAGGCGCGCCACCAGCGGCGCGTAGGTCTCGGCCAGGTAGTGCTCGAGGCCGGGGTCCTCGACGGTGACGACCTTGGGGGCGTAGCTGGCAGCGCCGGCGGCGGCCGCTGCCGCACCCGGGCCGACCAGGACGATGATGACCTCGCCGCCGTGCGCGGCGGCAGCGGAACGAGCCAGGGCCAGGTTGGCCAGGGCGCTGGTGCGGAGGCCGGCACCGGCGAACTCACAGAACGCGAGGATGTTGCCCATGTCAGGTTCCTTTCAGATGCACTTGGCTTCGTCGGCCAGCTTCTTCACGAGGGTGGGGACGTCGGCGACCAGCTGGCCGGCGGCGCGCGGCGGCGGCAGCGCCACCGACAGCTCGCGGATGACCGGCGCGCCGGCGGTGGGGAAGTCGGCCAGCTTCTTGGCGTCGAGCGGCTTCTTCTTGGCGGCCATGATGCCCTTGAGCGAGGGCAGGCGGGCGCCGTCACCCTGGTAGGCGAAGCTGGCCGGGGTCACGCCGTTCTGCACGCTCTTGCCGGCGACGATGCGCAGGTCGACCGTGACCACCGCCGGCAGGGCGACGCGCTTGTACTCGACGCCGCCGTCGATCTCGCGGCCGACGGTCATGGCCTTGCGGTCGGCGCCGAGCTCGACCGTGGCGGCGAACGTCGCCTGCGGCCAGCCCAGCTTGGCCGCCAGCATCTGCCCGACCTGGTTGGCGTCGCCGTCGACGGCTTGCTTGCCCATGAGGACCAGGTCCGGCTTCTCGGCCTCGATCACCGCCTGCAGCACCCGCACGACCACGCCGCTGTCGATCGACTTGTCGTCGGTGGCGACGTGGATGGCGCGGTCGGCGCCCATGGCCAGGGCGGTGCGCAGCTCCTTGGCGGCGTCGTCGGGGCCGAGGGTGAGGACGACGATCTCGCCGGCGCCGCGTGCGCCGGTCTCGCCGTTCTCGAGCAGGCGCAGCGCGGTCTCGACCGCGTACTCGTCGAACGGGTTGACGATCCAGGTGGCGCCGGTCAGGTCGAGCGCGCCGTCCTTGAGCTTGGTCTTCTGGGCCGGGTCGGGGACCCGCTTGATGGGGACGAGGATCTTCACGGGTTATCTCCTTGCGTGGTCGGCATCCTGGCCGGCGGAACGCGCGACCAGGCCAGTGGTGACGAGGTGCGCGGCCCAGTCGGCCGCGCGGACGATATCGAACTTCTTGCCGCGGGAGGGCGCGCCGGCCCGCGATGCACCGCGGGCCGCGTCGCCGTCGGCGGCGAGCAGCCACGCGGTGGCCAGCTCGTCGAGCATGCCGAAGATCATGCGGGCGGCGATGGGCGGCGGCACGGTGGCGGTCAGCTCGCCGCTCTTCTGGCCGTCGGCGACGATGGTCGCCAGCTGGCGCAGGAAGGCGGCGAAGTGCGGGTTGTCGTACTCCTTCATGAACTTCGAGCTCTGGCGCAGCTCGACGGTCAGCACCTCGGCCACCTGCGGCTGGTCGTGCACCAGCTGCAGGAAGGCGCGCACGAACGTGGTGAGGCGGGCGCGGGCGCCGACGACCGGGGCGATGGCCGCGGCCAGGTGGGCGTTGACCCGCTCCATCCGGCTCTCGAACAGGGAGATGAGCAGGTCGTCCTTGCTCTTGAAGTAGAGGTAGATGGTGCCGTCGGCCACCCCGGCCTCGCGGGCGACGTCGGCGACCTTGGCCGAGAAGAAGCCGTCGCGCCCGAAGATACGCTCGGCCGCGTCGAGGATGCGGGCGCGCTTGGCGCTGGCCGCGGCGGTGACGGCGGGGGGCGCTGAATGAGCCGTCATTCAGCGCGAGTGATAGCGGCCGCAGGCGGAGCCGTCAAGGCTGAAGGCCCGGGCCGATCGACTGTGGCCATTCGTCGCGGTCGGGCTCGTCGTCGTGCCGACGCCGGTCGCCGGCCCCGGCCCCGGTTGCGTCGCCGGGCCGACGGCGCTACAACCCTCCTCGTGCCAACCACGCGATTTTCCGCGCGATTGATCGCGCGCCCCCTCCTCGTCGCCGCCGCGCTGATGCCCTTCCTCAGCGGCGCCGCCTGCGAGAAGAAGTCCAGCGGCAAGACCGACCCGGCCGGCGCGGTGACCGCGCTCGACAAGGTCAGCGCACCGGTCGACAAGACCGCGCTGCCCGGCATCGACGTGGCCAAGCTGCCGGCCAAGAGCCAGGACCTCTTCTACAAGCTGGTCGGCACGTTGACCTCGCCGTGCGGCAAGGCCCACAGCCTGCGCACCAGCGTCAGCTCCGACACCGAGTGCAAGCGCGCGCCGTTCGCGGCCCGCTACGTCGCCGCGCTGATCGAGGATGAGGCGCCCGAGGACGTCGTGCGCGAGCAGTACGAGACCAAGTACAAGAAGGCGGCGGGCGCCGCCAAGACCTTCCAGCTCGACGGGGTGCCGCACAGCGGCCCGACCGACGCGCCGGTGGTGCTGGTCGAGTTCTTCGACTACGGCTGCCCGTCGTGCCAGGCCGCGCACCCGGTGCTCGAGGAGGTCATGAGCAAGGCCGGCACGAGCGCCGTCATCTACTACAAGCAGTACCCGCTCGTCGGCAAGCACCCCGACTCGATGTCGGCCGCCCAGGCCGCGCTGGCCGCCGACAAGCAGGGCAAGTTCAAGGAGATGCACGGCGTCCTGTTCGAGAACTCGCCGCTGCACAAGAAGGAGTCGGTCCTGACCTACGCCCAGAAGCTCGGCCTGGACCTGCCGACCTTCGAGGCCGACTACGCCGCCGCCGAGGCCAGGGTCAAGGCCGAGATGGCCGAGGGCGACGCGGTCGGGGTCGACCACACGCCGACCCTGTTCTTCGCCGGGCGCGAGTACGAGGGGCCGATGATGGCCAAGTACCTGGGCATGTGGATCGAGGAGGAAGTGGCGGTGAATCGATGAGCCAGCCGATCCGTCTCACCACCATGCGCCGCCCCGCCGTGGTCGTCACCCTGGTCGCCACCGTCGCCCTCGCCCTGGCGCGGCCGGCGCAGGCCGAGATCGCGGTGGGTGATCGTGCACCCGAGCTCGACATCGCCAAGAGCGAGGCCGGCCGCCCGTTCCGGATCAAGAGCTACCGCGGCAAGTGGGTGCTGGTGACCTTCGGTGGCTCGTGGTGCAAGCCGTGCAAGGCCGAGCTGCCGGCGTGGGACAAGCTGGCCCCGGAGTATCGCGGCAAGGTGACCTTCGTCGCCGTCAACATCGACAACGACCCGAAGAAGGGCAAGAAGTTCAACGACAAGTTGAAGCTGCGCAACCTGACCCGGGTGTACCTGCCGGCCGACGCCGCCGTCGGCGACGACGCCTACGAGACCGGCACCTTCCCCAGCACGTTCGTCATCGACCCCAAGGGCATCATCCGCTTCGTCCACCGCGGCTACGAGTCGGGTGACGCCGGCAAGGTGCGCGAGGCGCTCGGCAAGCTGCTCGGCCAGGCCTGACGGCCCTGGGCTGGCGTCAGCGGCAGGGTAGGTCGCCGGGCCCCGGCGCGGAAATGTGCAACCCGGCCGGGCCGGTTGCCTCCTTGCTGCCGTGTACGATGAGCGCGTGAGCCGCGGTGCCGTCCCAGCGTGTGCCGGCCAGCCTGGCAAGGTCAGGCACGCGCCGCCTGCCAGGTTGGCAGCGACCCCGGCGGCGCGGCGCTGGATTCGGGGCGAGCGCGCCACCGAGGCGCGGGCACGGTTCGTGAAGCACGGGCGCCCGGCATGAGCGGCGACGCCCTCCTCGAGCTGGTCGACGTGACCCGGCACTACCAGATGGGGGATGACCGCATCGCCGCCCTGGCCGGCGTGTCGTTCACGATCACCCGCGGCGAGATGGTGGCCATCGTCGGCACGTCGGGCTCGGGCAAGAGCACGCTGCTCAACGTGCTCGGGCTGCTCGACACCCCGACCGGGGGCGCCTACCGCCTGGGCGGGCGCGACATCCAGCAGCTGTCCGACGACGAGCGGGCCCGCGCCCGCAACCAGCAGATCGGGTTCGTGTTCCAGAGCTTCCACCTGCTGCCCAAGGCGACCGCCCTGGCCAACGTCGCCCTGCCGCTGGTGTACCGCGGCCTCGGCAAGCGCGAGCGCCTGGCCAAGGCCCGGGCCGCGCTGACGCGGGTCGGCCTGGGCGAGCGGGTCCACCACCGGCCCAACCAGATGTCGGGCGGGCAACGCCAGCGCACCGCCATCGCCCGGGCCCTGGTCACCGCGCCGTCGCTGCTGCTGTGCGACGAGCCGACCGGCAACCTCGACTCGGCCACCAGCGAGGAGGTGCTGGCGCTGTTCCGCGAGCTGCACGGCGAGGGCAACACCATCATCATGGTCACCCACGAGCCGGCCATCGCCGCGCGTTGTCCGCGCGCGATCCGGATCTCCGACGGTCGCATCATCGCCGACGGGCCCGGGCCCGAGGTCGCGTACGTCGGGGTGGCGCGCCCACCGGTCGAGGCACGGGCGTGAGCGCGCCGCCGATCGCGCCGGCGCTGCTGGCCTTGCTCGGGCTGGCCGGGTGCGGCGACGCCGGCACCGGTGCGGGCGCGGGCGGCGGGGCGGGCCCGCGCCGGACCGCGATCGTGCAGCGCGGGGTCGTCGCCAGCCGGGTCCTCATGACCGGCGAGCTGCGAGCGGCGTCGTCGATCGATCTGACGGTGCCGCGCACCGATGCCTGGGAGCTGTCGATCCGGTGGATGGCCGAGGACGGCGCCCAGGTCGCCGCCGGCGAGCGCGTGCTCGAGTTCGACAACTCGGCCTTCACCAGCCAGCTGGCGCAGCGCAAGCTGGCGGTGCTGCAGGCGGCGATGGACCTGCAGAGCGGACAGGACGTGGCGACCCTGGCCACCGCGGACCGCGAGGCCGCGGCGGCCGAGCGCCGCATCGCCGTCGAGAAGGCGCGGGTGCTGGCGTCGGTGCCGGCCGACCTGCTGCCCGGCCGCACCGCGCAGGAGCGGCAGCTCGACCTCACGCGCGCCCTGGCCGCGCTGGCCACGGCAGAGACCGAGCTGACCGCGCACAAGAAGGCCAGCGCGCTCGACCTCCGGGTCAAGCAGATCGCGCTGACCAAGGCGCGGGCCGCCATCGACGACGCGACCCGGTCGATGACCGAGCTGGTGCTGACGGCGCCGCGGGCCGGGGTGGTCGCCGTGGCCGAGCACCCGTGGGAGGGCCGCCGCCTGCACGTCGGCGACTCGGTCCAGCCCGGCTGGCCGGTGCTGATCCTGCCCGACACCTCGCAGGGGCTCGAGGTGCGGGCCGAGCTGTCCGACGTCGACGACGGCAAGGTCGCGGTCGGCCAGGACGCCGGCTGTGTGCTCGACGCCTATCCGGAGGTGACGATGCCGTGCAGGATCGTCGCGGTCACGCCGGTGGCGCGCGCCGAGGGTCGGGAGACCTTGCGGAAGGCGTTCGACGTCACCTTGACCCTGGGCGGGGCGGGCGCGCCGGCGCTCGCGGCCAGCGCGGGCTCGGGCGCGGGCGCGGGCGCGGGCTCGGGCGTGGGCTCAGGCTCAGGCTCGGGTGCGGGCGCCGGCGCGGGCAGCGCCGCCACGGCGAGCCCGATCCCGGGCGCAGATGGCGTGCAGGCGCGGCCAGGCATGTCGGTCAAGGTGGTGGTCAACCGCGCGCCGGTCGAGGCGCTGATCGTGCCGCGCGGCGCGGTCGTGGTGCAGGCGCCAGGGCCGGCCCCGGTCGCGCCAGCGAGCGCTGGCGCCGAGGTGGCGCCGGCGGCGCCGCCCGGGACGACCTCCGCCGTCGGGGTGCCCGGCCGGGTCCGGCTGGCGCGAGGTGGGGTGCGCGAGGTGGTGGTCGGCCCGTGTGATGCCCAGGGCTGCGCCGTCGAGGGTGGGCTCGGCGCTGGCGACGTGGTGCTGATCGGCGGTGGGTCGTGACCCGACGAGGCGCATCATCGCGGGCCTGGCCCCTGGCCGTGGCGCTGCTGGTCGGCGCTGGCTGCGGGCGAGCGCCGGCCGCGGCCCAGCTGGCCACGGTCGAGCAGACCGCGCTGGTGGTGGCGGTCGAGGTCACCGGCGAGCTGCGCGCGGTCGACTCGACCGACGTCATGCCGCCGCCGGTGTCCGACGTGTGGAACTTCAAGATCGCCCAGCTGGCCGAGGAGGGCGCCGAGGTCGGGCCGGGGGATCCGCTGGTCGGCTTCGATACGTCCGAGCTCGAGCGTGAGCTCGACACCATGCGGACCGAAGTCGAGGCGGCGCAGAAGAAGCTCGACAAGCGCCGGACCGACGCGACGCTGGCCCGGCGCGACGAGGCCCTGCAGCTGGCCGAGGCGGAGGCGGGGCTGCGCCGGGCCACGCTCAAGGTCGGGGCCGGCGCGGTCGAGGTCGGGGCCATCGAGCAGAAGACCCTCGAGCTCGACCGCCAGGCGGCGGAGACCGCGCTGACGCGAGTCCGGAACCGGGCGGCCCAGGCCCGGCGTGCCGACGCGGCCGAGCTGGGCAGCCTGAGCGAGCACCTCGCCTTCACCAGCACGCGGGCGACGTCGATCGAGGCCAACATCGCTCGCATGCAGGTCAGCGCGACCCGGGCCGGGACGGTGGTGCTGCCGACCAGCTGGCGCGGCGAGAAGAAGAAGGTGGGCGACGGGGTGTGGCGGATGGAGGCGGTGGTGCAGGTCGTCAGCCTCGACAAGATGATCGGCGAGGGCGAGATCGACGAGGTCGACGTGGCCCGGGTCGCCGATGGCCAGCCGGTGACGCTGCGGCTCGACGCGCTGCCCGACGTGGTGCTGCGCGGTCACGTCGAGCGGATCGCGCGCGGGGTGCGCGCCAAGTCGCACAACGATCCGAGCAAGGTGGTCGGGGTGCGCCTGGTCCTCGACGCCAGCGGCGATCGCCGGCTGCGCCCCGGCATGCGCTTCCGCGGCGAGATCGAGACCCGCCGCGTCGACGGCGCGCTGGTGGTGCCGGCCGAGGCGGTGTTCGTGACCGCGACCGGACCGGTCGCGTACCGGTTGCGCGGCGGCGGCCTCGAGGCGGTGCCGCTGACGCTGGGCGCGCGCTCGAGCCGGGGCCTGCAGGTGCTGTCCGGCCTGGCGGCGGGTGATCGCGTGTCGCGGGTCGACCCGCGGGTGGGGCGGCGCTGATGCGGCGCCTCGTGATCGCGCTGGTGGTGATCGGCGCGGTCGGCGCCGGCGGCTGGCTCGGCTGGACCTGGCTGGCCGGGGCGGGCGGCGCCGGCCCGGCGGTGCCGACCCAGGTCGTGACCCGCCAGCGCTTCACCCGCACCGTGGTGGCCGAGGGCAACCTGCGCGCGGTCAAGGCCACGCCGCTGGTGGTGCCGCAGGTGGCAGGCGGCGGCGGGCCGATGAAGCTGGCCTACCTCGCGCCCGAGGGCACCCGGGTCGCGGCCGGCGACGTGGTGGTGCGCTTCGATCCGACCGAGCCCGACAAGCAGCTGCGCGAGGGCCAGGCCGATCTGGCCTCGGCCGAGGCCCGGCTGGCGCAGGAGCACATCCAGTCCGAGGCCGCGGTGGCCGGGCGCGACGGCGCCGCCGTGCTGGCCGAGCAGGAGCTGGAGCGGACCCGGGCCTTCCAGAGCAAGGACCCGATCATCTTCTCGCGCAACCAGGTGGTCGAGTCGGAGATCGACGAGCACCTGGCCCGGGCCAAGCAGGAGCACGCCACCAGCACCAAGGGCATCGAGCGCTCGCTGTCGCGCTCGAAGGCGGCGGTCATCGCGGTCGAGCAGAAGAAGGCGGCGCTGGCCATCAGCCACGCCCGATCGGCGCTGGCGATGATGTCGCTGTCGGCGCCGCACGCCGGCGTGCTGGTGTACCGGCGCGGCTGGCGCGGCAACGCGCCGCGGGTCGGCGACCAGCTGTGGCCGGGGCAGACGGTGGCCGAGCTGCCGCTGCTCGACGCCATGGAGGCCGAGATCTTCGTGCTCGAGGTCGACGCCAACGGCCTGGCCGAGGGCCAGGCGGTCGCGGTGGTGGTCGAGGCGGCGCCGGAGCAGGAGTTCGCCGGCACGATCCGCCTGGTCGAGAAGCTGGCCAAGCCGCGGATGGCCGGCTCGCCGGTGCAGTACTTCGCGGTCACGGTCGCCCTGGCCCGGACCGAGCCGGCCCTGATGAAGCCGGGCCAGCGCGTGCGAGCGACGGTGACGCTCGAGAGCTCCGACGCCCTGGTGGTGCCGCGTCAGGCGGTGGTCAGCGAGGGCGATCGCAACCTCGTGTTCCGCCGCGGTCCATCCGGGTTCGAGCCGGTCGCGGTCGAGCTCGGGGCGTCGACCGCCGGCCGGGTGGTGATCACCAGCGGCCTGCAGGACGGCGATCGCATCGCCGTGCGCGACCCGCGCCGCAGCGCCGCCCAGAGCCTGGCCGGGTCGGGCTCGGCCGGTGCGGCCACGGCCGGCGCCGGCGGCGGCGGGGAGGGCGGGCCGTGAGGCGCCTGGCCGATGCGTTCCTGGCCGCGCTGGCCAACCTGGGCGAGCACAAGCTGCGCACGCTGCTGACCACGCTCGGCATGATGTTCGGCGTCGGCGCGGTCATCGCCATGCTGGCGATCGGCGCCGGGGCCGAACGCGAGGCGCTGGCGCTGATCGATCGCCTCGGCACCCGCAACGTGGTCATCCGGGCCAAGACCTTCAAGCAGGAGGAGCTGGAGGAGCTGCGCACCAAGTCGACCGGGCTGTCGCCGCGCGACGTCGCGGCCATCGAGGAGGCGGTGCCCGGCGTGGCGTTCGCGGCGCCCCGGCTCGAGGTCGAGCCGTACAAGGTCCTCAGCGCGCTCGGAAAGGTCGAGGCCACCGTGTCGGGGGTCGGGGCCCGCCACGCCGAGGTCGCGCCGCTGCCGCTGGTCGAGGGCCGGTTCCTCGACGAGGCCGACCAGCGCGCGCACGCCCAGGTGTGCGTGCTGGGGGCGGCCGCCCGGCGCGCGTTGTTCGCGGCCGAGCCGGCGCTCGGCCGCGACGTCAAGATCAACGACGTCTGGTTCGAGGTGGTCGGCGTGCTGGCGGCCGAGCCGAGCGGCAGCGGCGACGTCCAGGGCGTGGCGGTGGCGTCGGTCGACAGGTCCATCCTGGTCCCGTACACGACCGCCCTGCGCAAGCTCGACCGCGACCCGCTGCAGTCGCCGCTGAGCGAGATCGTGCTGCGCCTGGCCGAGGGCGCGCCGGCGCGCGAGACCGCGGCGGTGGTCGGCGCGCTGCTCGACCGCCTGCACACCGGGGTGGCCGATTACGAGCTGGTGGTGCCGGAGGCGCTGCTGCAGCACTCCGAGGAGACCCAGCGCCTGTTCTCGCTGGTGATGGGGCTCATCGCCGGCATCTCGCTCCTGGTCGGCGGCATCGGCATCATGAACATCATGCTGGCCTCGGTGCTCGAGCAGACCCGCGAGATCGGGATCCGCCGCGCCGTCGGCGCGCGCCGGGCCGACATCCGCTTCCAGTTCCTGGTCACCGCGTTCTCGCTGGCCATGCTCGGCGGCACGCTCGGGGTGGCCATCGGCCTGGGCATCGCCCGCGCCGTCGCCGCCTACGCCGACTGGCCGACCGTCGTCACCTCGTGGTCGGTCGTGCTGTCGCTCGGGGTGTCGGTCGCCGTCGGTGTGGTGTCCGGCCTGTACCCGGCCGAGCGGGCGGCCCGCCTCGATCCCATCGCCGCGCTGCACAGCGAGTAACCCGGAGCCCTCGATGACCCACCGCCGCCTGCTGCCCGTCCGCCTCGCCACGCTGGTCGGGGTCGCCCTCACCCCCGCCCTGGCGTCGGCCCAGGCGCCGACGGCCGAGCCGCCGCCGGGGCCGGTCGCCGCGGCCACGGTGTCGCCGCTCGGCGCCACCTACCAGCCGCCGGCGTTCCTGGCCACGCCGCCGCAGCTCCCGGCCAGTGCGGAGGGGCGCCCGCCGTGGCGCCTCGAGCTGGCCGAGGCGCTGCAGCTGGCGGTGCGGCACAACCTCGGCGTGGTGCTCGAGCGCGAGGCGCTGCACGCGGCCCGGCTCGGCGTCGACGCCGCGCGCGGGCGGTTCGAGCCCAGCCTGGCCTTGACCTACCGCCACGGCGACGTGCGCTCGCCGCCGACCACCTCGCTCGAGGGCCAGCCCGATCAGTTCTTCACCGCGGTCGACGACTCGGTCGCGCTGGCGTACCAGCAGCGGCTGCCGACCGGGGCCACCATCGGCCTGGCGTGGGACAACGGCCGGGCCCGGTCGACCTCGGGCAGCGCGGTCGAGCCGCTCAGCCTGCGCTCGACGCTGGGGCTGACCCTGACCCAGCCGCTCCTGCGCGGCTTCTCGACCGACCTCGCCATCCCGCGCCTGGACGTGCTGCGGGCCCGGCTCGGCAGCGACGGCCAGGCCCTGCGCCTGCGCCAGGCCATCGCCGACGTGACGCTGCGCACCGAGACCGCGTACTGGGACGTGGTCGCCGCGCTGTACCGCTACCAGGTCGAGGCGCGCTCGGCGGAGGTCGCCAGCCAGCACGTCGCGCTGATCGCGCGGCAGATCGACGCCGGTATCCTGCCTCCGGCCGACAAGATCGCGGCCGAGAGCACGCTGGCGCAGCGGCAGCTGCAGCTGGTGCAGTCCGAGCACGCCATCGCGCAGGCCTGGGATGGCCTGCGCGCGGTGCTCGGCGTGCCGCGCCCGCGCTGGGACGATCCCATCCTGCCGACCGAGGTGCCGACCTTCGCCGCCGCCAGCACCACCGTCGACGAGGCCATGGCCGCCGCGCTCCGGCACCGGCCGGAGCGGGCCCAGCTCGAGCTCGACCTGCGTGGGGCCGAGCTGGCCGTCCGCGGCGCCGCCAACGACCGGTTGCCGCAGGTCGACCTCGGGCTGAGCGGTCAGCTGGTCGGCCAGGACGCCAGCGCCAGCGGCGCGCTCGATCAGCTGGTCGGCGCCGACGGGCGAGGCTGGAGCGTGCTGCTGTCGATGGCGTGGACCCCGCTGGCGCGGGCCAGCTCGGCCGCGGTCGAGGTCGAGCGCTCGCGGGTGCGGATGGCGCGGGCCCGGATCGATCAGCTGGTGCAGGAGGTGCTGGCCGAGGTCCGCGCCGCCGTGCGTGGCCAGGCCACCGCCGGGTTGCAGGTGGCGGCGGCGGCGCGCTTCCGGCAGCTGGCCGAGGACAGCCTGGCCGTCGAGGAGCGCAAGTTCCTGGCCGGCACGTCGTCGAACCTGGCGGTGGCCGAGCGGCAGGACGCCGTCGCCAGCGCCCAGCTGGCCGAGCTGGCGGCGCTGCTCGACTACAACAAGGCGCGGGCCGCGCTCCTCCACGTCACCGGCGAGCTGCTGGCGGCGCGGCACATCGAGGTCGAGGCGCGCTGATCGAC
>JAGPCO010000055.1 GCA_018058095.1 Kofleriaceae bacterium
ACGACGACACCGGGCTGTCGCGCGGCATGAAGGGCCTGGCGATCCGCCTGGCCCGCGGCTGGAACAAGGCCTTCGCCCGGCGCGGCCGGGTCTTCGCCGACCGCTACCACGCCCGCCCGGTCACCTCGCCGACGCAGATGCGCAACACGCTGCGCTACGTGCTGTTCAACCACGTGAGTCATTCGATCCGGGATTGGCGAGCCAACCCCGGCCAGCTACGCCAGCGCCTGCGCTTCTTCGAGCCCGACCGCTGGTCGTCGGGTCGATGGCACCCGACGAAGTCGGGTGTCTGGGTCATCGACGGGACTCCTCCTCCCGCGGGCTCCCCGTTGAGCGCTCCGAAGACCTGGCTCGCGCGCGAGGGCTGGCTCCGCGCCGGCGGGCCGATCGACCCGGCCGAGCTGCTGGACCGAGGCACTCCACGCCTTCCACGCGCGCGATGACGGTGCCCCGCCGCGATGAGGCCTGAGCGAGTCCGGCCGTCCCGGCGCCCAGAATACGGGGTCGGACTCCTAGTCGCACCACCGCCGTGGCGGGCGGCGGTGGAATATCCGCGCCGCGCCGGCGTCGAACCGGCACGGCGACCCCGCCGTCGCCGTGTCATGCTGCGGCCAGGAGGCCTCGTGAACGCTCACGCTTCGATCGCGCGTCGGTCCGTGCTGGTGTGGTTGCTGTCGCTGCTGGCGGTGGGCTGGGTCACCGGGCCCGGCCGGCCGGCGCACGCGCAGAAGGCGGCGCGCGACGTGCTGGCGGTGGTGCCCGACGACACGGTGCTGCTGGCGTCGGTCGACCTGGCGCGAGCGCGGACCTCGAAGATGTTCGCCAAGGCCCTGTCCACGCTGAACAGCAAGTTCGACCAGGACGACCTGCTCGTCGCCATCGGTCTCGATCCGGCCCGCGACCTCGATCGCGTGGTGCTGGCGGTGGCCGGCTCGGTCGACAAGCCACGGCTGCAGCTGCTCATCGGCGAGGGGCGGATCAACCTCGACCCGGCCAAGCTGGCCGACAAGGCCAAGGTCCACCGCGGCGTGACCTACTTCGCGCTCGACAAGGTCGACCTGCTGCGGCAGGGCAAGAAGCTGTATGCCACCGGCAGCGGGCAGATGCCCGAGCTGCTCGACCTGCTGGCGCGCAAGCGCACGAGCGCGAGCAAGAGCCGCAAGGCCGCCGAGCTGCGCGCGGCGCTGGCGAGCGTCGACCTGCGCAGCGACGCCTGGGTGGCGATGCGGCCCGACAAGGGCACCACCGTGCCCGGCGGGTCTGGCACCCTGATGTGGGTGGCGGTCGCAGTGGCGGGGACCCGCAACCTGGCGATCGACCTCCACGGCAAGCTCGACAGCGAGGCCGCGGCCGCCGACCTGGTGACCAAGGCCCAGGCCGAGCTGGGCACGGCCAAGACCCAGGCCAAGGCGCTCGGCCTGCCCACGCTCTCGGATTCGTTGTCGATCCAGGCCGCCGGCCCGATCCTGACGGTCTCGGTCACCATCCCCGAGGCCGAGCAGGAGGTGCTGCTGCGCCTGCTGTCGGCGTTCATCTAGCCGCGGCTCGACGGGCTCACTGGTGTAGCGGCTCGCAGATCGCACCGCAACTGCGCGACAAGCAACTGGTCCGCTTCCTTGACACCCCGTGCTGCGCCGGGGATGCTTGTTTGGTGGCGGTGCCTGCGCCTGACGGCGACACGCCTAAGAAGGTGGGTCGTTACGAGATCCTGGGCCACTTGGCCACGGGCGGGATGGCGCGCATCTATCTGGCCAAGGCGGGCGGCATCGGCGCCTTCGAGCGCTACGTGGTGCTCAAGACCATCCTGCCGGACCGCGCCACCGACCAGCGCTTCGTGACCATGTTCCTGGACGAGGCGCGGCTGGCCGCGACCCTCAACCACCAGAACATCGCCCAGGTCTACGAGGTCGACGAGGCCGACGGCAACCTCTTCATCACGATGGAGTACGTCCACGGGGAGAACCTGCGGACCATCCTCGAGACCACCCTCCGCAAGGGCTGGACCATCCCCGTCGAGCTGGCGGTCATGATCGTCAGCTCGGCCGCCGCCGGCCTGCACCACGCCCACGAGCGCAAGGGCAAGACCGGGCAGCCGCTCAACATCGTCCACCGCGACGTGTCGCCCGCCAACATCATGGTCGGCTACGACGGCGCGACCAAGCTGCTCGACTTCGGCATCGCCAAGGCCGAGGAGCGGTCGACCAAGACCCAGCAGGGCACCATCAAGGGCAAGTACGGGTACATGTCGCCCGAGCAGTGCCGCGGCAAGCCGATCGACCGGCGCAGCGACATCTTCGCGCTCGGCATCGTGCTGTACGAGATCACGACGCTGCGGCGCGCGTTCCGCGGCAACGACGACTTCGACACGATGCGCCGCATCGTCAATGGTGATCTGGTGCCGCCCTCGGTGGCGGTGCCGGGCTACCCGCGTGAGCTCGAGGCCATCGTCCTGACCGCGATGGCGCGCGACCCCGACTTCCGGTTCCAGAGCTCGCAGGAGATGCTCGAGGCGCTCGACGCCTTCATGGTGCGGGCCAAGCTGCAGGGCTCGCCGTCGACGATGGCCCGCTTCATGACCCAGCTGTTCGGCGTCCGCAAGGAGCCGTGGGTCGAGGGCGCCGAGCGCCTCAAGCGCCCGAGCGAGCCGCAGGGCGGCGACGCGACCGAGATCTCAGCCCAGCCGGCCGAGCTGGCGGCGGCGATGGTGGCCGGGCGGCAACCCGAGGCCGACCGCGCCCACCGGGCCGCCACCGTCGAGGCCAGCGAGCTGCTGTCGGAGCGCCCGCGCAGCAGCACGGTGCCGCTGCCGAACCAGGGCAGCAACGCCACCGACGAGATGAGCGTCACCACCGAGCCGCGCGGGGTGACCAGCCCGGCGCGCCCGGAGGTGCCGGTCTGGACGCCGCCACGTGCCCCCAGCCAGCAGCAGCCGGTGCCAGCACCGCCGTACGCTCCGCACGGCCAGGGCCCCACCACCCTGCCGCCGGGCATGGGGCCGGCGCCGGGTGGCAACATGAGCACCTTGCAGGGCCACGGCCCGGTGACCGGAGCTCCGCACCGGCCGTCTGGCAACCTGCCCAGGCCGCCCGGCACCGCGCCTGGGGCCGCGTACCCGCCGCCCAGCAATCATTCCGGGCACGGGCACGGGCATGGGCAGGGCCAGGGGCACCCCGGCCAGGGTTACTCGGGGCATCCACCCGGGCCGGGCTCGGGCCCGGTGTCGACCCGTCGGCCGGTCGCCGGCAACCCGATCGACACCACCGGCAAGGTGCCGGCCTTGCCACAGCCCTTCGCGGGCGGCGGGCGGCCGGGTGATCCGCTGCCGGCCGAGTTCCGGGTCACGCCGAGCCGGCGCTCGGTGTGGATCATCATGATCGTGCTGTTCCTGGTCATCGGCGTGGTGGTCGGGACCATCGTGCTCGGCCTGACCCGGTCGGACCCCGAGGTGACGGCGGGCCCGGCGGCCGACGCGGCCGGGCTGGGTTCGGGCGGCACCGGCTCCGACGGGGTGGGGTCGGGCGGCGCGAGCCCGGGCGGGGCCGCCGCGGGTTCGGCAGGTGCGGGTTCGGCCGAGCCGGGTGTGGTGCCGGCCTCGGGCGGTGATGCCGGCTCCGGGTCGGGATCCTGAGCCACCCGGCGAAAAATTCTGGCTCCGACCCCGGCGCTCGGGGATCATTGATCTCGTGCGGCGCCAACTCCTCTTGCTGCTGGTGCTGGTCGGGACGGTCGCTGCCACCTCCACCCCGGCGCAGGCTCGGCGTCGTCACGTCGTCCAGGGCGGCGAGACGCTGGTGCACATCGCGCGCGCCTACGGGTGCTCGGTCCAGCAGCTGCAGCGGGCCAACCGCCTCGACACCACGCTGATCCGCAGCGGCACCCGGCTCGACATCCCGGCCTGCAAGCTCAAGCCCGCGCCGCAGGGCCGGCGCCGGCTCGCCGCGGTGGCGCCGCGCCGCGGTGGCGCTGCGGCCGCGACCAGCCGCCCTGGTCGGGTGCGCGGCGCCATGGCCGCGCTCGATCGCGCCGACGCCGGCGGGCCACTCACGCTGGAGGACCTCGTGGTGCGGGCCGAGAGCCCGCGCGAGGTCGCGGCCAGCCTGCTCGGGCGCAGCGTCGGTCGGCCCTGGGGCGGCCGCCTGCGCCAGGCCATCCAGCTGCCGCCCGGCGAGGGATACCTGGTGCGCCGGCCGCACCGGGCCTGGGGCTGCGTGCACGTGGTCGAGCAGCTGTCCGCCGTGCTGGCCGAGGTTCGCGCCACCTACCCCGACGCGCACACCCTGGCCATCGGCGATCTTTCGGCCGAGACCGGCGGTCGCATCACCGAGCACCGCTCGCACCAGTCGGGCCGCGACGTCGACGTCGGCTTCTTCTTCACCAAGGTGCCCGAGGCCTATCCGGCCAGCTTCGTGGTGGCCGGCCCCGAGCTCGATCTCGAGCGGACGTGGGGCCTGCTCATGGCGTTCGTGCGCACCCGTGGCCAGCCGGGCGGCGTGACCGCGATCTTCCTCGACCACGGCGTGCAGCAGCGCCTGCACGACTGGGCCCTCGCCAGCGGGGTGCCGGCGGCCCTGGTCGACGACCTGTTCCAGTACCCCGACAGCAAGCAGGCCAACGTCGGGCTGGTGCGCCACGAGCCGCACCACGACGATCACTTCCACATCCGCTTCGGCTGCGCGCCCGACGATCCCGGCTGCGAGTAGGCGACCCCGAGGCGACCCCGAGGCGGCCCCGCCCGGCCCCGAGCGGCCGAAACGGCCGACGGCCCGCACCAGGCGGGCCGTCGACGCGGGCGTGAGCCCGGCGAGCGCAGCGTGGACTAGAAGTCCATGCCGCCCATGCCGCCCATGCCGCCCATGCCGCCGCCGCCGCCGCCGGCCGGCGCGGCCGCTTCCTTCTTCGGCTTCTCGGCGATGAGCGCCTCGGTGGTGAGCAGCAGCGACGCGACCGAGGCCGCGTTCTGCAGCGCCGTGCGCACGACCTTGGTCGGGTCGATCACGCCGGCGGCGAGCAGGTCGCCGTAGACCAGGGTCGAGGCGTTGAAGCCGAAGCCACCGGTGCCCTCGAGCACCTTGGCCACGACGATCGAGCCGTCGACGCCGGCGTTGGCCGAGATCTGGCGCAGCGGCTCCTCGAGCGCGCGGCGGATGATGCCGACGCCGAAGGCCTGCTCCTCGCTCAGCTTGAGGTTGTCGAGCGAGGCGCGGGCCCGCAGCAGCGCGACGCCGCCGCCGGGGACGATGCCCTCCTCGACGGCCGCGCGGGTCGCGTGCATGGCGTCCTCGACGCGGGCCTTCTTCTCCTTCATCTCGACCTCGGTCGCCGCGCCGACGCGGATGACCGCGACGCCGCCGACCAGCTTGGCCAGCCGCTCCTGCAGCTTCTCGCGGTCGTAGTCCGAGGTGGTGTCCTCGACCTGCTTGCGCATGGTCTTGACCCGGGCGTCGATGTCGGCCTTCTTGCCGGCGCCGTCGACGATGGTGGTGTTGTCCTTGTCGACGGTGACGCGCTTGGCGGTGCCGAGGTCCTTGAGGGTCAGGCCTTCGAGCTTGAGGCCGAGGTCCTCGGTCACGGCCTGGCCGCCGGTCAGCACGGCGATGTCCTTGAGCATCTCCTTGCGGCGGTCGCCGAAGCCGGGCGCCTTGACCGCGCACACGTTGAGGGTGCCGCGCAGCTTGTTGACGACCAGGGTGGCCAGCGCCTCACCGTCGATGTCCTCGGCGATGATGAGCAGCGGCTTGCCGGCCTTGGCGACCTGCTCGAGGAGCGGCAGCAGCTCCTTCATGTTCGAGATCTTCTTCTCGTGGGTCAGGATGAAGCAGTCGGCCAGGACCGCCTCCATCCGCTCGCTGTCGGTCACGAAGTACGGCGACAGGTAGCCGCGGTCGAACTGCATGCCCTCGACCACGTCGAGCTCCGACGACAGGGTCTTGGCCTCCTCGACGGTGATGACGCCTTCCTTGCCGACCTTCTCCATGGCGTCGGCGATCATGTTGCCGATCGCCTCGTCGCCGTTGGCCGAGATGGTGCCGACCTGGGCGATGTCGCTGCGGCCCTTGGTGGCCTTGGTCTGGGCCTTGATCGCCTCGGTCACCGCGGCGACCGCGGCGTCGATGCCGCGCTTGATCTCCATCGGGTTGTGACCGGCGGCGACCAGCTTGGCGCCCTCGCGGAAGATCGACTGCGCCAGCACGGTGGCGGTGGTGGTGCCGTCACCAGCGTTGTCGGAGGTCTTGGACGCGACCTCCTTCACCATCTGCGCGCCCATGTTCTCGAACTTGTTCTCGAGCTCGATCTCCTTGGCGACGGTGACGCCGTCCTTGGTGACCGTGGGGGCGCCCCACGACTTCTCGATGACGACGTTGCGGCCGCGCGGGCCGAGGGTGACCTTGACCGCGTTGGCGAGGGTGTCGACACCGGTCTGGATGCGCGCGCGCGCCTTCTCGTCGAAGATGATTTCCTTGGCGGACATGTGGGTACGTTCCTATCTCGTGAGTGGGTTCGAAAGGGGGAGGCCGCAGGTGGCAGCGCGGGCTACTCGAGGACGCCGAGGACCTCGTCCTCGGACAGGATCATGTGCTCGACGCCGTCGATCTTGATCTCGGTGCCGGCGTACTTGCCGAACAGGATGCGGTCGCCCGCCTTGACGTCGAGCTTGGCGGTCGAGCCGTCCTCGAGGCGCTTGCCGGCGCCGACGGCGATGACCTTGCCCTCGAGCGGGCGCTCCTTGGCGCTGTCGGGGATGATGATGCCGCCCTTGGTCTTCTCGACCTCGTCAACGCGGCGGACCAGCAGGCGATCGTGGAGGGGACGGACGTTCATCGAAAGGCTCCTGTGAGAATGGCAGTGGAAGGTGCGAGGACAGTCCTGCAGCGGCTGCAGGGGATTCCGGTGGTGTGGAGGCGGCGGCTGGGGTGCGTTTTGTTAGCACTCACCCAGGGGGAGTGCTAACAGGCCGGCATCCTAAGGCCGACCGTTTCCGGCGCAAGGGGCAATTCTCTGAATTTGCTCCAGCTCTGGGTGTCCGGGTGGTCCTGGCCGGCAAGTCGGCGAATGGAAAAGGGGACTTCGGCGAGCCCCGATCCGGGCCGATCGGCAGGGCCACGCCGGCCGACCGTGAGCGGCGTTTCTTGCGCTGGCGGCCAGATGGCCGATAACGGAATCATGGACGTTATTCCGCATGCTTCGGTGGAGGAGTACTTCCACGAGGTGGTCCGGGATGCCCTGAGCACCGCTCGGGTCTCGGCCGCCAGCTCGACCGAGTGGTACCTGGTCGGCCTGCTCGGGGAGTTCACCCGCGGCCGCATCTCGGATGAGCCGCTGGGGATCAAGCTGGCCGAGGCCGGCAGCGACCCCGGCCAGCGGGTCAAGACCCTCAAGGAGGTCGGCGACACCTCGCTGTACGTGGCCGGGTTCTTCGCCGAGTCGCTCGGCCGCAAGCTGGTCGACGTCGACTACTACGTCGGCCTGGGCAGCAGCGCCTACCACGAGCTGGCGTCGCGCCTGGGCGGCTCGATCACCGACGTGTACCGCGACCTGGCCGAGCGGTTCCCGGCCTTCGTCGAGGTGCTGGGCGAGATCCGGCGCAGCGCCGACTTCGCCACGCCCGACGTCATCAAGCTGTACCAGCAGTGGCTGCACACGCGTGAGGCGTGGATCGAGAAGAAGCTGCGGACGATGGGCATGATCGTCGACCCGGGCCGGTCGGAGCACTAGCGTGCACCCCCTGAGCCGGCTGCAGGGCGGGCTCGAGGAGCTGTACCGGGTCGCCACCGGCGTGCGGGTGACCGACTTCGTGGTCGACGACGACGCGCGCGACCAGCTCGGGCCGGGCCGACGCCCGCGCGAGCAGCTGCTGGTGTGCGAGGACGACGGCGAGCTCAGCGTCGGCCTGTACGTCGACCCCGAGGTGGTCGCGGCGCTGCACGCCACCCTGGGTGGCCAGCACCCGCGCGGCGGGCTGTCGGCCGCCAACTTCTCGCCGTTCCTGCTCGCCCTCGAGGGCGTCAGCCACTTCGTCTACACCGTGCTGTGCGCCCGCGACGCCCGCGCGGTCACCGCGCTCGAGCTCGAGCTGCAGGCCGAGGTCGACAAGTACGTCACCTGCGTGCTCACGCTCGGCGCCGACGCCTCGGCCGACCTGCGCCGGCGCCTGTTCGTCGACGTCGACTACGAGGACGACCTCGACGGCGACGAGCGCGATCGCTACCGCGCCGCCAACGACAACGCCCACCGCTACGCGACCTACCTCGAGGAGGCCTTCGTGGCGCCCGGCCGCGTCGGCGCGATGTTGCCCGAGCTGCGCCGATTCTACCGCCACCCGCTGGCGCGCAAGCTCGAGGTCATCGCCAAGGCGGCGTGACGCCGGACCGACCCGCGCGCTACGCTCCCGACGGTGTGGCGCGTCGGCCCTTGCCTGGTCCTGGTCCTGACCCTGGCCGGTTGCGGTCGGTTCGGCTTCGCTACCGGCACGGGTGACGCGCCGGTGGGGGCCGCCGCCGACGGGAACTCGCCGGCCGGCGACGCCCCGGCCATGGTGTGCGTCGCCCCGGTCGGCAACGACGACGACGAGGACGGCATCGACGACGCCTGCGATGGGTGCCCGCACCTGGCCGACGGGGCTCAGGTCGACGGCGATGGGGACGGCGTCGGCGACGTGTGCGACCGCTCACCGGGCGACGACCGCGTCGTCCGCTTCGACCCGTTCCTGAGCGCCGCGCTGGAGGAGCGCTGGAGCGTCGTGCTCGGCGCCTGGACCGTCGCCGCCAGCCAGGCGCGGCTGGACGGCGCCGGCGGCGGGCTCGGCCGCCTGGGCCACGCCCACGCCGGTGGGCCGATCGTGGCGGTCGCGCGGGGCGCGGTGGTGGCGACCGGCGCCGGCGCCCCGGTCCAGCTGTCGATCCAGCTCGGCCAGTCCGGCAACGAGGAGGCCGACTACTGTGAGGTCTACGGCGATCCCAACCAGCCCCGGCTCAAGGCCAGCGTGTACGACGGGGTCGGCTTCATCGAGCGCGCGGCCATCTTGCTGCCAGCCCTGACGCCGGGCCCATTCGCCCTCGCCCTGATCGACGACGGCGCGGCCGGCTGGCGCTGCCAGTTCGTTCGCCCGAGCGGCGCGAGCGAGATCTCGTCGGCCACCCCGGTCGCGGCCGGACGTGACCTCCTGTACCTGCAGTTCGCCGAGGTCACCGTCGAGCTGGCCAGCTACGGCGAGGTCGTGCCGGCGCCGTGACCTCGCCGGCCGGCGGGGCGTGTCGGATCCGTCGACGGTGTGAACCGGCGGTCGCAGCGGGCAGGCCACCACGATCCTGCCGGATGACGCGCGACTGTGGCGCCGGGGCAACAGCTGGACCATGGCCGGGAACTTGCTCCCAGCCGGGAGGACGCGTTCAGCTGGACGCAAGGAGCTTCCATGTCGACCACCTCCCCGCGCCTCTCCGTCTCGCTCGCCGGCCTGATCGCCGTCCTCGCCACCGCCGCCGCCGCTGCTGCCCAGCCGGGGCCTGGTCCTCGTCCCGGGCCGCCGCCACGCCATGGCTGGGAGCTGGCGGCTGGCGTGAACGGCGGCGAGATCAACTGCGACAGCCAGGACGACCTGTGTGACGGCGTGACCGAGGCCGGCGGCCTGTACCTGGCCGCCACCTACATGTTCTCGCCCCGGCTCGGCGTCACCGCCGAGACCTGGCCGATGGTGCACAGCGAGGACCTGTACTCCTTCACCCACGTGGTCTCCACGATCGGCGTGACCTGGCGGCCGGTCCCGGTGCTCGCCGTCCGCGGCGGCCTCGGCAGCGCCTACGCCCGGCTGCAGGCCGACGTGGTCGGCCTCGACCGCCGGACCGAGAACGCGCCGGCGGTCCTGCTGGGCGCGGCCCTCGACGTGGTGCGCGCGCCGCGCTGGGCCCTCGACGTCCACGCCCGGGTCGGGGCGGGCTTCTACGGCAACGACGCCGACGGCGACGGCGAGCCCGACGTGGTCGCGCGCAACGTCGGCCTCGGCCTCGCCTTCACGTACCTGCTGTCGGCGCGGTGAGCCGGCGCGCTCGGCCCCGGGTCACGGCGTGAGGACGGTGTTGTCGATGAGGCGGGTGGTGCCGACGAAGGCGGCCACCGCCAGCAGCGCCGGGCCGGTCACGGTCGACAGCTCGGTCAGCTCGGCGGCGTCGCGCAGCTCGAGGTAGTCGAGCCGGACCTCGGGCGTGGCGTCGAGGATGGCGCGGGCGGCGGCGACGACGGCGTCGGCCCGGCGCTCACCGCCGGCGAAGCAGGCCCGGCCGGCCGCGAGGGCGCGCGACAGCGCCAGCGCCTGCTCGCGCTGGGCCGGCGACAGGTAGGCGTTGCGCGAGCTCAGGGCCAGGCCGTCGGCCTCGCGCACGATGGGCACGCCGACGATGTCGACGCCGAGGTCGAGGTCGCGCACCATGCGCCGGATCACCGCCAGCTGCTGGTAGTCCTTCTCGCCGAAGAACGCCACGTGCGGCCGGGTCAGGTTGAGCAGCTTGCTGACGATGGTGGCGACGCCGGCGAAGTGGCCCGGCCGGCTGGCCCCGCACAGCGGCTGGGCCAGCGCGCGCACCTCGACGAAGGTCTGGCTGCCGGCCGGGTACATCGCGGCCGCGTCGGGGCAGAACGCCAGGTCGAGGCCGCAGGTGCGGGCCTTGGCCAGGTCGCCGGCCTCGTCGCGCGGGTAGCGCGACAGGTCCTCGCTCGGGCCGAACTGGGTCGGGTTGACGAAGATGGTGAGGACGACCACGTCGGCGGCCGCCCGCGCCGCCCGCAGCAGCGTGAGGTGACCCTCGTGCAAGGCGCCCATGGTCGGCACCACCGCCAGGCGTAGCCCGTCGCGGCGCAGATCCTCACATCGCGCCCGCATCGCCGCTGGATCGCGGATGACCTCGAACGGCAGGCGGGACGGCACCACGGCGGCACGGTAGCGGGCCCGGCCCGACGAGGCAACCGGCGCCGGCGCCCGCGCTCACGGCGTCGGGAAGAGCTGGCCGCCGCCGACGCTGCCGAGCACGCACATGACGGTCTCGGTGCAGTCGGGGAAGGCGGCGAACAGGCGCATGAGCTGCTGGCTGTCGAGGCTCATCGCGTCGCACGGGAACTGCTGGGCCGCGGTCAGGCAGCGGTCGGCCCGGGCTGGCTGGTAACAGGTGCCGTTGCCGCCTGGCCCGAGCGCGCGCAGGGCCTGGGCCAGCTGGTCGAGCACCACGCCGTTGCTGCCGCCGCACTGCTGGTCGCGGTCGCGCAGGGCGCCGAGGAAGCGCTCGAGGAACCGATCCGCGGTCGGGGTGCCGCCCGGGCTCGGCGCCGGCACCGGATCGTCGGGCGGAACCGGGGGCATGGGCGGGGCGAGATCGTCGGGGTCGGTCGGGGCCGGCACGCCGGGCGGGCTGCTCCACGGGTCCGCTGGGTCGGGTGGCGTGGCGCCTTGCCCGCCGCCCTGGTCGGGCGCGACCTGGCCTGGCATCGCGCCCTGGCCGCCCGGGCCGGTCGGCTGCGGGTTGGTCGGCATGCGGTCGTCGTCACCACCGCTGGCCGGGGTCAGGGCGCGGGCCGGCTTGGCCACGCTGGGCTTGGGCGGCACCAGCAGCATCACGACCGACACCGCGATGGCGATGGCCGCGAGCACGACGACGATCATCGGCCAGCGCCGGGCCAGCCACGAGCCGCGCGCCTCGGCGTCGGCGCCGACCGGGTACCCGGGCGAGATGGTGGTGGCAGGGCTCGGGCTCATGCCGGCCAGCAGCGACGGTGCGGCATGGCCGTTGCTGCCGCTGGCGCCGGGCAGGTAGGCCACCACGGCCTGGGCAGGCGGTGGCGTCGGCGCCAGCGCCGCTGGGCCGGTGGCAATGTGTGGCAGGGCGGCCGGGGCGAGGGCACCACCGCTGGTGGTCGGGCCCCCACCACGCCAGGCGACGAGGTCGGCCCGGCAGTGCTTGCAGCGGCCGGCGATCGGGTGGATGAGCCCGCCGCAGGCCGGGCAGGGCACCCGGGCGTCGGCAGGAGACGGAACACCAGCGCGAGCGAGAGCTGCCAATGTCCTATCAATGTGCCAGGTGGACCCGGCCGCGGCAACCGCCGCGTACCCGGCCACGCACTGGCGCCGGTGGTGCCAGGAGGTGCGTAGCCACGGTGACGTTGCCAGGGGCCCAGGCCGGCCGCACAGTGTTCGCTCATGTTCGCCTCGCCCCAGGTCGATCCCGCCAGCACCACGCCGGGGCCCGGTCGCGCCCGCCGGCGGCCCCGCCGTCCGCCGCCGCTGCCGGTGCTGGCCGAACACGAGGTCGTGGTGGCCGGGCTCGACCCACGCCACGACGGCGTGCGGGTCGCGCACCTGTCGGACATCCACGTCGGCAACATGACCCCGGCCGGTCACGTGCGGGCGGCGATCGCGCTCGCCAGCGGCGCCGGCGCCGACCTCATCGTCATGACCGGCGACTACGTGTGCTGGCGCCGGCACGAGGTCGAGGCGGCGCGCGAGCAGCTGGCCGGTCTGCGCGCGCCGCGGGTCCTCACCGTGCTCGGCAACCACGACTACTTCACCCACGCGCGCGGCATGACCGCGGCGCTGGTCGACCAGGGCTACGAGGTGCTGCGCAACCAGCACACCGTGGTCGAGCTGCGCGGCGCGCCGCTGACCGTGGTCGGGATCGACGATCCGGTCACCCGCCACCACGACGTCGAGGCCGCCTTCGCCGGGGTGGCGCGCCGCGCCGGCAGCCTGGTGTTGTGCCACGCCCCCGACGCCGCACCTGGCCTGGCCCGCGCCGGCGCCGGGCTGGTGCTGTCGGGTCACACCCACGGCGGTCAGATCTACGTGCCCGGGGTGACCGACCGCATCATGCGCCGCCTCGGCCTCAACTACCGCGGCGGCCACTACGCCGTCGGCGACACCACCGCGCTGTACGTGACGCCGGGCGTCGGCTTCTCCGGCGTGACCCACCGGGTCGGGCCGGGCACTGCGGCCGAGGTCGCGCTGCTCACCCTGCGCGCGCCCCGGGCTACGGCGCCGGCGGGTACGGCGCGAAGCGCTGGCGCGACTGCCGCTGCTGGTTGAGGCGCGTCAGCTCGGCGGCGGTGTAGCCGTCGGCGCCGCCGGCCGGCAGGTGGGACCGGACCCACGCCACCACCTGGCGGCGGACCCGGGCGCCGGCCTCGACCTCGGCGGCCGGGCCGTCCTCGACGCAGGCGTCCCACAGCTCGAACAGCAGGCGGCGGCGGGTCGGCGCGTCGACGTCGGTGCGGGCCCACAGGCGCGCCAGGTCGGTCCGGACGCTGGCCTCGGCCCCGGCCAGGGTGCGCGCCTTCTCGGCCCGGGCCATGCCGACGCGTTCGTCCCGGGTGGCGTCGAGCAGCGCCAGCTTGCGGGCCGCGTAGGGGTCGGCGCCCGACGAGCGCATGGCCCAGTCGGTCAGATCGAAGCCACCGCTGAGGATCGGCAGGATCGCCGGCGCGTGTTGCTTGCGCTGCTCGGGGTCGCGCGGCGCGCCGATGGCCACCGGCTGCGGCTTGATCGGCCCGGCCTCGCTCTGGCCGATCGGGTCCTCGGCCCAGGCGGCGAGCGCGCGGCCGAGGTCGCGCGGGCTCGGCAGCGCGAGCTTGACGCGCAGGTTGCGGGCGTCCTTGATCGTCGCCTGGCCGTCGCGCCCGACCTGCATCGTGAACACGCCCTCGTCGGCGCGGGCGGTGCCGCCACCGGCTGGCTGGATGAGGCCGGTGCGAACGTCGGCGGTCGGGCCCGGCACGGCGCGGGCCGCCTCGGCGGCGACGACCGAGTCCGGCAGCGACGTCAGGTCGGGCCGGCGCATGCGCAGGGCGCCGGGGCCCGGCTGGCCGCCGCCGCCGTCGGGTCCGCCCGGCGGCGTGGTGCCGGCGCCGCCCTCGCTGGCGGTCACGCTGCTGCCGGCGCCGGTGCTGGTGGTGAGCGCGCCGGCGCCGGGGCCGGGCGGCGCCGCGGTCGGTCGCGTCGTCGCGGGGGCGAGCGCGGTGGGGGCGGGCGCCGGCGCCGGCGCCACGTCGCCTGGCGGGGCCGGCGCGATCACGACCAGCTCGACGCCGGTGGCCGTCGCGGCCCCGGCCAGCGGCGCGACCACGTCGATCAGCTCGAGGTCGGAGCCGGCCCGCCGCGTCGCCGACGAGTCCGCCACATGATGACGAGGTCGGTCGAGCTCGCCGAGCAGCCCCAGCAGCAGCACGTGGATCAGCACCGACCCGGCCAGCACGGCGGGCAGATCGGGGCGAGACGGGCGGCTGGCGCGACCGGAGCGCACGGAGATAGGACTAGTATGTCCCCGAAACCGTTGCCCCGTTCGAACGATCTCCGGGCGTCGACGTGGCGGCCGACACCTCGGGCTGGTCCGCTGACATGTACCGGTAGCCATGCTCACGCCCGGAAGGACGCCATGACCCACGGACGCGCCGCCCATCGCCCCCCAGCGCCGGGGTGGACGCCATGATCTTCGGCATGTTGCTGCGCCTCTTCGGAGGCGCCACCGACCCGGCCGCCACCCTGGCCCGGGCCGGGCGAGGCGACGCCGACGCCATCCGCGCGGTGTTCGACCAGCACGTCGACGGCCTGTACGCCTTCGTCTACTACCGGGTCGGGCGCGACGCCGCCCTGGCCGAGGATGTGGTGCAGGAGACCCTGAGCGGCGCGCTGACCCGGGTCGCGCAGTACGACCCCGGCCGCGGCTCGGTCGCGACCTGGCTGGCCACGCTGTCGCGCAACGTCATCCGCGACCACCTGCGAGCGCACCGACGCGGCGACGAGCTGGCGGCGCAGTGGAGCCGCATCGACCGCAGCCTGGCCCAGATCTACCAGGCGCTGGCGGCGGCGCCGCTGCCGGGCGACGTGCTCGAGCGCGACGAGACGCGCGACCTGGTCAACATGACCATCGCCAACCTGCCCGAGCAGTACCGCACCGTCCTCACCCGCAAGTACGTCGATGGCGCCAGCCTCGAGGCGGTGGCCGGCGAGCTCGGCCTCTCGGCCGACGCCGCCAAGAGCCTCCTGGCCCGAGCCCGGCGCGCCTTCCGCGACGTCTTCACCACCCTCGGTCAATCCCTGTCGGAGGTCTCGCCATGAGCACGCAACCCGATCCGTCCGCGCCGACCTCGGCCGCTGCCACCGGTGGTGAACCCGCCGCCGACGCCATGCTCGAGCGCAACGTCGAGACCCTGCTGGCGGCCGGGCCGACCACGCCGGCGCCGGCGCCGACGATGGACGCCCAGGCCAAGGCCCGGGTCCGCGACGCCCTGGTGGCCCGGCACGCGGTCGCCGGCGCCGGTCGCGCGGGTGGCCGGGCCCGGACGCCGCTGCTCGCCATCGGTGGTGGGCTGGCGGCGGCGGCGGCGGTCGCGCTCGCGGTCGGCGCGGTGCTGGGTGGTGACGGCGCCACCGGCGGCGGCGGCCCGGTGCCGACCACGCCGCGCATGCAGCTGGCCGACGGGACCGAGATCCTGACCCGGGCCGGGGCCAAGGTCGACGTGCTCGGGCCGCGCCGGGTCCGCGTCACCGGCAGCGTGTTGCTCGACGTGGCGTCGCGCGTGGGACCGGGCCCGGGCGCCGACAAGGTGCCGTTCGTGGTCGAGACCCCGCACGGCACCCTCACCGTGCTCGGCACCCGCTTCGTCGTCGACGCCGGCGCCGACCTGACCGCCGCCGCCGTCATCCGCGGCGCGGTCAAGGTCGCGACCGACCAGGGCGAGGTGGTGGTGCGCGCCGGCGAGCGGGCCGAGAGCCGGCGCGGCCAGGTGCCGACGCGTGGCCCGGCGCCGCGCCTGTCGCACCTGGCGAGCTGGGCCCGCGCCCTGCGCCGCGCCGACGAGGATCACGCCGAGCAGCCGCTGCGCAACGGCACCCTGTTCGCGCGCGACCCCAACCGGCAGGACCAGGAGTTCCGGCTGCCGATGGCCAACCTGACGGTCGACGCCGTCGTCCACAACCAGGTCGCACGCGTCGCGCTCGACCAGACCTTCACCAACCCGCGCGAGCGCGAGCTCGAGGGGGTGTATCGCTTCGCCATCCCGGCCGACGCCGCGCTGCAGCGGCTGGCGATGTACGTCGACGGCACCCTGACCGAGTCGGCGGTGGTCGAGCGCATGCAGGCTCGTCGCATCTACGAGGACCTGGTGTACCGCCGCATCGATCCGGGCCTGCTCGAGTGGGCCGGCGCCGGTCGGCTCGACCTGCGCGTGTACCCGCTGCGGGCCAAGCAGGACAAGCGCCTGATGCTGGCCTACACCCAGAGCCTGCCGCGCCTGTACGACGACTGGACCCTGGCCGTGCCGCTGCCCGAGGTCGATGGCCCGGTCGGCACGCTGGTGATGAAGGTGCGGATCGACGACTGCGGCGCGTGTGAGGTGCACTCGCCGAGCCACCCGGTCACGGTCAGTCGCGACGGCGCGGCGGCGATCGTCACCTACCAGGAGGCGGGCGCGAAGATCGGCGATTCGCTGGTCCTGACCGTGCGCGACCCCGAGACCTCGGCCCGGGTGGCGCGCCACGCCGAGGGTGGGCAGACCTACCTCGGGGTGCGGGCGCGGCCGCAGCTGGCGGCGCCGGCGGCGGCCGAGCACCGGGCCCGGACCTGGGTCATCCTCGACGACGTCAGCGCCTCGCGCGGGCGCAGCGAGCGGCGGGCGCAGGCCGACCTGATCGACCGCCTGCTGACCGAGCTCGACGAGGACGATCGGGTCGCCGTGCTGGCGTTCGATACCACCGTGCGCAGCTTCGGCGCGCTGACCCGGGTCGACGACGTCGACCGGCGGGCGGTGCGCGAGTTCGTGGTCGACAAGGAGCCGGGCGGCGTCGGCGCGACCGACCTGGGCGGCGCGCTCGGGCGCGCGCTCGAGGTGCTGGCCGGGGTGGCGCCGACCGACGCCCACATCGTGTACCTCGGGGACGGCGTCATCACCGGCGGTCAGCGCGACCTCGGCGCGCTGCGGGCCCAGCTCGGCGGCCGCGCGGTGTTCGTCGGCGTCGGCGTCGGCGACGGCGTCGACCAGCCGACCCTGCGCGCGCTGGCCGACGCCACCGGTGGCGCGGCGGTGACGCTCGACCTGGCCGACGACCTCGGCTGGCGCGCGTTCGACCTGGTCGCGATGCTGCACGGGGCCCGGGTCACCGGGCTCAGCGCGGTGCTGGTCGACGCCGCCGGCGTGCCGGTGGCCGACCAGGCCACGTACCTCGGCGCCGGCCAGCTGGCCGAGGGCGAGGAGCTCGACCTGGCGGCGCGGGTGCCGGACGGCGCGCGCCCGGCTGCCCTGATCCTGGCCGGCCAGCTCGCCGGCGCGCCGTGGCAGCAGCGCATCGAGCTGGCCAGCGCGCAGGACCGCGGCGCCGCCGGCTACCTGCCGCGCCTGTGGGCGCAGCGCCACGTCGCCGCCCGCCTGCTCGCCAAGTTCGATCACGTGCCGGCGCCGCCGTGTGTCGCCAGCACGCGGACGCGTTGCCCGACCGACGACGAGGTGGCGGCGGCGCGGCGCGAGGAGATCCGGCGCGAGGTGGTCGCGCTCGGCAAGCAGCACTTCCTGCTGTCACGCCACACCTCGCTGCTGGTGCTCGAGAACGACGCGATGTACGCCAAGTACGACGTGACCAAGGGCAGCGGCGCGACCTGGGCGCCGTACCCGCTGCCGGCCACGGTGCCGGTGGCGGCGACGCCGGTGGTGACCGCGCCGGTGGCGAGCGGCGACGAGCCCGGCCTCGAGCGGGTGGCGCGCCCGCTGCTGGGCCCCCCCGAGGAGGAACTGGGCACGCTGTGGGGCACCGAGCGAGCCGAGGCGCGCGGCGCCTTCGGCCTGGGCGTGAGCGGCGGCGGCACCGGCTGGGGCACGATCGGCACCGGCCGGTTCGGCACCATCGGCCGCGGCTCGGGAACGGGCTCGGGCTTCGGGCTGGGCGCCAGCGGCTTTGGTCCGGGCGGCGGCGGCGCGACCGCGGTGCCGGCGGCGACCAGCTCGAGCGTCAGCCCGGACGACGCGACCGCGCCGCTGGCCGATCGCGGCCCCATGGAGCTGGACCTGGGGCAGGCGGCGAAGGCCGAGCCGGCGCGCGAGGAGAACAAGCGCGCCTGGTCGCTCGCCGACGGCGATGACCAGGCGATCGGCCAGGGCTTCCTCGGCGCGCGCACCCGCCGTGCCTCGCGCATGCAGGCGCAGCAGGCCGGGGTGCTCGGGCTGCTCGACGGGCGCCTCGGGCATCGTGGCCTGGTCGGCGGCCTGGTCGGCGGCTGGATGTACCCGCAGGGCCTGTCGTACCTGGGCGACGCCCGCCTGGCCGACGTCACCGAGTTCATGCCGGCCCTGGTCTCGCCCGAGCTGCGCGCCGGCCTCGGCGCGCTGCGCGCCGCCGCCGGCGACCAGCGCGGCGACGTCGACGCCGCGGCCCGCGCGTTGATCGAGCGCGCCCGCGCGGCCACCCCGGCCGGCACCTACGTGCTGGCCGATGGCCCTGCCGAGGTCCGCGAGTACCAGGTGAGCGCCGAGGGTGAGCTGCGCTGGCGGTCCCGGACCGGGCTCGGCCTCGAGGAGCTCGGCCAGCTCGACCGCGCCGGCACGCTGCGCCAGGCCTACCCCGAGTTTGGTCTGGTGTTCCGGCGTGCCCTCGGCGACGCGGCGCCGGCGCTGCTGTGGGCCCGGCTACCGCTGCTGATGCCCTCGGCCGACCACCTCGCGCGCTGGTTCCAGGTGCGCGCCGACGGCACCCGGGCGATCACGCTGACCGCACCGACCGCGCCCGGCAAGGTCGTGCTCCGGCTCGAGCTCGACGATCAGGCCCACCTGGTCGCGCTGCGCGACGGCGCCGGTCGCGACCTGGCCACCGTGACCTGGGCCGGCCCGGCGCCGGTCGCCCTCACCACGGGCGGGGTGGCGCAGGCCATCCGCTTCAGCCCAGGGGCGGGCGCCGGCCCGGCGCTGCCGACCGGCGCGGTCGAGCTCGAGCTGCCGCTGCGCCCGGTGGCCGTGGCCAGCGCGGCGCTGGCCACGGCCACCGCTGGCACCGACGCCTGGCGTCAGGCCGGCCGGGCCCTCATCGCCAGCGCCGTCGCCGCCAATGATGACGCCACCGCGGCCCGGACCTACCAGGCCCTGGCCCGCGCCGGCGCCGTCACCGTGGCCGACCTGGCGCTGGCCGGGCGCGCGCTGTTCACCCAGCTCGGCGATCGCGACTTCGCGGCCGCGCTCGCGCCGCTGGGCGCACACACGCTGCCGCAGTGTGGCGTGCTCGGGCCGCCCTGCATGCTGGGCAGCCAGCCGTACTACGGGCCGTCCGGCATCGCGCCGCGCGGCCTGGCCACCTTGCCGCCGCTGGCGCGGCACCTGGCCGAGCTGCGCGCGGCCCGTCGGGCCGGCAAGGTGCCGGCGCAGGCGCTGACGGCGGCTAGCGCCGGCGGCGGCCTGGTCGCGACGCTGGTCGGTCACCGCGACGTGCTGGCCGCGCTGCTCACGCGCCGGTTCGAGGCGGCGGTGCGCGGCATCGAGGCCATGGCCGGGCGCGCCGACGAGCTGCCGGTGGTGTCGGCGCTGCTGCTGGCGCAGGCGTGGGACGCGCCGCCCGAGCTGGTGGTGCGGGCGATGCGCGCGGTCGCGACCGGGCGCCTGGCCAACCAGGTCCGGTTCCAGCTGGCGCGGACCCTGCTGAACCGCGGCGATCGGCGGGCCGAGGCCAGCGTGGCCGCGCTGGCGGCGATGGCCGAGGTCGACCTCGGCGCCGCGCCGGCGCTGGTCGACGGCACGATGATGCAGGCGGTCCAGGCCGGACCGGGTGGTGCGGCGGCGTGGACCGCGGCGTGGGCGGCGTACCAGCGCCTGGTGCTCGATCGCGGCGACGTGGCCCACCTGGCCGCGCTGGCGCGCTCGGCGGCGGTGGCGCAGCCGGGCCACACCGACCCCGACGCGGCGCTGGCGGCGTTGACCAGCAAGGTCGGGGCGGATCCGGCCGGCCGGCTCGAGGTCGCGCAGCTGGCGCTCGCGCTCGGCGCGACCGACCGCGCGGCCAAGCTGGTCGAGGGCCTGATGCAGACGCTGCCCCAGGCCGAGCGGCCGCACCGGCTGGCCTACCAGATCGCGGTCACCCAGAACCGCCTGCCCGAGGCGGCGACCCACCTCGAGGCGGTGCTGGCCGCCGGCGGCGAGACCACCCTGGGCGAGCTGCGGGCCGATCACGCCGAGCTGCTCGGCCTGTACGGCCGGCAGGCCGAGCTGGCCAGCGACGACACCACCCGGAACGACGCGCTGACGGCGGCGCTGGCGGTGGGCGCGCGCTGGCGAGCGCTCGACCCCGACCACAACGAGCTCGACCGTCGGATGGCTCGCCTGCTGCTGACCGCGGGCCGCGCCGAGGAGGCCTGGCGCTACCTGTCGACGGCGATCGAGCGCCACCCGTACGACGGCGCCGGCTACCTCGTGGTCGGCGACGCCCAGGCCGAGGCCGGGTTCGCCGACCAGGCGCTGGCCACGTTCCGCCAGGCCCTGGTGCTCGACCAGACCAACCCGGCGCCGCGCCTGCGCGTCATCCAGCTGCTGTACACGCTCGGCCGCCCGGCCGAGGGCGACGAGGTGCTGCGCCAGGCCCTGGCGGTGCGCTGGCACGAGCGGTTCTGGAACGAGCGCTACCAGCTCGACCAGCTGGCGCGGCAGCGCAAGCTGGCGCGGGCGCGGTGAGTCACTCGTAGCGCAGGAGCCAGGTCTCGTCGCTGGCGATGCCACTGGCGACGCCGCCGAACAGCACGAAGGTCGAGGTCGGCGGGTGCAGGGCCAGGCTGGCGCCAGCGCGCGGGGACGGCCCACCGCTGGTCGGCACGGCGGTCCAGCCGGACGGCGTGAGCGCCCACAGATCGTTCAGCGTGTCGGCGTCGTTGCGGTCCAGCGCGCCGCCGAACAGCAAGAGCTGTTCGCGGAACGGGTCGTAGGCCATGGCCGCACCGCCGCGTGCGGGCGGAGCGCTCGCCTCGACTGGCAATTCGGTCCACCCGACTCCATCGAACAACCAGGTGTCCGCGAGCGCCGCGCCATTGTCGTTGAAGCCTCCAAACAGGATCGTGCCGCCGAGGGCCGGCGCGAAGGCCAGGCTGGCCCGGCGACGCGGGCCCGGCTCGCTGGGTGAGGCGGGCGCGGCGCTGAGGGTGCCGGCTACGACGAGCAAGGTCTCGTTGTTCACCTCCATACGGCCTGCGATCTCGCCGCCGAAGATCACCGTGGTCGCCGCGGGGCCCTCGGCCACTGCGTGATCGCTCCGCGACTCGAGCGTGAACGGGGTGCTCCAGGCGGCGCCGTCCCACTGGGAGATCGCGTCCGTGTCGTCGGGGTAGTAGGTCAGCCTGCCCCCGGGACCCGGCGCCAGCCCTGGACCGGACCCAACGGGATCTTCCGTGGCCAGGTTGAAGAGCTGCCAGGCGCCACCATCCCAGGTCCAGGCGTCGGTGCGGCCGAGGCCGCCGATGAGGAGGAGTGAGTTGGAGGTCGCATGGTAGGCGAAGCCCGCACGGGAACGCGCGGCGAGGACGGGCGGGGGCCCGCTCGTCCAGGTCAAGACCTCGACCTGGCAGATGCTGGAGCACCCGTCGTGGTCGTCGGTGTTCCCGTCGTCACACCGCTCTGGCGCCGTCACGCAGCCGTCGCCGCACTGGTCGCGACACGCCGCGTCCGGAACGCCACCGTCGCCGTCGCCGCCATCCACCGATGGGTCGACGCCGAACACTCGGTCGCACCCGGGCAGGGGCAGCGCCAGGGCCAGGGCCAGCGTGTTGGGCAAGCCGCGCATGGGCCCGATCATCGCACGGCGGCGCCTTGCCGGCGGCGGGGACGTGCTGGCACTGTGGCGCGGTGACCCCGGCCGAGCTCGAGCTCGCGTTCTGCGAGAAGTACCTGTGGAGCCGCGGCCTCGAGCCGTACCCGGTGCAGGAGCAGGCCTTCGCCCACATCATGGCCGGGCGCAGCGTCATGGTCACGGTGCCGACCGGGACCGGCAAGACGGTGATGGCCAAGGCCGCGCTGTTCGCCGCCCTCGAGCGCGGCCAGCGCGCCGTCTACACCACGCCGCTGCGGGCCCTGACCGAGGAGAAGTACCGCGAGCTGTGCGAGGACTTCGGCGAGGGTTACGTCGGCTTCGCCACCGGCGACTACAAGTACAACCGCGACGCGCCGATCCAGGTCGAGGTGGCCGAGATCCTGTGGAACCGCATCTACGGCGACAAGAGCGCGTACCCGGCCGACGTGGTCGTCATGGACGAGGGCCACTACTTCAACGACCCCGAGCGCGGCTACGTGTGGGAGCAGTCGATCATCGGCCTCGATCCGCGCGTGCAGCTGGTCATCCTGTCGGCCACGGTCGGCCGGGCCGACCGGTTCTGCCACTGGGTCGAGATCACCCGCCGGGTGCCACTGGAACTGGTCGAGTCGCGCCAGCGCCGGGTCCCGCTCGAGCACGAGTTCCGGGAGGAGATGCTGGTCGACGTGGTGCGCGAGCTGGCCCACCGCGGCGACGTGCCGGCCATCATCTTCGTGTTCGGGCGCGAGTTGTGCTTCGAGGTGGCGCGCCTGCTCAAGAGCTGCCGCCGCTTCACCACCGACGAGGAGCGGGTCGAGATCGGGGCGCGCTGCGACCACGCCCTGCTCGCCAGCGGGGCGTCGCGCGAGCTGCGGCCGCTGCTCGAGCACGGCATCGGCATCCACCACGCCGGCGTGTTGCCGCGCTACAAGCAGCTGGTCGAGGAGCTGACCACGGCCCGCCTGCTCCGCTTCGTGGTGTCGACCGAGACCATCGCCGCCGGCATCAACCTGCCGGCCCGGACCGTGGTGTTCCCGGCCCTGCGCAAGTTCATCAAGAACGAGCCGCGCCTGGTCACCCCGGCCGAGTTCCACCAGATGGCCGGGCGGGCCGGGCGGCCGCAGTTCGACGACAAGGGCCTGGCCATCGCCATGGCGCCGGAGGAGGTGGTGACCGAGCTGCGCAAGGAGCTCAAGAACGCCGGCAAGCGCGGGGTGGTCGACGAGGCCAAGATCAAGAAGTCGATCTACAACCGGCTGCGCAGCGAGGCCCAGCGCAAGGGCGAGCTGCTGTGGACGCCGGAGATCCACGCCGAGCTGGTCGGCGGCGAGCCGGCCGAGCTGCGCTCGCGCACCAAGATCACCGCCGAGCAGGTGCTGGCGCTCGGCCTGCCCGACCTGGCGACGACGCCGCTGCCGGGCACGGTGGCGCCGGCGCTGGCCGACGGCGTCGACGGGGTGACGGCGGCGGCCGAGGCGGCGGCGGCGCGGGCGGCCCGGGCCGAGGTCGAGGCCAGCCTGCCGGCGTCGATGCGGCTCGACGTGGTGACGGTGATCGACCACCTGCTGATGGACGATCGCGACCGCCGTGGCCACCACAAGGTGCTGGCCCAGCTGGTCGGCAACCTGCGCGCGATCGGCGTGCTCGACGAGCACGGCGCCCAGATCGGCGGCCACATGATCCGCGAGCTGCAGGGCGTCGACGGCCCGTTCGTGTACTACGCGGTCTACCACCACCAGCTCGACTACGAGGACGCCCGGGCCATGGTCGAGCTGCTGGTCGACCACGACATCATCCAGCGCCTGCTCGACCGCAAGGACGAGGCCAAGAAGAAGGACTGGGTCCGGGCCCGCCTGCGCGAGCTGCGCGAGAGCAACCCGCAGGTGGCGTGGGAGGACGCCGAGGCCGAGTACGACGCGGCCCACCCGCGCGTGTTGTCGCGCGTCGAGCAGATCCACCAGGAGTTCCTCGGCCTGGTCCCGCACCCCGAGCTGCACGCCGGCAAGAAGGCCAAGACGGTGTGGGCGCTGATGGAGGACGGGGGCATCGGCTTCCTCGAGCTGGTCATGCGCGAAGGGCTCGAGCACGAGGAGGGCAACCTCTTCACCTACCTGGTCCGCCTGATGAACACCGCCCGCAAGCTGGGCGACGCGACCCACGTCCCGCAGTTCACCAGCGTCGGCAAGGCCATCCACGCCGTGCTGGCCCGCATCGATCAGCGCATCGCCGAGAGCGGCTGGCGCTGACGGAACCGGGGGATGCCGCGTATGTCCAAGGTCATCGCCGCGGGGGTCATTGTCGTCAACGGGCCCCGCATCCTGGCGTTCGAGCGCTTCGACAGGCCTGGCCTGGCGCTGCCGTGTGGCCTGGTGGAGCCTGGTGAGTCGGCGCCCAGCGCTGCCTTGCGGGAGGCGCTCGAGGAGACCGGGCTGGTCCTCACGCTGTCCGAAGCCGCGCCGTTCGTCGGCTTTGATACGGTTGGCAACCGGCTCGTGTACACGTTCCTTGCCACCGTCAGCGGCGGCGCGTTGCGCGGGGAGGCGGTCGGCGAAGGGCGGGCACGATGGGCCAGCGTGCACGAGGTCGCCGACGGCCCGTACTGGCACTACAACCGCCGGGCGCTACGGCACTTTGGCGTCCGGATCCCGCTGGCCGGAAAGTTCCACAGCCATCTGACCATCGAGGCTCGGTCTGACGACGAGGCGGCTCGTGCCGCCAAGCTCACCTACGGCAAGCTCACCGTGATCCACCTGAGCCGCGGCGACCGGCAGCAAACCGACTACATGGTGACCCACCACTATGAGACTGGGAGCCGAGGCCTCGAGGACCAGCGTGACATCGAGGCGCTGCTGCGCTCCCGCGAGCAGCTCTTGCGGGAGTCGGGGATCGGGGTGACCCGGCTCAAGCTCGAGTACGACGTCCTCCACCCCAGCAACCAGGCGTACGACGCCGAGCCGGCCTGCCGTGCCGGCCTCTACACCGAGGTTCACGTCAAATGCGTCGTGCCGCGGGTCAGTCGAGAGGCGCTGACCACGGCCGCGGCTGCGGCCGGATGGCACCCGTCGCGGAACCCGTTCGCGCAACGAGCCGACGACCAGGTCGTGCAGTTCATCAACCGTCGCTTCTACGGGGTGGTCACGCTGGCTGAGGTCGACGCCGAGGTCGACCAGCTGGTTCCCGCGGTCATGAGCCTGGCGTCGGTCGAAGAGGTCAAGTACGAGGTCGCGGTCTATGACAGCCATGACGAACACGACCGCTGGTGGGCGGCGTCGGAGTCGGCCACGTAGCGTGGCCACGCCGGCCTGATTACGCCTCTGGGGTGGCGCGCCGGCGCCGGCGTGCGACCAGCGCGGTCACCACCGGCAGGAGCGGCAACAGGGCGATGGCCCACCAGCGCCAGTCGGTGGTGTCCATCCCGCGCGGGCGGTACACGCCGCCCGAGGCCAGGCTGACCGCCAGGTACAGCGCGAGCACGGCCAGGCCACACCCGGCCCAGGCGCCGAGGTCGGGGCTGGCCAGGCCGTCGTCGGTGGCGCGTGGCGCGGCCGGGTCACCCGGCGGGGTCCACCAGCGCGGCAGCTCCCACGCCAGCACGGCCAGGGTGCCGAGCCACATCAGGGTGGCGACGATCGCGGTCGGCACCACCATCGTGCTCCAGCAGAACACGACGATCGCGGTCAGCACCGGCGCCGCCAGCGCCGCGCCCAGGCCGGCCCGGCGCTGGGTCATCAGCAGCAGCGCGGCCAGCAGCTGGACCACGCCGACGAAGCGATAGAAGCCGCCGGTGGCGTGGAAGGCGTGCAGGAAGTCGTGGAACGGGCCGCTGTTGCTCGGGTCGGTGAACGGCTGGCCGAGCACCTTCTTGATGCCGGCCGGCAGGAAGGCGAAGCCGATGAGCAGGCGGACCAGGATGACGACGTGGTGCCAGCCACGACGGCGGCGGGCGCCGGTGACGAGGGCGTGCAGCAAGGACAGCACGGCGCGATCGGTCTCCGGCCGCCTCAGCCCCAGGCGGCGGCGGCCAGCGCCTGCGCGTACGGGCCACACGCGGTGGTGAGGAAGCGGCCGAAATCGCCGGCGGCGGCATGATCGGCGGTGTCGCTGATGACCCGGGCCACCGCGCACGGCACGCCGACCTCGTGGCAGACCTGGGCCACCGCGGCGCCCTCCATCTCGACCGCGAGGGCCTCGGGCAGCTCGCGCCGCAGCGTGCTGACCGCCTCGGTCGAGGCCAGGAAGCGGTCGCCCGACACGATGAGGCCGCGGACGACGCGGGGGGCGACGATGCCCATGGCCCGCAGCGGCATCGGCACCTGGCCGGCGAAGCCGTCGGCGGCGCCGGCCAGCCGCTCGCTCCAGCGCGGGTCGGTCGCGAAGGTGGTGGTGCCGAGCATCGGCACCTCGTAGCGGCGGAACAGCGGGCGCACGTCGAGGTCGTGCTGCAGCAGGCGATCGGCGACGACGACGTCGCCGACGGCGAGGCCCGGATCGACCGCCCCGGCCAGGCCGGTGAAGAGCACCGCGCCGACGCGGAAGCGCTCGACCAGCAGGGTGGCGGTGGTGGCCGCCGCGACCTTGCCGATGCGGCTGACCACGTAGATCGTGGTGCGCTCACCGCGGCGCACCACGTGGAACGTGCGCCCCGCGATCTTGTGGACCTCGTGCGGCGGCAGGCTGGAGACCACCGCCGCCAGCTCCTCGGCCATCGCGCTCATCACGCCGACGATCATGGCGGCGGCGGGCTGGCCTCGGCGGTCGCCGCGCCCGGGGCGGCCCCGACCTCGGGCCCGGGCGGCGCCATCGCCTGGAACCGGCGGCTGTCGGCCACGTGGGTCCGGTACGTCACGATCTGGCTCGTGATGGCCGCGCTGCCGAGCCCGAGCCGTGCGGCCAGCCGGGCCCCGACCTGGTCACACACGTCGAGCCCCTGCGCGCGTCCGACCAGCAGCAGCGGCACGCGGCGCGCCAGCACGTCGCTGACGGTGCGGGCCAGGTCGTGCGTGGCCGCGAAGTCGACCTCGGCCCACACGTACGGCAGGTCGTCGTTGAGGCGACGGCCCAGGGTGCGGTCGGCGGCGATCATCGCGCCCAGCACCCGGGCCCGCACGCCGTACACGCCGCACAGGTGGGTCGCGGTGTCGGCGTCGAGGCCGTGCTGGTCCATCAGCTCGCGGCCGATGTCGGCCACGCCGGGCAGGTCGGCGCTGGCCAGGCCGTCGGCGCCGGGCAGCGGCCGCTCCTTGCTGCCCGAGCGGTCGGCGACCTGCGCCGGCAGCTCGCCGGCGTCGCGCAGCCAGTCCGTCGCCTTGCGCACCGCCTCGATGGCCATGCGGCGGTACGTCGTCAGCTTGCCACCGGCGATGATCACGCTGCCGTCGTCACGCACGAAGATCTCGTGCTCGCGCGACACGTCCGACTCGTCGCTGGCGTCGCTGCGGATCAGCGGGCGCAGCCCGGCCCAGGTGGCGATGACGTCGGCCGGCGTCAGGTGCGCCGCCGGGAAGTAGCCGTTGGCCGAGGCGCACAGGTAGGCGATGTCGTCGGCGTCGGCCCACACCTCGTCGGCCGTGCCCTGGTAGTCGGTGTCGGTGGTGCCGACCACGGTGCGCTCGCGCCACGGGATGGCGAACATGACCCGGCCGTCGACCGGCGAGATGAGCGTGATGGCGCGCTGGATCGGCAGGCGCTCGCGCGGGACGACGATGTGCACGCCCTTGGTCGGCCGCAGCAGCGGCCGGCCGACGCCGCCGACGTCGCGCCCGACCTCGTCGGTCCACGGCCCGGCGGCGATGACCAGCATGCGGCAGCCGACCCGGTGCTCGACCCCGGTCAGGAGGTCGCGCGCGACCACGCCGCGGATGCGGCCGGCCTCGTCGCGTTCGGCCCGGGTGATGGCGGTGTAGCTGTGGCACGCCACGCCCAGGGCCTGGGCGTCGAGCACGTTCTCCAGCACCAGGCGGGCGTCGTCGGTGGCGCAGTCAAAGTACTCGATCACCCCGCGCAGGCCCTCGGTGCGCAGGGTCGGCTCGAGCGCGCTGGTCGCCTTCTTGCCACGGATGGTCCGGTGCATGCGCGGGGCCCGGAACAGCGCGAGCGAGTCGTAGATCCACAGGCCGAGGTTCATCAGCTCGAGGCCGGGCTTGGTCCCGTCGTAGACCGGGACCAGGAACGGCAGCGGCCGGACCAGGTGGGGCGCGACCCGGGTCTGGACCCGGCGCTCCGACACCGACTCGAACACCAGGCCGATCTCACCGTGCTCGAGGTAGCGCAGGCCGCCGTGGATGAGCTTGGACGACTTCGACGAGGTGCCGGAGCCGTAGTCGTCCTTCTCGAACAGGGCGACGGTGAGGCCACGCAGCGCGGCCTCGCGGGCGATGCCGGCGCCGGTGATGCCGCCGCCGAGGACGATGAGATCGTACGAGGGGTTCATGGCGAGGTGATGGTGAGCGAGGCGGTCATGGGGCACACGGCGGGAGCGGGACGGGCCAGCGGACCGCGGTCAGCGTCAGCTCGGTCACGCCGCGCCCGGCCAGCGCGTCGGCCAGCGCGCCGAGCGTGGCGACGTCGCCGGCGTCGGGATCGAGCGAGACCGCGGTGGTGCCCGCCGGCACCCGCGCCACCAGCGCGGCGACGCGAGCGGCCCGACCGGCGTCATCCGGCTCGCCGGCGCCGCCGGCAGGCAGCGCGCACCCGGTCACGCTGGCGCCGCCGCGCTGGCCAGCGCGGCCACCGTCGGCCAGGCCGAGCACCACGCCATCGGTGGCGCGCGCCGGCGCGGTGATCCGCACGGCGATGGCCCGGGTCAGGTCGGGCCAGGCCAGCTCGGTGCGGGTGGTCGCGACCGCGCCGAGGTACGCCCCCTCCGGCAGCGCCGCCACCACCTCGCGCACCCGCGTCAGCGGCAAGCCACGCGGGGCGATCAGCGTGGTCGGCCCGGGCGGGGTGGAGTCGGCGGCCCCTGGCGGGCCGGGCTGGGCCGCGGCCACCGCCGTCGGCAGCGTGGCCAGCTCGACCGTCGCCCCGGGGTAGGCCTCGAGCGGCGGCGACAGCGCCAGGCCGGCGCTCGACCACACGATCCACGGCGCGACGCCGACCATGGTCTGCTTGTCGGTGATGGTGATCAGCGCGCCGGGCAACGCCGGGACCAGGTGCGCGGCCGGGACCAGGCCGACGCCGACGCCGTTGGCGGTCCACGCTGGCGCGGGCAGGGCGATCGACGCCGGCAGCGTGAGTGCGTCGGCGCCGGTGCTGGCCGCGCCGACCACCCGCGCCAGCTGGCCCAGCACGTACCACGGCGCGCTGGCCAGCCGCTCCGCGCCGGCAGCCAGGACCTTCGGGCACTGATCGGCCAGCACCCGCCACGGCCGGTGCGGCGCGCGGACGCTGATGTTGCCGAGCGCAGCCAGGAACTGGTCGCGGCCCGAGCCCGGGCACGGCAGGCCACACTGCTTGAGCACCCGCTCGACCCGGAGCGGGTCGGTCCCGACCACCCCGTACTCGCCGACGTCGAGGGTGCGCAGCACAGGCCCGAAGTCGACCTCGCACACCGGGCACGCGGCGATGAGGCGCGCCAGCCGGTGTTCGGGCGCGGTGGTGGAGGTCGCCGTCAGCGCGGCTCGGCAGCCCACGCGCCAGGCCGGATCGACCGGCGGGTCGGCTGGCGCCCCACCTCCGACCGCGCTGGCGCCGGCGGCGTCGCCGGTGGCCGGCGGCACCCGCTTCTTGCTGGCGCAGGCGGCGAGCACCAGCCCGGCGCTGGCCGCGATCCGCAGCGCGCGCCCGCTCATCCGCGCTCGACCTCGAGCCCGTACTTCTTGACCAGCCGGTGGATGTAGTTGCGGTCGATGCCGGCCTCGGCGGCGGCGCGCGAGATGTTGCCCTTGTGCTTGGCCAGGAGCCCGGTCAGGTAGACGCGCTCGAAGCTCTCGATCAGCTCGGCCTTGACCTCCTTGAACGGCCGGTCGAGCATCTCGTCCGAGGCGCGCGCCAGGTCGCCCAGCCCGCCGCCGGACCCGACCGCCGTCGCCGCCGGCGCGCTCGGGTCGGTGGTCAGCTCGTCGAGCGACGTGGTGCCGAGCGACAGCGCCCGCTCGACCACGTTGCGCAGCTCCCGCACGTTGCCAGGCCAGGGGTGGGCGCACAACTGGTCGAGCAGGGCGGGCGACAGCTCGAAGCCGCCGCGGCCGATCTGCGCGGCGAAGTGCTCGGCCAGCGCCGGGATGTCGCCGGTGCGGTCGCGCAGCGGTGGCACCGTGGTCCGCACCACCGCCATCCGGTAGTACAGGTCCTCGCGGAACGTGCCGGCCTTGACCATCGCCCGCAGGTCGCGGTGGGTCGCCGCCAGCACGCGGATGTCGACGTCGATGGCGTGGTTCTCCCCGACCCGGCGGACCTGGCGGCGGTCGAGCACCCGCAGCAGCTGCGGCTGCAGGTCGAGCGCGAGCTCGCCGATCTCGTCGAGGAACAGGGTGCCGCCGTGGGCGCACTCGATGAGGCCCTTCTTGTCGGCGGTGGCGCCGGTGTAGGCGCCGCGGGCGTGCCCGAACAGCTCCGAGGCGATGAGCTCGTGCGGGATGGCGCCGCAGTCGACGACGATGAACGGCCCCGACGCGCGGTTCGACGCCTTGTGCACGGCGTCGGCCAGCGCCTCCTTGCCGGTGCCGGTCTCGCCCTCGATCAGGATGGTGGCGTCGGTCGGCGCGACCCGGCTCAGCAGCGCGAACAGCCGGCGCATGGCCGGGGTGGCGCCGAGGACGTTGCCGAAGCGGTCGCCGCCGAAGCCGGCGAGGTCGAGCGACTGGTCGACCGGCTCGACGTCGATCTCGGTGTGTTTACCCAGGCGCAGCCGGGCCGCGCCGGTCAGCGTCACGTTGCCGATGCGCACGTTGTTGTGGCGGGTGCCGTTGGTGGTCTCGAGGTCGCGCACCTCGATGCCGCCGCGTCGGACCCGGATCTCGAGGTGGTACCGCGACACCGTGGCGTCGGTCAGGACCAGGCTGTTGTCAGCGTGGGTGCCGACCATCGTCGTGCCCTCGTCGAGGCCGTGCACCTTGCCGGCGTCGGGCCCGCTCACCACCCGCAGGTGGTAGCTGCGTTCGACCAGCGCCCCGCTGGCCTCGTCGGTGAAGAGCTGGGTGTGAACAGCCGTCATGGATGCCTCGATGACGGTACCACCGCCAGCGCGCACGAAGCAGCGGGCGACGCGCCGGTTTTCCGACGCCGCCGGAGGCCGACGGCGACCAGCAGCATCAGCGCGGCCGGCCCGGGTCCGGGGCCAGGTCCAGCCCGGCAGCAGCCCGCCCCGGGCGGCGTGGTCACGCCAGCATCGCCGGCCGGGTTGCCGGCGGCGTCGGCCAAAGGTGGCGCCGCGTCGAACGGATCACCCACCGGGTACAGCACGACCGAGTTGAACTGCAGGCCGTTGATCTGATCGAGCGTCTTGCACTGCTGGCCGGTGCGATAGCCGGCCTTGGCCGCCGTGACACACACACGCCGCGCCGGCACGTCCGTGAACTCGAACCCGCCGGTGGCGTTGCTGGTGGTGGTGCGCACGCCGTCGAGGGTGACCGCGGCATCGGCGATGGGGGAGCACGGCATCGTCGTTCGCTCGCACACGTTGCCGCGCAGGGTCACGAGGGTGGTCGGCGCCAGCCGGACCGCGAGGTGGTTGGCGACCGCGCGCTCGACCCCGTCGGACGGCCGGCTGATGAGCGCGCCGTCCCACACCATGGCCGCGCTGGCGCCGGTGCCCAGGCCGAGCGCGTTGGCGGCGCCCTGGCTCTGCAGGAAGCCGCCCAGCTCGGCCGCGGTCAGGCCGGCCTGCCCGGCCTGCCACCCATCGACCACGGCCACCAGCAGGCGCAGCCGATCGGCCGACAGGCCGATCGCGGTCCGAGGCGCACGCACGCAGGCCAGGGTCTCGGCGTCGGCGCACGCCGGCGGCTCGAGGGCGTTGCCGCGCACCAGCATCGGCTTGCCGGAGACGGCGGCCAGGATGTCGTCGGTCCAGGCCTGGTGGTCGACCGGCTCCTCCGGCGCGTACAGCCGGGCGATCACGCCGGACGCCCCGGGATGGCTGAGGGACAGGACGCCCGAGGTCGGGCTGTCGGCGGTGCCCGACCAGGTCACCATGTCGCCGCGGGCCAGCCCGCGCGGGCGGTTGCCGACCACGGCGAAGAAGTCGCCGTTGACGACCACCGGCGCCGCCACCAGCTGGCTCAGCTCGGTCGGGGTGTGGCCGGCCAGGTCCTGCGGGGTAGCCAGCACGGTGATCTCGGTCGCCGACAGGTCGACCAGGACCAGGTGGATGGTGGTGGGTGCGTCGTGGCGCCACTCCTGGTAGCGCACCGCCCCGCCGCCCAGCTGGCGCTCGCTGACCAGCGTCGGCGCGGCCGCGGCCGGGCCGACCAGCGCCAGCGCCAGTGCGCAAGCCAGGCCTGCGCTGGTGATCGAGCCAGGCGTCATGGAGCGACGCTAGCAGGATGCGGAAGGAGCATCCTGCTAGACCTTCTCGATTTCGCAGCCTGCTGAAAACACAGAGCCCGTCGCGTCGGCAGGCGCCGGCGGCACCGGTTCTTCAACCGCCTGCTGGGCGCGGCTCACGCAGCGGTCGGGGTCACGGGACGTAGACGGTCTTGCCGGCGCGGACCGTGACTTCCTTGGGCGCGATGTTGCCATCGGTGATGACGTAGATGACCCGCTTGCCCTCGGTGAACGCGGCCTTGCTGACCATGCCCGCGCCCTTGAGCTGGAGCTTGCTGCCGGCCTTGGCCTCGACGAAGCCGAACTCGAACTTGGCGATGGCCGCGTCGGCGCCGACCTCGACGGTCTGGTCCCCGCTGGCGCCATAGCTGCCGTTGAACGACACCTTGTACGTGCCCGGCTTGACCACACAGACGAAGTCCTTCACGTCGCGACCGCGGCACTCGGGCACGCCGGCCACCGTGCCCTTGCCGCTGACGTTGGCGCGCACGACCAGGGCGGTGCCCTCGACCAGGGTGCGGGTGAAGGTCTTGCGGCGGGCGCCGCGCTCGGGCTCGGCCTCGAAGTTGACCGGGATGTGCTTCTCGAGGTTGAGGGTGAACGAGGTCGCCTTGCCAGCCTCGATCAGGATCTCCTCGGTCGGGGTCACCACCCCGGGCAGCAGCTCGCCGTTCTTCCACACCTTGGCCCCGGGCGGCGTCGACTGGATGACCACGGTCGCGTAGTCGGGCGACACCGCGAGGGTCGACTGGAACTGCGCCGTCTTACCCGGCGCCGGCACCTCGAACGGGAGCAGGCCGTCGCCGTACCCGGTCTTGCGGATGACCGCGGCCTGGGCCGACTTGGGCGGCAGCGAGGTCAGGATGATCGGGGTCCGGCCCACGATCTTGCCGCCGATCTCGACCTCGGCGTCGCTCGGGTCGCTGATGATGTTGACCGAGGCGGTCTTGGCCGCCAGCTCCAGCCGCACGGTGGCCCGTTGCTTGGTCGGCTCGACCACGGCCCGGGCCGGCTCGTAGCCGTCGAGAGTGGCCATGACCGGGTAGGCCTCGCCCACGGTCAGGTTGTCGATGACCAGGCCGCCGGTGCCGGTGACCCCGCGCGGCTTGCCGCCGACCTCGACGGTGGCGCCGGCCGGCTCGGTGGTGATGAGCACCGACGACTTGGCGGCGCCGAACAGGCGGGGCCAGGCCAGGAGGGCGATCAGCGCGAACATGGCGGCGATGGCCGCGGACAGGGCGACCAGGACCGCGGTCGGGGTGCGGCTCGGCACCTCGCGCCGCTCGACCGGGAAGTTGGCGCCGGCCGGCAGCTTGCGCGACGGCCCGGCGGCCAGGCGACCACCCGCGTCGATGCGCTCGTGGAAGAAGCCGAACGCCTGCAGCTGGATCTTCGGCGTCTCCAGGTCGAACGTACACACCGCCTCGGTCGCCACGCCGGGCAGGACGTTGAAGTAGACCCGGCTGGCCGAGTTGGCGATGAGGTACAGCCCGAGCCCGGCGCCGCCGGTCTTGCGATCGATCTGCTGCTCGGAGTGCAGGCACTTGTAGAGGTAGCGCAGCACGGTGTCGCGCTCGAGCGTGCCGAACGCGTCGCGCACCGACACCGAGAAGCGGCGGCCGTCGCAGGCGTACTGGATGACGACCTTCTGCTCGACCCGGAGGGAGATCCGGGTCTTGGTCGGGATGTCGGAGAAGATCGGGCGGCCCTGCTCGTCGACCGGGGCGTCGTACAAGGCGTTCATGAGCATCTCGTCGACGGCCTGCTCGATGGCCTCGCGGTACTTGCGGCGGACGCCCATCAGCTCGGCGTATTCGGACAGCTGGGCGATGGCGAGCGACTTCTCCTGGTAGTCGCCGACCAGGGCCGAGTGGATCTTGGTGCCCCACGGCACGACCTTCTCGAGGCCGAAGATGTCGCCGGCCAGGACCCGGGTCGCCATCGCCGCCAGCTCGTTCACGTCGAGCTGCTCGGCGACGATGATGCTGGCGATGCGATCCGAGCCCTGCATGATCTCGACCGTCTGGTCGAGCGCGCTGCGGGGCAGCACGGCGATGACCTTGGCGTCGCCGGTCAGGCGCGGCAGGATCTCGGCCAGCGCCCCGGCCAGGGCATCGACCAGGTGCACCACCACCAGGCTGACCGCGACCTCGCCGCGGCCAAGCGCCTCGAGGCTCTGGTGCGCCTCGGCGGCATGCCCCGACGCCTTTAGCGCCGTCGCCAATTGTTTTGCGATCGCCTTGTCCGGCGACAGCGCGATAATGCGTCGCGACAGCATCCCCTGGGATCGAAATGTATCTCAGTTCCTCGGGGCACGACAGGCGCTCGGCCTGGTTCCTGCCAGCGATCGGGCGGCGGTCGTCAGATGACGACCCCGTCCCACCGGCCGACCCAGCGGGTCGGGGTGAAGGCCGGGATGGGGTGCGGCGGCAGGACCGGGGTGTGATCGCGCCAGAACGAGCGAAATGGCAGCTTCTGGCCGGTCCTATAGAAGTGCAGCAGGTAGGCAACGTCGCAGGCGGCGAAGTCGGACACCCATCCGTCGAGGTCGTACACGTCGCACTCGTGGAGCAGGGCGATGCTGTAGGCGCAGGCGTCCCGCTCGTAGGCAGCGACCGCGACCAGGTCGGCCTCGGTCCACGCCGTCGGCCGGGCGGTGCCGATGGCGCGGGCGGCGTCCGACAGGTTCCACTGCACCGTGTGCCCGAACAGGTGGAGCAGGATGAACAGGGCGTCGTCGACCGCGAGATCGAAGTCGACGTGGATCTCGGCGCCGTCGAGGTCCCCGGTGAACGGGTTGGGCACGTCACGGACCCGGACCGGGATGCCCCAGCGGCTCTCGACGTGGCGCTCGACCAGGCTGAAGACCTGGCGCAGCCGCTCGGCTTCGGGCGTGGCCGGCGCGGTCACGGGCGCGGGGCGCGGACCTTGGCCTGGGCCAGGTCGTGCAGGACCTGCATGACCGAGTAGGCGGTGACCTCGGCCAGCAGGCGGGTCACGGCCGCGTGCTGGGCGTCGTCGAGGAGGGGCTCGACCTTGCGCATCGCGGCCACCACGTTCTGCTCCTGCTTGGCCAGCTCGCCGGGGTCGATCACGCCGTCGGCGATCGAGGCCGAGAAGTGCTCGAGCTGTGCGACGTGGGCGTCGAGGTCGGGGGTGGAGTCGTCGTCGATCCAGCTGGCGCGGGGCATGCCCCGACCGTACCAGCGGCGCGGGCCGGGATCATCAGCGGCCCTCCAGGATCTGCTTGATGGCGGTCAGGCGCTCCTGCAGCTTCTCGCGCCCGCCCAGCTTGTCCATCTTCTCGCGCTTGGCCGGGGGCAGGAACTCGAGGTCGGTGCACTCGATGATCGCCGCCAGCTCCTGCGCCTCGCGCTCGAGCGTCTGCGTCGACGGCATGAAGCCGGCCAGCGCCCCGGCCAGCGCCTCCTTGGTGATGGCCTCGCTGCCGGCCAGGAGCGAGGTGCGGTAGGCCCGGCCGATGATGCCCTCGATGTCGGCGCCCGACAGGTTGCCCAGGTGCGGGAACTCGGCCGGCAGGTCGGCCTCGTCGAGCTTGGTCCCGGCCTTCCGGGCCAGGATGACGAACATCTTCTTCAGCTCGTCGACCTCGTGCGGGTAGAACAACGGGACGTGGACCTCGGCCCGGCCCTGCCGCTTGAGGTCGATCGGCAGCTGGTCGGGCCGCGCCGTCAGCAGCATCCACACGATCTTGCCGCGGTAGGCGGTGTCGCCCATCTGCGCGGCGATCATGCCGAACACCCGGCTCGAAACGCCGGAGTCGCCGCCCTGGTCGCGGTCGCCCAGCATGGCGTCGGCCTCGTCGACGATGACCACCACCGGTCCCATCGATCGCAGCACGCCGAGCACGCGCTCGAGGTTGCCCTCGGTCTCACCGACGTACTTGGAGCGGAAGTTCTTGAGCACCACGGCCGGGATGCCGATCGACCCGGCCACGCAGGTGGCCAGGAACGACTTGCCGGTGCCGACCGGGCCGCAGAACAGGTAGCCCATCGGCACGGTGTCGTACTTGCCGCGGCGGATCAGCTCGGCGTCGTCGAGCAGCCGCTTCTTGGCCGCGTCGTGGCCGACGACCGTGTCGAGGCCCCACTTGGGCTCGATGAACTCGAGCATGCCCTGGGCCGAGCGCTCGATCAGGCGCTTCTTGAGCTCCTTGAAGTACTTGCTGTCGAGGCGGCGCCCACCCTCGACCGCCGAGCGGATGACCACGTCGAGGTCGATGAGCGAGATGCCGGCGGTGAGGGCGCCGAGCTCGGCCAGGCCGTAGTCGCTGAACGAGGTGACCTCGCGGCCCTTGGCGGCGAAGGCCAGGAAGGCGGTGCGCTCGCTCGCCGTCGGCATCGCCACCTCGAGGCAGGCGACGTGGGGGTTGGCGGCCATGCGCTCCGACACGTCGGACAGCTTGGGCTCGATCAGGACGAAGCACAGGTTGAGCCGCTTGACGTACGGGCTCGACGCCCAGTTGAGCAGCGTGACGAGGTGGGTCTGGTCGGCCAGCGACAGCCGCTCGCCGCGCGGGGCGACGTAGGCGGCGTGGTCGATGATGATCGCGCAGCGCAGCCGCTTGTCGGGGTCGGCCATCACGTTCTTCTGCACCAGCAGATCGATGGCGGCCAGGGCCTTGGTCGGCTCGCGCGGCAGCTGGCGCAGGTCGCCGATCCAGGAGCTGGCGGCCACCACCATCTCCTGCAGGCGCTTGCCGTTGCTGCCGGCCAGGCAACGCAGGCCGCGCGCGAGATCGTAGTGGATGACGAGGTCCCACCGCCCGAACAGCTGCTCGGCCAGGAACTCGGCCAGGCCGGTCCACTTGTCACCGGCGGCGTCGCCCCGGACCATGTCGTAGGTGTTGCCGTGCAGCACGAACATCGAGGTCGTGCCTGAGAAGTACAGCTCGCCGAGCTTGCCGGCCCAGTCCGGGTAGTACGCGGGCAAGGCGGCGGTGCGGCTGACTCCCTCGGAGCCAGCCAGGGTCTTGTCGTCGGCGGCGCTCATCGCCGGCATCGTACCAGGCCCCGTGCCCGTGCCGTGCCGTTGCGGCCGCTCAGGCGTCGTCGCCGTCGTCGCCGTCGTCGCCGTCGTCGACCGGCCCGAACGCGCCGACGGCGCGGATCCCGTCGTCGTCGAGGCGCAGCAGCTCGGGCGCGAGCGGGTAGCCCGAGCCGGTGAACTCGCGCACGGTGATGGCGCCGAGGCGATCGAACACCTCGGGCGTGGCGTCGGCGGCAGCCGCCCCGACCAGCAGGCAGAAGTCGCGGCACGGCACCACGGCGTAGAGGGGCCAGCCGACCGCGCCCTGGGCGAACGCCTTGAACGACGGGGCGAGGATGGTCGAGGCCTTGAGCCCGGTCGCCACCGGGATCATGCCGATCGCGACCCGCGCGCCGGCCTCGGTCACCAGCTCATCGGTGGCGCACGCCTTGCCGGCGAGCAGCGCATCCTGGTTGCGATCGGCCCGGGCCCGTAGCGCGGCGTCGTCGATGCCCCAGCGGTCGCGCTGGGCCGGGGTGATGAAGGCGTAGAAGTCCTCGTCGGGCGAGGTCCACACCAGGGCCCGGCGCAGCGCCGGCGACAGCGGCGCGCCGAGGGTGTCGCCCGGGTCGGTCGTGGTGGCCTCGAGCATCCAGTACACGCGGTGCTCGACCTCGGCCCAGGTCGGGTCGCCGATGCTGTTGGCGCCGGGCCGCGCCACCTCGCCGACGCGGGCCGCGAAGGTGGCGATGACCGCCGGGTCGCGCTCGCGCGCGTAGTCGCGCACCGCGTTGGCGAGCGACACGGTGGTCTCGCCGGCGCCGGCGCGCGCGGCCAGCCGGTACAGGTCACCCTCGCGCACGAAGGCCAGGCCGGCCGCGGTCAACGCGGCCGCGAACAGCACGTGCGCCTCGGCCTCGGCGTCGAACACGTCTGGCGGGCAACGCATGGCGGCACTGTACGTCGGCGGCCCCGGCCGCGCTCAGGGCACGACGTTCTTCATCGGCGGCGCGGTCACCACCACGGCCTGCAGCGGGGTGGAGTCGACGTCGATCCGGCTGCATCGCACCTCGAGCTCATCAGGTGCGTCCAGCGTGGCGACGTAGGCGCCGTCGCCGAAGTCCCCGGCGAAGGGGATCACGCAGGCGATGTTCGGGCCGGGGGGCACGCCAGCGAGGCGGCTGTGGATGTCGCCCGCCTGGTAGTGCGGCCGGCCGGCGCTGGTCGTGGTGGCCGGGGTGACCGCGATGGCCATGCCGACGTGAAACCGGGGCCAGCGCAGCAGGCGCGTGTTGACCTCGGCCACCGTGGTCGCCGCCAGCAGGCCATCGTCGGTGGCGAGCACGACCTGCGCGCTCGGGATGCGGCCGCGTTCGGCCCGGACGATGACATCGAGCACGGTCCCTGAGAGGTCCAGCCCCAGGCCGTCCGAGGTGGCCTGGCCTGGTCGTAGCAGGACGTCGACGCTGTCGATGCGGTGATCCCCCAGGGGCGAGGTCGAGAAGGTCCACGCCCGGGCCGGGCCGGCCGGCAGGCCGGAGAACGACCACTGCGTCCCCTGCTGGTAGCCGGTGGCTGAGGCCAGGAACCCCTCGAACATGAGGTAGACGTTCATGAGGTGCACCCGGCGTCCAGCGGCCAGCAACGGGTCGGGCTCGGTGCGGCCGCGATCGGCCGTGGGGGCTACCCGCACCTGGACCGTCGCCTGGGCGTTCGGCTCGATCCGGAGGGTGAGCGGACGATCTCCGGCGGGTGCTGGTCGGCTGCGTTGTCCGGGGGCCATCGCCAGCACCCCGTGGTCGCGTGTGGTGGCGAGGGTGAACGCGCCATCGGGACCGGAGCGGGTGGTGGCGAGGCCGCGCTGCAGGGCGGGGATGAGCGCTCCGTGCAGCACGAACGAGATCGGCGGGGCAGCGGCCACGACCTCGATGCCCGCGACCGGGCGGCCGCTGGTGTCGACGACCCGGCCCCGCACGGTGACTGCCGCCTCCGGCTTCGCTGGCGCCAGCGGCCGGGAGGGCAACGCCTGCCCGGCGCGGTCGATCATCGCGACGGCCTCAGCGGGGTCGCCGTCGTGCAGGAGCATCCCGAGCATCAAGCGCCGCTGCTCGGTCTCCGGCTGCCCGGCGCCGAAGGTCTGCTCGGCCCAGGCCAGCGACTCGCGCAGCAAGGACACGGTGAGGGTGAGGTCGCCAGGCTCACCACGCAGGGCGTGAAACTCCGCCAGGGTGTCGGTGGCCACCACCGCTCGTCGGCTGTCGCCGGCGGCGACGAGCGTGGCTCGTGCGGCCCGGGTCTGGTCGATGGCCTGGTCGAGCCGCCCAGCCGCGGCGTCGATACCCGCGACGATGAGGTCGACCGAGGCCCCGAGGATCGGGTCATCGCCGGCACGCTGGATGGCGGCGCGCGCCTGCTCGGTCAAGCGCTGGATCGCGGCCAGGTCGGACGAGCTGTTGCGCGTGCACTCGAGCGCGCCGACCCGGGCCATCGCCCGCATGCCATCGGCGCCGGCGGCCTCGGCAGCGGTCGCCGCCTCTTCGAACAACCCGACCGCGGCTCCGCACTCGCCAGTCAGCTGGGTCACGGTCGCCTTGGTCGTCAGGGCCAGCGGCAGGGCAGGCGGGTAGGCGTCGGCCAGCGCGCGCGCGCGGGTGAGCACCTCGTCGGCCAGGGCGTGGGCCCGGGCCTTGCCGGCCTTGGCCTCGCTACCCTCGGGGTCTGGGTGCCGGCGGGCGACTCGGGCCAGGAGCCGGGCCCTGGTGCCGTCCGACCCGACCGACGCCAGCGCGGCCCGGGTCGCTGGATCGGTCGGCAGGGCTGGCATGGCCGCACGTCGGCCGGTCCGGCACAGCTCGGGCGAAGGCACGACATCAGTCAGGTCGACGCCGACCAGGACTGACGGGGGGAGGTCGCGCACCACGGTGACCGCGCCTACGACCTCGTCGCGCAGCCCGGCCAGACAAGCCAGCCTTCCGTGGTAGGTCGGCGCGGTCGGAGCTGCACAGGCCGCGAGACGCTCCTGGCGCCACGCGCGGCTGAACCCGTCGAGGTGGGACGCGACCTTGGCCCACCGAGGGTCACCGGTCAGCGCGCCCGGCAGCGCGGCGGCGACGGCCGGCGACCAGGCGGCGTCGATCTCGGCGTCGGTCAGGCCACACGCGACCGGCGCGACGGCGTGAGCCGGGTCCTCGCCGCCAGTCGCGTAGAGGAGCGCCCCGCCAGCCAGCGCGCCGACGCCGGCGGCCACGACCGCGCCTCGGACCAGCCGACGCGGACCGTCGACGGAGCGATCGAGGGCGGTGAGCAGCGCGGCCAGGTCCGGCCAGCGCGCGGCCGCGGCGGGCGCGAGCGCGCGCACCAGGACCGGACGGAGCGCGCGCGGCAACGCGCTGGCATCGGGCGGGCCGCGTTCGACCGCGGCCCGCAGCTCGGCCGCGGTGCGTCCAGAGAACGGGCGCTGCCCGGTCAGGCCCTCCCACAGCGCGACGGCGAAGGCGAACTGATCGGCGGCCGGGCCGGCCTGCTGGCCCGCGTGTTGTTCGGGCGCCATGTACGCCGGCGTGCCCATCAGCGCCCCGGTCGCCGTCAAGGTGCTCGAAAGGTCCGCGCCCGATCGACTGGCGCTGGTGGATCGTGCCGAGGCCTCGGCCGGGGCGGCCAGGGTCGCCTCGAGCGCGGTCGCGAGCGCGGCCGCGGGCGCGGGCGCGGCCGGCAGCGTCGCCGCCAGCACGTCGGCCTCGTAGGCGCGGGCCAGGCCGAAGTCGGTGACGACGACCCGGCCGTCGTGCCCGAGCAGGACGTTGGCCGGCTTGAAGTCGCGGTGGACCAGGCCGCGAGCGTGGGCGGCGGCCAGCCCGGCGCCGGCGGCGCGGAACCGGCGCAGCACCTCGGCCGCGGGCCGGCGTTCGCCGCGCAGCCAGTCGGCCAGGCTGCCGCCGTCGAGCAGCTCCATGGCCACGAAGTCGACGCCGCCGGCGGTGCCGACCTCGTGCACGGTGATGACGTTGCGGTGGCTGAGCTTGGCCATGGCCCGGGCCTCGCGCAGCAGGCGCAGCCGGGCCTCGCCCCCGGCCTCGCTGCGCAGGACCTTGATGGCGACGCGCCGGTCGAGGTCGGGGTCATGCGCGGCGTAGACCAGGCCCATCCCGCCGGCGCCGAGCTCGCGCTCGATGCGGTAGCGGCCGAGCTGGTCGCCCGGCGCCAGCGCACGCGCGTGGCCGGGCGACGGCGCGGACGAACCAGGCGCGGCCGCGGTGGCCTCGGGCTCGCTCGCCGAGGTGTCGCCGTGGGCATCGACCGGCATGGCGCACGCAGCGTACCTCAGGTCGCGCCCCGGCCGGGCCGCGCGCGCTCGCGCTATGATGGGCCGATGCGGCAGCGCGGGCGCGTGGTGATGGTGCTGGCGCTCGTGGCGGCCACGCCGGCCTGCCTCGAGTCCAGCCTGGTGCCGTGCGCCGACGGCACGTTCTGCCCGTCCGGCACGGTCTGTGGCGAGGGCACCTGCACGCCGGCCGAGGCGCTGGCCGGCTGCGCCGGCAGCCCCGACGGCACCGCCTGCACGATCGCCGGAGGCCCGGGCGCCTGCATCCTGGGCGTGTGCACCGCCCAGGAGTGTGGAGACGGCGCGGTGACCGGCACCGAGCAGTGTGATGGGGCCGCGGCTCGGACCTGCGAGGCGCTCGGGCATCACGGAGGGACGCTCACCTGCAGCGCCGCCTGCCAGTTCGACGTCAGCGCCTGCCGTCGCTGCGGCGACGGCGTGGTCGAGCCGGGGCTCGAGACCTGCGACGGCGCTCCGGCGACCGACTGCGTCGAGCGTGGCTACGACCTGGGCCCGACCAGCTGCACCAGCCTGTGTAACGCCGACCTCCGCCGGTGCGAGTTCACGGCCTGGCAACGGGCCTTCACCGCGTCGCGCACCCTCGTCGCCGGCGCCAGCGCGGGGCCGGACGACGTCCTCATCGCCGGCGCCAACGGCTACGTGGCCCGGTTCGACGGCGCTGGCTGGATCGATGGCACGGTGCCGACCGAGGAACGCCTGGGCGAGGTCGAGGCGTCGACCACCAGCTACTGGGTCAGCAGCGGAGCGCGCCTGTATCGCCTGGCCCGATCGGCCAGCGTCGCCGATCCGGCGGCCTGGCAGGAGCACGTGCCGCCGTCGACGCCGGTCCGGGCGATGCACGTGCGGCACGACGCCGACGTCTGGCTCGGTGGTCCGGGGCGAGCGCTCCACGCCTACGACGGCGCCCAGTGGACGGCGGTCACGCTCCCCGGCGCGGTGGCCGGCGGGGTGAACTCGATCTGGCGCGATGACGCCCGGTCCGTGATCGGCATGGGCGACGGCAAGGTGCTGGTCTCGTTCGGCGCGGCCGCCTTCACCACGGCGGCCACGTGCGCGCCGGCCGCGGTCGTCGAGGTGTGGGCCGACCCCGACGGGGCGATCGGCGCGGCGTGTGACGATGATCGGTTGATCCGGATCGCGGGTGCGGGGCCAGCGGAGATCACGACGTTCCCTGGCTCGGCATGGATCGGCGCGGAGGCGCACGCCGGCTCGGTGGTCGTCGTCGCGACGGGAGGGCGTCCGCTGTGGCGCGACGGCGGCTACTGGAGCTGGATCGATCAGCCGCTCGCGGGCGCCGACGCGGCCGTGATCACCGAGACCGCCGTGTTCATCCTGGTCGGGACCACGGTGTACCAGCGCCCGGCGCGCTGGTGGACGTCGACGACGACGGTCGATCCATCGGCCAGCGTGAGCGCGGCCTGGTTCCGGTCCGAGGCGGGCGCGGTGGTGCCCTGGATCGCCAGCGGCGTGACCCTGGCCCGGGCCGGGGAGGTCGTGCCCACCACGCTGTCCGGCTGCGGCAACACGCTGGCCCGGATCGGTGGCCTGGCCGGGCACGCGCCGGGGCCGCTGTTCGCGATCGCCGCGATGACGGGCGGTGGCTCGGCCCTGCTCCAGATCGACGCCCCGGCGGCGTCGCCCCTCACCCTGCGTTGTGTGGTCGAGGTGGCGCAGGACCTGAGCACGGTCGCGGTCAGCCCGGACGGCGCGGCCATCGCCGTCGGCGACAATGGGCGCGTGGTGATCGCCCAGCCGGCCGGGCCGGCCCAGACGTACCTGGGGAGCCTCGACGGCCTGCCAGGCAACGCCCTGGTCGGCGCCTGGATCGGCAGCGGCGACGACGCCTGGGTCGTCGGCACCGCCGGCGCGATCGCCCACTGGGACGGCGCCAGCTGGACCACGACGCCGCCGTTCGTGACGATCTCCCTGCAGGGGGTCCGGGCCTGGCCCGGCGGGGAGGTCCTGGTGGTCGGCGCCGCCGGCACGGTGTGGCAACGGCGCGGAGGGCAGTGGGAAGCGCTCGACGGCCCGCCGGGCGCGCGCACGCTGCGGGCGATCGACGGCGCCCAGCCCGACGACGTGTGGATCGGCGGCCTCGATGGTTCGCTGGCGCACTTCGATGGCGTGAGCTGGTCGCGCGCCACCTTGCCCCCGGTCGCCGGCCAGGACATCGACACGGTGCAGGTGGTGCCGGGTGGACTGGCGCTGCGGGTCGTCAACACCGGCGGGTCCGTGCGTCAGCTGCGCGGCCTCTGACCCGGCCGCGGCAGCGCGGCCGCCATGGTCGCGACCGCACGCGCCAGCTCACCTTCGGTCCACGGCGCGAACACCAGGCGCAGCGCGCGCGGGTCGTGGCCGTCGAAGGTGTAACGCGCGCCGGGGGCCAGGTCGACGCCGCTGGCGGCGCAGGCGGTGAGCCAGCGCGCCACGTCGACCGGCGCGGTCACCGGCGCCCACAGCGAGATGCCGCCGGCCGGCGCCGCGATGGTGAGCACGTCGCCGAGGTGGCGCCGCAGCGCGCCGACGAGGGCGTCGCGCCGGGACTGGTAGCGCAGCCGCATCTTGCGCATGTGCCGGGTCAGCTCGCCCTCGCTCATGAGCTCGGCGACCGCCGCCTCCATCGCCAGGTCACCCTGGCGGTCCATCGCCGCCCGCCACACCGTCAGGCGCTCGATCACCGGCGGCGCGGCCAGCACGAAGCCGAGGCGCAGGCCGGGCGCCAGCACCTTGGACAGCGTGCCGATGTACACCACCGGTCCGGGGGCGTCGCTGGCCGCCAGCGGTGGCACCGGGCGCGAGGCGTAGTGGAACTCGTGGTCGTAGTCGTCCTCGAGGATGGTCAGGCCGTGGCGCCGCGCCAGCGCGAGCAGGGCCAGGCGCCGGGCCGGGCTCATCGTCACCGTGGTCGGGTACTGGTGGTGCGGCGTGACGTACACCGCGTCGACGCGGCGGCGCGCCACCAGGCGGGCCAGGGCGGCGACGTCGAGGCCGTCGCCGTCGACCGCGATCGGCACCAGGCGGGCCCCGGCCAGGCGGAGCGCGTTCCAGGCCGGAGCGTAGCCGAAGGCCTCGACGGCGACGGTGGCGCCGGGGCGGAGCAGCGCCCGCGCGCACAGGTCGAGGGCCATCTGGCTGCCACGGGTGACCAGCACGTGCTCGGGCCCGGCCGGCACGCCACGCAGGGTGCGGATGAGCGTCGCCAGCGCGGCACGCAGGGCGGGGTGGCCGGCCGCCTCGCCGTAGCCGAGCAGGCGCCGGCCCGACCGGCGGATGACGCGGCGCCAGGCCCGGGCCAGCTCGTCGATCGGGACCAGGCGCGGGTCGGGCATGCCGAGCGACAGGCCGAGCATCGGCGTCGCGGCGCGAGCCGGACCCGCTGGCGACGATGGACGCAGGCCGGCCACCAGGGCGGGGAGCGTGACGGTGGCGCTGGGGAGCTCGCCGGTGCCGGCCGGCGCGGAGCCGGCGGGGCGGGGCGGCCCGGCTGGCAGGTCGAGGCTGACGAACAGCCCGCGGCCGGGCTGGCTGGTCAACCAGCCCTGCGCCTCGACCTCGGCCAGCGCGGCCAGCACGGTGTTGCGATGGACCGCGAGGGACGCGGCCAGCGCCCGGCTGGAGGGCAGGCGCTGCCCCGGCCGCCAGCGGCCACGCTCGAGGTCGGCGACCAGGGCGCGGGCGATGGCCAGGAAGCGTGGGCCGGTCGGGGCCAGCGCGAGGGCCACCGCGTCGGCGCGGGTGTCTCGCCGGGGACGCGCCCGGGGGCGGGCCATCGTGCGGCGCGTGGCGCGGGCGCGGCGCGGGGGTCGGCTGGGCATGGGGGCACGGTACGGCGGCCGATGCCGGTCTAGCGACTGGTCCATCCAGATTCTAGAAACTGGATCTTCAGGAGTACCAGCGAGGGCGGTACCACCAGCCCATGCGCCGCGCCGAGTTCGCCATGGCCCCGGAGGCCGCCCGCGCCTTCCTGACCGAGCAGGCCACCTTCCACCTCGCCAGCACCCGCGCCGATGGGACGCCGTTGCTGCGCACCCTGCACGGGGTGGTGGTCGACGGGCACCTGGTCTTTCACAGCGCGCCGGCCGGCGACAAGACCTGCGTGGTCGGCCGGCCGGCGGTGGCCGCCAGCGAGGACCTGGTGGCGGTGGTGCCGAGCACGTTCTTCGATCCGATCAAGGCGTGCCCGGCCACCACCTACTACCGCAGCGTCCAGGTCGAGGGCACGGTGGTGGCGATCGAGGAACCCGGCGCCAAGGCGCGCGCCCTGCAGGCGCTGATGGAGAAGCTGCAGCCGGGTGGCGGCTACCGGCCCATCACGGCCGACGACGCGATGTACCGCGGGCCGGTACGCGGCCTCCTGGTGGCCGGGCTGGCGCTCACCAGCGACCGGGTCACCGGCAAGGCCAAGCTGGCGCAGAACCGCAAGGCGGCCGAGGTGAGCGCGCTCCTGTCCTCGTTGTGGCGACGCGGCGACGACGGCGACGTACGCGCGATCGAGCTGGTACGCGACGCCAACCCGGCCGCGGCCATGCCGCCGGAGCTGACCGGACCGGTCGGCATCACGCTGCACCCGTGGCTGCCGCCTGGTGAGGCGGGGGCGGTCGCCGCGCTGCTCGAGGGCACGTACTGGAACGTCGGCTACACCGCGGCGCAGCTGGCGCGGGCGCAGGTCGGCTCGACGGCGTGGATCGGCGCGCGCGACGCGTCGGGGGCGCTGATCGGCAGCGCCCGAGCGCTGGCCGACACCGGCAAGCTGGCCTGGATCTACGACGTCATCGTCGCCCCGAGCTGGCGCGGGCGCGGCGTCGGCACGGCCCTGGTGCGGATGCTGCTCGACCACCCGGCCGTGCGCGGCACCAGCCGGGTCATGCTCGGCACTCGCGACGCCCAGGAGGTGTACCGGCGGCTCGGCTTCGTCGAGCGTGCCGCGCTGGCGTCCGGGTACCCGACGACCGACATGGTGCTGGTGCGAGCGGCGCCCTAGCAGGCTGCCTGCTAGCC
>JAGPCO010000160.1 GCA_018058095.1 Kofleriaceae bacterium
CGCCGAGGGGATCGTGGTCACCCTGCACCCGGCCCGGACCCGTGACGTGCGCGAGACCCGCATCGCCCGCCCGACCGCGCTCGTCGTCCGCGACGTGCTCGAGCCGGCGCGCACGCTCGACGACGCCATCCGCCTGCTCAGCGACACCACCCTGCTCGGCTCGGCCGCGTTCATGGTGGTCGATGGCCAGGCCGGGACGTGGGCCGTGGTCGAGCGCAGCCCGACCCGGACCGCGGTCAGCCGTGGCCCGAGCCCGGCCGTGGTCGGCGACCTCCTGAGCGGGAGCGAGCTGGCCGACGACCCGCAGAACGATCGCGCTCGCCGCACCAGCGCCGCCACCGATCGGCTCGCGCGCGCGGCCCAGCTGGTGCGCGCCCCGCTGGCCGGCCCGGCTGCGCTGGCGGCCGCGCTGCGTGACCGCCGCAGCGCCGACGGGGTGGCCCGCGCCGCCGGCCACCGCGGCCTGGTCGACGACGCGGCCGCGCAGCACGTCGCCATCTTCGATCCGGTCACCCTGGTGATGTGGATCGGCCGCGACACCGATCAAGCGCTGCGCGGCATCGACCTCCGCCACGAGCTGCGCGGCGAGGGCGATCGCCCGGCGCCGCCGGCCGACCTCGACCCAACCACCGGCGGCGACGGCGCGAGCACCGAGCCGGTCCTGGCCCGGGTCCGCACGGCGCGCGCCGACCTGCGTGCGGCCCGAGCCGCCCTCGGCGCCGGCCGGCTGGCCGCGGCCCACGAGCTGGCCATGCGGGCGCTGACCCGTGCACCCGACCTGCCCGAGGCGCTCGAGTGGATGGCGCGGATCGAGCTGGCCCGGGGCGACCGTGACGCCGCCCGCACCTTCGCCGAGCGCTGGCTCGACGCCGGCATCGACGCGCCCGGCTCGGCCGAGGAGCTGCGCGGCGCGCTCGGCCTCAGCCGCTGACGAACCAGGCCTCAGGCGGCGCGGGCGGGAACCGTCACAGCACGAACGCCATCAGCGCGCCGGTCCCGACCCCGACCACCAGCAACCCGAGCGCGACCCACAACCAGGTCAGGCTGCGCCGCTGCACCTCGAGTGGCGGCATCATCCCCGAGCCGGCCGACATCGACATGCTGGCGCTGGCCGGCACCGAGCCGAGCATGCCGGGCGCCGGCGAGTGGACGTGACCATGGTAGCCACCGGGTCCGCCGGGATGGACACCGGCCGGGCCTGGGCCCATCGCGTGGTGGGCGACGGGCGCGCCGCCGTAGCCCGGACCGGGCCCGCCGGGCATCGCCGGCGGCGGCGGCAGGTTGAGCGGATCCCCGCGCTGGGTCTCGAGCACGGCCGCGCTCGGCGCGCGCCGGCTGCTGGCAGCGGCCGCCAGCACCTCCTCACACGCGGTCGCCAGCATCGACACGTCGGCGTAGCGCTGGTTCTTGTCCTTCTCGAGGCACTTGAGCAGGACCTGATCGACGCCGGCCGGGATGTTGCCGGCCGGCAGCGCCTGCGATGGCGCCTTCGGCGTCTGCTTGAGCTGGGCGGTGATGAGGCCGGCCGGGCCCTTGGCATCGGGGAACGGCAGGCGACCGGTGATCAGCTCGTAGGCGACGACGCCGAGCGCGTACACGTCGCTGCGTCCGTCGAGCTGCTTGCCCATCAGCTGCTCGGGCGACATGTACTCGAGCGTGCCCAGCGTCTGCCCGGTCGCGGTCAGCTGTGGCGCTTGCGGATCGGCGGTGCCGTCGCCGCGCATGACCTTGGCGATGCCGAAGTCGAGGATCTTGACGAACTCCGGGTTACCCGGGCGGGTCTCGAGGTAGACGTTCTCGGGCTTGAGATCGCGGTGGACGATGCCCTGAGCGTGCGCCTCCGCCAGGGAGCTGCACATCTCGGTCAGGATCTTGAAGACCCGCCGCCACTCGACCGGGGCCTCGTCGTGGAACACCTGGTGCAGGCTCTTGCCCTCCAGCAGCTCCATCGCGATATACAGCGTGCCGTCGGGCGTCTGGTCGAAGTCGTAGGTGGTGATGGTGTGCGCATCGCGCAGGTTGCACAGCACCTGGCCCTCGCGCCGGAACCGAGCCACCAGGTTGTCGTCGTCGGTCATCTCCGGGTGCAGGAGCTTGAGCGCGACCTTGCGGCCGGTCGCCAGCTGGATGCCACGGAACACCGCGCCGAAGCCGCCCTCGCCGATCTTGGAGTCGATGCGGAAGCGGCCGTTGAGGACCTGGCCGATGAACGCCTCGGCGTCGGGCCGTGACGGGCCACGCCGGATCGCGGCCTTGGGCGGCGGGGTCTGTGCGCGCACGCCACCCGGTCGGGCCGGCGCGGCCGCCGGCGGGGGGGCGGCGACCGGCTGCGGCGCCACCGGCGGCGGCGTTGGCGCCCGGGGAAACGCGCCGGGCGGGCGGATGAGCGCGCCGCTCCCGCCGATCATCGTCGCCTGCGGGATGGATGCCTTGGGGGCGGGCGCGGGCGCAGGCGCGCGGGCCGGCGCGGGTGCTGCGGTGTCGAGCCGGTGCCCGCACACGCCGCAGAACCTGGCGTTGACCTCGAGTGGCGTGCCACACGACGGACAGTTCATCCGCCCTCATTGTCCCAGAATCCCTGCCAGATGGCACGAGGACGGCGGCGATTTTCCCGGGGCCGTGGCCGCACGGGGGGCGGGCGGCTCAGCCTCGTGCCAGCAGCACACCCACGACCACCAGCACCCCCACGACCACGGCGGCCAGCAGCGCCGTCCAGCGCCGCGCCGGTCGGGCCGCCGGTTCCTCGGCCGGCGGCGGGAGCGCCGCCAGCTGGGCGGGGTCGCCGATGAACAGCCGGACCCGCGGCCCGCGATGCCCGAACTCGACCACGACCGGCGCCCCGGCCTCGACCCGTGCCTCGGTGATGCGGCGGCCGTCGACGAACGTGCCGTTGGAGCTGCCGAGATCGACCAGGACCCAGTCCGGGTCGGCCGAGCGCAGCTCGGCGTGCCGACTCGAGGCGTCGAGATCCCGGACCGGGTCGAACGACACCTCGCAGTCGGGGTGGCGACCGAACCGGACCCGGGCGGTGGGTGACAGCTCCTGGCGCTGGCCACGGCGCGACCCACCCAGGTGCTCGATCACCACCTGCACGCCGCCACCGTACCACGTCCCGCAGGCCGGCTCCGGACGCGGCGTCGCTCAGACCAGGCCCGCCAGGAGCCACGCCGCCACCGCCACCACCACGGCCCACATCCACCACCACCACCATGGCCGGGCCGCCGGCAGGCGCTGCCGGGCCGGGCCGGGCAGGTCCGGCCCGGGATCGGGCGCCGAGGTGTCGGTCCGCCGCGGCCGCGGCGGCCGGGTCGCCATCAGCGGGAACTGCCCCGTCGCCGGCACCACCGGCGGCCCGGGGTCCTCGCCGATGCCGATCCGCGCCGCCAGCCGGCGCGCCACGTTGCTGGTCGAGGTGAAGGCGCGTTCGCCCTCCTCGCGCGGATCGAACTCGCGGAAGCGAGGCAGGTCGTCGACCGAGGCCGGCGCGGCCAGCGCGCTGCCGTCGACGAACGCCACCAGCGCGGTGATGTTGTCGTGCCCGCCCGCCGCGCACGCGGTGTCGATGAGCAGGCGCGCGGCGGCGTCAGGGCCTGGCGCCTCGGCCACCATGGTGGCGATGGCCGCCTCGCCGAGCTGGCCGTGCAGGCCGTCGCTGCACAGCAGGATCCGGTCACCGGCGCGGAGGTCGATGATCGACAGCGAGGGCTCGACGTCGGGGCCGACCCCGAGCGCCTGCAGGATCGCGCTCGGGTTGGTGCCGGCGTCGGTCGGGTGCCCGGCCGCGAGCAGGGCCGAGATCAGCGACTGATCGCGCGTGACCTGGACCAGCACGTCGGCCCGCAGCACGTAGGCACGCGAGTCGCCGATCTGGCCGACGATGAGGTGGCCGTGGTTGACCCCGGCGGCCGAGACCGTGGTGCCCATGCCACGCATGCCCAGGCGCCGGCCCTCGTCGAACACCCGGCGGTTGGCGGCGCGCAGGGCCCGGCGCAGGAGCCGGGCGAAGACCTCGGGTGAGTCCGTCGTCTGCGCGTCCCGCATCTCGGACCACACCGTGCGCGCCGCCAGGTCGGCCGCGACCTCCCCACCCTCGGCGCCGCCCATGCCGTCGCACACCACCAGCAGGGCGCCGCGCGCGCCGCCGACCTCGAGCACGTCGCTGCCCTGCCGCTCGGCCCGCTCGAGGTCACCGACGACGAACGCGTCCTCGTTGTGCTCGCGCACCCGGCCGACGTCGGTCGCGCCAAAGCAGCGGGCCCGGGTCGCGGCCGGCGCACGCGGGCTGTCGAGCAGGATCGGCTCGTCGTCGGCGTCGCCGCTCATGACCTGGCCGTCACCTGTGGTGCCGTCACCTGTGATCGGCTCGGCGCTCAGCGACCGAGCTCGAGGCGGAACAGCTGGTCGCCCATCCGCACCTGGTCGTGATGGCGAACCAGGGTCGGACCGGTCAGGCGGATGAACGAGCCGTTGGAGCTGCCCAGATCCCGCAGGGTGGCGCGCCGACCGTCCCACGCCAGCGCGGCGTGGCGGCGCGACATGAAGGCGTCGTCGCGGTAGATGAGGTCGCCCTCCTCGCGCCCCAGCACGACCTCGCCGCCGGCGAGGTGGCGGACGTCGCGTACCCCGCCCGACGGCAGGAGCTGGATGAGGCGGCCCCACGGCTCGCGCGGCGGCGATCCGAACAGGGCGACGCCGTGCCGGACCAGCGGGGCGGCGTTCCGCTCGTCGCCGTCGAGCACCTCGAACCGCAGCACCTCGCGGCCGACCAGGAAGATCGCGCCGTCGGCCAGCTCGATGCCGGCGTCGAGCTTCTTGTAGACGCCGTTGAGCGTGTCGAGCGGCACGACCCGGGCGGTGCCGTCGCCGGCCCGCTCGATGCGGGCGTGGACGCGGGCCAGGAAGCGGTCCTGCTCGAAGGTCAGGTCGGCCCCGACCCGGCCGACGGTGACGAACTCGGAGGTGAGCGGGAAGCGCTCGCCGTCGCTGCCGTCGCGGTTGACCGACACCGCGGCGCCCCAGCCGGGCTGCGGGGCCGGCGCCGGGGCGACCGGCGCCGCCGGGCGTGGCGTGGCCATGGTCGGCCCCGAGGGGTCGACGTTGGGGAGCTGGAACCCGCACTGCTGACAGAACGCGAACCCGGCCGGGGTGGAGCCACCGCAGCGGGGACAGGCCAGGCTGCCGAACCGGCCGAACACCTGGCCGGTGGTCTGTGGCGGGCTGCCGCCGATCACCGGCCCCGCATGTGGTGGCCCGGCGGCGGCCCCGGCGTAGGGCGCCGCGATCGGCCCGGCCGGGCCGGGCCCGGGGTAGGTCGGGGGCGGGAACGCGGCCAGCGCGCCGCCGCAGTTGCGGCAGAACTTCATCCCGGCCGGGTTCTCCTGGCCACAGGTGCCACAGCGCGCGGGCAACCCGCCGGCGCCGGCCGGAGTCTGTGCCGGCGCGGCCGCCAGCTGCGTACCGCAGTTGAGGCAGAACGCCGACCCGGGCGGACTAACGTGACCACACATCGCGCAGCGCATTTGCTTACCGACCTCTCTTGCAGCCCGTCGGCTGGCGTCCACTCGTGCGGCCCGCGGGCGACCACCGTGCCGGCGACGCCGGCCTCTTCACGCATCGTCTCTCGAAAGAACTGTCCACACCCTGGGGGCTAGCGAGGCCTGCCGATTCTTGATAAAGACGCGCCTGCAACCGCGACCGATTCCAGCCCTTTGCGACACTACAAACCGCCTTCCACCAGGTCAAGCTGACGCCCATGCGCCTGCACCGCCCGACGCGGCGAAATGTCCCTGACCTGCGCCCGGCGCCGGCCTTGCATCCCGTCCTGGCCCTGATCCTGGGGCTGGGCTTGCTGGCCTGCGCCAGCACCGCCAGCCGACCGGCCCCGTTCCGGGCCCGACCCGACTCGGTCGAGCCGGGCTCGCTGCTCGGCCCGTTCTCCGGCCGGGTCTTCGACGCCGCCAACCGCAGCCCGGTGGCCGGGGCCCTGGTCTACGCCACCTGGTCGCTGCAGGCGACCGCCGGCCCGAGCGCGGCCGTCCCGGCCGGCGCGCGCGAGTTCGTCGGCTCGACCAACGCGGCCGGCCGGTACGACATCCCGGCCCTCAGCCAGCTGCCGCGTGGGGTCCGCGTGGTCGACTTCACCCTGCTGGTGTACCGACGCGGCTTCATCGCTTACCGCAGCGATCGCCGCTTCCACGACTTCGGGACCCGGCTCGACTTCGCCCAGGAGGGCCACCAGATCGTGCTCGAGCGCTGGCGCAGCGAGCTGTCGCACGCGCGCCACCTCCGCTACATCGGTGGAGGCAGCTCGGTCGCGACGGTGACCGGGTGGGAGGCGGAGGAGGCCGCCGGCGAGCTCAGCGGCGAGCGCCCGGCCGGACGCGGCGAGCTGCGCCCACGTGGCCCGGGCCGCGGGCCGGTGCTGGTCGCGGCCCAGCTGCTGACGGACGCCGACATCAAGGCGCGCACCAAGTACGACGGCGGGTTCGAGACCGGGCCGCTGTCCGACGAACCGGACACCGGGACCTACTCGTCCCAGCACTTCAAGGCGCTCGGCCGGGCCGAGACCTGGGACGTCGCCCTGCGGATGTGGCGGCTCGATGCCGGCGCCGCGCAGACCCAGTACGAGGAGCTGCTCGGTCAGCTCCCCGGGGTGACCGAGAAGGACGAGATCGCCAGCCGGTCGCTGCGGGCCAGCGAGGGCACGATCCGCGGCGTCGCCTTCCTCGACGGGCCACGCGGCGTGGTGGTGCTGCTCACCTGCGGCGTCAGCCAGTGCGGCTCCGATGACGACGCGGTCGCGCTGGCGCAGATCATCCACGATCGCCTCAGCGCGATCTCTCCCGACGCCACGGGCGGACCCGCCCCGGCCGACCCCGATGCAGGAGGAACGTCGCCATGACCCGCCGCGTGCGCACCCTGGCCAGCGCGAGCGCGCTGGCCGCCGCGCTGATCAGCGCGACCGTGCCGGCCGCGGCGTGGGAACCGACCACCACCCACGCCGGCCTGGCCGAGCAGGCCGGGCTGAGCTCGCGCCTGCACGCGCGCCTGGTCGCGCTCGGCTTCGCGCGCGGGCTGTACGAGCCACTCACGGTGCCGCCGGCCGACGCCGGCGCGCTCATCGACAGCCTGCGGCGGATGTCGCCCAGCCACGGCTTCGTGCCCGATCGACGCGGCCGGCAGTTCGCCCTGGCCTGGCTGTCGGCCGGCGCCGCCCTGGCCGACGCGCCGGCGGCGTTCTCGTTCAACCACGACCTCGACCCGGCCAGCGGCGCGGGCTTCGTCCGCCCTGCCCTGTCGCTGCCGACCCGGCTGGCGGCGACCGCGGCCGGGCGGCACGGGCTGCCGGCGCGCGGCGTGCCGGCCCCGGCCTGGGTCACCGACGCCGCCAACCCGCTCGGCCTGGCCGGCTTCCTCGACCAGTACACCAAGGCCGTGCGCGCGGCCACGCCGGGCGAACGCAGCCGCCACATGGCCGGGGCCCTGGTCGCGGCCGGCTCGATGCTGCACGTGCTGGCCGACCTCGGGGTACCGGCCCGGGTGCGCGCCGACGGCGCGGCCCGCCTGGCCGACCTCGGCGACGGCGGCCGCGATCGCGGCGACCGGCTCGAGCGGATCGCGGCGCTGGCGTTTGGACGCGTCGGCGTGCCGACGCCGCACCGTCCGGTGACCCGGACCTCGCTGCGCGGCTACTTCGTCGCCACCGCGGCCACCGCCGGCGCCACCACCGCCGAGCCCGGCCTGGCCGATGTCACCGCGGCCCGCTGGTTCTCGCCGGGCACGCTGCCGCGCCCGGCCCGGGTCGACGCCCAGGGCGCGGTCAGCCCGACCCTGGCCCGGCCGCTGCCGGCCCTGCCCGGGCGGCTCAACCTGATGGCCGCCAGCCAGTCCGACGGCACCACGCTGCGCGATGCCGCCAAGGTGTGCCTCGCCCGCTACCGGCTCGAGCGCGGCCAGCTCAGCTTCTGGCTCGACGACGACTGCCTGCTCGAGCAGCTCGAGGTCATCCTGCCCGAGGTCGCGGCGTTCCAGACCGGCTTGCTCGACTTCCTGTTCCGCGGCGAGCTGACGGTGAGCGCCGGCGGCGAGGGCGCCCGCGTGGTCGCGCCAGCCGGGCTGGGCGCCGGTCAGGTCGAGCTGCTGGCCGAGGACGGCGCCGGCGTTCGCACCTCGCTGGTGATCGCGCCCGTCACCGCGGCCGCGGCGGGGGCGGTGGTCGCGACCCGGGCCGAGGCCGCGCCGGCCGGCACCACCCGCCTGGTCGCGCTGTTCCGCGGCGTCGACGCCGCCGGCGAGCCGCTGGTCGCGGTCGGCGCGCTCGCGCTCGGCAGCCGATGAGCCGGCGCCGCGGCGAGGACGAGACCCGCCTGGCCAGCCGCCTGGCCGACGAGCTGCGCGAGGCTCCGTCCGGCCTGCACGTGGTCGGCCCCCCCGGCGTCGCGGTGCCCGACGGCTGGCCGCAACCGTGCAAGGACGTGTACACCGAGCTCGACGGCGCCAGCCTGTACGCCGAGACGCTCGAGCTGGTGGCCGCGGCCGAGGTCGTCGCCGACGGCGATCGCTGGAAGTTCGGGCGCTGGGATGGCGACGACCTGTGGTTCGATCGGCGCGGCCAGGTCTGGCGCTTCGACCCCGGCCTCGAGGCGGCGGTGCTCGACGGTACCGGGCTCGACCGCTGGCTGGCCGGCGCGATCGACGCGGTGGCCCTGCTGTTCGACGGCGAAGGTGAGTACTTCGACGCGGCGTTCGACGAGGACGGCGAGCTGGCGGTGGAGACGCAAGAGCGGATGGCGCGGGCGCAGCTGCGGCGCGACCCCAAGGCGCCGGCGCCGCGCTGGCGCCTGGCCCAGGTCCTGGCCGGCCACGATCAGGTCGCGGCCGCGCGTGATGAGCTGGAGCAGGTCGTGGCCTACGCGCCCGCGTTCCCGTGGGCCTGGCTCGATCTGGCCCGGCTCTCGGAGTCGCTCGGCGAGCTCGAGGGCGCGCGCGACGAGGCGATGGCCGCGGCCGAGGCGGCGGCGGGTGGCGACTTCGCAGGCTACTTCTGGGCGCAGGCGGCGCGGCTGTGCGCGCGGGCCGGCGACGAGCCAGGCCGGGTGCGCGCGGCGGCGGCGGCGGTGAAGGCCAGCCCGGACCTGGTGCGAGATCATGTCACGGGGGCGCGGGCGCAGCTGGTGGAGGGGGACCTCGACTCGGTGCGCGGCCTGCTCGACCTGGCCCGCGCGGTGGCGCCGCGTGACCTCGAGGTGCTGGCTACGGCCGGGGAGCTCGACAAGGCGCGCGCGCTGGCCGCGCTGGCGCCGCGGGTGGTGGCGCAAGCGGACGGGGACGACGACGACGAGGATGACGACGACGACGATGACGACGAAGACGATGGCGCGCCGCGCCTCGACAGCTGACGGGTGACCACGTCGACGCGGGTGCGGGCCCGAGGGCCGTCGACGTGGATCAATCAACCGGCGGCGACGGCGACAGGAGGTGGGCGTGGGCGCCCTCGCGCTCACGCGCACACACGGGCGACTGCCGCGCGCACGCGATCCGCAGCTCGCTGCTGACGTCGGGCGCGCGGAACCGATCGAACGCGGCCAGGGCGGCCGGCGCGTCGGGGTGCTCCAGCGCGGCCAGGGCGATGGCCTGGACTCGCAGCAGCTCGGGCTCGCGCGGGGCCAGCGCCAGGCCGGCGTGGGCCGCACGCAGCGCGCCGGCGTCGTCGCCGAGGCTGGACAGGGCCCGGGCCAGGGCGACGTGCGCACCGGTGTTGCCGGGGGCTCGCTCGACCACCGCGCGCGCCAGCGGGGCGGCCTCCTGCCAGCGCCAGACCCGGGCCAGCAGCTCGGCCGCCAGCGCGGGGATCGCGGCCGGAGTCGGCCGGGGCGCCAGGACCCGGGCCCACGCCAGCAGCGTGAGGGCCTCGTCGGTCCGGCCCAGCCTGCCCACCGCGGCCGCGAGCTGGACCAGCACCATCGCCCGCGCGGTCGCCGGCGCCACCACCAGCTCGGCGCTGGCGCCGCCAGCGGCCGGCGCCGGCGCCGGCCCGGCCAGCACCAGCGCCAGCGCTCGTCGCAGCACCACCTCGGCCTCGGCGGCACGCTCGCCGATCGCCGCGGTCAGGGCCATGCCGTGCTCGTACACCCGCACCCACGCCGGTCGCGGCGAGGGCGCCGGCCCGGCCCCGTCGAGCCCCAGCCGCGCGCTCGCCAGCTCGGTGATCGGTTGCGGCCGGCACGGATCGAGCACGACGTCGCGGTAGTCGCCGGTGCCGCGCGCGAACGCCCGCCCGACCGGCGTGCGGCTCTCGGCGCACACCACCGCCTGCTGGTGCAACGTGCGGCTGCGGTGGCGCAGGCGGACGGTGACCGCCGCCGCGCCGCGCAGCAGCTCGGCGGGCGCGACGAAGCGCACGACCTGCGCCTCACGCGGCGCGAGGGTGTGGTTGGCGATCACCGCCCGGAACCGGGCCAGCTCGTGCTGGCGCAGCACGCGGCCGTCCTCGTCGACCACCAGGGTGCGCAGGACGTGAGCCTCGTCGTCGTCGGGGTCGGCCGCGTGCCTCAAGCCCGAGCCGGCGAGGGCCCGGCCCGCGCCGTCGACCAGGGCGACCTCGAGCCAGGTGTCGTGCATGTCGAGCACGCCACCCGGGAAGCGATGGCCGACGCCGGCGTTGCGGATCACGACGTCGACCGCCAGGCCCCCGGCGCCGACCGCGCCCGGACCAGGCCGCCCGCGCTCGGCCGGCAGCACCCAGCCGGTCAAGCCCGGCGGCGCCTGGGCGCTGGCGTCGACCGGCCCCAGCGCCGCCACGTCGAGCGTGACCGCGTCGCGAAGCGCGGCCTGGGTCCGGGCGACGTGGTCGGCGTCGCCGCGCATGGCCGCCATCCAGGTGTGCCCGCCGACGACGCGGTGGCTGCGGACGCGACCATCGGCGCCGGCGCTGGCCTCGTCGTCGCGCACGGCGGCGGCCACGGCCTCCTCCGGCATGTGGCAGTCGACGCAGGTCCGGGCGGCGACCGCGTCGATGCGGGCCGTGCCGCTGGCCTGGTACGGCGAGCCTCGCCACGCGGTCGGCTCGTCGATGCCGCTGAGGTGGGCCGGCAGGCCGAGGTCCGGGCTGAGGAAGCCGCGATGGCACGACACGCACAGCTCGGCGCCGAGCGCGCGCACCGAGGTGGCGGCGCGGTGGCGCGCCAGGCTGGCCGCGTCGCCCGGGGTCGGCGTCGGCACGGTGGCGGCGTCGAGGGTGTACGAGCCGTTGCCGTCGACGCGGGCGGCGCGCACCCCGTGGCAGACCCGACAGCTCACGCCCTGGTGCGCGCGCAGGTCGTCCGCCGCCAGGCCGGCGTCGCCGGTCGGCATGGCGTCGTCGATCATCAGCGGCAGGTCGTGGCAGCCGCCGCAGTGCCGGGTGGCCGGGGCGCCGAGCGCCGCGCGTACGCCGGCGACGTTGCTGCGGTAGATCGGGTTGCCGAACGACGCGAACGAGTGAGCGCTGGCCTGCCACTGCGCCGCGACCGCGGCGTGGCAGGTGGCGCAGGTCTCCACGTCGGCCAGCTCGACACCACCCGCGCCGGCGCCACCGGCCAGCTCGAGCAGGCTGGGCCCGTAGCGCCCCGGCGCGGCGGGTAGCCGGGCCCCCAGCGTCGGCTCGGCCCGCGCGGGTGTCGTCAGGCCGAGGCCGACCACCAGCACCAGCACCAGCGCGCCGGTCCCCAGCCCTGGCCCACGCCGCCGCGCCAGGGCCCGGCCCCGAGGGGGCCGCGCAGGGGTCGTCGCGCCTCGCCCGTGGGGCGCCTGGCCCGCGATCATGGAACGGGTTACCGGCGGCCGGCCTCCTGGCGCCGGCGCCGGCGGCCCAGCACCAGCAGCACCAGCGCCGCCGCCAGCACGGCGCGCCCACCGCCGGCGTCGCTGCTGCAGCCACACCCGCTCTTGCGCTTCCCCATCGGCTCCACCACCGGCGCCGGCGGCGGCGTCGCCCCGGCCGGATCGACCGGCGCCGTCGCGCTCGTCGCCTTCACCGCCAGCTCGGGCACGTCGCCGGCCACGAACGCCTCCAGCTTGGCCTGCCCGCGCGGCGCGAACGCCAGGTCGAGCGCCGGCTTCACGCCGCCGCCGACGCCGTCGGGCGGCCCGCCCCACCGGCCGCGCTTCGGCTTGTCGCACGCGATCGGCCCCGTCCACGTGTGCCGGATCGCGTACCGGCCCTGGAAGTTGTTCGACCCCGACGGCTTCGACCGCTCCTCGAGCGTGCGGTTGACGTCGTCCCAGCCGCCCGACCACACCTCGCGCCCACCGACGATCGGCGCCGCCTGCTTGAACACCAGGTCGTCCGCGTTGTCCTTGCCGTACCGCGCGTGCATCCGCGTGTGCACGAAGTCCCAGCCCTGGTACGCGCTCACCTTGCCGCGCTCCCCCGCCAGCACGTCCGCCCCCAGCGTCGCCAGGTCGTGGTAGTCGAGCTGCGGCCCCGGGCACGGGTCACACGTCGTCGCCTGCCACGCGTACTCCGTCACCACCGCCCCCGGGTTCTTCTCCATCGTCCGGTCGAACAGCGCCGCGTAGAACTCTCCGAACCGCTCCCGCACGTCGTTCTTCACGTCCAGGTTGGTCGGGATCGTCACGTTCGGCCGGTTGCCCACCTCGTACCGCTGCCCCGGCGCCAGGATGTTCACGATCAGGTCCTGCGTCCCCGACGAGTTGGCCAGCCCGAGCCGGATCGGCAGGCTGAAGTCGTCGTGGTCGTAGTGGAACCGCAGCGGCGACAGCTGGGCCCGCCCGTCCGCGAACGTCACCTTGTCCGGGTTCACCTTGGCCACGAAGAACTTCGAACCACCGCTCACGTACGGCCGCAGCAGCGGCTCGGCCCCGGCCGGGATCTGGTACTTCTCCTGCTGCAGCCACGTCTCGAGCCCCGTCGAGTCCTTGGCCGACAGGATCACGATCTCGTACTCCCCCACCGTGAACTGCGCCTCCACCGTCACCCCGAGGTCGTCCTTGGACGCCTTGTCGGCCTCCATCGGCGCTGCCGAGAAGGCCACGCCGCGCCCACCCGACGCCTCCCGCTCGTAGTCGGGCTGACACGGGTCCTGCTCCCAGTACTCGACCAGGCGCGGCGCGCCCATCTGATCGATCTTCTTGAACACCTCGGCCGGCAGCGTCTTGACGTCCGCCTCCTGCAGCACCACCGGCACCGGGATGACCAGCGCGAACGCCGACGGCGGCCCCTTGTAGTTGTTCTGCATCGACAGCACCGTCCGCGTGCCCATCCGCATGAGCACCACCTGGGTCGCGTCGTTGAACATCTCCCCGCCCGCCCCGCTCACGTAGAAGCCGCAGAACGCCTCGGCCCGCTCGCTCCCGCCCG
>JAGPCO010000056.1 GCA_018058095.1 Kofleriaceae bacterium
GGCATGCAAGCCACGACCGTGACGCCGCCCGTTGCCCCGCCCTGTCGAACCGTGGCCGCACCCGCGGCCGGGCCCCACCGCGACCGGCCGCCGCACGCCCGCGCCGGTCGGGCCCGGATGGCCGCCGGCATCGTGCTGATGGCGGCGCTGGCCGGCTGTGGACCGTCGCGGGCCGCCCGCACCGCCCAGGGCCTGTACGACCGCGGCGACTATGCCGGGGCCGCGGCCGCCGCCGACCAGGCCCTGCCGGACCGGCCCGGCGACCTCGGCCTGTGGCGGGTCCGCCTGCGCACCGAGCTGGCCCGCGGCGACGCGGCGGCGCTGGCCGCGCTGTACGCCCGCTACCAGGCCAGCCTGGGCGAGGACGACGGCGACCTCCTGGTCGACCTGGCCTCGGCCACGCTGCGCCAGGGCCTGAGCTCGAACGCGGTCCCGGTCCGCCTGGCGGCGATCCGCGCCATCGAGACGCTGGAGCTGGAGGCGCTCGGCGACGCGGTGATCGAGCAGATGGGGAGCGACGACGACCGCGTCGCCGCCGCCGCCGCCGTGGCCGTGATGCACGGCCACCCGCAGGCGCCGAAGATGGCCGAGTCGATGCTCGACTCGCCCGATCCGGAGGCCCGGGCCATCGCCGTCGACGGCATCGGCCGCAAGGTCGGCCGGCTGGCCGCCGACGACCTGATCGTCGCCAGCCGCGACCGCGACCCGCGGGTGCGCGCTGCCGCCGTGCGCGCGCTGGCCGCGCTCCGCGACGACGCCAGCGCCGCCGCCGTGCTGGCCCGGGTCAACGACCCGAGCGGCGAGGTGCGGGTGGCCGCGCTGGCGGCGGCCAGCCAGCGCCGGCTCGGGGACACCAGCGCCCTGGCCAGCGCCGCCCTGGCCGACCGAGCGCTGCCGGTGCGCCTGGCCGGCGTCGCCCTGCTGCGCCGAGCCGGCGCGCGAGAGCGCCTGCTCGCCCTGCGCGGCGAGGCCGACCGGCTGGTCGCGCTGCAGGCGGCGGCGGCGGTCGGCGTCGACGCCGGCAACGAGCCGACGCTGGCCGCGGCGCTGGCCGACCCCGAGCCGGTGGTGCGCGCGAGCGCGGTCGGCCTGGCCGAGGCGCTGGTCGGCCGGGCCACCGCCCTGCCCCACCTGCGCGTCGCGGTGGCCGACGCCGAGCTCGGGGTGCGCCTGGCCGCGGCGCGCGCGCTGCAGTACGCCGGCGAGGGCGCGGCGGCCGCGCCGGTCCTGACCGAGGCGCTGGCGGCGCCGGCCCACCAGCTCGGCGCGGCGGCCGACCTGGCCCGGCTGGGCGACGCCCGCGGCCTCGAGCTGCTGTCGACCACGCTGCTGACCGACGCCGACACCCGGCGGCGCGACGCCGCCGTGCTCCAGCACGCCATCGCCCGGCGCGTCACGCCCGGCCTGGTCGCGGCGCTGGCCGACCGCACCGGCGGCGTGCGGGTAGCGGCGGCCGCGCTGCTGGTCGAGCTGACGCGCTGACCCGGCCAGGCCCGGCCGACCCGGGCTACTCGCGCACCAGCGCGGCGTCGCTGGCCAGCACGTACTCGCGTCCGCGCGACGGGTCGCGCACCTGGATGTAGATCCAGCCGTCGGACCGGAAGTGCGGGAACAGCGCGTACTGGCCCGGGTTCATCCGGGTGATGCGGGTCCGGGCGCCGGTGGCGAGATCGAGCAGGTACACGTTGGCGGCGCCGGCGCTGCGGTACGGCGCGTAGCCGGGGTCGTTGCGGCCGGTGAAGCCCAGCTCCTGGGCGTCGGCGTCGGAGCTGGGCGAGAGGTAGTGGTGGTAGACGATCCAGCGCTCGTCGTACGAGAACGCCGGCTTGCCGCCGCTCACGCAGTAACGCGCGACCTCGGGCGCGCTGATCTGGTAGCTGCCGCCGCTCGGGGTGGCGATGACCTTGCGCAGGACGTAGCCGAGCTGGTTGTCGCCCGGGCCAGCGACCCGGCTGATGAACAGCCGCGCCGACGGCGACAGCACGGCGTCACCCTCGTACGGGGTGGGCACCGACACCGACGGCTTGGCCGTGAAGGTCGAGCCGCCGTACACCATCGGCGTGATCGAGGCCTCGGCGTTGCCGCCGAAGAAGGCCGACGGGTCGCCGAAGGTGCCGCCGTGGCCGCCGTCGTCGGACACGAACATGCCGTCGATGGCGAAGTAGTCGCCGCCGCCGAGCGCGGCCCCGACGTGCTGGTACAGGCCGACCTGGTTGAGATCGGAGCAGCCGGCCTCGGTCATCGAGATCGAGGCGGCGGCGCCGGTCAGCACGCTCATGCGGCACACGTTGCGCGGCCCGCCCTGGAAGACGAAGCCGCTGTCGTCGGGGAAGAACGCCGGGTCGTAGAACGCGTTGACGCCGATGACCCGGTCGGCCTGCAGGTCGACGATGCCGGAGTCCATGTTGTTGCGGATGCCGTGGGCGACGTAGCGCCCACTGGCCGAGCTGCGGGTCCAGAACGACGAGGCGTAGTCGAGGTCGGCCAGCACGCGCTGGGTGGTGCCGCTGACCTCCCAGCCGGCGCCACGGGTGTCGGCCCAGGCGGTGGCCGGCGTCGGCTCGGTCGTCAGGCACTGCCGCGCCGGCTGGCCAGGCGTGCAGCCGAACATGTTCATGCCGGCGGCGGTGTTGACCGCGCGCCAGCCGGTGGTGGCCAGCTCGGCCACGTGGGCGGCGACGTCGGCCGAGGTGCCCTCGTTGCACTGGTCGGGCGGCGGGTCCTCCGGCAGCGAGGCGTCGAGTTGCGGCAGGCCGCGGCTGAACCACTCGGCGACGATGTCGAACTGGTCCTGCGTCAGCGCGCCCTGGCCAGCCGGCGGCATGGCGATGAGGGCCTTGAACTGCTGGTACTCGACGTCGCCACCGTAGGCGCGCCGGAACGCGAACTCGAACCACGGCAGGTGCACCGCGGTCGCCCACACCCCGAGCTTGATGGCCTGGAACTTCGAGGTCGGCACCGTCGGCATCGCCCGCAGGCAGTCGATCATGGCGCGGGCCGACTCGGGCGTGGCCACCGACAGGTCGGTCAGGCACGACGACATCGACGTGTCGCTGAGCGCGCGCCAGAAGCGGAGGTGCTGGCGGGTCATCGAGTGGCACGCCCCGCAGCGCGGCTCGGCCTGCGGCCCGGTCGCGCCGAGCAGCGTCAGCGCCTGGGTCGCCAGCTGGTCGTCGGGCAAGGCGACCGGGTTGCGGAAGGCCGGCGCCGGCTCGGCGTCGATGGTCGGCGGCGGGGCGTCGGCGCTGGCGCCACCCCCGTCGTCCCCACACGCGGTCAGCAGCAAGAACAAGGAACTCGCGGCGACGCTGATCAGGCGGGACATCGGCCAGGAGCTTCGCCCAGGTCAGGGCCGGAGCCAGGCACAATCGCATCGGCCGCTGCTAACCGAGATCACCCAGGTGCGACGCGGGGTTATCGCCGACCACGGGCCACGCCCGGGCGTAAGCAGCAGGGCGGCCCGGCGTTTGACTTGGACAGGGCGGTTGGGAATACTCCGTCGTGAAGAAAACCGGGGGGTTGGCCGTCCTAGCGGTGCCGGGCGAGCTCAGGCTCTGCGCGCATCGTCCCGGTCCTATCCAAGGAGATTAGATATGAAGGCATCTCGGAAGCTCGTGGTTGCGCTTGGTCTCGCGGTCGCCCTGGCGTCGTCGGCGTGTGTGGTCTCGGGCTCGGCCCGGATGCGCACCGGCGCGCTCGTCGTCTACAACGAACCGCCGGCGCCGCAGGAGGAGGCCGTGACCGCCCGCGCCGGCTTCGTCTGGGTGCGGGGTCGCTGGGACTACCGCGGCAACAACTGGGTCTGGGTCGGTGGGCACTGGGAGCGTGAGCGCGGCGGCTACGCCTGGCAGGAGGGCCGGTGGGAGCGCCGCGGCAACACGTGGCACTGGATCGACGGGACCTGGATCGTCGTCCAGGCCGGCGGCGGCGGCACCATCGTCACCACCACCCCGACCACCACCACGACCGTCGTGACCAGCGGGGGTGGTGGCGGTGGGGTCGTCGTGCGCGACCACCGCGATGGCGGCGGCACCACGGTGGTGACCCCGCCGGCGCCGTCGATCTACCCGACCGCGCCGCCGCCGGCGCCGCGGGCCGAGGCCTCGGGCAACCGGGCCGGCTTCATCTGGGTCGGCGGCCACTACGAGTGGCGCAGCGGGCAGTACGAGTGGATCGGTGGCCACTGGGAGCGCGTGCGCGCCAACCGGGTGTGGGTCGCCGGTCGCTGGGAGCTCGGACCGCAGGGCTACTACGTCTGGGTCGCCGGCAGCTGGCAGGCGCAGGCGGCCCAGGGCGGGGTGATCACGCGCGATCACCGCAACTGATCCGAGGACCGCGGCACGATCTGGCCCGGCGCGATGAGCTCGCTCCGGGCCGGATCATTTTCGGCAGCGGTTTCGGCAAAGGAGCCCGGCCTGGCCGGTGTCGGTAAACCGAACCGGCGCGCCACGCGTTCGGGGCCAGGTGCGCCCCTTCCCTGCTGCCGCGTCCGCGTTCGTCCTGGCCTCGCTCGTGGTGCCCGCCGTGGCCGCACCTCCGGCGTGGGCCCAGCCCGCGGCGGCGCAACGCCGACCGACCGCAGCCGAGCTCCGCGCCGAGATCGAGGCGCTGCGTGGCCAGGTCTGGGCCCTCAGCCAGCAGCTGGTGCTGGCCGCGCAGCAAGGCGCCGAGCGCGACCGCCAGCTGCAGGCCCAGCAGGCCGCGCTCGGCCAGCTCGCGACCAGCTTGACCGCGCAGCTGCAGCAGCTGCAGGCGGCGAGCGGCCCCGACGCGCTGGCCCGGGTGCTGGCGGTGGTCGAGCAGCTGCAGGCGCAGGTGGCGGCGTACGGCGCCGAGGAGGTGCCGAGCCAGCTCGACTACGACGACGGCTACCAGTGGCTCAGCGAGGACGGTGACTACCAGCTCGGCGTGCGTGGGTTCACCCAGCTCCGGTTCGAGAGCCAGCGGCGCTGGGCCGCGAACGACGCCTCCACCGGTGACAGCACCTTCGTGCTGCGCCGGGCCCGACTCGAGCTGTCGGGCCGACGCGACGCCGAGGTCGGCGCGATCGGCTTTCGCGTGGTCGGCGAGCTGGCCGAACCACGCGTGGTCGACGCCGCCGTCGAGTGGGCGCCAAGCGACCGGATCCGGCTGCGCCTGGGCCGCGGCAAGGTGGCGATGACCCACGCCCACCTCACCGCGGCCGAGCGCCTGCGCTTCGGCGAGCGCCCGGCCGTGCTCGACGGCCTGGGCTGGGACCGCGACGTCGGGATCCAGCTCAGCGGCGAGCGCGGCCGCAGCCGCTACTGGGTCGGGCTCGGCAACGGCGCCCGGACCGGCGCCGCGCTCGACCGGCGCCCGGCGCTGGTGGCCCGCCTCGAGCGCTCCGACCAGCGCAGCGACCAGGGCGACCACGCCACCCTGGCGGGTGCGGTCGACGCCCGCCTGCTCGGGCGCGAAGAGCCGCGCGGCTGGATCTTCGGCCTGGGCGGCATCATCGACATCGCCGACCTGCCCGACCAGGTGCTCGGCCTGCCCGGCGCCGGTGGCGCCGCTGGCACGTCCAGCCGTGGCCTGGTCGGGATCAGCGCCGCCAGCGCCGACGTGCGCTGGACCGGGCGTCGCTGGGGCCTCGCCGGCGAGGTCATGGTCCGGCACGAGACCTGGCCCGAGCGGTACTTCGCCGACCGCGCGCAGATCGCCGCCGCGGTGGGATCGCAGGACCCGACCTGGACCTACCTCGGCGGGTCGGCCGAGGTCTGGGGCCGCGTGGGCCGAAAGCAGGGCGCGGTGGTCGCCGCCCTCCGCGTCGCCGGCGGCCAGGTTCCCTTCCTGTCCCTGGCCGGGCGGCCGCCGCCGCGCGGGCGTGACCAGCTCGAGATCGGCTTCGTGCTGCGCGCGCTCGGCGAGCTGGTCGCGCTCGAGTCCAGCGTGCTGACCTGGGACCGTCTGTATGGTGGCAGCGAGGCCAGCCCCGTCGAGTCCGAGCTGCGGTTGATGGTGCAGACCCAGCTCGCGCTGTAGCGGACAGCTACAGCTACAGCTACAGCTACAGCTACAGCTACAGCTACAGCAGCTGGTGCCGCTGCCGGCGCTACTAGCGATCGGCCAGGGCCTTGATCCGGGCCCGGGCGGCGGCGACCTCGGCCGGGCTGGCGGTGCGCAGCCAGATCAACCATTCGGCCAGCACCCGTCGGTCGTCGGGTGAGATCTCCTCGACGATGGGCATCTCGTTGCCGATCAGATAGAAGCGCGGGGCGCCGGGATCGGTGAGCAGGGCCTCGAGGTGCTCGCGCTGGCCACGCGCGAACAGCGCCGGCGCGGCCTCGTTGACCTTGTGCTCCTCGCGGGTGTGGCAATCGGTGCAGTGCTCGTCGAACAGGGCCCGGCCAGCGGCCAGCTTGGACGGATCGACGTCGGTCGCGCCGGTCTCGGCGTAGACCATCTCGACCAGCGCATCGAGCTCGGCCCCGGTCTGCTCGACCGCGCTCATGCCGACGTCGGCGGCGCCGAGCTTGGTGCGACCGAAGTAGGCGTCGCCGCCCGGATCGACCAGGAAGCCTCGGATCCAGGTGCGGTCGTTGTAGCCGGCGCCGAGGCGCGGGCCCTTGCGGTCCTTGCCGTCGCCGCCGTGGCAGCCGTCGCAGTGCGCCTCCCACAGGGTGATGGCGCGGGACCACGGCGCGGTCGCGTACAGCGCCAGGCCGCCGGCCGCCGGCACACCGCCGGTGCGCGCCAGCTCCCGCGCCGCCGCGGCCGAGCGCTCGGCCTTGGCCGTGCGGGCGGCCAGCTGCGGATCGGCGTCGTCGGCGCGCATCGAGATGACCGTGAGCGCCACCGCCACGGCGATGCCGATGCCGAGCAGGGCCATCGGCACCAGGCGTCGCCGCGGGTCGCGGTCGGGGCCGCGATCGAGGAACGGCAGCGCCAGCAGCACGCCGCCGACCACCACCGGCGCCCCGAGCGCGACGATGATCTCGGCCTTGCCGGTGAAGTACTTGAGCAGCTGGAACAGCGGTCGGAAGTACCACTCGGGTCGGGCGTCGAAGTTCGACGATGGATCGGCCGGGGCGTCGAGGCCGGCGCCTCCGACGACGACGACGTAGGTCACGAGCGCGACCAGGGCGATGGCCATCGCCACCACGTCCCGGAACAGCTGATCCGGCCAGAACGGCTGGGTCCGCGCCCGCAGCGTCGCGGCGCTCTGGCCCCAGCGCGGGGTCACGCCGTGGCGCCGGAACAGCGCGAGGTGGGCGACGATGAGGCCGACGGTGAGGGCCGGCAGCACCAGCACGTGCAGGCCGTAGAACCGGGTCAGCGTCAGGTTGCCGTACTCGTTCCCGCCCTGCGCCAGCTGCTGCATCGTCTCGCCGGCGCCGGGCGCCGCGCCGGCGATGCCGGTGGCGACCTTGGTGGCCCAGTAGCCGGTCTGGTCCCACGGCAGCAGGTACCCGGTCAGCGCGAACGCCAGCAGGAGCCCGAGCAGGAGCACCCCGACGATCCAGTTGAGCTCGCGCGGCCGCTTGTACGCGCCGTACAGCGCGGTCTGCAGCAGGTGCAGCCCGCCGACCAGCAGCACCGCCGAGGCGCCGTGGTGATGCAGGCCGCGCAGGAACCAGCCCCACGTCACCTGGTCCTGGATGTACGCGACCGAGGCCCAGGCGTCGGTGGTCGACGCGCTGTAGTAGAGCGCCAGCACGGTCCCGGTCACCGCCTGGACGATGAGCAGGAACAGCAGGACCGAGCCGAACACGTAGGCCATCGACGCGCCGCCGGGGACCGGCTCGTGCAACGCGCGGCGGCTCAGGGCCCGCCAGCCAGCGCGTTCGTCGAACCAGTCGCCGAGGCGGCGGAGCGGCCCGCTCACGCCGGCTCCCGGTTGGCGATGCCGGCGCGAAACCGCATCCAGGTCAGCTTGAGCCGGCCGCCTTCGACGACGATCGGCAGCGGGTCGAGGCCTCGCTCGGCCGGGCCGGTGATGCGCTCGCCGCTCACCGCGAACGCGCTGTCGTGGCATGGGCAGGCGAAGCGCCCGCGCGTGTCGTCCCAGCCGATCGCGCAGCCCAGGTGCGGGCAGGTCGCCGACAGCGCGAACAGGCGGTCGCCGTCGCGGCGGACCCACGCGGCGCCGAGGGGAACGTCGCGGGCCGAGGTCCAGGCGTCACGCACCGTGGTGGCGATCACCGCCAGCTTGATGGGCGCCCCACCGGCCGGGACCAGGTCGGCGCTGCCGAGATCGAGTGGCTCGCGCGGGGTGGTGACGATGGCCCGGCCGGCCGGGTGGGCCAGCATCCGCAGCGCCGGCACGGCCAGTCCGACGCCGAGGCAACCGCCGACGCCGACGGTGGCCATGGCCAGGACCTTGCGACGCGACACGCTGGCTGGGTCGGTGGCGAGATCGTGCTCGGGCTCCGATCCGGACGGGGTCGCGGCCGCGCCGGGCCCCTGCGCCGGTGCGACGGGCCGCGTGGGGTCGCCCTCGGGCGGTGACTTCATGCCCCGACGTTAGGGCCCGCGACGGGGCAACTCAATCGTTCTCGCGACCGATCCATCCCCGAGGGCGGCGTTGCTCCTCGGTCACGACGGGTGGCCGCGGTCGGCCTGGCCCGGGCGGCGGATCTCGTGGCGCGCCTCGAGCCGACGCCGGCGTCAGCCGAGCGTGCGCTCCTCGCGCTCCTGATCTTCCTTGCAGCGGATGCACAGGCTGGTCTCGGGCCGGGCCTCGAGGCGCTTGCGGCCGATCGGCTCCTCGCACGACTCGCACACCCCGAAGATGCCGTCGTCGATCTTCTTGATGGCGAGGTCGAGCTTGGCGAGCAGGGATTTCTCCCGCCCGCGCAGGCGGAACTCGAACGACTGGATGTACTCGCTGGCGGCGAGATCCATCTCGTCGGCCAGGTCGTTGGTGTCCAGCGTCATGTCCTCGCTGAGAGTCTTGCGCGCCCGATCGATGACGGCCCGCCGTTTCTCTTCGAGAAGCTGGCGAAAGACCTTCAGTTCTTTCTTGTTGAGCGGCTTGGCGGCGGTCTGCGTCGACACGGATCCCCCCTCTCGCGGTGGACAGGCCGTCCGAAAACGGCGGCGAAGGATAGGTCCATGGTCAGGACCTGACAACCCGAAAGACCCTCTTCTCTTACATCCCCGGACGCCTTGACACGGTGTAGGTCCGCCTCCGAAACTAGGCAGGCAATGGCTGGCTCCGACAAGCGCAAGCAATCTCTCTATTTTCCCGAGGAAATGCTCAAGGAGATCCAGGACGAGGCGAACCGGCAGGACCGGTCGCTGTCGTGGATCGTCCAGAAGGCGTGGAAGATCGCGCGGAAGGAGATCATGAAGTATCCGTCCGTGAACGAGTTTCCGGGCGAGGAGGACGAGAAGGAGATCGCCTGAGCGCCCCCTCGGGTGCTCATCGCGTGGTCGATCACCGGCGACGCTACGCCGTCGCCGCGGTCGACCAGACTCCGCTCTTCTACGAGGTCTGGGCGCCGCTGCGCCCCGACGACCTCTCCTCGGCCGCCAGCGACGCGGCGACCACCGCGGCCGTCCATGATGCCACCGAGCCGAGCCCGGCGCAGCGCGCCGTGCCCGTCCTGCTGTGCGACGGGATCGGGTGTGATGGCTACGTGTGGCGCTACCTGCGGCCCGACCTGACCGACCGCGTCGTCGCCCACGGCCACTACCGGGGCCACGGCCGCAGCCGCGAACCCAGCGACGGTGATCGCGTCACCATCGCCGATCTGGCCGACGATCAGATCGCCATCCTCGACGACGCCGGGCTGGAGCGCGTGGTCATCATCGGCCACTCGATGGGGGTCCAGGTCGCGCTCGAGACCATGCGGCGCCACCGCGATCGGGTGGCCGGCCTCGTCCTGGTCTGCGGCGCGCCGTCCCACCCGCTGCGGACCTTCCGTGGCGCCGCCACCCTCGAGCAGGTCCTGCCGCGGGTGTCGGCCGTCGTCGACAGCGTCCCGCAGGTGTTCCAGCGCCTGGCGCGACTCGCGCTGCCGACCCGCCTGGCGTACGAGGTCGCGTCGTGGCTGGAGATCCAGCGCGACAAGGTCTCGCCGGCGGACTTCATGCCGTACCTGCACGGGATGTCCCGGATCGACCCGCGCCTGTTCGTGCGGATGCTGGCCGCCGCCGGTCAGCACTCCGCCGACGACTTCCTGGGCGCGGTCGACGTACCCACGCTGGTGTTCGGCGCCACCGAGGACGGCTTCACGCCGATGGACCGGTCGCGGCAGATGGCGGCTCACATCCCCGGTGCGGTGCTGGTCGAGGTCGAGCACGGCTCACACACTGCCCCGCTCGAACACCCAGGGATCTTTCTCCGTAGGATTCGTGAGTTCCTCCACGCTAATTTCGCTGACCAATCGTTAAGCAGTCGCAATTACTCGTCATCGCACGTGGATCCGGCCGAACCTGAAGGCTGACTCAGATTCGGGAGTGATGTGATGCCCGTTTGCAGCAGCAACTCCCGGGTTTTTTTGTGGTTTCGAAACGAATTTGCTCGCTTTCAAAAACCGGTTTTGGCAAGGTCCGGCTCCCGATGCGGTAGGCCTTTCAAGGGGTTTGGCCGCACTCGAGCGAGCCGGGAGAAGAAAGAGCCAATGGAAACGGACAAGCCAATGACACGTCCTATCTTGCGCCGCCTTGAGGACGACAATGACGGCCTCGTCGCCCTGCCGCCCATCCCCCTGGTGCGTCAGCGCCTGCGGACGACGGTCAAGGATTTCGCGACCTCGCAGCCCGGCCGCCGGGCTGCCGCCCTGGCCGCGGTGTGGATCGCCGCCACCGGCTGTGAGGCCGACCTCAACCACTACGACCCCGAGGAGGCGCTCCGGACCTACCGCCTCATCGAGTCGGAGCTGCGCGCCGAGCTGCGCATCAGCCTGGGTCGGGCCATCACCAATGAGCCCCACGCGCCCACCCGCAACACGATGATCCAGATGCTCGAGCACCTCGAGGAGCTCGAGGCCGCCGCCGTGGCGCCGCGCCCGGCGCGCCGCCGCCGCCGCCGCTGAGGCAGCGCCGGGCCACCGGCCCGGATCCACAAAAACCGACGTAGCAGCGCGAACGCCCACCGGACGGTGGGCGTTGGTGCTTTCGGACGTGGTGGCCGAGCGCCGGCCAAGGCGGAGTGGCAAGTGACTGGAATCACTGGCGCCCCCTGCTGGCGCCGTCCTTGCTGAGACCCGGGGCATGGCCCCGATCTCGTCCTCTATCCACGACGCCCGCCCCGCCCCGCCCGCCCCCGCTGGGTGGCAGGCGGCCGCCTGGTCACAACGCGCAGCTCGAGAACCCACAGCGCGCGCACAGCCGGCAGCGGGTCCCACGCAGCGGGCCGCCGCAGTCCGGGCAGGTGTCCTGCTCGGCCTCCTGGTCCTGCTCGTGGTGCCCGGCGGTCAGCACCTGGCCGGCGCGGGACCCATCCCGGTACACCGTGATCCCCTTGCATCCCAGGTCGTAGGCGAGCTGGTACGCGGCGCCGACCTCGTCCGGGCTGGCCTCGGCCGGCAGGTTGATCGTCTTCGAGACCGCGGCGTGGGAGCCGCGCTGGAAGGCGGCCTGGGTCCGCACGTGCCAGGGCACGGCGATCTCGTGGGCGGTCGGGAAGCGGCGGGCCAGCGCGGCCGGAACACCGAGGGCCGGGTCGAGGCCGCGCAGGTGCCCGGTCCGCTCGACCGCCGCGACCATGGCCGGGGTGAAGGCGGCGGCCTCCAGCGCCAGCTCGCGCAGGCGCGGGTGGAGCTCACGCAGCACGGCACCGTCGAGGACGTGGCGGTCGTAGGCCAGCGCGAACAGCGGTTCGATGCCGCTCGAGCAGCCGGCGATGATGCTGATCGTGCCGGTCGGGGCGATGGTGGTGGTGGTGGCGTTGCGCATGCGGATCCCGGCCCGGGCCCAGGTCGACCCTGGCCAGGCCGGGAACACCCCGCGCTCCGCGGCCAGCTGGCTCGACGCCGCCACGCTCTCCCGCTCGATCAGGGTCGCGACCTCCTCGGCCAGGATCAGGGCCGGCTCGCTGTCGTACGGCAGGTCGAGGTCGACCAGCAGGTCGGCCCAGCCCATCACACCCAGGCCGATCTTGCGGGTGGCCAGGGTCGCGCGCGCGATCTGCTCGAGCGGGTAGCTGTTGGCGTCGAGCACGTCGTCGAGGAACCGGACGGCGTCGTGGACGGCCTCGGCCAGGGCGGCCCGGTCGAGGGTGCCGGCGCGCACGAACCGGCTCAGCACCAGGCTGCCGAGGGTGCACGACTCGAACGGCAGCAGCGGCTGCTCTCCGCACGGGTTGGTCGCCTCGATGCCCCCGAGGTCCGGCGTGGGCTGGGCGGCGTTGATGCGATCCAGGAAGACCACGCCCGGGTCGCCGACCGCCCACGCCGTGCGCACCATCGCGTCCCACACCACCCGGGCCCGCAGCGTGCGGGTCACGGCGCCATCACGCGGGTTGACCAGCGGGTAACTGGCGTCGGCGGCGAGGGCGGTCATGAAGGCGTCGGTCACGCCGACCGAGAGGTTGAAGTTGCGCATGCGCTCGGCTCCGAGCTTGAGCGCGACGAACTCGAGGATGTCGGGGTGATCGACCCGGAGCACGCCCATGTTGGCGCCGCGCCGGGTGCCGCCCTGGCGGATGGCCTCGGTGGCGGCGTCGAACACCTGCATCAGCGCGACCGGACCCGCGGCGACGCCGCCGGTGGACGCGACCCGATCGCCAGCCGGGCGCAGGCGCGAAAAGGAGAAGCCGGTGCCGCCGCCGGTCTTCTGGATCCGCGCGGCCCAACCGACGGCGGCGAACACCTCGTCGAGATGATCAGCCACCGGCACGACGAAACAGGCGGCCAGCTGCCCGAGCGGGCGGCCGGCGTTCATCAACGTCGGCGAGTTGGGCAGGAACTCCAGGTCGGACATCCGCTGCGTGAACCGGTCGGTCCAGCGCGTGACCTCGGCCGGCCCGGCGCCGTGGCGCGCCTCGCTGGCGGCGACCGCGTGCGCGACCCGCGCGAACAGCTGGGCCGGCGTCTCCTGCCCGCCGCCCTCGAGCGGCGCCAGGTAGCGGCGGCGCAGCACGGTCAGCGCGTTGTCGCCGAGCGCCCGGGCCACCCGGTGACGCTACGCGGGCCGGCCCAGGTACGCAAGCAAGCCCGCCGGGGCCGCTGGCTGCCGGTCGTCGCCGTGCTGATGCGGCAGCAGTTCGCGCCGGCCCGGCAGTGGCAGGCCTGGATGACCCTCACCTGGAGATGACCATGCGCCCTCACCTCGCCCTCCCACCGATCGCTGCTCCGGCCGCGCCCGCGCGCGCCGCGCTCCTCCTCGTCGTGGCCGTGCTGGCCCACGGCGGCCTCCCGGCCCACGCCGACGAAGGGCAACCCGAGGTCGCGGCGCCGACGCCACCCGTAACGTGGCGCCCACCGCCGGTAGCCCGGGTCGTCGCCGTCGCCCTGGCCCGGGCCGGGCTGGACCAGGCGGCCGGCGCGGCCCTGGGCCGGCGCGCACGCTGGGCCGGGCTGGCCCCATGGTTGACGGTGCGGACCCTCCACCGCCGCAGCTGGACCGAGGAGGAGCCCGGCCTCGATCGCGGCGACACGCTCGAGCTGCGCGCGACCTGGCGGCTCGATCGCCTGGTCTTCGACGACGCCGAGGTGCGCGCCCGCAGCATCGATGATGGCCGGGCCAAGGCACGGCGCGAGCTGGCGCGCCTGGTCATTCGCCTGTACCACCGCTGGCTGCGCCTGGCGACCAGCGGCGCCGACGCGCTCACGCGGGCCGAGCTCGAGGCCGAGCTCGACGACCTGACCGCGGGCTGGTTCGGCCGGGTGACCACACCGCGCCCGCCTCGCTGACGGATCGGGCGCGGGCGGCCGCGGCCCCGGTGCGGGCGGCCGCGGCCCCGGCGCAAAACTTGCCTGGCCGGGGCGGCCCGGCCACAGTGGATCCATGTCGGCCGTCGACCGCGAGTATCCCCGCTATGCCCACGAAGCGGAGGTACGGGCCCGCCTCGGCGGCCGGGAGCTGGTCGGACGCACGTCCAACCTCTCGCGCGGCGGCCTGTGCGCGTCGCTGTCCGGAGAGCTGCCGGCGCGGGCCACCATCGAGGTCGAGGTCGCCCTGGTGTTCGAAGCCGGCGGCACGTCGGAGGCGCTCAGCCTGCCGGCGCGGGTGGTGTGGTGCACTCACGTCGATGAGGGGTTCCAGGTCGGGGTGGCGTTCCTTCCGCTCGACGCCGAGCAGGCCCAGTACCTCGAGATGTTCCTGCGGATGCTCGACGACGAACCGGCGACCAGCAAGGGCCCTGGCAAGGCCGGGCCGCGGGTCATCGACGATCTGTTCCGGGGCTGAGCGGCCGGCGCGACCACGCCCCGGCCCACCGGCCGCGCTGCGTAACCAGCTTCGCAGGGACCGGGAACTTTCGCAGCGGCGAGCCCGATCGGGCGCTGGTGGGGCCTCGTAACTGGCTTGAATCAGGCGAGGCCCAGCTGGCACGCGTCATGCTCCTCTGCAGCCCGGCCCCATGACCGACCAAGAATCCAAGTCCCGCGCCGTCCGCATCCTTGCCCGCTCCATCTACAAGGACCTGCAGGGCCAGGGCTTCGATGAGAAGCAGATCGTCGCCCTCGCGACCGAGCTCATCTCGGAGGTCACCAAGAGCATGACCAGCCGAGAGCCCCGCCGCACCGACGACGTGGCGATCGCGGCTGCCGCTCGCTGAGCAGGCCGGCCTCGCCCCGCCCCTCGCGGCCAGCAGCGCTCCCCGCTGCGCCGCCCCGGCCGCCGCGCCTGACCAGGCGCATCGCCAGCCCAGGCGCATCGCCAGCCCAGGCGCCCCGGCGCCCGACCGCAGCCCCCGCGCCCGACCGCAGCCCCCGCGCCCGCCCAGGCGCCCACCGCACCTGCGGTGCCGATCGCCGCGCCCGTCGTGCCCGCCGCGCGACTCACCACGCGCCGCGCCGCTGGTGCAGTCGCGCCGGATCGGCCTGCTCGCACGTGGGCCGGTTCGCGCCCTGGGCCGCTCGCATCGCGCGCGAGGGCGGGCTACGGTGCGCGCACCTCACGCAAAGGAACGTCTCATGGCCAAGATTCGCGTTGGCATCAACGGTTTCGGTCGCATCGGGCGCGGCTTCGTGCGCTGCCTGGCGGCCACCCCCGAGCGCTTCGACCTGGTGCTCATCAACGACCTCACCGACGTCGCCACGCTCGGCCACCTCTTGCGCCACGACTCGGTGCACGGCCGCTACCCCGGCACGGTCACCGTCGATGGCAACGCGCTCATCATCAACGGCGACAAGGTGGCGATCAGCGCCGAGAAGGACCCGGCCGCGATCAAGTGGAAGGACGCCGGCGTCGACATCGTCATCGAGTCGACCGGCAAGTTCGTCGACAAGGAGGGCTGCGGCAAGCACCTCACCGGCGGCGCGCGCAAGGTCCTCATCTCGGCCCCGGCCAAGAACCCCGACGTCACCCTGTGCTGCGGCATCAACCTCGAGGCGTACAAGCCGGCCGAGCACCACATCATCTCCAACGCGTCGTGCACGACCAACTGCCTGGCCCCGGTGGCCAAGGTCCTGCAGGAGACCTTCGGCGTCGTGTCCGGCCTGATGACGACGATCCACTCGTACACCAACGACCAGCAGATCCTCGACCTGCCGCACAAGGACCTGCGCCGGGCCCGCGCCGCCGCGCTGTCGATGATCCCGACCACCACCGGCGCCGCCAAGGCGCTCAAGGAGGTCCTGCCGTCGATGGCCGGCAAGCTCGACGGCATGGCCATCCGGGTGCCGACCCCGAACGTGTCGCTGGTCGACCTGACCGCCCGCCTCGAGAAGAAGGCGACGGCACAAGAGGTCAACGACGCCTTCCGCAAGGCGGCGGCCGGCCCGCTCAAGGGCATCCTGGCGGTGTCCGACGAGCCGCTGGTGTCGTGCGACTACAACGGTGATCGTCACTCGTCGACCGTCGACGCCGCCCTGACCACCGCGATCGGCGACCAGGTCAAGGTGATGGCCTGGTACGACAACGAGATGGGCTACTCGCAGCGCCTGTTCGACCTGGCCGCGTTCGTCGCGGAGCGGCTGTGAGCGGGACGGCCCCCACCGCGGCGGCGCCGCCGCTGCCGCACGGCATCAAGTCGGTCGCCGACGTGCGGGTCGAGGGCCTGCGCGTGTTCGTCCGGGTCGACTTCAACTGCCCGCTGACCAAGGACCGCAAGGTCAGCGACGACGCGCGTATCGTCGCCACGCTGCCGACCCTGCGCCACCTCATCGACCGGGGCGCTCGCATCCTGCTCGGCTCGCACCTGGGCCGGCCCGACGGCCAGACCAAGCCCGAGTTCTCGCTCGAGCCGGTCGCCGCCCGCCTGGCCGAGCTGCTCGGGCAGGAGGTGACGCTGGCCGACGAGGCGGTCGGTGACGGCGCGCGCAAGGTGGCGGCCGACGTGCGCGACGGCCACGTCGCCATGCTCGAGAACCTGCGCTTCCACCCCGGCGAGGAGAGCAACGACGACGGGTTCGCCCGCACGCTGGCGTCGTACTGCGACGTCTACGTCAACGATGCGTTCGGCACCGCGCACCGCGCCCACGCCTCGACCGCGGGCATGGCGAAGTACGTGGCCACGCGCGCCGCCGGGTTCGTCATGGCCAAGGAGATCGCCTTCCTGTCGCGCCTGCTGGGCGAGGTCGATCGTCCGTACCTGGCGGTGGTCGGCGGCGCCAAGGTGTCGGACAAGATCGACGTGCTCGACGCCCTGCTCGGCCGGGTCAACGCCCTCATCGTCGGCGGCGCCATGGCCAACACCTTCCTCGAGGCGCAGGGCCGGGCCCTGGGCAAGAGCCGGGTCGAGCGCGACAAGCTGCCGGTCGCCCGCAACTTCCTGCGCAAGGCGGCCGAGGCCAAGGTCGCGGTCCACCTGCCGACCGACGTGGTGGTGGCCGAGGGGCTCGACGCCAGCGCCGGGCGCGCGGTCGCCATCGATGCCATCCCGGCCGATCTGATGGCGCTCGACATCGGGCCAAACACGATCGACACGTTCCGCAAGGTCATCCGCGACGCCCGCACGATCTTCTGGAACGGGCCGATGGGCGTGTTCGAGAAGCCGGCGTTCGCGGCCGGCACGATGGCGGTGGCGCACGCGCTGGCCGACAACCGCTTCGCCCTCACCGTGGTCGGCGGCGGCGACAGCGCGGCGGCGGTGGCCCAGGCCGGCGTGGCCGACCGGGTCTCGCACGTCTCGACCGGCGGCGGCGCCTCGCTCGAGTTCGTGCAGGGCCTCGAGCTGCCCGGCATCGCCGCCCTGGCCGACTAGCCGGCGGCTGAAAACCCGTGCTGGCGGCTCCTGACGACGGGACGGGCTCCGTGTTTTCAGCAGGCTGCGCGATCGAGAATGACTAGCAGGCTGCTTCTTCAGCAGCCTGCTAGTGGTCGACCAGCCGTCCCGGATATTGCGCCCCGGTCCGGCCCCGGGTCGCCGGCCGCGGGGATATCATCGTCGCCTCGTGCCCGCGGTGGTGTTCCTGCTCGACCCGTCGCAGCGCCTGCGCACCAGCGTGGTCGGCGCGGCGCCGCCCGGGCTGACCCTGGTGATCGGGACTCGCGCCGACGAGTGCCCGGCCGACGCCGCGGTGGTGCTGCTGGCGCCCGCCTCGGCCGGACACGTCGAGCTCCCGACCGGGCCGGCCCGGTGGATCGTCGGCAGCTCGGAGGCCGCGGCCAAGCTGGCCGGGGCCGCCGCCACCGCCGGCGCCGCCGGCGTCCTGCTGTCCCCGATCGCCGCGGCCACCCTGCCGGCGCTGTGCGCGAGCTCGGCCAGCTCGGCCACGGCCGACGTGGCGCGCGCCCGTGGCCTGGTCGCGCTGTCGCTGCTCGAGCACGAGGCGCGGGCCGCGACCCTGCGCCGGCTGGCCGATGCGTTCGCCGCCGACGACTGCGTGATGTGGTGGCGCGGGCCCGATGGCGTGACCTCCACCACCTCGAGCGCGGCCGAGGCCGACCCGGCCGCCACCAGCGAGCTGGCGCTGGCGGCGCGGGTCGCCGCCGCCGCCGCCGGCACGGTGTGGACCTCGGGTGAGCGACCGCGCGCGTGTATCGCCGAGCCGCTGCGCACCGACGGCACCGACGTGGCCGGGCTGCTCGCGGTGGTCGCCACCAGCGCGCGCGTGTTCGCGCCGGGCGAGCGGGCCGACCTCAAGGCCATCGCCAGCCGCATGTCGCGCGAGCTGTCGTGGCAGGCCTCGCAGGCCCGGCTGGTGTCCGACGCCGAGCAGGCCGGCGCAGGCCTGCACGACCCGCTCACCGCGTGTCTCACCCGCAGCGCGTTCGAGCAGGCGGTGGCGGCCGAGGTGGCGGCGGCGCGCCGGCGGGGCGAGTCCCTCACCATCGCCTTCCTCGACGTGGTCGACCTGCGCAACATCAACAGCGCGCACGGCCACGCCGTGGGTGACCAGGTGCTGGCGGCCCTGGCCGGCCGCCTGCGCGCCACCCTGCGCGCCTACGACCGCATCAGCCGGTTCGGCGGCGACGAGTTCGCGGTGCTGCTGACCTCGACCGGCGCCGAGCAGGCGCGCGCGGTCATCCTCAAGGTCATCGCCGCCCTGACCGCCCCACCCCTCCTGCCCGGGCTGCCCGAGCTGCAGGTGCACATCCGCGGCACGGTGTCGGAGCTAGGCCCCGACGACGCCAGCGGGGAGCCGGTGTTCGCGCGCACCCTGGCCGCGCTACGCAACACGGTGGCCGGCGCGGTCCAGATCGTGTCGTCGAGCGGGAGCGCCGAGGGTATGGTCGAGCGCCCGCCGCTGGCGCCGGGGACCCTCATCGGCGGCACCTACCGCGTCATCCACGAGCTATCGGCCGGGGCCATGGGCGTGGTGTACCGGGCCGAGGACCTCGGCCTGGGCCGCCCGGTCGCGGTGAAGGTGCTGCGGTCGGACCTGGCGTCGGACTCCGCGCTGGTCACCAAGTTTCGGGCCGAGGCCGCGCTCCTGGCGTCGCTGCGGCACGACAACCTGGTCCAGATCTACGCGCTCGGCGACCACCACGGCGACACCTTCTTCGCGATGGAGCTGGTCGAGGGCCAGGCCCTGTCGGAGGTGCTGCGCCGACACGGCGCCGACGGCAAGCCGTTCCCGACCGGCGCGGTCATGCAGATCGCGATGGAGATCGCGGAGGCGCTCGACACCATGCACCAGGTCGGCGTCATCCACCGGGACGTCAAGCCGGCCAACGTCCTGCTCGACCGCAACCGCGACCGCGCCGTGCTGGTCGACGTCGGCGTCGCCACCCGCGCCGGTGACCACCACGACGCCGCCGGCACCCCGGGCTACGCCGCGCCGGAGTCGTTCCTGGGCCAGTCCGACGCGCCCGAGGTCGACGTGTACGGCCTCGGCGCCACCGTCTACGCCATGCTGACCGGCGCGCCGCCGTTCGGCGCCGGCAACCTCAAGCAGGTCATCCACCGCCAGCTGCACGAGCCGCTGCTGCCGGCGTCGAGCCGCCGGCACGACCTGGCCGGCGCCGTCGACACCGTGCTGGCCAAGGCGCTCGACCCGGCCCCGAAGAAGCGATGGAGCAGCGCGGTCGCCTTCGCGGTCGCGCTCAGCCGCGCGCTCGAGCGCACGCCGACCGCGAGCCGGCCGCCCGGGGTCCGCACCACCACGCCGATCACCGGGCCCGGCAGCACCAGCACGGCCATCGCCATCGACGAGCGCGCGGCGCTCGACGCCGCCGTCGACGGGCAGGAGGCGCTCGACGCCGCGCTGGCTGGCCGGCCCGGTCGTGGCCACCCGACCTCGGCCCCGCCCAGCCCCGGCCTGTCGGCCGAGCAGCTGCTCGACTCCACCGCCAGCCTGACCCGCGGCGCGCCGCGCTCGACCCCGTCGGCGGCGGCCGGCCGGGTCCGCGCCGCCCACCTGCGAGTGGCGGCCAAGGTCATCGCCCACGCCCACGGCGAACACGCGCTGCGCGCGCTGTGCACCAGCAACCCGCGCCTGGGGAGCGCGCTGGCGCCGACGGTGTCGCCGCTGGCCTGGCTGCCGCTCGAGGTCCTGTGCGAGCTGCTGACCTGGGCCGAGCAGCGCACGCCCGAGCGCGGCCTGCCACGCTCGATCGGGCGCAGCACCATCGCCGCCACCTTCGCCCGCATGTTCGGCGCCAACCCGAGCGCGCTGCCCATCGCCACCGTGCTGCGGGCGGCCCCGACCTTCTGGCGCCGCTACCACGACTGGAGCGAGATGGCGATCGCCGTCCACGACGACGGCGCCGAGTTCGACCTCAGCACGGTCCCGCCGACCCCGCTGCTGTGTGACCTCATCAGCGGCGAGCTGGAGCGGGTGTGCGAGCTGGCCGGCGCCAAGCACCTGCGGCTGGACCACGCCCACTGCGCCGCCGCCGGGGCCGCGCCGCACTGCCAGTTCGTCGTGCGCTGGGGCTGAGCGCCGGGAGCCGAGGTCCTCGGCGCCCTCGCTCCTGTGATAAACCACGCCGATGCGCACCCCGTTCGTCGTCGGCAACTGGAAGCTGCACAAGACCATCGCTGAGGGCCTGGCCCTGGTGACCGACCTCAAGAACCAGCTGGCCGCGGTCCGCACCGTGCAGGTCGGGGTGGCCCCGCCGTTCACCTCGCTGTGGTCGATCGCGCGGCGGCTCGACGACTCGCCGCTCCTGGTGGCCGGGCAGGACTGCCACTGGGAGGAGCGGGGCGCGTTCACCGGTGAGGTCTCGCCCTCGCTCCTGGCCGACGCCGGCGCGCGCTGGGTCATCGTCGGCCACAGCGAGCGCCGGCAGCTGTTCGGCGACACCGACGACGGCGTCGGGCGCAAGGCCCGGGCCGGCCTGGCCGCCGGGCTCGGCGTCATCGTCTGCGTCGGCGAGACCGAGGCCGAGCGCGACGGCGGCCACACCTTCGCGGTGGTCGACCGCCAGCTGGCCGGGGCGCTGAGCGGCCTGAGCGCCGACGCCGCGGGCGAGCGGCTGGTCATCGCCTACGAGCCGGTCTGGGCCATCGGCACCGGCCGCACCGCGACCCCCGGCCAGGCCCAGGAGGTCCACGCCCACATCCGCGCCGCGCTGGCCAGCCGCTTCGGCGCCGCCGGCGCCGCCGCCGTCCGCATCCAGTACGGTGGCTCGGTCAAGCCGCAGAACGCCGAGTCGCTGATGGCCGAGCCCGACATCGATGGGGCCCTGGTCGGTGGCGCCTCGCTGGCGGCGGGCGACTTCGTCGCCATCGTCAAGGCCGCGGCCGGGCGCGGCTAGCAGGATGCTGAAGAAGCATCCTGCTAGGCATTTTCGATCTCGCAGCCTGCTGAAAAACACGGAGCCCGTCCCGTCGGCAGGAGCCGCCGGCACGGGTTTTTCAGCAGCCTGCTAAGGCCTGTCCCTGTTCAGGGCCAGCCTCTATCCACCGTACTTCGTCCGCCACCCTGCCCGACCCGGCAGGATCGGCGCTTTCTTTGCGCTTTCGAGGACTTATCACGCGTGACCACGCTTGCGCCGAATCGGGCCATGGGCTAGAACCCGTCCCCTATGTCGACGCTGGTGACCATCATCCACGTCATCGTCTGCCTGTTCCTGATGCTCACCGTCCTCCTCCAGTCCGGCAAGGGCGGCGGCATGGGCGGCGCGTTTGGTGGTGGTGGCGGTGGCTCCGTGTTCGGTGGCGCTGGTGGATCGCCGTTCCTCAAGAAGCTGACCGCCGGCGCGGCCACGGTCTTCATGTTGACCTCGATGACGCTGGCCTTCTTCGCCGCCGACAACGCCGGCGACGCGCTCGAGCGGATCGACCGCGAGGAGCAGGAGAAGGCCAAGCAGAAGGAGGAGGCCCGCAAGAAGGCGCTCGAGGCCGCCGGCGCCGGATCCGGCTCGGCCGACCTGCTCACCCCCGACCAGCCGCCGGTGATGGACGACGGCGACCGCGAGGACGACCCGGGCGTCGGCAGCGCCGATCCGGGCGCGGGCAGCGCCGATCCGGGCGCCGGCTCGGGCCTGACGCCCGAGGTCCCGGCCGAGGTGCCGACGCCGACCACGCCGACCCCGCCGACCACGACGCCGCCGGCCACGACCCCGCCGGCCACGCCGCCACCGGCCACGACCCCGCCGGCCACGACCCCGCCGGCCACGACCACGCCGACGCCGACCACGCCGACGCCCGCGCCCACCACGCCGTGATGGCCAGGCCGATCCGCTTCAGCAAGTACCACGGCCTCGGCAACGACTTCCTCATCGTCGATCTGCGCGCTGGCGATCCGGCGGGCGTGCAGGATCCCGGCGTGGTGCGCGCGCTGTGCGACCGCCAGTTCGGCGTCGGCGGCGACGGCGTGCTGGCCCTGCTGCCGGCCAGCACGACCGGGGCGGCGGCGCGGATGCGGGTCCTCAACGCCGACGGCAGCGAGGCCGAGATGTGCGGCAACGGGCTGCGCTGCGTGGCGGCCTACCTGGCCGAGCGCGACCAGCTGCGCGGCGACCTCACGATCGACACCGGCGCGGGTGCCCTCACCTGCGTGCTGCGGCCCGGGCCGGGCCGCGCCGTCGAGGTCACCGTCGACATGGGCCGACCGCGCCTGGGCCGCGGCGAGGTGCCGATGACCGGCCCGGCCGAGGAGCGTTGCCTGGAGGTCGAGCTGGCGCTGCCCGGCGAGCCGACCCGACGCCTGACCGCGGTGTCGATGGGCAACCCGCACGCCATCATGTTCGAGCCGGACCCGGGCGGCCTGCGCGTGCTGGCCGAGCGGGTCGGGCCGGTGCTCGAGCACCACCCGTGGTTCCCGCGCCGGACCAACGTCGAGTTCGTCCACGCCCGCGGCCCGCGCGAGCTGGACCTGGTGGTGTGGGAGCGCGGCTGCGGCATCACCCTGGCCTGTGGCACCGGCGCCTGCGCCACCGTCGTCGCCGCCTGCCTGACCGGGCGGTGCCAGGTCGACGACGAGGTGCTGGTCCACCTGCTCGGCGGCGACCTCACCATCCGGGTCGCGCCCGCCTACCAGACCGTGTTCATGCGGGGCCCGGCGGTGCACGTGTTCGACGCCGAGGCCGACCTGGCTGCGCTGACGACGCGCCCGGCCTAGCAGGCTGCTGAACAAGCAGCCTGCTAGTCGTTTTCGATCTCGAAGGCTGCGGAGCACCCAACGCCCGTCCCGTCGGCAGGAGCCGCCGGCACGGGTTCATCAGCAGCCTGCCAGGACCTCCCTCGCCGCGGCGCGCCTACTTCTTCATCGGGTTGGTCGGGCGCGCCTTCTTGATGGCGCGGGCCCGCCGGTCCATGCACTGCTTCTCGGACTCGCCCGGGTCGCGCGCGAACACCAGCGGCGTGGCCTGGGCCTGGGCCAGCTCCTCGTCGGTCAGCCGGCCGCGCTTGTGCATCAGCGACAGGATCCGGGCGATCTTGTCCGTGGTCCACCGGCTCAGCGTGCCCTCGCAGTACTGCTTGTAGCGCTGCTTGGGCGCCGGCAGGATGGACGAGAAGAACGCCGCCTCGACCGGGCCGAGGTCGCGCGGGTGCTTGCCGAAGTAGTGCTGCGCGGCCGGGCCAATGCCGTACAGGCCGGGCCCGTACTCGATGGCGTTGACGTAGATCTCGAGGATGCGGTCCTTCTCGAGCACGTTCTCGATGTGCCAGGTCAGGAACAGCTCTTGCAGCTTCCGCGCCAGCGTCTTCTCCCGGTACAGCAAGACGTTCTTGACCAGCTGCATGGTGATCGACGACGCGCCGTAGCGGAAGTACCCGGCCTCGAGGTTGCGGATCAGCGCCGAGCGGAACTCGCGGACGATGAAGCCGCGGTGCTGGTAGAACGCCGAGTCCTCGGTGGTCATGAGGGACCGCACGAGGTACGGCGACACCTCGCTCAGCGACACGAAGTCCGGGTTGGACGGGCCGACCATGAACGAGATCCAGTTGCCCCGCTCGACCTCGACGAAGTGCTCGAACTCGTGGCGTAGACGGCCCGGCCCGTCACCGGGCTCCGCCACGACCTTGCAGCCGCGGATCCCGACCGAGCCGTCGAGGATCGTCGCCGCCAAGTTGGCCCAGTCGATGCCGAGCTGGAGGTCGGTGGCGAACGTGCCCGTCATGCGGTACCCGGCCAGGTACGGCGCCATCTCGGTCGGGATGGCGGCCAGCACCTGCTGGCACGGCACCGGCGGGATGACCAGGTGCGCGCTCAGCACCGGCTGGGCCCGCCGGGTGTCGGGCCCGGTCTTGCCGCCGCGCAGCCCGACCTCGCCGGTGATGGCCAGTGGCAAGCCGCGCGACACCAGGTCGCCGCGCTCGAGGGTGAGGCGGCGCTGGGGCGCGTCGTACACCCCGGCCAGCTCGGCCTCGACGTCGAGGTCGTGCACGGGTTTGTCGGCCAGCATCGGGTGCCCGACGGTCAGGCCGTGCAGGTGAAACCCGCCGGAGAAGCGGGCCGTGGTCGGCTCGACCTCGACGTGCAGGGCGGCGTCGACCGAGGTGCGCTGATAGTCGATGAGGGGCGAGTCGCGCAGGATCGGCTCCAGCCGGTCGAGGCTGAAGCGATCCGCGGTCAGGTCGAGCACGCCGGACCGGCTGGCCGGGACGACGCGTCCGTTGGCGGTCCACAGCGTGCCCTCGACGCCGCCGTAGCCGCCCGCGAGATCGAGGTCGAACGCGCCAGCCGTGTCGGCGGCGATGATCGAGCCGGCGATGCCGGTCAGGGCCAGGCGCGGGTACGGGGCGACCTGGCCACCCTCGACGCGGATGACCGGGCTGGCGCCGACCGCGCGCTCGATGGTCACCGTCGCCGCGCTGGCGGTCGGGCCGATCCCCGAGCTGGCGGCCAGGGTGCGCAGGATGGCGCGGCCGGCGCCATCGGCGCCGACCTCGATCAGGCCGTCCCCGACCGTGGCCTCGGTGCCGGTCCCTAGGTCCCGGGCCCGCCCGGTCAGGCCGCGTACCACCAGCCGGCTCGGCCGGGTTCCGCGCCCGCCCGTGCCCGCACCCGCGCCGGCGCGCCGGGCCCGCCACCGCTCGACCATCGCGCTCACGTTGTCGACGCCGGCGGCGTCGCGCACCAGCTCGACGTGGACCCCGTCAGCGACCACCACACCCAGGCGGGCCACGCCGACCAGCGAGGCCGCGGTGGCGAAGTCGATGTCGACCCGCTCGACCGTCACCACCGGCGGATGGCTGCCGCCCGGCCCGAGCACGCGCACGTCGCGCAAGACGGCGTGCCCGAGCCGGACCTCGATCGAGCCGACCTCGATCGGCTGGCCAAGGCGGGCCTCGAGCGCGGCCAGCTTGCGGCTGACGGCGCGCCGGCCGAGCGCCGGGTAGAGGACGTACAGCCCGAGCGCGAGCGCGGTGCCGAGCACGGCGGCGATGACGCCCACGACGATGAGCCGCCGCCGCAGGCGACTGACCACCACCGTGCCCATGGGCGCCGGTCGTCCCGACATCGGCCCCGGTATAACACCGCCGGTCGGCCGCCGCTGCGGCTGGCGCGCCGGGCTACCTCATCGAAACTCGCAGGGACGCTCTAGCAGGCTGCTGAAAAACCTGTGCCAGCGGCTCCTGCCGACGGGACGGGCTCCGTGTTTTCAGCAGGCTGCGAGATCGAAAATGACTAGCGGGCTGCTTCTTCAGCAGCCTGCTAGGGCGGGCCCTGGCCGGACTACAGCTTGCAGCTGATGGCCAGGACGTGGCCCTCGTTGCTCGGCAACGACCGCCCGAAAAGCACGAAGTCCCCGCTGTCGACCGCGACCTTGGTGTCGAGCACCCGCTTGCCGGTCTGGTCGTCGAGGGTCACCGACAGCGCCAGGCGCGCCTTCTTGCTGCCGCTGCGCTGGACGTCGCGGAAAAGGATGGTGGCGGCCCCGTTCGACAGCTTGACCTGCTCGCTGCGCAGGCGGCCCAGCGTGCGTGCGTTCTGGGTCAGGAGCCGGAAGGTGTTCCACGACGAGAACGGCGGCTTCTTGAGCTTCTTCTCCAGGCGCTTGAGCTCGGGCGGGACGGCCGGGCTGGCGCTCGAGGCGGCGTGGATCTCCAGGAACTCGCAGCTGGCGCTGTCCTCGGCCGCGGCCGGGCGGGCCAGCCCGAGCAGGCCAAGCGCGACCACGGCGACCAGCAGGCCCATGCCGGGGCGGCGCCCGACCCGGCAGGAGGTCGGCGGCGAACTACGCGATGGATGGCTCGGGCGCAGGCTCATAGTCCCTCCACTGTATCCTCGGGCGTCACCCAGATCACGGCGGTCTCGCCGTCCTCGTCCTCGATCGTCATGACCGTACCGGTGCCTTCGGCGACGTCGAGCGACTCGATCTCGGGCGCGCTCGGCTGCAGCACCGGCTGGGCCACGATGGGACCAGCGCCCGGCCCAGGGCCAGGGCCGACCCCGCGGCCCGCGAGCTCGGTCCCGGCGACGGGGCCGGGCCCGACCGGCGGGACCTCCTCGCCGGCGCGCAGCACCAGCGCGAGCGCGGCGACCGCACCGGCCGAGACCGCGCCGGTCAGGATGTGCCCGCGGGTGCGCTCGAACCAGCGCCCGAGGCGAGCCAGGAGGCCCGCGGGCGCCGGCTCGGCGCTGGCGGCGCGGGTCACCACCGGCGTCGGCGCCGCGGCGGCCTTGCGGTCGAGCTCGATCCGCTTCTCCACCTCGCGCCACATCGCGTCGAGGCGCGGCTCGGCGGCGTCGGCCGCCAGCTCGAGGTGGCCCCGCACCAGCTCGGACAGCTCGCCCAGCGCCGCGCGCTTGCCGGCCAGCGCCGGATCACCGGCCAGCGCGACCTCGAGCTCGCGCCGGCGCAGGCCGTCGTCCGCCGGGTCGAGCTCGTCGTCGTGCAGGCGCATCAGGTCGAAGTCACGGTCGGCGTCAGCCATCGGAGGTCTCCTCGCCGCCGGCCGCGGGCGCGTCGAGCCCGAGCTCGGCCAGCAGCTCGGGCGACGGATGCTCGATCAGATCGATGAGGCGCCGCTGCATGTTGCGACGGGCGTGGAACAGGCGCGACATGATCGTGCCCTTGGAGCAGCCCATCACCTGGGCCATCTCCTCGTACGACAGACCGTCCAGCTCGCGCATGACCAGCACCGCGCGGTGGTTGTCCGACAGCTCGGCCAGGGCCTGGTCGAGGCGGTGCCGGATCTCCTTGTCCTGCAGCGCGCGCCCCGGGTGTCCACGCAGGATGCGGGGCAGCAGGGCGTCACCGGCCGGGTTGACCTCGCCGTCACCCGAGCCGTCGCCGACCTGGGCGTCGGTCAGCTCGACCGGGCGGGCCCGGCGTTGCTTGCGCAGCTGGTCGATGGCGAGGTTCATGACGATCCGGTACAGCCAGGTGTAGAAGCTCGAGGTGCCCTCGAACTTGTCGAGGTAGCGATGGGCCTTGATGAAGGCGTCCTGGACGATGTCGAGCGCGTCGTCCTGGTTGTGGACGACGCCGTAGGCCAGGGCGTAGGCGCGGCGGTGGTAGCGCTGGAACAGGGTCCTGAACGCATCGGCGTCGCCGCCACGCGCGGCGTCGACGAGCTCCCGATCATCCACTGCGTCCCGGAGGTCATGCCGTTTGATCGACGCCTCCTGGGCCCGCTTATTCACGCCCGGGGGTTATAACACCGGATGAACGCCCGGGATCTAGCCGGCCGGCCCCGACCCGCAGCCACGGCCAGGCCCGGCGCCGGTGTGGCCCCGGCATGTCGCCGGAACGATTGACCCGGGCAACGACGGGGCCGCGGTCTGGCCGCGCGGACGTCGCCGCGGTGGTGGGGCGAGCGCCCACCACCTGCTATCCTCGGCCGCGAGCCTTCCGCCGTGGATGACGCCCCCCTCGCCCCTCCTGCGCCACCGGCCGCGCCGGCCGCCGCGCCGGCCGCGAGCGCGGTCGCGTCGTCGTCCGCGGTGAGCACCTTCCTGGCCGCGGTGCGCCGCCGCCTGCTCCGCCTCGATGGGGTCCGCGCCGCGCTGTACGCGCTGACCGGCGTGCTGGTGGTGGTGCTGCTGGCGCCGATCGTCGCCGCCAGCGTGGTCCACTCGGCGGCCGGCGCACGTGCGGTGTCGGGAGTGTTCGCGCTCATCGCCGCGCTGGCGCTGGTCGCGGGCGCGGTGGTCGGCCTGATCGTGCCGCGGCGGCGTTTCGGCGCGGACGCCGAGGTGGCGCGATGGATCGGCGCGCGCGCGCCGGCGCTGCGTTCGGATCTGCTTTCCTGCGTCGAGCTGGCCGCAGCGCCGGGCGGGCCGGGGCGGCCGTCGCCAGCGCTGGTGGCCGCGCTGCAAGGCCAGACCGAGCGGCGGCTGGCCGACGTCGCGGTCGATCGCCTGGTCTCGTCGAGCCCGACCCGCGTCGCCGCCAGCTGCCTGCTGCTCGCGCTGGCCGGCAACGGCCTGGCCGTGGTCGCGGCGCCGGCCACGCTGCGCGCCGGCTGGGCCGCGCTGATCGCGCCGCCGACCACCACCACCGAGGGCGCGACCCGCTCGGCGCTGCCGCTGGTCGGCGACGTCGAGCTGACCCTGACCTTCCCGCGTTACGTCGGGCGTCCGCCCCAGGTCCTGTCGTCGTCGTCGGGTGACCTGCGCGCGCTGCCGGGCACCGAGGTCGCCATCCGGACCCGGGCGCTCGGCCCGGTCGCCCGGGCCACCGTGTTGCTCGAGTGGACCGGCGCCAGCCCGCCGCAGCGGCTCGAGATGATCGCCGACGGCGCCGAGCTGCGCGCGCGCTGGACGGTGACCGAGGCCGGGCGCTACCGGATCCGCATCGACCAGCCGGACGGACGGGCGCTGATCGAGGCGACCCCGCGCCAGATCGAGCTCGAGGTCGATCAGGCGCCGACGGTCCAGCTGCTGGCGCCGGCCGACGATCTCGACGTGACCAACCTGCGCCGGATCGAGCTGGCCTACGTGCTCGAGGATGACCACCAGCTCGGCCAGGCCGAGCTGGTGTGGCAGGCCGGGGCCGAGACCGGCCGCAAGGCCATCCCGCTGGCCACCGGTGAGCAGCCGGTCGGCCGGACCGCCCAGGGCAAGCTGCTGTGGGACATGGCCGAGCTGCCGCTGCCACCTGGCGCCCGCCTGCGCTACTGGCTCGAGGCGCGCGACACCGACGACGTGGTCGGGCCCAACCTGGGCCGGTCGCGTGAGTTCACCCTGCGGGTGTGGAGCCCGCGCGAGCGCCACGAGCAGAACCTGGCGCGCCTGGCCGAGCTGAGCGAGAAGCTGCTGCGCCAGCTCGGCGGTCGCTTGCCCGGGCCGGGTGACGACGCGACCGCCCGGGCTGGCCTCGGCGCCGACGCCCAGCAGCTGGTGGTCGAGCTCGGCACCCAGGCCTCGGCGTTCGCCGACGACACGCTGGCCGACCCCAAGCTGGCCAAGGCGCTGACCGAGATGCGCGACCGGCTCGACAAGGCGAGCGCGGCCGAGGCCAAGCTGCTCGACAAGGTCGACGGCAGCCGCGGCCCGGTCCGCGGCCTGAGCGCGCGCATGGCCGGCAGCGACGCGCGGATCGTGGTCGAGCTCGAGGACGACGTGCTGGCGCTGGCCGACTGGCTCGAGCGCGAGCGGCTCGAGGGTGTGCTCGACATCGCCGACGAGGTCGCCGGCCACCGCAAGCGGCTGGCCGAGCTGCTCGACCAGCTGGCCAAGACCGGCGACCCGCGCCTCAAGGAAGAGATCAAGCGCGAGCTGGCGGCGATCGAGCGCGGCCTGGCCGACCTCGGCAACCGGGGCGGCGGCCTGTCCGAGGACGTGGTCGACCGCTTCGTCCACGACGACGCGCTGGCCAAGGCGCAGCAGCAGGACTGCTTCGGCGAGGTGCGCGCCCTGGTCGAGGCCGGCCGCCTGCCCGAGGCCCAGGCCAAGCTGGCCGAGTGCGGGCGCGAGCTCGACGCCGCCACCGGATCGCTCGAGAACGCCCTGGGTGGCCTGCGCGGCGAGCGCTTCGCCGACGAGCAACGCGCGCTCGACCAGATGCTCGACGAGCTGGCCGACCTGAGCAAGGATCAGGACGACGTCGCCGCCGAGGCCGACCAGCTGTTCGATCGCTACGCCGAGAAGGCCGACGACCTGGCCCGCGCCAACGGCCGCGACGCCCGGCGCCGGACCAGCGGCCTGATCGAGCGCCTGCGCCAGCGCCTGGGCGACGTGCCCGAGGCCGGCCTGACCCCGTTCGCCGACGAGGAGCTCGACATCGTGCGGCGCCGCGTCGACGACGTCGAGCGGATGATCGGCGACGGCGACCTGGCCGAGGCGGCGGCGATGGCGCGCCAGGCCCGGACCAGCCTCGACACCATCGCCGGCGAGCTCGACGCCGCGCTCGACGACGAGCCTGGCTCGAAGTTCGCCGGTCCGACCCGTGACGCGCTCGACGCGGTGCGCCGGGCTCCGCCGCTGGCCGACGAGCTGATCGACGAGCTCGACAAGCTGGCGCCGTCGCCCGAGCAGATCCTGAGCGGGGCCGAGCGGGCCATGCTCGAGCGGCTGCGCCGGCGCCAGGCCATGCTGGGCGAGCGGGCCAAGAAGCTGGCGGAGAAGGCGACCCAGCAGGGCGACCAGCTGCCCGGCACCGCCGGCCCCGAGCTGGCCGGGCGCCTGCAGTCGGCGCAGGGCCGCATGTCGGCGGCGCAGGACCACATGCGGCGCAACGACCCGGGCGGGGCCCGGCAGGACGCGCGCGCCGCCGCCGAGCTGCTCGGCAAGGCGCGCGACGAGGCCAAGGGCGCGGCCCGGCAGCAGCAGCGCATGCAGGCCGGCCAGGACGACCCGGTCCGCATCCCGGGCGCCGACGAGTACCGCGCGCCCGAGAAGTTCCGCGAGGACATCCTCGAGGCCATGAAGCAGCGGGCGCCGCAGGGCTTCGACGACCAGGTCCGGCGCTACTACGAGGAGCTGATCAAGTGACGGGCGCACGCGCCGCCGCGCTGGTGGCCGCCGTCCTCGTCGCCGCCGCGGCCGCCCCGGCCGCCGGCAAGCGGGATCGCGATCTCGGCGGCGACACGCTGCGCGCGGCCCGGCTCATCGGCACCACCCGCCTGGCCGACGCCCGGGTCCTGCTGGCCGATCTCGAGAAGCGGGCGCCGACCAGCCCCGAGGTGCGGTGGTTGCGCGCCGAGCTGGCGTTCCACGACGGCCGCTACGCCGACGCCCTGGCCGCGCTCGACGGGCTGGCCGACGACGCGGTGGCCGGCCAGGTCGGCGCGACCCGGGCCCTGGCCAAGGGCAGCCTCGAGGTCACGGCCGGCTTCACCCGCACCCCGTCGCCGGCCGGCCGCTTCGAGATCTGGGCCGGCCCGGCCGACCAGGCCATCGTCGCCGTGGCCGGGGCCGCGCTCGACGCCGCGTACGACGCCCTGGGCGAGGACTTCGGGCATCGCCCGGCCACCCCGGTCCGGGTCGAGCTCCTGGGCGAGCCACGCGACCTGGCCCGGCTGTCGCCGCTGACCGAGCAGGACATCTCGACCACCGGCACGATCGCCCTGTCGAAGTACGGCAAGCTGATGGTGGTGTCGCCACGCGCGACCCTGCTCGGCTACCCGTGGCTCGACACGATGGTGCACGAGTACGTCCACCTGGTGGTGTCCCAGCTCTCGCACGACGAGGTCCCGATCTGGCTGCACGAGGGCCTGGCCCGGTTCCAGCAGGCGCGCTGGCGGCGCGGCCCCGGCACCACCCTGAGCGCCGGCGAGAAGCACCTGGTGCGCGAGGCGCTGCGGCGCGGGCGCTGGATCGGGCTCGACGAGATGCACCCGTCGATGGCCAAGCTGCCGAGCCAGGAGGCCGCGCAGCTGGCGTACGCCGAGGTGGTGACGCTGGTCGAGCTGATCCACGCCAAGGTCGGCTACCCCGGCCTGCGCCAGCTCATCGCCAGCCAGCGTGACGGCAAGAGCGCCAAGCGGGCGGTGACCGAGGTGATGGGCGTGCCGTTCGCGCAGCTCGAGCGCAGCTGGAAGGCGTCGCTGCGCGGGCTCGACCTGGCCGGGGCCCGGGCCGGCGCCGGCCGGATCCGGCTCGGCCACGGTGGAAGCCCCGACCCCAACGCCGGCGTCGATCAGGTCGCCAGCACCAAGCAGCGGCGGCTGGCCCGGCTCGGCGGCATGCTGCGGGCCCACGGCCACGCCGAGGCCGCGGCGGTCGAGTACGAGAAGGCGCTCGCGCTCGGCCCCGACCCGTTCGTGGCCGGCAAGCTGGCCCACACCCTGGCTGGCCTGGGCCGGCACGAACGCGCCATCGAGCTGGCCAGCCCGCTGCTGGCCGCCGACGACGGCGACGTCGCCGCCGCGGTCACGCTCGGCACCTCGCTGGTGGCGCTGCAGCGCTGGCCCGACGCGGTCCGCGCGCTCGAGGCCGCGCTGCGGGTCAGCCCGTTCGACCCGGCGGTGCGGTGTGGCCTGGCCCAGGCCTACGCCGCGCTCGGCGACGGCCGCGCCAGCCGCGAGCAGGCGGCGTGCACCGCCGTGCGCCGGTAGCGGCGCGGCGGTCGGGCTACAGCGGCGGGAGCGGGTCGAGCACCAGCTTCGGAACCGCACCACCAGCGCTGGACTCGACGCCTGGACCGAGCTGGCCGTGCGCGTTCGAGCCCCAGCAGAACAGGCGGCGCTCGACCACGTTCTCGTAGCTCGTCGGGCAGTTTCCGCCGATACGCGGCAGCGTGAGCACGCAGCCATGGCGCTCGGCCAGGGCCAGGCCGGGGATGGCGCACACGTCGGCCGGGAGCGCGACGACCGGCGCGGGGTCGACGTAGGGCTGGGGCGTGTCACGCGCCGGCAGCCCGACCTGGCCCGCGTGGTTGGCGCCGATACACACCACCTTGCCGGCCCTGGTCGCGGCGCAGGTGGTGGCCCGGCCGGCGACGACGTCGACGAAGACCTCGCCGCCTTGCGCCGGAAGTTCGACGATGCCGAAGCCGCTCGTGCCGTCGAGCGCCACCCGGTTGCCCCAGCAGATCAACCCGTCTCCGCTGCCCCGGATCCCGCACACGTGGACGTCGCCGGGGTCGAGGTCGTAGATGCCGGCGCCTTGCCCGCCGCAGGAGCCACCGCCGTTGCACGGGGTCGCGCTGCACAGCGGGCTGCCGCCGTCGAGGCTGGTGACCGCGACGTAGCCGTCAGCCAGCAGCGTGATGGCGGGCGCTGCGGCCCCCTCCACCGGGTAACACGTCGGCACCTCGGCCACCGCCGGCTTGCACAGGCCCGGGCGGACCAGCGAGTCGCTCGGGCTGCCCACGCAGGTGGCCTGGTCGCCGACCGCGAGCTGGGTGCCGACGAGGGTTTCGTCGACCAGCGGCAGCGCCTGCGGCAGGGTGACCGCGCCGGCGCCAAACTGGCCACGGCTGCGATCGCCCCAGCACAACACCCGCTCCGACGTGGTGGTGACGCAGGTGTGGTCGCGCGTGGACGCCAGCGCGCTGTGCGCGAGGTGGTGGTCGAAGGGCGGATCGCTCGGGGCCACCACCGCCCGCGGCACCGACGTCGACGCGACCACGTCGGTGCCGACCTGGAGCGTCTCGTTGCCACCCCAGCAGAACACCGCGCGCGCGCCGTCGTTGCTGCGCCCAAGCGCCGCGCAGGTGTGGGTGGCGCCGACCGCGACGTCGGTCCAGCCGTCCGTCGGGTCGTGCGGCAGCATGACCTCCACCGCCACAGGGTGGCTGCTGGCGCGGCCGCGGCCGAGCTGGCCGTGGTCATTGTCGCCCCAGCAGCGCAGCCGCGAGCTCGTGTCGATGGCGCACACGGTGGCGCTGGCCCGGGTCGCGTCGTAGTTGCCGATGCCGCCGACGGAGACCTCGCGCGCGATCAGGCCCGTGCCGGCCGAGGGCAAGCTGGCCTGGCGACGGCGCCGGCTATCGAGCGGGCGATCGTCGCCGAGCTCGCCCCAGCGGTTGGAGCCGGCGCAACGGACCTGGCCGGTGTCGTCGAGCCCGCAGGTCGAGCTGCCGGCCGCGACCAGGCCGGCGACCAGCGGCAGCTCGGTGATCCGCGGCGCGCCATCGTTGACCCCGTCGCCTTGCTGGCCAGCGCCGTTGTCGCCCCAGCAGCGCGTCGTCCCCAGCGTGGTCCCGCTGGCGCAACCGTGGTTGTCCCCCAGCGCGACCTGGGTCAGCGGCACGCCGGGGATGGGCGCAAACTCGTTACACAGCGTGGTCGCCCCGACCGTGGGACAGGAGCCGACGCCAAACTCGGCGGCGCTGGCGCCCCAGCACAGCAGCAGGTCGCGATCGGTGGTCCGGCAGGTCGAGCGTGGCCCACCGGCGATGGCGACGGTGTCGGGCCAAGCGCTGGCGTCCGCGTACGGCACCACCATCTCGGCGAAGCCGAGCGGCGCCACCTTGCCGACGGTGTTGTCGCCCCAGCAGAAGGCGGTGCTGGTGGCGTCGATGGCGCAGGTGTGGGTGCCGCCGGTGCTGACCGCCACCGTGCGCCAGTCGGTCTTGTCCGGGTCGACCGGGACCACGGGGCGGGGCGTGAACGCGGCGTCGCCACCGGCCTGGGCGACCTCGTTGCCGCCCCAGCAGTACAGGACCCCCTGGTCGGCCGGCGCCGGGGCAGGCAGCGCGGCGATGGCGCAGGCGTAGTGGTCGCCAGCGCCCACCGCGATCCAGCGATCGAGGGTGCCGCCGCCGGCGCTGCCGTCGAGCTGGACCTCGCGCGGGGCGGGCACCGGCTCCGACGGCTGGCCGCCGAGCTGGCCGTGTCCGTTGTCGCCCCAGCAGTACAGCCGGCCGGCGCCGCTGATGGCGCACACGAAGCGGCCACCGACGTCGACCGCCTTCCACGCCGCCATCGGCTCCGGGCCGTCCGGCGTGCCCGGGTCGGCGTCGGCGCCAACCCCGGTGCAGCTCGGCCCGCTCGTACACAGTCGGGCGCCGAGGTCGCAGATCTGGCCGCCGCTGCAGTCACCATCGCCGCCGCACTGCACCGCGCAGTCGGCCACGCCGCTGCCGCGATAGCAGGCCAGCCCCAGCACCCAGACGCCCAGCACGACGTGCATCCTCATCGTCGGAGATCGTCGGCCAGCCCCCACGCGAAAGCAAGGCATCGATCCGAGGGTGTCCTCACGGTCGCTGCAGCGACGCCGCGGTCTCGGTCGGGTAGCCGCCGTAGCGGTCGAACGGGCACATGAGCAGTTCGATCGCTCTCGCCATCGCGTCCTTGCCGGGCGTCGGATCACGTCCGCACGCGGCCGAGTCCGAAGCCTGCGGCGCCCACCGCCACCATGGTGTCGCCCCCGGGGCGCGCTGGACCCGCAGGCTCAGCTCATGGCAGGCCTGGCGCGGGCCGCCGAGTAGCAATCGATCCTCGACGTCGCCGACGACGACGGCGTTGCGGAACCGGTACACGGTCGAGCGCACGGGGAGCCCCGGACCGAAGCAGCCGTAGAAGCTCTCCGTCGCGCCGGGCCAAACCGCGTATCCGTGCGCCTCGAGCAGCGCCACCGTCGTCGTCGGTCCGTGAGGGCACCACGTCGCCTCCACCAGATGCTGCTGGCCAGGTGGTAGCGCGCGCCGAACCAGGACCCGCCAGCGTTCGTCCCGCAGGACGAAGCCGGAGGCGGAGGCCGCGGCGCGCGAGGCGACGGCGTAGCCGGCGCGCGGCCCTGGTGCCGGCTCGCAGGCCGCCCCGCTCAGCATCAGGACCGCGCCGAGGACGGCCGCCGACGCCGACCACAAGGGGCCCCCAACGCCCCCCACCGTCACCGGGCGATGGCCGCGGTGGCGGTGCGCGGGCCGATGCTGCCGAGGTCGACGTAGGCCTGGTCGCTCATCGCCACGTACGGGCGGTGCTCGAAGGTCAGCCCGCCCTTGCCGTCGTGCCGCACCACCTCGAGCACGCCCATGCCGTAGCCCATGGGGCCACGCGAGTAGTAGTGGATCTGCAGCTGGTACGGGTACGCGCGCGGCTCGTCGTCGATGGTGAAGCACTCCGGGCCGTAGCCGGTGGTGACGTCCTCGTACAGCGAGCCACCCGACGGCAGGTCCTTGCTCGAGTAGTAGGCGTGGCCACGCTTGCCGTCGCGGATGTGGAAGTCGACGTCGTTGGCGTCGGTCTCCCAGTACAGGACGAAGCGCAGCGACGGCTTGGTGGCCAGGGTCGCCCCGGACGCGGCCAGCAGCTTGTCGATCTCGGCGGCGCGGGCCGGGGCGGCCTTGCGCCACGCCGCCGCGACCAGGCCGAGGTCCTCGCGCAGGATGCGGGTACCGCCGCGGAAGCGATCGCTCGGGTAGTCCTGCGCCAGCCCATGCACCAGCGCCGCGAACGCCTCCTGGTGCTTGCCGGCCCGCACCAGCGCCATCGCCAGCAGGCGGTGGCCGGTCAGGTGATCGGGGCGGTCGGCCACGGCGTGGCGGTAGGTGTCGATCGCCAGCTGCCGCCCAGCCGCGGCCAGGCGCTCGAGCCGCTCGCCGGCGAACCGGCGCAGGTCGGCGCGCGAGGCGTACAGGTCGATGATGGAGCCGTAGGCGCGCGCGGCCATGGCCAGGTCGCGCCGGGCCTCGAGCGCCTCGCCCAGCCCGAGCAGGGCCAGCACGTCGCCGGGCTCCTCGCGCCGCCACGCCAGCGCCTGGACCAGGGCGTCGTCGAGCTTGCCGGCCTTGAGCTTGGCGTCGATGGCCGCCAGCTTGCCGGTCAGCGCCGGCGGGCCGGTCGGCGCCGGCTCCTCGTCGGCCGCGCCGTCGCCGGCCACCTGCAAGCGCCGACGCTCCGAACCCGAGCTGTCCCGCGCGGACGCGCGATCGCTGTCGTCCTCGCGCTCCTGGGACAGGGTGACGCGGCCGGCGGCGGAGCCAGCCGACTCACCGCCGGCCGGGCGCACCACCGGCTCGGGCCGGGCCTCGCGCTGGGCGGCGGGCGCCGCGCTGGCGGGGCGCGGCGGGCGCGGCGCCGCCGCGGGCGGCGGCGGAGGCGCGGCCGTCTCGACCGCGCTGACCTTGTCCGCGCTGACCAGCTCGTCGCCACCCTCGGCGTCCTTCTCCTCGTCGCGCTTGCCGTCATCGACGCCATCGGCCGGGGCCCCGGTGTCGACCACCCGCTTCTTCGCCTTGAGGTCGCCGTCGTCGGGACGCAGCTGCGGGCGCGGCGCCGGGTCGACGATCAGCACCGGCGCGCCGCGGTGCACGGTGCGCACGCCGCCGTCGGCGCCGACCTCGAGGATGTCGGCCAGGGCATCGCGCGGGATGCCGTAGCGCACGTAGTCCTGCTCGCTCTCGAGCACCAGGAACGCGGTCTGCGACGACAACACACGGTTGCGCACCGAGGTCTCGGTGATCTGCTTGCGCAGGTCGGCCTTGGCCTTGGGCTCCTCGGCCCGGGCCAGCGCGCGCTCGAGCCGGGCCACCTCGGCCTGGGCCAGCGCGCGCGACACCAGCGGGCGCTCGACCACGGAGGCGTCGAGCGCGACGCGCTGCCCGGCCAGGTCGATGGCCAGGCCACCCCGGGCCTTGCGCTGCCCGTACACCACGATCTCGTCGCCCGGCTGGATGCCGGCGGCGCGCTCGGGCCAGACCCAGGCCGCGCCCTCGACCTTGACCGGGACGTCGACCGCGACCGCCAGCGCCAGGCGGCGCGCGATCTCGGCGGCGCCGCGGTCGATCGTGAGCACCACGCCGGCGCGCGCGAGCGGGCCCTGGGCAAGGGTCCGGGCGCCGTCGAGATCGCGGATGCCACCGACCAGCACGGCGTCGAGGCGCTCGACCTTGCGCTCGGCCAGGGACTTCAGCTTGGCGATCAGGGCGTCGCCCTCGGCGCCGGCGGTCACGACGCCGTCGCCGATGAGCAGGACCCGGCGCGCGCCGGTCGTGCCGGCCCAGTCGAGCGCGGTGCCGAGGTCCGACGCGCCGAGCGGCTGCCGGGCCAGGAGGGCCTGGCGCTGGTCGGCGCCGAAGCCGTCGGCGCGGCCGTGGTAGATGGGCAACACGTCCTGGTCGAACGCGGCGACGTGGACGTCGACGCCGCCGCCGTGGGCGGCGGCGATGGCGGCGACGACCTCGCCGACCTGGGCGATCTGGCTGGTGAAGCCGAGCGCGCGCGACGCACTGGTGTCGACCAGGATGGCGACCGAGGTCATCGGCTCCGGCTTGCTCACCGCCGGCACCGCGACCCGCGCCGCGAACAGGTCACCGGCGATCACCGCCGGCATCGACGCCGGGGCGGCCACGACCAGGTCGCGGTCGGGCTTCCACGCCTTCTGGTGCAGGGTCGACTCGTCCCAGCGCCGGGCCGAGGCCGCGCCGCCCTGGGCGACGCGGACCACGGCGTCGACCTTGCCGACCGCGGGCAGCCCGCGCAGCGGCAAGGTGTAGTGATCGCGCGTGACCTCCTGGGAGTAGCTGATGACCAGGTGCTTGTCGCCGCGGGCGGGGATGGGGAAGACCCGGGCGGTGAACTCGTTGCCGCCGGCCTTCTCGAGCAGGGCGGGGTCCTGACGGCGGTGCAGGAAGTCCTCGTAGGCCCGGCGCGCCGCCATCTTCTCGACGACCTCGGCCTCCATCCACTGGCCGTTGTTCTCCATCGCGAAGCGCGACAGCGCGGCGCCATCCGGCAGCGCGATGGTGAAGCGGCCCTCGCGCACCCGATCCTCGGGGTTGTGGAAGTACAGGTGCAGCTCGGTGTACGCGAGCGGGCCTTCGACCACCGCCTTGGCGTCGATGCGGGTCAACTCGAGCCCGGCGCCGTCGCTGGTGGTGAGCGAGAACGGCGCCTCCTCGGAGGTGGCGATCTGCGGGTAGGTCATGGCGGCCTTGGCCACCGCGCCCTGGGCGTGCGCGAAGGTCGCGGTGCTGGCCATCGGCGAGCTGACCTCGGACCCGGGCGAGCTCGGCATGGGCGAGGCGCAGGCGCAGGCGGCGGCGAACAGGGCGGCGCGCACCCCGAGCGGGGCGCGCGGCAGCACCGACGCGGACGGAGCAGGCGACACGGGCGACACGGCGGGAGCGGACGGGGTGGGACGCACAGGACCTCCTGGCTGGGTAAACGCGCCCGACCGGGCGATGGTCTGATCACGCCGGTCACCTGACCAGCGGCGCAAGCTGGCGGAACTCAACGAGACTCGTCGACGGCAGCCAGCCCGAGCGGGGCCCCGACGCTGGCGAACAGGCCGACCTTGCCACCCAGCCAGGCCAGGATGGTGCGACCGACCAGCTCGCCTCGCCAGCCCTCGAGCAGGGGGTGTCCGGCGGCGGCGTCCAGGCCGCCGCGGTCGACCGCGCGGGCCAGCCGCTCGACGTCGGCCCGGGTCGCCAGCAGGCGGGCCGCGACCTGCTCGCGCGCCGACGCCTCCGCCACCAGGGCCAGGATGATCTCGGCCCACACCCCGACCCGCGGCGGGTTGGGCTCGAGCGCCGGCGCCTCCGGCACGTCGCCGGCGCCGAGCCGGGCCTGGGCCCGCGCCAGCGCCACCGCCACCGCTGCCGCCAGCTCGTCGTCAGGCACGACGCTGCGCACGCCGCGCAGGCCGGCCGCGCCGCGCGGCCGCTTGCGCGCCAGGTCGAGCAGCACACGTTCGTCGGCGATGCGGCCGATCGGCACGTCGCGCCGGGTCGCCTCGGTCAGCCGCCACGCCGCCAGCTCGCGCAGCGCGCACAGGCTGGCCCGGTCGAGGCCGCGCGCGCCGCCGAGGCCGCGCCAGGCGTCGTCGGGGCCGGCCCCGGCCGCGGCCAGCGCCTCGGCCACCATCGCCGCGCTCTCGGCCTCGGCCCAGGCCCGCCGCCCGCGCCGGTCGAGCGCGGCGCCCAGCCGCGCGTACAGCGGCGGCAGGTAGGTCACGTCGGCCAGGGCGTAGCGCAGCTGCGCCGGCGACAGTGGCCGCTTCTCCCACGCCGTCCACTGCTGCTCCTTGTCGACGCCATGGCCGAGCTCGGCCTCGACCAGGCGGCCGTAGCCAACCTGGTCACCGAGGCCGAGGAAGGCGGCGGCGACCTGGGTATCGAACAGGCCGCTCACGGCGTGGCCGTGCCGGGTCGCCAAGAGCGCCACGTCCTGGCGCGCGCCGTGGGCGATCACCACCCGCGGCGCCGCCAGCAGCGCCACCAGCGGGCCGACGTCGACGGCCAGGGCGTCGACCAGGTGGGCCTCGACGCCGCCGTCGTCGGTCGGCCAGCCGATCTGGACCAGGCACAACACCGGGGTGAAGCGCTCCGATGACGCGAACTCGACGTCGAACGCCAGCACCGGCGACGCCGCCGCCCGCGCCACCAGCGCCGCCAGCGCGCCCGGGTCGTCGATGAGCGGCGGTAGCGGCGCGGCGGGCATGCCCGACGGTACAACGAAGCGCGCGGGCGCGGCGTCCAGGTCCGGGCCGGCGCGATCCACCCGCGGTCTGACGGTCGTGACACCATGCGAGCCATGCGGTCCCGCTCGGCCTTGGTGTCGATCGTGCTTCTTGGCCTCGGGTGTGGCGACGACGGCGCCGGCGCCCGCGTCGACGCCCCGGCGGCGGCGAGCGACGGCGCCGCCAGCGACGGCGCGGCGGCGCTCGGCGACGGATGGCACCACCTGATGGTGCCGCTGGCCGACGGCACCCTGGACCCGCTCTGGATCTACGCCGCGTCCCCGGCCGGCCCCGGTCCGTACCCGGTGGTGGTGTATGGCCACGGCCAGGGCGGAAGCAACGTCCTGCCGGCCTGTGTCACCACCAGCGCGCCGCCGACCCACGTCGACGTGGCGCCGTCGGTGGCGGTGGCCGACGCGCTGGCCACGGCCGGGTACCTGGGCATCGCCGTGTTCTACCGCTACTTCGACGAGCCGCCGGTGCTGGGGCGGGTGACCCAGCGCGATCACTACCTGCGTGACGCCGCGGCCATGCTGAGCGCGGCGCGGTGGGGCCGCGACCAGCACGGGCGAGGCTCGAGCCGGGTCGCGTTCACCGGCAACTCGATGGGCAGCTTTCCGGCGACCTGGGCGGTGGCGCCCGCCCCGCCGCTGGCCGCGCTGCAGGCCGGGCTCGACGTGCGCGCCGCGATCCCGTCGGGCATGCTCGGCAACCACCTGGCCAACTCGCTGCCGCAGGCGGCGCGGGTCGACGACCCGACGCTGACGGCGGCCCAGCGGGTCACCCTGATCACCCTCACGATCAACGGCCTGGTCGGCTTCCGGGCCAGCGAGGCCGGCACGGGCGTCATCGACGCCAGCAACCTGCCGGCGCTGGCGGTCGACCTCACCCCGCTCGGGCAAGCGCTGTACGCCGCGCTGTTCCTCGATCCACCGCCGGCGATCGCCGCCTGCGCCGGCCTGGTCGGGCAGCCGGCGTCGTGCTCGGGGTCGTGCGCCAGCGCCGTCATCAGCGACCGGATCACCCAGGGCGCCGGCGGCCAGGTCCGGGGCGCCGACTGGTTCACCGCGGCGACGCTGCAGGCGTTCACGTACTGGGATCCGCCGGCGGCGATCGATCCCGGGCCGACCGCGCCGAGCTCGCTGCTGCGCTGGATGCGGGCGATGTCGCCGGCCTACGCCCTGCCCGGCCCGCTGCTGACGGCGAACGTCCTGCCGCTGGTGTCGACCAGCGACCACACGCTGCCGGCGCAGACGCAGGGCTCACCCGCGCCTGGCCAGCTCTACCTCGACCACCTGCGCGCCGTCGGCGCCATCATCCCGACGCCGCCGCTGCTGGTGACGGCGGCCGGGTGTGATCACGACGACTACTTCCTGCCGGCGCGGCCGGAGTGTGGATGGGACCTGGTCAGCGCGCACCTGGCGGCGGCGCTGGCGCCGTGACGGCGCCGGACACGGCCGGCGTCGCCAGCCCGATCGACACGCGGCGGGCCGGGCGCTGCGCGGCGGCGTGGGCGTAGGCGATCGCCAGGATGACGACGAACGACAGCACCAGCCCGGCCGCCACCTCCGGCCACGCCACCACCCGGCTCCAGCCGGTCGGCAGGTCGTGCCGCGGCAGCCTCACGGCGCCTCCACGGCGCCGATGAGGATGGTCTGGGCGACCTGACCGATCCGGCGCTCGGAGTCCTCGACCGCCAGGCGCCACCGGGTCGCGCCGGCGCTGGCGACGTGGTCGAGCGTCGACGCCGCCTCGGTGCGGGTCGCCGCCTGGACCGCGGCGAGGGCCACCGCCCAGCGGGCACGTGTCGGCCCGTCCGCGTCCGGGTGGCGCCACACCTCGTCCAGCAGGCGGCTAGCTTGCTCGGCGCGCGATGCGGTCACCGCGCGCCAGAGCGGGTCGAGACCACGGGCGGCGCCGGCCGCGCCGACGAGCCGCAGCGCGCCGGCCCACGCTACCTCGAGCTGGCCGTCGTCGCGGGCTGCGGTTGCCGCCGCCAGCACCAGCAGGCTGCGTCGATGCCAGGCCATGGCTTCGCGGCCGTGACCGACCGGGCCAAGGGCCAGCTCGGCACGTGCGGTGGTGGCGTCCGGCTGGCGCAGGATGAGCCGGTCGGCTGGCCCGACCCGCGGCATCGTCCCGTCGATCGATGGGGCCCAGCTCAGCGCCGGCACTGCGTCCGGACCAGGGTGTGTCATCGGACTGGAGGTCGCGCCTGGCCGAGCGGTGGCGTAGAGGCCCACGCCGATCAGCAGGCCCCCCAACCCGACCAGGGCGACGAGGTGGCGGCCCCGGCGGGCCAGGAGCGGACGAAGGATCGCGGGGTCCAGGGTGGTCGGCATGGTGACTGGGCCTTGCAGCGCCAGTGCCAGCGCGTAACCCGGCGAGCCCCCGCACCGCCGGCCACCACCCGCGCCAGTCTGGCAATCGCCCCGCCGCCAGTGCTGCCAGCGCGGCACCTGCGCCGGCGGCGGACGACCGCCGCTCGCACCACCAGCCGCGGCCGGCCTGCTACAGTCCGGCCCGCATGAGCACCGTCAACTCGTTCGCCAGCAAGGCCACCCTCACCGTCGGCACCAAGCAGGTCGAGATCTACCGTCTCGACGCGCTCATCAAGGCCAAGGTCGGCGACGTCGCCACCCTGCCCTACTCGCTGCGGATCCTGCTCGAGAACCTGCTGCGGCACGAGGACGGCGCCACCGTCACCCGGGCCGACATCGAGGCCGTGGCCGGCTGGAACCCGGCCAAGCGGGTCGAACACGAGGTGCAGCTGCGCCCGGCCCGGGTCCTCATGCAGGACTTCACCGGCGTGCCCGCCGTGTGTGACCTGGCCGCGATGCGCGACGCCTTCGTCGGCCTCGGCCTGCCCGGCACGGCGATCAATCCGCTCAAGCCGGTCGACCTGGTCATCGACCACTCGGTCCAGGTCGACGTGTACGGCTCGCCGGTCGCGTTCGGCAAGAACGTCGACCTCGAGTACGAGCGCAACCAGGAGCGGTATCTCTTCCTGCGCTGGGGCCAGCAGGCCTTCTCCAACATGCGCGTGGTCCCGCCCGGCACCGGCATCTGCCACCAGGTCAACCTCGAGTACCTGGCCCGCGTGGTGTGGAGCGAGGACAAGGGCGGCGTCACCGTGGCCTACCCGGACTCGCTGGTCGGTACCGACTCGCACACCACCATGGTCAACGGCCTGGGCGTGATGGGCTGGGGCGTCGGCGGCATCGAGGCCGAGGCGGTCATGCTCGGCCAGCCGATGGCCATGCTCATCCCCGAGGTGGTCGGGTTCGAGCTGCGCGGCCGCCTGCCCGAGGGCGCGACCGCGACCGACCTGGTGCTGACCGTGACCGAGATGCTGCGCAAGAAGAACGTGGTCGACAAGTTCGTCGAGTTCTTCGGCGACGGCATCGGCGCGTTGTCCCTGCCCGACCGCGCCACCATCGCCAACATGGCGCCCGAGTACGGCGCGACCATGGGCTTCTTCCCGGTCGACGACGAGACCATCAACTACCTGCGCTTCACTGGCCGCAGCGAGGAGCAGTGCCAGCTGACCGAGCGGTACTGCAAGGAGAACCAGCTGTGGCGCGACCCGAGCGCCACGCTCCGCTTCTCCGAGACCCTGTCGCTCGACCTGGCCACGGTCGTGCCGTCGATCGCCGGGCCCAAGCGCCCGCAGGACCGCATCGCCCTGTCGGGCGCGCAGCCGGCCTGGAAGAAGGCCCTGCCGGCCATCCTCGGCGACAAGGGCAACCCGGCCACGCCGGCGCGCGCGGTCACGACCGACCGCGGCACGTTCGAGCTCGGCCACGGCGCCGTGGTCATCGCCGCCATCACCAGCTGCACCAACACCTCGAACCCGTCGGTGATGATGGCGGCCGGCCTGGTCGCGCAGAAGGCGGCGGCGCGCGGCGTGACCAGCAAGCCCTGGGTCAAGACCAGCCTCGCGCCCGGCTCGCAGGTGGTGACCGAGTACCTCGAGGCGGCCGGCGTCATGCCCAGCCTGAGCGCGCTCGGCTTCAACCTGGTCGGTTACGGCTGCACCACCTGCATCGGCAACTCCGGCCCGGTCCACGACGCCATCGCCGCCGCCATCAAGGACGGCGACCTGGTGGTGACCTCGGTGCTGTCGGGCAACCGCAACTTCGAGGGCCGCGTCAACCCGGTGGTGCGCGCCAACTACCTGGCGTCGCCGCCGCTGGTGGTGGCCTACGCCATCGCCGGCACCATGGACATCGACCTCGGCAACGACCCGATCGCCACCGATCGCGACGGCAAGCCGGTCTACCTGCGCGACGTGTGGCCGAGCCCGGCCGAGGTGGCCGACGCCCTGCGCCGCGCCGTCAAGCGCGAGCAGTACGTGTCGCGCTACGCCGAGGTGTTCGCCGGCGACGCCGGCTGGCGCAAGCTGGCCGCGCCGACCGGGCCGACCTTCGCGTGGGACGGCGCCTCGACCTACATCCGCAAGCCGACGTTCTTCGACGACCTGCAGCCCACCCCGAAGGCGCAGACCGACCTGGCCGGCGCGCGTTGCCTGGCCATCCTGGGCGACTCGGTCACGACCGACCACATCTCGCCGGCCGGCAACATCGCCAAGACCTCGCCGGCGGCGGCGTACCTCAGCAGCCACGGCGTGCAGCCGGCCGACTACAACCAGTACGGCGCGCGCCGCGGCAACCACGAAGTGATGGTGCGCGGCACCTTCGCCAACATCCGCCTCAAGAACCTCATGCTGGGCGGGGTCGAGGGTGGCCTGTCCAAGCACTTCCCGAGCGGCGACCAGGCCAGCATCTACGACGTGGCCATGCGCTACGTCGGCGAGGGCGTGCCGCTGGTGGTGCTGGCCGGCGAGCAGTACGGCACCGGCAGCTCGCGCGACTGGGCGGCCAAGGGCACCCAGCTGCTCGGCGTGCGCGCGGTCATCGCCAAGAGCTTCGAGCGCATCCACCGCTCCAACCTCATCGGCATGGGCGTGTTGCCGCTGCAGTTCGAGCCGGGCCAGGACGCGGCCTCGCTCGGCCTGACCGGCAGCGAGACCTTCACCATCACCGGCGTCGCCGCCGGCCTGTCGCCCAAGAAGAAGGTGACGGTGACCGCCGACGGCAAGACCTTCACCGCCATCGCCCGGGTCGACACGCCGCAGGAGGTCGAGTACCTCGCCCACGGCGGAATTCTGCAGTACGTGCTGCGCCAGCGCGCCGCCGCGCTGCGGGGCTAGCGAGCCACGTGCTGCGCCAGCGCGCCGCCGCGCTGCGGGGCTAGCGAGCCCGACCCCGTAACGACTTCGGATCGCCCCGGGGTCGGCCTTCGGCCTCGCGCTGTGGACAGGCGCCTGGCGAAGCCGGGCCCTGACGCGGGCCCTGACGCGGGCCCTGACGCGGGCCCTGACGCGGGCCCTGACGCGGGCCCTGACGCGGGCCCTGGCCCTGACGCCCGGCTTCGCCGGGCGCCTGCCCACAGCGGTCTTCCCGGGGCTGTCGTGGCTCCCCCAACCGGATTCTTTCGAATCCGTCCCTGACCCAGACCCCACCCGGCGAAGCGGGTGTCTGGGTCACGGTCCAGGGTGGAAACACCCCTCAGGGTCCGCACGTCCAGGCCCGGGCGGACTGCTGTGGGCAGGCGCTGCCCCTCTCCACGCCCTTGTCCACCCGCGCCACGC
>JAGPCO010000221.1 GCA_018058095.1 Kofleriaceae bacterium
GAGCGCACCGGCCCGGGCGGGGACACGCTCGAGGACTGAGGCGCTAGCAGGACGCTGACAAACGCGGCGCAGCCGCGTTTGCAGCGACCTGCCCCGTGCCCGTGCCCGTGCCCGTGCCCGTGCCCGAGTCTGGGCGGTCAGGCTCCGGCCAGACGAGCCAGCATGGCGACGACCCGCTCGAGCAACTCGAGCGCGGGCGCCAGGACGGAGGCGGCGACGGCCTGGCGGCGGTCGAGGATGTCGAGGATCGCCGCAGTCTCGGTCGCAGAGCGCCGCGCCATCCGATAGAAGCGCTGCTTCTCGTCCCGTGATTCCGGACAGCCGGCGAAGCTGTCGTACATGGGCCACGCCCTGGTTGAAACCGGCACGGCCTGCTCGTCGACCTGCAGGTCAGTCCAGCGACGGGCTTCGCCGAGCGCGAGGTGGCCCTCGGGATGCTGGCAGCAGCGGATCGCACCGCCCGGTCCACCGTCGGCGCGGACCGCGGCTATGACACCCGTGACTTCGTCGATGACTGCCGAGCGCTCGGCACGACGCCGCACGTGGCGCAACATCAGACCCGCCGCCGCTCGGCGATCGACGAACGGACAACGCGCCACGTCGGATATTCGATCAGCCAGCAGGTCCGCAAACGCATCGAGCAGGTCTTTGGGTGGGCCAAGACCGTCGCCGGATTCCGGCGCACCCGCTACCGCGGCCAAAGGCGCACGCAGTTCGTGGCGCATCTGGTTGGCGCCGCCTACAACCTGCTGCGCGTCGCTCGGCTGCGCCTGCCAGCTGCCACATAGACCGCCAAGCTGCCGGGCGGTCGCGGCCGGCACCGCCCGAGCGATCGGGCACGGGCACGGGCACGGGCACGGGCACGGAGCAGGGCGCGAGAAACGCCGCTGCGCGGCGTTTCTCAGCACCCTGCTAGCCCCGGAACCGGCGCGCGGCGGGGATGACCAGCTCCCACAGCCCGAACGCCGCCGCCAGCAGGTGGTCGAGCTGGCGGGTGTTGGCCCCGCGCGCCAGGTCCGGCCCCGGCAGGCAGTGGGCCGCGCGCGGCGACGCCTCGAGCGAGTGCAGCACGCCCTTGGACCAGCCCTCGCCGGCGTAGACCAGGTAGCCGGGCACCGGCAGCGCCTCGAGGTCGGCCAGCGCGTACGGGATCTTCTCGTCGGTGGTGCCTTGCGAGTCCTGGAACTTGCACTCGAGCGCGACGGCGCGCTGGTCGTGCTGGCGCACCACGAAGACGTCGACCTTGCGGTCCTTGCCGATGATGGTCTTGCCGAGGTGGACCTCGGTGTACACGACCACGCCGTGCTCGCCGAAGCCGGCCAGCACGTAGGCGGCGATGCGGTCGCGGTAGTCGTTGCCCTTCATGGCGCGACCATACCGTCTGCGCCGCGGGATGGGACCGCCCCGGCGCCTGACCGCGATCGGGCACGGCACGGGCACGGGCACGGGCAACGGGCACGGGCAGGGCGCGAGAACCGCCGCGGCCCGGCGCTCTCAGCGTCCTGCTAGCGGATCCGGCGATCGCCCAGGGGCTGGACCGGGCGGGCGTTGTCGCCGAAGCGGGTGTTGATGGCGCCGACGGTGTCCTTGCTGGCGCTCATGGACCGCTTCATGACGATCCACTTCACGCCCTCGGTGCACGGCGGGGTGGTGAGGGAGCCGTCGTAGCGGTACGAGGTCGTCGACTCGGGCAAGAGCGCGAGCGGGTCGAACTTCTTGAGGGCGCGGCGTTGCCCGGCCTTGGGCAGGCCACCCTTGACGACCGGCCCGAGCACGCCGCCGTCGCCGCCGACGTCGTAGAACACGCCGATGACCGCGAGCTTGCCGGTCTTGCTCTTGTGCACCAGGTGCACCTCCATCGGGAACTGCTCGCCGGCCAGGGTGTGTTCGCTCGGCGTGTGCACGTGGAACTGCACCAGGTCGTAGCGCACGTCGTCGAGGACGATGAAGCCGGCCGAGGCCAGGTCGACCTGCAGCGCGTGGCCGGTGTCCCACACCTCGCCCCGGCTGGCGGTGTACGCCATGATCAGCTCGCTGTCGGTCTTGCGCGGGGTGATGTCGACCGGCGACTGCGCCTTGCCCTTGCCACACGCGGCGAACTCGCGGTCGAGCTTGCCCCAGGCCGCCGGGCCCTCGGGGCCGCCGTAGCTCCAGTGCGGCGCGTCGCCGTGGCCGGCCTTGCCGTGGGCGTCGTCCTTGGCCTTGTCCTTGTCGGCGGCCTTGTCGGCGGCCTTGTCGTGTGCGCCGGTCGCCTCGTCGGCCTCGCCCAGCCGGTCGAGCGCGTCGCGCTCGTCGCCGCCGCGCTCGCGCCGGGGCACCTCCGGGCCACGACGGGCATGGACGCCGCCGTGCTCGTCGTCGGTCTCGTCGGCGGCGTGATCCGCGTCGCCGTCGCCGTCGCCGTCGCCGTGGTCGCCGTCACCGTCGCCGTGGTCGGCCGCGGCCTCGTCCTCGGCCGCGCCGGCCTCGTCGTCGCCGTGCTCACCCTCACCCTCACCGTCGCCTTTCTTGGCCTTCTTGCCCTTGGCGCCCTTCTTGTCCTTCTTGTCCTTGTCGGCGTGGTCGTCGCCATGACCGGCCTTGGCCCGCTGCGCCACCGGCTTGCCGGTGAGCTCGCTGACCACGTCGGCCAGCTCGTCGACGCGCTTCTCGAGCGCGCCGGTCTTCTTGGGCTGATCGAGATACTTGCAGCTGGCGGCGGGGGAGAGGGCGGCGAGCACGACCCACGACATGCGCATACCGGGTGACTCGACCGGCGCGCCGCCGCGGAGAGGCCCTCAACGTCGCGCCGGTCCGGCCGACCCAGCGTGCGATGAGGATGAGACGGATCGCGATCGCGGCCGACGGCACGTTCCCCTTCGCCGTGCCCACGGTCCTGGCGCTCGCGGCCGTCGCGGCGGGCTGTGGTCCTGGCTACATGGCTGCCGGCTACGACGCCAAGTGGGCGTGCCATGGTCCGATGGCCGCCACCGTCGATGACGTCCAGGGTGAGTCGGGGTCGGTCGGAGTCGGCATGGGGAGCCGCGCCTTCGCCGTCGAGGCCTGGATCCACGGCCACAACGTCACCTCGCAGTCGCTGGCGCTGCCGTCGTGGAGCGCCGACCAGGGGCTGTCGACCGAGGCGCCGCGGTACCTCGGGGCGTCGTCGTCGCTGATGGCGCGCTGGGGCTGGCTGCAGAAGGGCCCGGTCACGGTCAGCCTCAGCGGCGGGCCGACGCGCGCGCTGCTGATCGACCGCATGAGCGGCGAGCGCTCGTGGGGTACGGGGTATCGCTACGGCACCGGCTTCGAGCTGGCGATGGGGCCGATCACCGCGTCGGTCAGCGCCTACCGCGGGGAGCTGTACTTCGCCGGTGGGCCGGCCGACGGCCACAGCACCCTGGTCGGCACCACGCTCGGCCTGGCCGTCTCGCGTTGACCCGCCTCGACCACTGAACAGATTGTCAGAGGGGTCTGGCAAGGTGGGCGCATGCTCCCTTCGCGGTTCCAGATCGGCCACGGCGACGCAGTGCGCTGGCTGCGCACGTTGCCCGACGCGTCGGTCGATCTGGTGATCACCGATCCCCCCTACGAGTCGCTCGAGAAACACCGCGCGGTCGGCACCACCACCCGGCTCAAGCACAGCAAGGCCTCGAGCAACGACTGGTTCGAGATCTTCCCCAACAGCCGCTTCCCCGAGCTGTTCGCCGAGGTGTACCGGGTGCTGCGGCCCGACAGCCACTTCTACCTGTACTGCGACCCGGAGACGATGTTCGTGGCCAAGCCGCTGGGCGAGGCCGCCGGCTTCAAGTTCTGGAAGCCG
>JAGPCO010000161.1 GCA_018058095.1 Kofleriaceae bacterium
AGCAGGAGCAGCGGCAGCGGCAGCGGCATCGGCAGGAGCAGCGGCAGCGGCAGCGGCAGGAGCAGCGGCAGCGGCAGCGGCAGCGGCAGCGGCGGGAGCAGGAGCAGGAGCAGCGGCAGCGGCAGCGGCAGCGGCGGGAGCAGGAGCAGCGGCAGCGGCAGCTATGCGGGCAGGCGCAGCTGCAGGAGCAGCCGAAGTGGCCGCCGCAGGGGCAGCTGCGGCGGCTACTCGAAGATCGGGACGGGCTTGAGCGAGACCTTGCCGTCGGCGGTCACCACGCGGAAGCGCACGGTCTTGCACTGGTGCAGGGCCTTGAGCTTGCCCTCGTTGACCTTGAGCTTGGCGATGAAGCTCTCGAACGACACGTTGTCGGGCTGGCCGACCTGCTTCCGCGCCGCCTGGTAGTCCGTGTAGACCCGCTTGTAGTAGTCGGGCTCCGACTCCTGGGCCAGGCGGGACAGCTCGGGGTCGGCCTGGCCGCGCCCGGCCTCGGCCTGGTCGTCGAACTCGACCCGGCCCGGCACGATCGGGTTGCCGTCGTCGTCGAGCTCCTCTTCACCCGGCTCGGGCCGGCCGAGCAGGCGGGCCAGCATGACGTTGAGGCCGTTGGCCAGGCCGTCGAGCTCGGCGCCGACCGGGCGGAACGTGCGGTCGACGTTGCCGTTGATGATGTCGGCCACGCCCAGCTCGACCTGATCGACCTGGCTCATCAGGCGGCGGTGGGTCAGGTACACGCCAGCCAGCGCCACCAGCAGGCCGCCGATGCCGACCAGCAGGACCAGCCAGCCCACGCTGGCGCCGCCGGCGGCGCTGCTGCCCATCAGGATGACGACACCCGACTGCGCCGCCGGGTAACCATCGGGGAGCTGCTTGCTCTGCGCCCGCGGGATCCGGGCCGAGGCCGCCAGGTAGTGCTCGCCGCGGACGGTGACCGACATGATGCCGGTCTTGGGATCGGCCAGGCCCTTGCCGAGCAGGGTGGCCAGGGTCTGCTGGGCCTGCTCGGACCCGCTGCTGAAGCTGGTGGCGTCGACCCGCCCAGCGTTGAAGTAGGCCACCTCGGTGCCGAGGTCGAGCGCCATCTTCTTGGCGCCGGCCTGGGTCATCGCGTACGCCACCACGACGACGCCGCGGATGACCTTGGCGTCCGCCTCGCCGACCGCCTGGGCGTCGACGTCGATGACCGGCGCCACCCCGACCCGCATCAGGCCCTTGCCCGGGTAGTCCCAGATCTCGCTGATGATGTTGCGCTGCTCGAGCACCAGCGCGACGGCCGGCCAGACGACCTTGCCGCTGGCGTCCTTCCACTCGCTGGCGACCGGGTTGGGGATGTCCTGCATCGCGACGATGTCGCCGGTCTTGCTGACCAGCGCGATGATGTCAGGGTCGGCGTCGTCGCTGCTGGCGGCCTTGAAGCGCTGGAAGGCCAGGCTGGCCTGCTGGGCCCGCTCGGCCTGGTTGTCGGTGTTGAGGGCGCGCAGGAAGCCGGCGTCGACCGACAGCCGCTCGGCGTCCTTCTGCAGCGACAGCGCCTCGAGCTTGGCGCTCTGGGTGACCAGGCTCTGGGCGCGGGCGACGCGGTCGCCGGCCTCCTTGCGAGCGCGGTCGTCGAGCGACGAGGTGGTGACGAAGTAGGCAACAGCGGTCAGGACGGCGATGACCGCCGCGACTACCCCTGCGATGACCGTGCGCGACATGGAGCTCCCCCGGAACGCGAAAGGCGCGAAAGCCGTGATGATTATTGGAGGGGCCGGCCGAGGGTGTCAACGCTCCCCGGCGATTCATCGGTGCCTGGCCCGGGATCGTGACCCGCCGGCCGCGGCCGCTCACAGGGTCTTCTGATAGTCGCGCACCAGGTCCTCGAGATCGGGCCGGTGGATCTGCACGAAGTCAGCCACCCCCTCGCGCACCGCCCGTGGCAGGCCAACCTCGTCGGCGCGAACCAGCAGCGACCGATCCGTCGTCCGGTAGTAGAAGCGGCGGGTCTTGCACACCTCCGGATCGACCGGGCGGGTGTGCAGGGTGCCGTCGACCTTGCGCTCGGTATAGGTGGCTGGCGAGCACAGGGCGGCCGCCGGCACGGCGATGACGTTGAGCGGGCGGATGGCCAGCTGCTCCCCGGCGATGCGCTCGGCGATGAAGCGGTCGAGCTCGCCCACCGCCTCGGTGAAGACCTTGCGCACCGCCTGGGCGTCGACGGCCGGATCGGTCGAGTAGAACCCGAGCGCGCCGTCGTCGTACTGGCTGGTCCAGGCCTGGCCGGGCGGCTGGAACGCGGCCGGCCGCTCCGGCCGGACCGGCGCGGTCGCCGCCGGCGTGCGGTCACGCCGCACGTACAGCACGGCGCCGACCGCGGTCGCCGCCACCGCCACCACCGCGCCGATGATCACCGGCCACGGGGTCGAGCTGGGCCGGGCCACCGGGTGCGCGCCGCTCGGCTCGAGCTTGTCGGCCAGCGTGGTGGCCTTGGCCGGCCGGCCGGGCGAGGTCGAGACCGGGGCCACCGCCGACGCGGTCGGCTTGCTGACGTCGCCGGCGCGCAGGGCCGGGGCCAGCGAGTCCCGCGCCAGCCGCATGGTCTCGGCGATGCCGACGTCCTCCAGCTTGAGCACCGCCTCGATCGCCTTGCGGAAGTCGCGCGCCGAGGCGAAGCGGTCAGCCGGCTTCTTGGCCAGCGAGGTCAGCAGGGCCTGCTCGAGGCCAGCCGGCAACACGACCCCGCGCTGCGACGGCGGCACCGGCACCTCCGACAGGTGCTTGGTCATGATCTCGAAGTGGGTGTTGCCGTCGAACGGGGTGTCACCCGTGAGCGACTCGTACAGCGTGGCGCCAAGGGAGTACAGGTCGGTCGACAGGTCGACCTCCTGCCCGCGCACCTGCTCGGGCGACATGTAGCGCACCGTGCCCATGGTCTGCCCGGTCGCGGTCAGGCGGGTCGACGTCGTCATCTTGGCGATGCCGAAGTCCATCACCGTCGCCACGCCGTCGTCCTGCCGGACCAGCACGTTCGACGGCTTCATGTCGCGGTGCACCACGCCGCGCCCGTGCGCGTACTCGAGCGCGCGCAGGACGTCGACGGTGATGCGGGCCGACACCGTCCAGTCCAGGCGCTGGTTCTCCATGATCATGCGTTCCCACGTCTTGCCGCGGATGAACTGCATGGCCAGGACGAAGCAGCCGTTCTCCTGCCCGAAGTTGTAGAGGTGGACGATGTTGGCGTGGTCGAGCGCGGCCAGCGCCTTGGCCTCCTCGAGGAAGCGCGACTTGACCTGGGCGTGGGCGGCCAGCTCGGGCGGCAGGATCTTGAGCGCGACCTCCTGGTCGGTCAGGTTGTGCCGCCCCTTGTAGACCACGCTCATGCCGCCCTGGCCGAGGATGTCGACCAGCTCGTACTGGCCGAGCACCATCGAGCCGATCATGCGGTGAGCGCCGGTGCTGGTCAGTGGCTGGCCGCACTGCGTGCACTTGAGGTCGATGTCGAGGTTCTCGGCCTGGCAGCTCGGGCACTGCATGGTCAGCCTCGCCCTGCCCCGTCGTCGCCCCAGCCCGGCACCCGCGCCAGCAGGCGGGTCAGCTCGTCACAGACCACCGCGGGATACTCGACCGGGGTGTAGTGGGTGCCGCCGGTGATGACCACCAGGCGTGAGCCCGGGATGGCGCGGTGGATGCGCTCGGCGGTCGACGGTGGGGTCATGATGTCGCGGTCTCCGGTGACGATGGTCGTCGGGACGGCGATCGAGGGCAAGAGATCGGCGGCGTCGTGTTGATCGAGGCGGGCCAGGAGGTCGCTGTAGATGCGCCAGTCGATGGTGCGGAAGCCGGCGGCGATGGTGCGGAACACCTCGGTGTCGATCGTGCCCGACACCAGGCCGAAGCGCTTGAGCGCGGCGATGAGGGCGTCGGATCCGGCCACCACCTGGCTGGCCCGGCCGACCAGGTCGGCCTGGGCCCGGACCAGCTGCAGCAGGGTCGGGATGACCTGGCCGATGAGGCGCGACGACAGCACGGTGTGGAAGGCCTTGCCCGAGGTGCCGTTGATGGCCAGGTACCCGGCGACCCGGCCGCGGTGCTGGCGCCAGGTCTCGAAGCCGACCTGGACCCCCATCGACCACCCACACAGCACCGCCCGGTCGATGCCCTCGGCGTCGAGGATGTCGATCAGGTCCTCGACCTGGTGCGCCACCGTGTTGGCGTGCGGGTCGGCCGGCGCCGCGGTGGTGTACAGGCCGCGGTAGTCCCAGCACACCACCCGGTAGCGCTGGCCGAGCAGCTCGTACAGGTGGCGGAAGGCGATGTAGGTCCCGCCCAGGCCGTTGGCCAGCACCACCGCCGGGCCCGTACCACGCACCTGGTAGCCGATCCGCGTGCCGTCGCGCGCCGTGACGTGGCGCTGCTCGATCCCGGGAACCATGGAGGGCCTGCGACTGTACCACCGCCGCCCGGGCCGTGACGTTCCCGGCGTCCGCGTCCGCGTCCGCGTCCGTGTCCACGTCGACGTGATCGGAATCGTGATCGGCAACGTGTTCGTGGCCGCCCCCGTGGCCGTGGCCGCGCTGCCCTGATCCGATCTCGGGGCGCCCCGGAGTGTCCGGAATCCCGGACATTCGAGCCGATCCCGAGATCGCTCCGCTTGTTTACGTGCGTCAATAAGTTGGTCCTCGCGATCGAGGCTGATAGGGTGCCTCTCCCATGAAGCCAGAGCTGCTCCTCGAGCTCCTCGAGTCCGCCGCCGAGCAACTCGCGATCAAGGTCTCGTACGAGTCCCTTGGCGCCAGCGTCGGTAACGGCGGCCTGTGCCGCGTCAAGGGCGAGTTCCGGGTCATCATCGACAAGCGGGCCACCCCGCAAGAGCGGGTCGCCACCCTGGCCTCGGCCATCGCCTCGTTCGACATCACCGAGCTCGAGCTGCCCGAGAAGGTGCGCGAGGTCATCCGCTTCCACGAGGGCAGCGCGCGTATCAAGGTCAAGCCGGCCAGCGCCGCGACCGCCGCCGCACCGACCAGCTCCGGGGCGCCGGTCGCCGCCGCCTCGGCCGTGCCCAGCAGCAAGCTCGGCGCGGCCTGAGCCCGCTGCGACGCGCGCCGCCGGCAGTCAGGTTGGCGCGCTTGGCTTCAGCTCCAGCCGGTAGCAGACGTCGGCCGGCCCGTGCGAGGCCATCTCGGCCCGCGGCGTCGCCAGGGTGAACCCGAGCGCCTCGAGCAGCCGGCGCGATCGGCGGTTGCTGGCGTGGACCGCGGCCCACGCTTCGGCGCAGCCGTGCTCGGCCAGGCGCACCAGCAGCCACGCCACCGCCGCGCGCGCCAGACCACGGCCCCACCAGGCCGGCCCGAGCAGGTAGGCGACCTCGGCCCAGCCGGTCCACACCGTCGCCTGCAGGTGGCCGCACACCTCGCCGGTGGCTGACTCGACGATGGCGAAGTTCCACCAGCGGACACCGGCGCCGGCCGGCGCGCCCGCGCACACCCGGGCCACCCAGGCCTCGGTGGCGGCGACCGATGCCATCACCGGGGCGTCGAGGTACTGCCACACCTCGGCTCGCCCCAGCGCGGCGTGCAGCGCCGCGGCATGGATCGGCGCCAGCGGCTCGAGGCGAACCGGCGCGAGGTCGCCCCCGCTCACCGCAGGCCGAGCTGCTTGCGCAGGAACGCGTAGGACAGCGCCTGCAGGTACGCGGCCTGCTCGTGGTTGGCGGCGCCGCCGTGGCCACCCTCGATGTTCTCGTAATAGAGCAGGTCGTGGCCCTGCTCGCGCATGCGCGCCACCATCTTGCGGGCGTGGCCCGGGTGGACCCGGTCGTCGCGGGTCGACGACGTGAACAGCGTCCGGGGGTACTTCACGCCGGGCTTGACGTTCTGGTACGGCGAGTAGGCGGAGATGGCGGCCCAGTCGGCCGGGTCGTCGGGGTCGCCGTACTCGGCCATCCACGAGGCGCCGGCCAGCAGCTTGTGGTAGCGCCGCATGTCGAGCAGCGGCACCTCGCACACGACGGCGCCGAACAGGTCCGGCCGCTGGGTCAGCATCACCCCGACCAGCAGGCCGCCGTTGGAGCCGCCCTGGATGCCGAGGCGGGCCGGTGAGGTGACCTTGCGGCGGATGAGATCCTCGGCCACGGCGATGAAGTCGTCGTAGGCGCGCTGGCGATGGTGCCCGAGCGCGGCCTGGTGCCAGCCGGGGCCGTACTCGCCGCCACCCCGGATGTTGGCGGTGATCGCCACCCCACCCCGCTCGACCCACGAGGCGCCGGTGAAGGGATCGTAGTCGGGCGTGAGCGACAGCTCGAACCCGCCATAGCCGGTCAACAGGGTCGGGGTCTGCCCGTCGAGCGCGAGGCCCTCGCGGTGCATCTGGAAGTACGGCACCCGGGTCCCGTCGCGCGAGGTCGCGAAGTGCTGCTCGACGACGACCCCCTTGGCGTCGAAGAAGGCCGGGCTCTGCTTGAGCTGGGTCACCGCGCCGCCGAGGGCGCCGAGCGCCAGCGTCGACGGGGTGGTGAAGCCGGAGGTGTAGAGCCAGTACTCGTCGGTCGCCCCGAGCGGATCGACCGCGCTGACGCTGGTGGTGGTCAGCCCGGCCGCGGCCGGGAAGTCGGTCCGGGTGAAGCGCCCGGCCCGATCGACCCGCCACTGGTACAGGCGGTTGTGCACGTCCTCCAGCTCGTTGACGATGAGCGCGCTGCGCAGGGCCGAGATGCCCGCCAGCGACCGGTTGGCGGCCGGCGTGAACAGCGCCGTGAAGGCGCGGTCGCCGGCGGCGAAGCGGGTCCACGGGATGGCCAGCAGCGCCCCCTTGGCCCAGGTCGCCCCGCCCACGGTCCAGTCGCTGCGCAGCGTCACCACCAGGTAGTCGCCCCAGAAGCCAGGTGAGGCGTCGTCGGGGACGTCGATCTTGGTCAGGGTGGTGCCCTCACGCAGGAAGGTCTCGCTGGTGAAGAAGGTGATGATCCGGGTGACGAGGTCGCGGGTGTGGCCCGGCTCCCAGGTCCGGGCCGCGCTGACGCTGACGTCGGACGCCTTGCCTTCGAACACGGTGGTGGCGGCCGACAGCGGCGTGCCGCGCTTCCACTCCTTGACGATGCGCGGGTAGCCGGCGTCGGTCATCGAGCCCGGGCCGAAGTCGGTCGCGACGTAGATCGTGTCCGCGTCCTTCCACGCCACCTCGCTCTTGGCCTCGGGCAGGGCGAAGCCGCCGTCGACGAACTGCTTGCGGCCGATGTCGAACTCACGCACGACGGTGGCATCGGCGCCGCCGCGCGACAGCGAGATCAGGCAGCGCTCGAACGCCGGCGGCAAGCAGGTCGGCCCGCCCCACACCCAGTTCTCCTTGTCCGCAGCGGCCAGCGCGTCGACGTCGAGCACGGTCTCCCAGCGCGGCGTCGCCTTCTTGAACTCGGCCAGGGAGGTGCGCCGCCACAGGCCGCGCGGGTGGGCTTCGTCCTGCCAGGTGTTGTAGTAGTGGGCGCCGCGCCGCCCGACGTAGGGGATCTTGTCCTTGGAGTCGAGGATGGCGCGCAGCCGGTCTCGGTGCTCGGTGAAGCCCGGCACCGCCTCGAGCTCGGCCTGGCTGTCCCGGTTGCGCTCGCGCGCCCAGGCCAGCGCACGCTCACCCTCGACCTCCTCGAGCCAGAGGTACGGGTCGTCGCTGGCGGCGGCGGGCGCGGCGTCGGCGCTGGTCGGCTCGGGCATGGTCGGCTCCGTCGGGTCGGGGGACGTGCGCCCGCCGCCCGAGCACGCGAGCAGGGCGGCGGCGGCGCACAGGGCGATCGGGCGTGGCATGGCGTCGACCATAGCCGCAAACGGCGCGGCCGCCGCGCGCCGTGCGCCGACCTGGCGCCACCCGCCCACGGACCCGGCCGCTGCGGGGTGCTACCTTTTGCCCATGTGGTCCCCCTCCCTGCCGGCGGCGTGCGCCGTGCTGCTCGCGCTCGGCTGCAAGGGCGCCGGCACCGCCGAGCTCCCCGAGGGCACGGTCGTCGTCAGCGACAAGGCGCACCTGCGCACCGACGTGCTGGGTGACCCCGCCGCCGGCCAGCGCAGCACCTTCATCCTGGTCGACGCCGACAACCGCGGCAGCGTCGACGCCTACGTCACGGTCGACGGCGAGATGGCGGCGGCCGACGGGCGAACCTGGCCGCTCGTGGGCGAGCGCCTGTTCATCCCGGCCGGCGCCACCCGCACCTTCGTGCTGCTCGACGAGGCCAAGGCCGAGCGCCCCGAGGCCACCGGGGCCCAGGTCCGCGCCCTGCGCGCGCTGCCGGCGCCGCGGCCCCTGGCCATGGTGGTGAGTGACCTCCACGTCTTCACCGACGGCGACAAGATGGTGGCGGCGGCGACGGTGACCAACACGATCGACAAGCCCGGCCAGGCCATGGTGCTGGCCCCCTTCCACGACCGCGACGGCCGGCCGATGGCGCGCCAGCACACCCTGGTCAAGCTCGGCGGCGGCAAGCAGCTGAACGTGCGCTTCGTCGGCCCGGTCGGCAGCACCAAGGCCGACATCGTCGTCGGCGAGATCCTGTACTAGCAGGCCGTGCCCGTGCCCGATCCGCGGCCGGCGCCGGTCAGGCGTCCCGCCCGCGCCGCCGCCTGCTACCCTCCTTGCATGCGCATCCCCGCCGAGCCCCGGGTCATCCTCCGCGCCTGCGCCGACTACGACCCCGAGCGCATCCGCGCCATCGTCCGCGAGGGGCTCGAGGAGCTCGGCCTGCGCCCGACCGGCCGGACCCTGGCCAAGCCCAACCTGGTCGCCGCCGGCGAGATGTTCCCGCACGCGTACACCCGGCCCGAGTTCGGCGAGGGTGTGCTGCGCGCCCTGCGCGACCGCGCCGACGGCGGCCTGACCGAGCTGGCGGTGGGCGAGCGGTGCGGCATCACCGTGCCGACCCGCCTGGCCTTCCGCGACTCGGGCTGGGACGCGATGCTCGAGCGGGTCGGCGGCGTCACCCGCTACCCGTTCGAGGAGACCCAGCAGGTCGAGATCCCGCTGACCCACCCGCAGCGCCTGCGCGACTACGTGTTCACGCCCGAGCCGGTCGCGCGGGCCGACTTCTTCGTCAACCTGCCCAAGTTCAAGGCGCACCCGTGGACCACGGTGACGTTCTCGATGAAGAACTACATCGGCATCCAGGACGACCGCCACCGCCTGATCGACCACGACCACAAGCTCAACGAGAAGATCGCCGACCTGCAGTACATCCTCCAGCCGCAGTTCATCTGCATCGACGGCATCACCGCCGGCGAGGGCCGGATGCTCACGCCCAGCCCGTTTCCGCTCGGGCTCATCATCATGGGTAACAGCCAGGTCGCGGTCGACGCGGTGTGCTGCCGCATCGTCGGCCTCGATCCGCGCACGGTCGACCACATCCGCCTGGCCGAGGACTACGGCTTCGGCACGACCGAGGCCAGCCGCATCACCGTGACCGGCGACGTCACGCTGGCCCAGGCCCAGGCCAAGGCCCAGGGCTTCAAGGTCGGCCTCATCCGGGTCGAGAAGTACTTCGAGGGCACCAACATCACCGCCTACGCCGGGCCGCCGCCCGAGCGCGAGCACTCCGACTACTGCTGGGGTGGCTGCCCGGGCGCGATCGAGGAGGCCATCGAGATCCTGCGCCGCTACGACGCCGAGACCGACGCCAAGACCCCGCGCATGCACGTGGTGTTCGGCGCCTACGACGGGCCGATCCACGCCGGCCCGGGCGAGAAGGTGGTGTTCATCGGCGACTGCGCGCAGTGGGACGGCCAGCTGCACGGCCACTTCGTCAGCATCGAGAACCTGTACCGCCCGCGCGACGAGAAGGATCCGCACCACGCCCGCCACGACGACATCTTCAAGAAGCTCATCTCGACCACGACCAAGCTGGCGCGCGAGGGCGACGTCATCCGCCTCAAGGGCTGCCCGGTCAGCGTGGCCGAGCAGGTGCTGGCCCTGGTCGCGGTGGCCGGCCTCAAGAACCCGTACACCGACCCGACCCAGATCGTCGGCTTCTCGCGCGCGTACTTCGGCTGGCGCGGTCGCACCATCCTCAACCGGCTGCAGAACAAGCGCTACCAGGCTGACGGCAGCTACGCCGGCCGCGGCGCCGCCGCGCCCGAGCTGTGAGCTGCTGCCGCGCGTGAGGCCGCGCGCCGTGGTCAGCGACCGGCCAGCGCCGCCAGCTCGCCCTGATCGTGGGCCGAGAACACCTCGACGTCGGCGTGGCCCTGCCGCAGCGCGCGCAGCGCCTCGATCGAGGCCAGGCGGGCGGCGCGGTCCATCTGCATGGCCTTCTCGAACACGCCCAGGATGCGCGGCTGGGCGCCGGCGGCGCCGCCGAACACCCGGCGGTCGTAGTAGGCGTCGCCGGCGTGAACCAGCCAGCGCTCGCCGGCCCGCACCAGCACGCCGGAGTGGCCGCGGGTGTGACCGTGCAGCGGCAAGAGGCCGACGTCGGCGTCGACGCCGGCCAGGCGGCTGATGGCCGGCAGGCCGCGCCAGGTGTCGCCCGCGGTGTCGTAGGTGTGCCAGCGCACGTCGTGGGCCCACTGGCTCGGCAGGTAGCGCGAGCGCTCCTTGCTGGTCGAGCGGGCCATGGCGGCGGCGTGTTCGCGCCCGTGCAGGTGCACGGTCGCGCTCGGGAAGTCGATGAGGCCGCCGGCGTGATCGAGGTCGAGGTGGGTGATCACCACGTGGCGGACGTCGGTCGGCGTGAACCCGAGCCGACCGAGCTGGGCCGCGACCGGCTCGTCGGCGGAAAACGTCGGCCGGGCCGTCCACCGCAGCGACCGGGTGATGCGGCGCGGGTCGGCCACGTCGAGCGTCGAGAACCCGGTGTCGACGACGATGAGGCCGTCGCGCTCGGTCTCGATGACCAGGCAGTGGCAGACCATGGTGGTCACGCCGAGCAAGCCGCCGGCGAGCGGGCACATCGTGCCGGCGTTGAGGTGATGGACGGCGCGGACGCTCACGCCGGCAGGTGTATCACCGCGCCGGGCCTCCGGCGGTCGAGTCTTGCGCCACCGGTGACCGGAACTTGCAGGCGTGGATGTCATTGGGCCTGATGGGGCGTCTGCCTTGGCGGTCGATCTCTCGTTCGCGTTCGCGTTCGAGTTCGAGCAAACGCACCTCTAACAAGCTGACGCTCACGTGCGTATCAAGGCCGGCCTCTCGCGGCATGTCCGGCAGATCGGACGACATCAGGTGGATGGCGCCGATGAGCAGGCTCACGCCGAGGCCGGCCACCAGCGCCGGCAACAGGCGCGGCCGCAGGTCGATCATCATCCGCGTCCGCCACGCCGCCCAGGTCGGGCGCGGGCTGGCGATGGCGCGAGGCACCGAGGTCCAGCTCCGCATGCCTTCAGTATGGGCGCCGCCGCGGCGATCGCGCAACCACGACCTCGCCGCTTCCAGGCGCCGACGCGCCGTGTCCTACCTCTCGCACACGTAGCGATAGGCCCCGGCCCCGGCGGTGATCGTCGTGTCGCACGGCCGGTCGTCCCAGCTGCCGCCGCGCCCACCCTCGACGACCATGCAGTCCTCCTCGAAGGTGCCGTTGGCGTTGTTGGGCTCGCCGGCGCGCCAGTTGGTGTAGACGAGCGCCTCGCCGCTGGCCCAGGTGAACGTGCCCTCACTCATGACGTCGTTCGCGCCGACGAAGGCGTCGAGGGTGCCGATGAGGCCGGTCACCAGCGTGTTCTCGGCCGCGCTGGTGATGCTGGCCAGCGCGCCGCCGCGGGCCGCGCAGGCGGCCTGGGCCGCGGTCCACGGCAGCGGGCCGAAGAACGCCTCGTAGCAGGTGCCGCTGCTGTCGGTCGTGCGCTGGTCGCCGCCAGTGCACGGCAGCGCGTCGACCCCACCACCGGCGTCGCCCCCGGTTCGGGCGTCGGACCGGCTGGTCCCCGCCGCGTCGACGTCGCCGCCACCGCCGCCCTCGACGCTGGCGCCGCAGCCGCCCAGCCACGCCGTGGCCAGGGCCAGGGCCAGGGCCAGGGCGCAGGTGAGGGAGCGAAGGCGCATGCTACCGACATGATACGCCAGCCGGCCCGGCCCCATCCCGGCCGTTTTGGCTTGCAGTAGGCTGGGCCGGCCGGCATGCCCGAACTGCCCGACATCACTGTGTACGTCGAGCGCATCGCCGCACACGCCCAGGGCGCGCCGCTGACCGGCCTGCGCCTGGCCAGCCCGTTCGTGCTGCGCACCGTCGACCCGCCGGTGGCCGAGCTGGTCGGCCGCACCCTCACCAGCGTCGGCCGGCTCGGCAAGCGCATCGTGCTCGCCTTCGAGGGTGATCGCTTCGCCGTGATCCACCTCATGATCGCCGGCCGCCTGCGCTGGAGCCCGCGCCAGGGCCCGGTGCCAGCCGCGATCCCGCGCAAGGTCGGCCTGGCCGCCTTCGACTTCCCGACCGGGTCGATGATCTTCACCGAGGCCAGCCCGAAGAAGCGCGCCTCGCTGCACCTGGTGCGCGGCGCCGACGGCCTGGCCGCGTTCGACCGCGGCGGCCTCGACACCCTCGCCGCCAGCCCGGCGCAGTTCGCGGCCCGCCTGCGCAGCGAGCGCCACACCATCAAGCGGGCGCTGACGGACCCGACCGTGCTCGACGGCATCGGCAACGCCTACTCCGACGAGATCCTGCACCGGGCCCGGATGTCGCCGTTCCGCCTGACCACCGCCCTGGACGACGCCGAGGTGGCGGCCCTGCACGCCGCGACCGTGGCCACGCTGACGTGGTGGACCACGCACCTGCGGGCCGAGGTCGGCGCCGGCTTCCCCGACAAGGTCACGGCGTTCCGACCCGAGATGGCGGTGCACGGCAAGTACGGCCAGCCGTGCCCGGCCTGTGGCGACCCGGTCCAGCGCATCGTCTACGCCGCCAACGAGGCCAACTACTGCGCGACCTGCCAGACCGGCGGCAAGCTGCTGGCCGACCGCAGCCTGTCGCGCCTGCTGCACGACGACTGGCCGCGCACCCTCGAGGAGCTGGAGGAGCGGCGCCGGGGCGCCCCCGCCACCCCGGCCCCGCCGCCGGCGAGCTCCGAGGGCGGCCCGGCCACCGCCGAGGCGCCGGCCGCCCCGGCGCGGCGGCCGCCCCGGCCGCCGAACCGACCGGCAGCCCGTTCCCCCAGCC
>JAGPCO010000057.1 GCA_018058095.1 Kofleriaceae bacterium
CCCTACGACCACCCCAACGCGGAATACTGCATCTGAACCTACCCGCGGCCGGCGCGCGGCGCCTTGACAGGCGGCCAGCCGGGCCTCGACGATCGCGCGATGCGCCGCGTGGTCCTCGCCCTGGTCCTCGCGCTCGGCCGCGACCCGTAGCGACCGCGCCATGGCCCGTGTCGCCCGTTCTCCCCGCCCCTGGCTCGGCCTGCTGCTGGTCACGCCGGTCGGCTGTCACCGCCCGCCAGCTCCCGCGCCGATGCCGCCCACCGTCGACGACGCCGGGTGTGTCGACGCGCTGCGCCGGCGGCACGGCATCGACGCCGCGGCCGAGCCGCGCCTGTGTGCAGCGCTCACCACCGCGGCCGACGTGGTCGCGCCGCTGGCCGGCCCCGCGCTGCGTGGCCTCGTGGTCGTGCGCGACCGCGGCGACGGATGCGGCGCGGCCTGCCCGGACCTGGCGACCCAGCTCCTGGCCGACGCCACCCTGGCCTACTACCAGATCGGCCGGCACGAGCTGCACGTGACCGACGCGGCCTTCGATGGCCCGCGCTGGCGCGGCGGTGCGCCGGCGCCGGCGCGGGTCGCGACGTACCTGGCCGAGCTCGGGCTCGACGGGCCGGGGCTGGTGGCGCGGGTCCACGCGCTGCCCGGTGCCGACCTCCGGGCGGCCGATCCCAGCGGCGCGGAACCGGCGGTGATGGACACCATCGTCCGCCTCGGCCCACCGGTGCTGATGGCCGGCACGCCCGCGCTCGACGCGGTGCTGGTGCACGAGCTGGCCCACGTGATCCAGCTCCGCACCAACGCCGCGGGCGAGGTCGCGGCATGGTCGAGCTGGACCGGGTGGACCGAGTCGGGCAGCGGCGAGGTCGCCGACGGCCACGTCGGCGGCGCCTTCGCGAGCGAGCGACCGCAGGTGGCGTCACGCCTGCTGCTCGGCCTCACCCGCGGTGAGGCCTGGTACCAGCCGGCACCGACCGGCCCGCCGACGCCGTATGCCCGCTTCGATCCGATGGAGGACTTCGCAGAGTCGGTCCGCCTGGCCTGGTCCGATCCGGTCGGGCTGGGCCGGCGCTCCCCGGTCCGGCTGGTCGCGAGCGCGACGCCGTCGACGCTGCGCGCCCCGGCGGTGCGCGCCTACCTGGTGCCGGGCCTGCGCGGGTTACTGAGCAACCCCGAGGCGGCGGCGGCGATGCGGGTGGTGCGGCGACTCGGATCGGTCGTGCTACCCGAGGCCGCGGCGCTGGTCGATCCGCGCCCGCTCCCCGTCCCGGCCGACGCCAGCCCGCACGAGCGCGCGCTGGTGGCCGAGGCCGAGCTGGTGGTGACCGTCGGTGGACTGGCGCTGCGCCCGACCGACGCGGCCTTCGCGGCGTGGTTCGCGCAGCTGCGCCGCGCCGTGCGCGAGCTCGACGAATTCGAGCGTGGCCTCGACGCGCTCGATGGCCAGTGAACCGGCCCGGCGCTCCCGGCCGCTCCACCTGCTCGGCCGGCCACTCCCTGGTTGACACTCCCCCGGCCGATCGTCGAGCCTCGAGGGATGTCGCGTGAGCAAGGGCCCGGGCGGCAGGCCGCAACCTCCGCCCGGCTGGCCCAGGCGACCGGCCCCGAGGCCGCGCCTGGGACCGCCCGCAAGCGTGCGGCCGAGCTCAAGCACGCGGCCATGATCCTGCGGTCCCAGGCCTCCGCCGACCTCGAGCACATCCGGATGCTGCGCGAGCTCCGGACCGAGCACAGCTTCGTCGGATCGACCATCGAGCTGGCCGGGCGCGCCAGCGAGCTGCTGTCGGGCAAGAACCTCGGCCCGCTCGAGCTGCCGTCGGGGACCGACCAGCTCCACGCCATCACCTCGCTCGACCTCGCCCTCAACCTGCTCACCGCGGCGCTCGGCGCCGACGAGGCGACCGCCAACCAGCTGACCAACCAGGCGATGGGCTCGCTGGCGGCCGGCTCGCGCCAGTTCGAGGCGTCGCATCAGCTGCTGTCCTCGTATACCGAGCGCACCGACCGCGGCGGCGAGGTGGCGCAGGCCACCATCAAGGGCGCGCTCATGACCATCGCCGTGGCCTCGACCGGGGCCTGGGCTGCGGGCGCGTTCGCGGTGAGCTCGGGTGGGATCGGCGCGCTGGCGGCGTCGTCGGCCGCCACCGCCACCGTCGCCGGCGTCACCGCCGGTGGCTTCACCGCCATCGAACAGCTCAACGCCGGCCAGTTCGACCCCGGCGCGATCGGCCAGGCCGCCCTGGCCGAGGCCGCGCGCACCTTCGTCACCGGCCTGGCCGGCGGCGTGCTGGAGCGTGCATTCTCCGCCGCGCTGAGCTCGGCGGTGACGCGGGTGGCCGGGCAGGTCCCGGCCGAGGCCGCGCGGATCCTCCAGGGCGAGGGCGCCAGCCAGGTCATCGCCTTCCTGGCCGGCACCAGCAGCGGCGCCCTGGTCAGCTCGGTCGAGACGGTGCTGCGCGAGCGCGCCGCCGGCCGGCCGATGTCGACCGACGAGTTCTGCCGCCTGCTGGTCACCGAGATGATCAAGGGCGGCCTGTACCAGCTCGCGGTCAACGCGGTCGTGCGTCGGGCCAAGCGCGGCTTCGTCGACCGCCGCGGCCAGACCCAGGAGGAGACGGTCGCGGCCGGCTCGGCCAAGGACAAGTACATCCTGCAGACCATCGAGGACAAGAAGCAGGCGTACGAGCTGCTCATCCCCGAGCAGCGGGACCACAACAACGCCATCTACCACAAGCAGGCCGGCATGCCGGTCCTGCCGGGCGCGCGCGGCATGGCGTCGACCAGCAGCAAGGACGCCTTCCTGCACGAGTCGCTGTACGTGTCGGCCCACGGCAGCCCGTTCGGCGTGTCGGGTGGCAACCGCGAGGTCGCCAACATGGCGGCCAAGGCGGTCCTGCAGCTGGCCAAGGATGGACACCCGGTCGCCCGCGTGGTGCTCGACGCCTGCAGCCAGCGCGACAAGCGGTTCGCCTTCTTCGGCAAGTCGAACGCGCAGGCGTTCGAGGCCGTGCTGCAGCAGGAGCTCAAGGGCCTGGGTCACCAGGGCCCGGCGCCGACGGTGTTCGCCCACGCCGAGGCCGGCCCGATCTACGCGCACACCTTGGCCGAACACGCGCCGGTGCCGGCCTCGCTGGGCGGCGCCAACTCGCCCGACCTGGCCAAGACCGCGGGGCTCACCCTCGGCGGTGGCCTCGGCGGAGGCGTGCTCCTCGGCGCGCTGGCCGATCTGCTCATGAACCACCCCGACCTGCTCGGTGCGGTCATGAAGCTGTTCGCTGGCGGCGAAGGTGCCGCCGGAGCCGATGCACCGGGCCGCACGTCGACGCCCGAGGGCTGAGCGCACGCCGTGCGCGCGTGCGCCGATGCGGCGCCTCGGCGTGATGGACCGCGCGAGGGGGCTCTGCCAGAGTTCGCACATGACGTCCCGTGAGTCGCGACCACGACCTTCGTGCCGCACCCTGGGTAGCGCCGCGCTGGTCGTGCTGGCCGCCTGTGGTGACGGCGGCGGTGCGGGGGCTGACGCCGCGACGACCGTCGACGCCGCCGCCGACGCGCGCGCCGACTGCCGGGCCCGGGCGCGCGACCTGCCTGGAGTCGAGCGCGTCGACCAAACGGGCGGCGTGGTGTTCCCGCGCTTCCCGTCGCAGCGCCTGGGCGCCCAGCGCCAGGTCACGGTGCTGGTCCCACCCGGCGATGGACCGGCCCCGGTGCTGTACGCCCACGACGGGCAGAACCTGCTCGACCCAGCCCGCGCCGCCTTCGGCCAGGCCTGGGAGCTCGACGACACGGCGGCCCGGCTGTGGGCCGACGGCCACCGCTTCCTCGTCGTCGCCATCGACAACACCGCGGGCCGCATCGACGAGTACACCCCGGTGCCCGATCCCGGGTACGGCGGCGGCGGCGGCGAGGCCTACCTCGACTTCGTGCTCGACGAGCTCAAGCCGTTCATCGACTTCCACTTCGCGACCGCGTGTGAGGCCGCCGACACGGCGATGCTGGGGTCGTCGCTGGGCGGCCTCATCAGCCTCCACGCTGGCCGCACCCGCGCCGACCAGGTCGGGCGGGTCGCCGCCATGTCGCCCAGCCTGTGGTGGAACGACCAGTGGACCCTGGCGCAGTTCCAGCAACAGGTGGCGGCCAGCCCGATCGTCCTGTGGCTCGACGCCGGCACCGCCGAGGGCACCACCAGCAGCGTGCGGACCCAGGTCCGCGCCGTCCGCGACCGCGCCCTGGCCCTGGGCCACGTGTTCGGGCGTGACCTCGGCAGCTACGAGGCCGAGCGGGCCGAGCACGACGAGGCGTCGTGGCGCGACCGGCTCGACGCCGTGCTGCGCTTCCTGTTCGCGCGCGACGACGCCCCGCCCGACCTCGCCTACGCCTGGGTCGACCACAACCCGCTCGGGGTCGGCGGCGGTGCCGGCGACGCGGTCATGCAGTGGGTGTGGCGCGATGGCCGGCGCCTGACCCCGCCGGCCAACCTGGTGACCTGGTCGGTCGAGGCCGGCCCGGCGCAGATCGGGGCCGATGGCCAGGTCGTCGGCGCCGGCGTCGGCACCGCCACGGTGCGGGCGGCGGTGGGCGGCCTGGTCGCCACCACCACGATCGAGGTCCGGGCCGACCCGAGCGCCGAGGTCGAGCTGATCTTCAGCGCGGACGCGCCGGCGACGACGCCGGCCAGCGACGTGGTCCACCTCACCGGCAGCACGCCCAGCCTCGGCACCTGGGATGGTGGGGCGATCGGCCTGCTCGACCTCGGGCGCGGGCGGTGGCGGACCACGGCGCTCGTCCCTGCCGGCGGTGCCGTCGAGTACAAGTACACCCGCGGCAGCTGGGACACGGTCGAGAAGGCCGAGGACGGCTCGGAGCTGCCCAACCGCGGTGTGCTGGCCGACCGCCCGCGCCTCGTGCGCGACCGCATCGCCGCCTGGCGGCCGTAGTCCAGCTCTCGGCCACGCAGCGCGATGACGACGGGTGAGGACCGCGGTCGGCGGGCCGCCGCGCCCGAGCTCAGGGCTCGGCGTCGGCCGAGCCGTCCCGGGTGACCGCCAGGCCGACCGCCTCGCTCGAACCACCACGCAGCTCGAGCCGGTACCCCGCCCAGGTCACCGCCGGCGACTCCTCGTCGCGTCCCGACAGCGTGATCGCGTGCTGTCGGCCGCGGTGGCGCAGGCGCAGGCCGGCCCGCAGCACCTCGTGCCCATCCAGGTCACGCTTGACCTCGAGCGAGCGGACCTGGATCTCGAGGCCATCGACGACGGTCGTGGTCCGGTAGGCCAGGTAGTGGGTGGGGGCCGAGGTCGACGGCGGCGGCGGCGGCGGCGACGGCGGCGGCGGCGGCGGCGACGGCGGCGGCGGCGGCGGCGGCGACAGCGACGGCGGCGGCGCGGGGGTGACCGCCGCGCTTGCAGGAGCCTGGGGGTCGAGCGCCGGGCTGCTCGGTGTTGCCGGGCTGGTGGTGGGACTCGAGGCGCAGGCGCTCAGGGCCAGCAGGAACGCGGGTTGCCAGCGCGGCCGAGGTTGCACCGCCCGATCGTACCCCGCCGCTGCAGTCACGTGGAGGCGGGCGGCGCGGCGCTACCAGCCCGGCGGCCAGGGCATGGCGCGGATCACCTCGACCAGCTCCTCGCGCGAGGCGGCCTCTGCGAAGATCTCGCCGCCGGGCCAGCCGCGCGCGACCTGGTGCACCGGCATCCATGACGGGGTGCGGGTGCGTGGGGTGCTGGCCGCCGCCACCGCCTGGGGGTCGACCACCACCGCGCGGATGCGAAACCGGCCGTCCTCCTCGATGATCGCGGCCTGGGGACGGCCCTGCCCGAGCCAGATCGGAAAGGCGCCGCCCTCGACCTGGGCGATCGCGTCCTGCTTGCCGTCGATGGGGTCCATGCCTGGGCAATCGGCCGCCGGCGCTCACCGTGTAGGGCCGCATGCTCCGACCAGGTATGCTGCGCCCCATGCAGCTGAGCCAGGTGGTGCTGTTCGTGGTCGACCTGCCGCGGATGCAGGCGTTCTATGCCGACCTGCTCGGCATGCCCGTGCTGTCGACCGAGCCGGGCTTCGTCCGCCTCGGCAGCCCGGGCGCGGCGCTGGCGCTGCACGCCATCCCAGCCGAGTACGCCGGCGCCATGACCGAACCGGCCACCGCCCGCGAGGACACGGCCATCAAGCCGTGCTTCCGCGTCGACGACGTGTCGGCCGAGCACACGCGCCTGGTCGGGCTCGGGGTGCCGATGCGCCCGCTGCACCAGCACGACGCGCTGGCCTACTGCGACGGCATCGATCCCGAGGGCAACGTGTTCCAGCTGTCGTCGCGATGACCGACGGTTCGTGCGATGCTGGCGGCATGCGCGGCGTGACCTGGCCAGGGCTGCTGTTGCTGATGGCCGCCTGCGGCGGATCCGAGCCGGCGCCGACGAGCGACGCCGCCGCCAGCAGTGGCCCCGATGCGGCGCCGGCGCCGGTCGACGCCGGCTTCCGGTCCGACTTGATGTTCTTCGTCGGCGACTCGTACCTGGTCGGCGCCAGCACGTACCTCCCCGACGCCTTCGCCGGCTTCCGCCAGGAGGTCCGGGCCAAGGTCGGTGACACCATCGTGCGCCGCGCCGAGTTCCTGGCCGAGGCCGCCGCCAGCGAGGCCCGCGGCGTGATCGTCCAGCTCGGCATCAACGACATCGCTGGCGGCGCCAACCACACCGTCCTGCAGGAGCGGATCGGCGCGACGATGGACCAGCTGGCGGCGGTCGACTGCCTGGGCTGGCCGACCTATCCGACCCAGATCGCCGGCTCGTACGCCAACGTGGCCCCGCTGGCCCCGATCCTCAACACCATGATCCGCGACGAGGCGCTGGCCCGGCCGTGGGTGACGGTCATCGAGTTCGGGCCGGCGGTCGACGCCGACGTCCCCACCCTGCGCGGCGGCGACGGCCTCCACCCGACCCAGGCCGGCTATCGCCTGTTGGCCCAGATGTACGCCGACGTGTTGATCGACGGCTGCCACCCGCGCGGGCAGTAGCAGCCCGGCGGCGACTCACTGGCCGCGGCCTGGCGGGGCCGGCCGGCACCGGCGTACACTGCGGCGCGGTGATCGCCCCGTGGGTGTCCGAAACGGTGCTGCGCTGCGCCGACTGGCGCAGCGCGCTGGCCGGGCTGGCGCAGCAGCTGGTGCGCGAGCCCGGCTCGGCCGCGGCCGAGGCGCGCGCGCTCGAGCTCGGCGCCGCGCTCGAGTACGTCGACCCGGACGGCCGCCGCGCCATCGAGGTGTACGCCCTGGCCGGCGCCGAGGGCGAGGCGCGCGCGCTGGTGCTGGCCGAGCAGCTCGGCTGGTGGGACGCGCGGGCTCGCCTGCACGCCCGCGGCGCCGCCCGCGATCCGGCCCGGCTCCTCGACGAGGCCGAGGCGTGGTGGGACGCGGACCAGCCGGCGCTGGCGGCGCAGGCGCTGGCCGGTGTTCGCGCCGCCGCCCCGACCGACCTGGCCCGGCGCGACGATCTGGCCCAGCTGCTCACCGGCAAGGAGCTGCTGGCGCGGGCCGAGCTCATCGCCGCCCGCGCCGAGCCGGCGACGACGGCCAGCGCCGACACGCTGGTCAGCGCGGCGCGGTTCGCCCTCGCCGCTGGTGCCGTCGACGAGGCGCAGCGCTGGCTCGAGGCGGCCATCGTCGCCCGCCCGGGCCATGGCCTGGCCAGCCAGCTGCTGCTGCGCTCGCTGCTGGCGACGGCGCCGGCCAAGCTGCGCGGCTTCCTGCGCCTGCGGCTCGACCGGCTCGGGCCGACCGCCTGGCTCGACGCCCTCCGCACCACCGCGCTGACCCTGGTCGCGACGGATCATCATCGCGGCTACGGCCTGCGCCTGCTGCGCCAGGCGCTCGAGCGCGCCTACCAGGCCCGCCTGCCGAGCATCCCCGGTCACCTGGCGATGTGGCACGTGCTGGCGGCGCAGGCCGCGGCCGACCGGACCCGGCGCGAGCTGTTCGACCTGGTCGTGGCCGGCCTGGGTGCGACGACCACGCCGGTCGATCGCGTCTGGCTCGGCGCGCTCGCCACCGAGTGTTGCTTGCGCGACGCCGGCACCCCGATCCTGGCCGCCGCCTACGCCGACATGGTGGCCGAACACGCGCCCGACCACCCGACGGTGGCCGACGTGCTGGCGGCGATCGCGCCCGACCGCGGCGAGGAGCCGGCCGCTCCTGCGCCGGCGCCCACGGTGGTCGAGCGCGCCCCGGTGGCGCCGGGTCGAGCGGCGCCGACGACGCGGCCGGCGACGGTCCGCATCCCCGTCCCGACCGACCAGGCCGCACCGGCGCCGGCGCCGGCCGCCACGGCCCACCCCGCGCTGCGCCTGCCGCCGCTGCCGCGCCCGGCCTCGCCCCGCTCGGCGCCGGCGCTCGCCACCGGCCGTCCCACCCCGGCCCCGGTCCGGATCCCCGACTGGCCGGTGCCGCCGCCGGTGCCCGAGCCCGCCGGCGCGGTGCCTCGGTCGCGCCGCATCCTGATCCCCATCGACGTCCGCCTCGAGCTCGCCGATGGCTCGCGCACCGCCGGCCACAGCCGGGACCTGAGCGCGAGCGGCCTGTACGTCGTCACCCTGGCCGCGCCGGCGATCGGCGCCGAGGTCGGCCTGGTCCTGTCCGTGCCGGGGCCCGAGCCGTTCATGGAGGACGAGTACCAGGTGCGGGCGCGGGTGGCGCGTCGCGACGACGAGGGCCTCGGCCTCGAGCTGCTCGACGCCAGCGCCGCGCTGCTGACCGCGCTGGCCGCGCTGGCGCCGGCTTGATCCGGTTCAGTACGCTCAGCACCTTCGCTGGCGCTCGCCGCGTCCCCGGCCGTACCATCCCCCGGTGCTGCGCTGGTTGACCGAGCGGCGGCGGGCCCGCCTCGCCGCCGCGCCGTACCCGGCCGGCTGGGACACGACGCTCGCGCGCAACGTCCGCGCCTGGGCCTGGCTCGACGACGACCAGCAGGCCCGGCTGCGCGATCTGATCCAGGTGTTCATCGCCGAGAAGCACTGGGAGGGCTGCGGGGGCCTGGTCCTCGACGACGAGATGCGGGTGACCATCGCCGCCTCGGCCTGCGTCATGATCCTCGGTCGCGACCACGACTTGCTGGGCGAGGTCGAGTCGATCCTGGTCTACCCCAGCGCCGTGGTGCTGCCCGACTCCGCCGCCGGTACGTTCGATGGCCGCCCGCGGGTGCACGGCGAGGGCACGGCCGTGCTCGGCCTGGCCCACCACGGCGGCCCGGTCGTGCTGGCGTGGGACGCGGTGCTGACCGGAGCCCGCAACGGTGGCGACGGACGCAACCTGGTGGTGCACGAGATCGCGCACAAGATCGACTTCCTCGACGGCGAGGCCGACGGCACCCCGCCGCTCGGCGGCGCGGCCCAGCGCCGGGCCTGGGCCCAGGCCTGCACCAGCGCCTTCGCGGCCCACCAGCGAGGCGACGAGGATCTGCTCCGGGCCTATGCCACCGAGAACGAGGCCGAGTTCTTCGCCGTCGCCAGCGAGGTCTTCTTCGAGCGGCCGGCCCGGATGGCGCGCGAGCTGCCGGCGCTGTACGCCGTGCTGCGCGACTTCTATCGGCTCGACCTGGCGACCCGGCCGCGACGACCCGGGACCATCGCGGCGCCTTGACCGCCCGCACCCCGCCCGTAGCCGTGGCCGGTCAAGCGCCGCCGTGGTGACGTCCGGGGCTACGCCGTCCACCTGGGACGGCGGGCGCGGTATCGTCGATTCGAGTGCGCGCGTTCCTGCTGCTGTTCCTGCTCGGACTCGGCCTGCCGATTGGTTGTGGTCGGGTCGACTTCGCCCTGGCGGGCATGGAGCGGGTCGGCGACGCCCCGACCGCCGGCGACGACGGGGCCGGCCCCGACGGCGCCCTGGCCGGCTGCACCGGGGCGTTCGCCGATCCGATGCTGATCCCCGAGCTGGTCAGCGGCCAGTCCGAGGCGACCTTCCGGCTAACCGCCGACGAGCTGACCGGGGTGTTGTGGAGCACGCGGGGCGGCGTGATCGATCTGTACCTGGCGGAGCGCCCGGATCGCGCCACCCCGTTCGCCCTGAGCGCGCTGACCACCCTCAACAGCACGGCCAACGAGTTCGACCCGTCGATCGCGGCGGATGGCTCGCTGATCGTGTTCGCGTCCGGCCGCCCGGGCGGAGATGGTGGGCTCGACCTGTACGAGAGCATCGTCAACAACAACAGCTTCGCCGCGCCGGTCCGACTGGCCACCCTCGGCTCGAGCGCGGACGACCACCAGCCGTACCTGCGCGGCCTGGGCGAGCTGTACTTCGTGTCGACCCGGACCGGCCTGCCCCGCATCTACCGCGCGACACGGACCGGGCCGGGCGCATACCAGGCGCCGACGCTGGTCAGCGAGATCGGCGGCGCCGAGGAGTCCGATCCGGTCCCGACCGCGGACGGCCTGACCCTGTACTGGAGCTCGACCCGGGGCGGCGACGCGGGCAACGTGTACCGGGCGACGCGGGCCAGCCTGTCCGATCCCTTCGCCGACGTGGTCGAGCTGGGTGGCCTGACCTCGACCTCGATCGACGCCCCGAGCTGGATCTCGGTCGACGGCTGCCGCTTGTACATGAGCAGCGATCGCAGTGGTCAACCGCACGTGTACCTCGCCACGTCACCGTGATCACGGCGGGGGCAGCGCGGCACGCGCAGCGCACGCCCCGGCGGCAACCGCGGTGGCCAGCACGATTCCTCGGGCGCCACCTCGGCGACGCGTGAGGAATCTTCGCCGCGGCGCGGGTCGCCACGGCTACCCGATCGGCCACGTCAACCCTCGGGCGTTCGAGCATCGTGGGCGGCGGCGAGGTGGCACACCGGTTGCTCGTTGGGGCGGCATGCTCCACCGCTCGACGCTCGTGATCGCCCTCCTCGGCGCGGCCTCCGCCACCCTCGGCTGCGTGGCCAACCTCGATGACGCGGGCGGCGACCCCGCTGGCGGCAAGGCCGATGGCGCCAGCGCCGCGTGCGCCCGTCAGCACATCGAGTGGCTGCTGCAGTCGTTCCGGCCGGCGCTCGAGGCCGCGCCGCTCGACCCGGCCCGGGTCACCCAGCTCGAGGCGCTGGCGCAGGAGGCGCCGTGCCGGGGCGAGATCGTCGGCCCGGGCGCATGGACGACCTGGTTCGACCTGACCGGCGTCCACGTCCTGGCCCCGTACTTCCAGCAGCACGCCGCCGCGGCCACCGCCCTGCTGCAGCCCGGCACCGCCGCCTACCACGACCACGACCGCTTCGCCGACGCGACCCGACCCGCGCCGGAGGTCCTGGCCGCCTGGGACGTGATGCAGGCCGCGGCACCGATCGTCGTCGCCGACCACCTGGCGATGAGCGAGTGGATGGGGCGCTACCTCGTCCACGCCGAGCAGGTGTACGCGCCGCTGCGCACCGCCGCCGGCAACGAGGTGGTCGAGCCAACCTGGGCGCTGACCGCGGGGGAGGCCCAGTTCCTCGGCCTGCTCGCGCAGAGCCAGCCCCGCCAGGGGCAGGACGGCGCCTACGCCGCCTGGGTCGAGCTGCTTGGCAACACGCTGGCGGACGGCTTCACCGTCGATGACAGCGACGACTTCAACGCCTTCGTACCCGACGCCGGCTGCCGCGAGGGAGAGCCGGCGCCGTGTGGCCGCGTCGCCGCCTTGACCCGGCTGGCCAGCCTGGCCCCGTCGGCCCGTGGGCCCCTCGACAGCGCGGCCTGGATGCACGTGCTGGCGCTGTGGGCGATGACCACCCCGGCCGAAGGTGACCTCGCCGAGCCCGGCTACCTCGACCAGCTGCGCTGGGTCGACCGGGCCCGGCCGACCACCCTGTCCGGGCTCGGCGCCTACCAGACCTGGCTCGAGGCGGTGGCCGACACCGACCACGCCGGGGTGCTGACCCGGTCCGTGCTGCCGGCCCGGCCGTGTACCGACGCCGCCGCCGCCGACGACGCTGCGCGCGCACACGAGGCCTTCCTGGCCGCCAACCCGGCGCTGGCCGCGAACCTGCGCAGCGCGACCGCACCGATCCGCTGCCGCTGACGACCCGGCCCTCGCGGACCGCGTAGCCTGTAAGGCCGCGGCTCGCCGCGGCGTTCTTTCTCGTGCTGCCCATCCGCGCCCGTCGCCTCACCACCGCCATGCTGGTCGTGCTGCTCTCCGCCGTCGCGGGGTGCCACGTCGGCGCCAGGGCGCGGTGCCCGACCCCGACGATGCAGGTCGAGGCGATCCGCCTGACCGGGCGGGCCGTATCAGACCTGGCGCGGACGGCGTCGGCGCCGCAGCTGCTGGCCCGGGCCGAGCCGATGGCAGCGCCGCCGTACCAGGCCCTCGACCCGAACGACGGCAACGGGCCCATGCAACAGGTCGACGAGGTCGCCGCCGTGCGCGCCTTCGCCGCCGCCACCGACTTCGCGCGATCCGACGTGATGCTGGTGCCGGTCGGCGGTGACCGGCAGCGCCTGGTCGGCCTGTTCGCAGAGGGGGACGGCGAGTTCGTGCTGCGCTTCACGGCCGACTGTCCGCCGTGTGCGGGCGGCGATCCGGGCAGCTACTACGCGGCCGCTGGCGCGGTCGGTGCGAGCCGCCGCCCCGGTACGATGGCGGTGACGGTGCCCAAGGGCGCGCCGATCACCGTCAAGCTGTGCGGCATGCGGTCGTGCGGCGGCTGCCCGCGCAACGTGCCGTGACCTGACCCGGCGCGCTCAGCGCGCGCGCAGCGCGGCCTCGACCAGCGGCAGGCGGTCGTTGCCGAAGAACAGCTGCTCGCCCAGAAACATCGCCGGCGCGCCGAACGCGCCGCGCCGGATGGCCTCGTCGGTGCTGGCCCGCAGGTGATCCTTGCTGGCGGGCGCGTCGATCGCCGCGACGACGACGTCGCCGTCGCCGCCGGCGGCGCGCACACAGGCGGAGATCACCGCGTCGGCCGACACGTCCTGGTCGTCGATCCAGTAGGCCCGGAACAGCGCGGTCGCCGCGGCCGCCACCGCGTCCGCGCCACCGGCCAGCTCGATCGCGGCCAGCGCGCGCTGGGTCCGCAGCGTGTTGATCGGGAACCGGCTCGGGACCCGGATCGGCACGCCGTAGTGGTGCGACCACAGCTGCAGGTCGTGCATCATCCAGCGCGCCTTGGCCGGGATACGCGCCGGCATGTCGTTGCCGGTGGCCTTGAACACCGCGCCGAGCAGGAACGGACGCCAGCGCACGACGACGCCGGTGCGAGCGGCCAGCCCGGGCAGCTGCGTCGAGGCCAGGTAGCTGTAGGCCGAGCCGATGTCGAAGAAGAACTCGAGCTGCGTCGCCATGGGCACGAACGTAGCAGGTTGTCGATCGGCCAGCCCCGCGCCGCCTCGGGTACGCTGTCGGGGTGCACCGCTCAACCTCGCTGATCGTGTCCGGCTGGCTCGGCCTGCTCGCGGCCTGCCCGGGCCCGACCCCGACCCCGACCACGCCCCCTCCCCCGGTGGCCACGCCGATCGAGGTCGTGCCGGTCGACGCGGCGGCGCCCGCCATCGACCGCTCGCCGTACGCGCTCGACGAGGCGCTGGCCGACGTGCTGGCCGAGCCGCTCACCCACGTCGGCACCGGCGAGTGGTTCGGGCTGTCGCGCTTCTACGCCTGCGCCTACCGCAACTCGCGAGCGATCGTCGTCAACCTGTACTGCGCACCACGCGAGATCGCGGCGTTTGGCCTGGTCGTGCTGTCGCCCAACCGCGGCCGGGCCTACCTCTATGCCGAGGCCAAGGCGCCGGTCAGCACCGTGCGCCGCGCCGACTACTTCACGTTCAAGGGTGAGACCTCGCCGGCGATCGTCGATGCGCAGGTGCCCGCGCTCGAGCTCGGCTTCACGCTCGACCAGCTGCGGGCGTGGGACGAGCAGCGCTACCGCGCCTATCAGCCCGGCTGTTTCGGCGGCGTCGAGGGCGGCGCGCCGCAGGGCGGGTGCCTGCAGGCCCTGCGTGACCAGGCGCCGGCGTGGGCCGCCCGCAACCAGCCGCTGCTGGCCGACCCGCCCGAGGCCTGGTACCAGGTCGTCCGCCTGCTGCGCGGTCGGGCCACCGTCGAGGGCCGCGAGCCGCGCCGGCGCTGACCACGACGGGCCCCAGGTGTGCAGGTTTGGGACACTTCCGATCGGCGACCGCGCCGGCCTACACTGCGGGTCATGATCGCTCCGCTCGTGCGTGGGGTCTTGCTCTGTGGCTGGCTGGTGGCGTGCGCCGGCGAGATCGACGGCGGTGGCGATCCACCCCCGCCCATGGCCGAGCCCAACGCCGGGTGCGCCGAGGGCTGCCACGGATCGGACAACACCAACGCGCCGCCGATGAGCGTGTCGGGCGCGACCGACACCACCTCGGTGGCGGTCGGCGCCCACCGCGCCCACCTCGCCACCACCGGCGTGGCCTGGCACCGCCAGGTCGCGTGCTCCGACTGCCACGTGGTCCCGGCCACGGTCGGCGCCGCCGGCCACATGGATGGCGACAACCGCGCCGAGCTGACCTTCTCGGCCATCGCCGCGCCCGGAACCTGGAGCGGGGCGACCTGCACCGTCGGCTGCCACGGCTCGGCGGCGTGGGGTGGGACCAGCCCGACCCCGACCTGGACCCAGGTCGATGGCACCCAGGCCCAGTGCGGCAGCTGCCACGGCGCGCCGCCGCCACCACCCCACCCGGCCGGCCCGGCGGCGATGAACTGCGCGACCTGCCACCCGACGATGGAGGAGAACTCGCTGCGCTTCCGCGATCCGGCCCGGCACATCGACGGCACGGTCGACTTCGTCGACGCCGGCGCCACCGGCGGGTGCACCACCTGCCATGGCGGGGCCACCTCGTCGGCGCCGCCGGTCGACCTGGCCGGCAACACCGCGCCGACCGCGCGCGGGGTCGGTGCCCACCAGGCCCACCTGATGACCTCGACCTGGCGTCACGAGATCGTGTGCAGCAGCTGCCACGTCGTGCCCAGCACCAACGACGCGCCCGGCCACCGCGACGGCGACAACGTGGCCGAGGTCCGCTTCGACACGCTCAACCCGCAGGGCACCTACGCTCCGACCTCGTGCGCGACGCTGTACTGCCACGGCAACGGCCGGGGCAACAACGGCTCCGCGTCGTGGATCACCCCGGGCGCCCTCGACTGCACCTCGTGCCACGCCGTCGACGGCAACGGCATGTCGGGCGATCACGACGAGCACGTCGACGAGGAGAACCTGCCGTGTACGGCCTGCCACGCCTCGGTCGCCGGCGCCGGCCTGACCATCATCAACGCCACCCTGCACGTCAACGGCGTCCGCGAGGTGCAGATGGCCCGCGGCACCTACAACCCGGCGACCCGGACCTGCACCAACACCGGCTGCCACGGTTCCGAGCGCTGGTAGCTGGCGGTACGCTCGCGGGCATGCAGCCGACCCGCCTCGTCACCCCGTTCGTCCTGATCTCCGCCCTGTCGCTGGCCTGCGGCAAGGCGACGCCGTCCCACCAGGCCGGCACCGGTCCGGGCCCGGGTGGGGCCGGCCCCGCCGCCGCCGCGTACGATCCGGTCGCCCTGTGGGCGCCGGTGATGAAGGAGGGCGCGACCTACCAGTTCGACGACAGCGGCGGTGAGCCGGGCGCGTCCGACGTCACCGTGGTGACCGCGACGGTCATCAAGGTCACACGCGACGAGGCCGGGACCACCGCCGAGCTGACCTGGGCCGACGGCGGGGGCAACGACGTGACCGGCAGCCTGCCACGCCACGTCCGCGTCCACGGTGGCAACGTGTGGTTCAGCGACGACGCCCTGTTCGACGCCGACGACACGGTCGCCTTCCCGCCGCCAGGCCCCGAGACCCAGGCCGGCCTGTACACGCACGCCTCGGCAGAGGGCGTCTGTTACGGCACCGGGCCTGGGCCTGACGCCGACGACTGTCCCGACGTGTGCTTCGCCGAGCTGTGTGTCGCCCCTGGGCGCGGCCTGGTCGGCGGGGCCGGCACGTGGTGGCCCGGCTACGGCGTGTTCGCGTCGCGCGCGCCCTGACCGCGCCGGCGACCTACTGCAGCGCGACCAGCCAGGTGATGGCGCCCTGGTTGGGCGTGGCCGACCAGGTCACGTCGTAGGTCCCGGCGGCGGCGACCTGCTTGACCGCGACCGCGACCTGGACGATGGGCTGGGCCACCAGCAGCGAGTGCACGACGGTGAAGCCGGCGCTGGGGGTCGCGGTCTGCTCGGCCACCACCGAGTCGCCCCACCAGTACGCGACCAGCAGGGCCGGCCCGGTGGTGGTGACCTGCCCCGAGGTGACCGGGCCGACGCTCGGCGTCTCAGCCACCGCCAAGTCGATCACCGCCGTCGCGCCACGCACCTCGAGCATCGACAGCGTGCACTCGTCGAACACGTCAGCGGCCATCGACTCCTGGACCTGGTAGCTTGGTGACGCTGCCAGGTCGGGCAGGACGAACAGCGCGTTGCCCGAGCTCGGCCAGTTGACGTAGGTCCGGGTCGCGCCGTGCTGAGGGTAGACTTGGCCGAGGCTGTCGCTGGGCGCCATGATGTCCGCCGCGGTGCCCTTGGCCACCATCACCAGGACCCAGCTGCCGGCCTCGACCACACGCGCCGACGTGCGCAGCGGGTCGGGCGATGGCTGGCCGAACACGTTGAACGCCAGCGCATGACTGGCCAGCTCGGGCGCGCCGGCCACCGGCGCGGCGTCGGGCGCACCCGGGCCGCCGTCGACGCGCCCCGACCCGTCCGGCGCGTCGACCGCCGCCTGGCCGCCGTCGATGGCCGGCCCGGGCGCATCGATGTTCGCCGCCGGATCCGTGCAGGCGAACGCGAAGGCGGCCGACGCGACGAGCCCGAGGCTGACCAGGTCGACCCTCATCTACAGCAGCCCGAACGGGTCACGCACCAGCTTGTCGCGCACCGGGGACGAGCACGATGGGCCGGGGCGACCACCGCAGAAGTCGCGCTCGGCCCAGGCCGACTCGCCCGGGAAGCCGATGACGGACAGGTCATCGACGCGCGGCTGCGTCGGCTCGCCGGCGTTGACGAGGTCGGGCAGGCGCTGGAACGGGCTCGGATCGGTCACCCCGTCGGGCCCGCAGTCCTCGTCGAAGCAGGGCACGACCGACACGCTCTCGCACAGGCTGATCGAGCCGTAGGTGGCGTGTTTGTTCTGCGAGGGGAACACCTGCCAGCGCGGCTCGCCACGGGCCGGGTCGGTCGCGAACTCGAGCCGCCCGAGGTCGGCTCCCGCGAACAGGACCGACTGATCGTTGGCCTCACCCTCGTGGCCGGCGGTGTAGGCCGCGGTCAGCTCGACGTCACCCGGGCCTCCGCCGGTGGGTGTGACCAGGTGGAGCGCGACCCGCTCCGAGTCACCGTCGTGTTCGGTCGCGCCACACACGCCGTAGTCGCGCGAGTACCCGAGCATGATGAACACCACGACGTCGGTCGTGGCCGACGAACGCGCCACCGGGGCGACCCGGCCGACGTTGCCGAGCACCGCGCCAACCTCCCCCACCGCCGACTCGGCCTCGTCGAGGATCTGGGCCGGGCGGAAGCGATCGAGCACCAGGTCCTCCCAGGCGTCGACCAGGCCGTCGCCGTCGGCGTCACCACACGGCGCGCCGGTGCTGGTCAGGGCCTGGCACGCCACCTGGCGCGACGGCAGGTTGGTGACGAGCGTGAGCGGCTCGGTCACCGACCAGGTCATGGCCGCGGCCAGCACGAACCGACCACCCGCGCCGGCGTCGGGCTCATCGGTCGGCGGCGCGTCGTCGCCGCAGGCCGCACCGACCGCCAGCGTCGACATCAGCACCACCCGCGTCCACATGGGCGCAGGATAACCGATCCGCGAGCCGACGCGGCAGGGCGTGAAGTGGCCCTCGCCGCTGTCTCGACCGGCCTCGGCCTGGAATACTCCGCGCCATGGCCATCACGCTTCATCACCATCCCTACTCTCGTGCGGCGACCGTCGTGTGGATGCTCGAGGAGGTCGGCGTCCCGTACACGCTGCACCACGTCGACATCATGACCGGGGCGCACAAGGCGCCGGCCATGCTGGCCCTCAACCCCATGGGCAAGCTGCCCATCCTCGAGGACGACGGCACGGTCGTGACCGAGACCGCGGCGATCGGCCTGTACCTGGCCGACCGCTATGCGCTCGGCCGGCTGGCGCCGCGCCCGGACGACGCGGCCCGCGCCACGTACCTGCGCTGGTCGCTGTTCGCGCCGTCGGTGATCGAGCCGGGGTCGATGGCCAAGGCGGCTGGCTGGGACTACAAGCCGGGGTCGGCCGGGTGGGGCACCCACGAGGCGATGCTGGCGGCGATGGAGGCGGCGCTGGCCGGGCGCGACTACCTGCTCGGCGCCGAGTTCTCGATGGCCGACGCCATCTTCGGCGGCACCCTGCGCTACATGCTGCGGTTCTCGATGATCGAGGCGCGGCCCAGCTTCACGGCGTACGCCGAACGGCTCAGCGCACGCCCGGCGGCGCAGAAGGCCGACGCCCGCAACGCGGCGATCGCCGCCGAGCACGGCCTGGGCAAGTAACGCGGCCGCGCTGGATCAGCCGCGCGCGTGGTCGAGCGCCGGGCACACGCAGACGGCCGGCCCGAGCAGGTGCAGCGAGTACGCCGGCCGATCGCCCAGGTTGCTGGTCCGGTGTAGCTCCCCTTCACCGGGGACGAACCCGCTGAGCTCACCGGCGCGATGACAGGTCAAGCGGCGCAGCTCGGCCCGGCCCGATCCGACCTCGGGCCGGCTGACGAAGCGCTCCTCGAGCTCCTCGCCGGCCCACACGCCGATGAGTGCCCAGCCGGCGTGGTCGTGGATGGTGGTGGACGCGCCCGGCGCGAGCACCCGCGCGACCAGCTGGTAGGCCCGGCTCGATGGGACGAACACGGGGTAGGCGAAGCTGCGCCCGCGTAGCTCCGGGTGCTGCTGCAGCTGGCGATCGCCCCGACACATGGCGTCGAGAAAGCCGCGGTGCGCGAGCAGCTCGCCCAGCAGCGGCTCGGCCGCGACCAGGACGGCGCGGGGCGAGCGGGCATAGACGGCCACGGCCTCATCGAGCCGGGCCATGACGTCGGCGAACAGGGCCAGCCCGGCCTGGGTCGAGCGGTGTGCCCGCGACCAGCTGGCGCGCTCAAGACCAGGCGACGTGGTGCGCATCGGCATGGCGAGGGGAGATGCAGGGCCCACACCAGCCCGGCGGGGCGGGCGAACCACCGCGACGGCGCGCCACGTTGCCACCTGGCGCCACCCGCTGGCGCGATGCGGCAACGGCGCCGACGACACTGACCGCTCGAGGCGCCACCGGCGTGGCCCGTGGTGGCCGGCGGTCCGGCTTGACGCCCCGCCACCCGGGTGTTGACCTCTCGGCGATGCCAGCCGCACCGCCCTGGACCGTGGCCGACCTCGCCGGTGCGCCGCGGTGGGACCTCGAGGCGACGCTGCGGCTCGACGGGCGGGTGCGCGGGGACCTGCTTGGGCCGTGGGCCGACAACCTGGCCCGGCGCTTCGGTGACGCCGCCGAGGCGCGGGTGCGCCGCCGGTTGCCGGCGGCGCTGGCGACGTTGCCGGCGCGCCTGACCAGCGCCGACTGGGCCCCGGTCGCGGCCCAGCTGGTGCTGACCGAGGCCATCGCCGACGAGCTCCTGGCCGGCGACCTGGCCGGCCTCGGCCCGCTCATCATCGACGACGCCCGGCGTGGCGTCGGCCGGGCCCAGCGCGTGCTGGCCTACGCCATGGGGCCGGCCCGCCTCATCGGCATGGCGCCGCGCTGGTGGGATGAGACCTACCAGCGCGGGCAGGTCGAGGTACGCACCTCGCGCGGGGACCGCCTGGCCCGCCTGCAGTTCCGCGGGCACCCGGTGCTGGCGCACCCGACCTGGCGCTGGCTCCAGCTCGTCGCGCAGCGGGCCGCGCTGGCGCTGACCGGGCAGGCTGGCGACGCGGTCGGCTTCGATCTCGACGGCGGCGGCGTGGCGATCGAGGTGCGATGGTGACGAACCCACGCTGGCCGTACGCGGCGTTGGTCGCCGCGCTGGTGGCGATCAGCCTGGTGCTGGCGTGGCAACGACACGGCGCGGTCTCGACCGGCACGGCCCCGCCCGGCGCCGCGCCCGGCGCGACCACGCCGCCCGTGGCGCCGCCGCGGCCGCCCCCACCGCGGCCAGCGCCGACGGTGCCGGCGCACCCGCCGCCGGCCGCCCAGAACGCCGCGACCGCGCTGCCGCCCGAGGCCCTGGTCACGCTGGGCGAGATCCAGCGCGGCGGCCCGTACCGGTACCGCCAGGACGGCGGCGTGTTCGCCAACCGGGAGCGCCGCCTGCCCGACCGGCCGCGCGGCTACTACCGCGAGTACACCGTCGACACGCCCGGCTCGCGCGACCGCGGCGCCCGCCGCATCGTCACCGGCGGGGACCCGCCGACCGAGTACTTCTACACCGGCGACCACTACCGGACCTTCCGCCGGTTCGACGCCGAGGCCGCCACCGCCGGGACCAGGCCCAGGTCGTCGCGGTGAGGCCGCTGGCGCGCACCCTGGCCGATCCAGCGCTGGCCGGCGTTGGGGCCGTTGCCGCGGCCGACGTCCCGACCGTGATCGCTGCCGCCGGCGAGGCCGGTCTGGCGACGATCACGGTGCTGCCCGCCGGCGGCAAGGCGGCGCTGCTGGCGGCGCTGGCCGAGGCGCTCGACTTCCCGTCCTGGTATGGCCACAACTGGGACGCCCTGCTCGACTGCCTGAGCGACCTGTCGTGGTCGCGGGCGCGCGGGCACGTGGTCATGCTCGAGGCCAGCGAAACCCTGGCCGCCGCCCATCCTGCGGTCTTCGCCACGCTGCTCGAGGTCGGCGCCGAGGCCGCGCAGCGGCAGGCGCAGGCCGGGTACCCGCTGTGGCTGCTGCTGGTGACGGATCGCTGAGGGGTCAGAACCGGCCCCAGCCGGTCCACGCCGCCAGCGCGCCGCCGACGCCGGTCACGTCGAGCCAACCCGGGTGGGCCGCGGCCGAGCAGTGGCCGGTGATGATGTCGACCACGTACACGTCCGGGCTGCCCTCGTCAGGGCCCGGCCCCCAGTGGTAGGCGATGGCGTCCCGCGACGGGTCGTTGCAGTTGCCGCGCTTGCAGTTGTAGCCCCAGCGGGTGTCGGTCAGGCGCAGCCGGTCGATCACGGAGGCCAGGAAACGATCGTCGCCCATACACACCGCCTCGTCGGGGCTCTGCATCGCCGCGAACTGGTCGGGGTGATCGGCCGCGACCTGCTCGATGGTGGCCAGCACGTTGGGCAGCGGCAGGCGCTGACCCGGCGGCGGATCGGCCGGCCGGTTGGCGGCACACGCCACGGTCACGGTCGCGCTGGCGACCTCGCCGAACCAGCCGACCAGCTCGTGCACCATGCGCCAGTCGGTCAGGTAGGTGCCGGGGGTGGGCGGCGCGGTCAGCTCGAACTCGAAGGTGTGCGGCTCACCCGGGGCGACGGTGAGCCCGGCCGGCAGGTAGACCCGGCTGTCGGACCGCAGCGGATCCTGGTCGTCGACGGCGCCGAGCCGGTGGCTGGCCGTGGTCCACGCGGTGGTGCCCTGGTTGTAGACCGTGACGCGGGCGCTCGCACGCACACCACACGTGATGAAGGTGGGCAGCTCGACCAGGCCGAGCACAGCGCCGTCGCCGGGCGCCGGGTCGGGCCCGTCGGCGTCGCCACCGGGGGGCCTGGCGTCGGGCCCGGCGGCCGCGTCGGCGCCGTCCCCCTGGCCCGGCCCGTCGTCGGAGGTGGCGCCGCACGCCGCCAGGCCACCACAGATCAGCAACCCCCACGCGAACCTGGTCGTGAACATGACTGGTCGGCAAGCAAGGCCGGCGCCAGCGCGCCCACCGGCGCGAACGCCGTGCCGGCGCGCGCCGGCTTGCCCTGCCGCGCCAGCGCCTGGCGGGGCCGAACAACCCGCCGACGACACCGGGGCAAGGTGCCCCGGCGTCCCTACTTGGCGACGCCGAGCGGGACCTGGTAGCCGGCCGAGATGGTGGCGTTGACGTCGAAGCCGACGGCGATGCCGATCGACAGGGTCGGCTCGGGCAAGATCTTCACCGCGTTGATGACCGGCTTGTCGAGGCGTGCGCCCTTACACGCCGGGTCCATGGCCCGGCAGACCGACCAGGTCACGGCGGTGCCGACCCCGAGGCCGTACGCCGCGCCCAGGCTGAACCCGAGCCCCCAGCCGGGCACCTCCTCGGCCTGCTCCGGGTACAGGTCGATCATGAGGTTGAGCCCGGCCCCGAACAGGAAGCCCGACTGCAGCGACAGCGAGGCCAGCCCGACGATCATCGACAGGCCGTTGTCGACCGCGAAGCCGATGCTCGACTGGACGCCGAGGCCAAGTCCGAGGTCGCCGACCAGGCTCAGGCCCCACGCCTGCGGCCACGGCCGTCGTGGCGGCGCGGTGCCCGACCCGGCGGGACCGGCGACGCCGGTCTCGACGGCCTGGATGGTCGGCCCGCCTGGAACGACCAGGCGCTCCGGCGCCGGCAGGCCGAGCTTGGGCGCGAGCTCCCGCACCAGGCGGAGCAGCACCCGGTCGAACTCCTTGCGCGCGATCTTCACGACCACGGCCGACAGCAGCGCGGCGTCGGTCGGGTTGGCCAGGACCGCGCGCAGCGACCGCGTCCGCGCCGCGACGACGGTGCGCCGGGCCTGCGCCACCACCTTGGCCGCGGCCTCGAGCTGGGCCCGCGCCTCCGCCAGCGTGGCCGGCGCCAGCACCGCGGCCTTGGTCGTCTTGCCCATCGACGCGAACTGCTTCTTGTACGCGCCGGCCACGGTGCGCCCGAGCTCGCAGCGCGCCCCGCTCGACAGCGCGCCGTCGGTGCCGAACAGGTTGCCGAGCGACTCGAGCGAGGGGATCACGCGATCGCAGGTCCTGGGCTTCCAGCACGCGCTGGCCTGGGCACAGCTGGCCGGCGCGAGCTGGCAGCAGCTGCGGGCGATGGAACACGACCTGGGCGGTCCCTTGGCGCACCGCTTGGCCGAGCCCATGGCGCACCGCTTGGCCGGGCCCCGACAGGTGCAGTTGGCCGGGTCGGCCACGCAGTGCGCGCACTGCGCGACCTTCTCGGCCAGATCGGTGATGTAGCTGTAGCCGCACTTGGCGCCGTCGGTGATCATCTCGCGCCCACACTTGGCGGCGTCGGTGATCAGCTCCAGGCCGCAGCGCTCCCCGTCGGTGACGGTGGCGCTCCCGCACAGCCCGCTGTCGATCACCAGGGCCGCGCCACAACGTCCGGCGTCGAACACCGTCTCCGCCGCGCACATCGCGCCGGGCACCGAACACGCCACCGTGTCCTTGCCACACGCGACGAGGTCGGTCACCTGCATGGTGCAGGGCGCCGGCGCCGCCAGGCCGGCCCCGGGCCGCGCCGCGACGACCAGGACCCCGACCACGGCCAGCCGCCTCAACCGTCCTCCGACGAGCCGCTCCCGCATCGTGCCTCCCTGGAAAGGGATCCAGTGTCCGGCCCGGCCACGACCAGGTCAAGCGCGCGGCGCCTGCGCCAACTCGCCACGCCCCCCGCGCGCGGCGATCGGTGACCAGCGCGCATCCCAGCCCCCATGCCCTTCCAGCCGGCCGACCCGCTCAGCCTCGCCGTGTTCATGCTCCTGGCAGGCGGGGTCGCTCTCGGGATCGCCGTGGTCCTGCGCCGGGCCGCTCGCGCTGGCGTCGCGCCGCACCTGGGTCTCGCCCTGGCCGGTTACCTGCTCGGCTTCGCCGCGCTGGTCGCGCTGGCGCCGGAGGCGTGGCGCCCACTGCCGCTCCTGCCCGTGCTGATGCTCAGCGTCGGCGCGGTCGCCGTCGCGGTGGCGTTCGGTCCGCTCGGCGGGCACCTGGCGGCGACCGCGCCGCTCGGGCTGCTGGTTGGCGTGCAGGGCGTCCGCCTCCCGCTCGAGCTGGTGCTGCACCGCTGGGCCGAGGTCGGCACGGTGCCGCCGACGATGACCTGGACCGGCGCCAACCTCGACATCATCGCCGGCGTGGTCGCGCTCCTGGCCGCGCCCCTGGCCGGCCGCGCTCGCCTGGTCGCGTGGATCGCCCAGCTCGTCGGCGTCGTGCTGCTGCTCAACGTGGTGCGGGTGGTCGTGATGTCGTCACCGCTGCCCTTCGCCTGGCCGCTCGAGCGCCCGCTCCGGCTGGCCGAGCACCTGCCGTACGCGCTCATCGCGCCGATGTTCGTCGGCCCGGCCATCGCCGTTCACCTCATCACCTTCCGCCGCCTGCTGGCGCCGGTCCGAGGCGGCCCGCCTTCCGCCGCTGGGACGGGCGTGGTGTGATGCGGCGTGACCCGGCCGTGGACCACCCTGGCGACCGTGGCGACCGCCGAGGGCCCGCTCGAGCTGCGCCAGCGCGGCGCCGACCAGTTCCTCATCGTCATCGCCGGTCGCATCCTGATGACCAGCACGGCGCGCCGGTCCGAGGAGGCGCTGTCGCGGCTGGCGCTGGACGAGCTGGGCCGGCCGGCCGGGCGAGTCCTCATCGGTGGCCTCGGCATGGCGTTCACCCTGCGCGCCGCGCTCGACCACCTGCCGCCCGGCGCCAGCGTCGTCGTCGCCGAGCTGACCCCGGCCGTGGCCGACTGGTGCCGCGGTCCGCTCGCCGCGCTGACCGCCCACGCGCTCGACGATCGCCGGGTCCGGCTCGAGCTGGGTGACGTCGGCGTGGTGGTGCGGCGCCCACCCGGACGCTACGACGCCATCATCTACGACCTGTACGAGGGCCCGTACCAGCGTGGGGGCAAGGTCGATCCGGTGTTCGGCCCCGACGGCCTGGCCGCGGCGCACCGGGCCCTGGTCGACGACGGGGTGTTCGCGGTGTGGGGCGAGGACCACGACCCTCGCTTCGCTGGCCGCCTCGAGGCCGCGGGCTTCGCCGCCCGCGTGGTGCGCCAGGACGGCGGCGGTCGTCAGCACGTGATCTACCTCGGTCGCAAACGCCGCCCCGCCGTCAGCCGGCGGCGGTAGGCTGCGCCCATGATCTACCCGCACGACAACCGCAGCCAGACCCGGTGGGACCGGGGCGAGCTCCAGGTCCAGCTGGTGCAGGCCGGCAACCCCCGCCCCATCGGCTTCTGCGACGGCACCGCCGCCGACGAGGCCGAGCTGCACACGATCGCCCAGGCCGAGGGGGCCGAGACCGCCACCATCCAGAAGAAGCTGCTCAAGACCGGTCGTGAGATCTGGACCATCGTCGGCACCGGCGGCGGCGCCGGCGGCAGCGAGGATTGAGCGTGCCGTCCTCGAAGCTGGTGCTGGCCGCCCTGGGCCTGCTGGTGCTGGCGGCGTGCCGGGGCGAGTCGGCCGACGGCATGGCGCTCCCGCGCAGCGAGGAGCTACCCGGGTTCACCATCGCCACGCCGGCCGGCGAGCCGCTGCGCGAGCATCGCACCGACGCGGCGGGCGAGCTGCTGTTCCGGAACCAGGGCGGGGTGCTGGCCATCAGCTGGCAGGCCGGCCAGGTCAGCAAGGCCGACCTGCCAGGGTTCGCCGACACCGCGGTCGCGGCGCTGGGCACCGCGGTCGGAGGCCGTGGCTCGGGCAACACGCCGATGACCCTGGCCGAGCCGGACTACGGGGTGGAGATGTCGATGCCGACCGACAAGAAGGTCGTGCTGGTGATGAGCCTGGTGCAGTGCGTGCGCAGCAACGCCACCGTGACCCTGGCCTCGATGGTCAGCACCGACGACACGCGCGCACGCGCCTTCCACGCCAGGTGGACCGCGACGCTGCGATGCCACACCAGCGGGCCGACCCTCTCGACCGACGCCGGCCTGCCGAGCTTCGAGCTGGGCGACAGCATCGCCTACCTGCCCGGCAGCGACCCGCCCAGCTACTACGCCCTCGACGGCCGGCGCTGGCACGTCACCCTGGGTGTCCCCGCCCTGCGCAAGTCGTTCGAGCAGCCCGAGGCGGTGCGGGCGATGTTCGAGACCCTGGGCCTCGAGGTGATCCGGCAGGTGCCGGTGGCAGCACCGGGCGCGCCCGGCTGGTTGCAGCGCGAGCTGAAGTTCCGGGTTCCGGGCGAGGGGGGCGGCAACACCGGCAACATGCTGGCCGGGGCGCTGGTGTGTGGTGACGCCGCGTTCTCGGTGATGATGTTCAACCCGGAGGCGATGATGGCGCCGCTGCCGCCGCGCGAGCTCGAGCGGGTCAGCTGCCCGGGTAAGGTGGCCACCGACCCGGCGGCGCTGCCGACGGTGCCGACCCTGTTCGGCGCGGCCTGCGACGGGGGCGACGCCCGGGCCTGCGCGCTGCTGGCCGACCTGGTCGGCGAGGAGGCGGCGCTGCTGCCCGGCCTCGACGCCGCCGCCCTGCGCAAGCGCGCCTGCGGCCTCGGTCGCACCAGCGCCTGCCCCGATCCCGACGCCGACGCCGACGCCGACACCGGGCCCGACGCCGCGCCGTGACCTCGGCCGGGCGGTCACCGGGCCGCGCCCGGGCGGCTCGTGCCGTGCGTGGTACCACCAGGCCATGGACCACGCCCTCGCCGCTGCCTGGGACGCTCACGCCGAGACCTACGCCGAGCTGTTCGCGCCGCTGACCGGGTACATCGCTCGTTCGCTGTTCCGGCTGGCCGAGGGCCGGCTGTCGGCGCGCGCGACCGTGCTCGACATCGCCTGCGGCGCCGGCGCGCTGGCGATGCCGGCGGTGGAGCGGGCCCAGCTCGAGCGGGCCCGGACCGGGCACACCGGCCTGGTCGTGGCGACCGACTTCGCGCCGGCCATGGTCGAGCTGACCCGGCGCGCTGGCGCCGCCATCGGCGCCGGCGACGACCTGCTGCGCTGCCAGATCGAGGACGGCCAGGCCCTGTCGTTCGCCGACGCCAGCTTCGACGCGGCGTTCTCGAACTTCGGCATCTTCTTGTTCGCCCAGCGCCACGCCGGCTGGCGCGAGGCGGCGCGGGTGCTGCGCCCGGGCGGCACCTTCGCCACCGCGGTCTGGCAGGGCCCGGCCGACAACCCGATGCTGCGGGCCCAGCTCGGCCCCATCCTCGCCGCGCTGCCGCCACACCTGGCGCCGAGCTCGGGGCCGGGACCGGGCAGCTGGCTCGACATCGCGACCGCCGACGCCCTCGTCGCCGAGGTCACCTCCGTCGCCGCGTTCGTCGACCCGCGCTGCGTGCCGTTCCGGGCCAGCCTGGTCCTGCCCAGCGCCGAGCAGGCGTGGACCGCGCTGCGCACCAACCCGGTCCTCGGCGGCCTGCTGGCCCGGTGCACCGTCGACGAGCTGGGCGCGGTCGAGGCCAGCGTGGTCGGCTCGTTCGCGCAGCTCGCCGGCGGCCCGGGCCGGCCGCTGGTGCTCGACTCGGTCTGCAACCTGCTGGTCGCGACACGGGCCTAGCAGGGTGCGTCCGGGTCGACCACCCGGATCCAGCCGGGCACCCACGCCGCCTGGTCGGCCAGCGTGGCGCGAGCCAGCGCCACCTCGTCGATGGGCGCGAGCAGGGAGCGCAGCGTCACCTGCCGCGCCGTGACCCCGACGCAGCGGTAGTGGACGTGCCGCCGGGAGCCGTCGACGCAGGACCAGGCCGAGCCAACGAGGTGTGCCGTCTTCACGCCGGGCAACCGTGCCATGACCGGGCGCCCCCGCCAGGGCCTCAGTTGTTGGCGACGAGCGGGGTGGCGGTCCACGGCCAGACCGAGGTGTTGACCACGGTCAGGCCGAACGGCTCCTCCTCCCCCACCGGCGACAGCGCGCCCATCGCCACCGCGAAGGCGCGCAGGCCGGCGGTGGTGGTCAGGCCGAAGGCGACGATGGCGTTGGGCGCGTTGGCCGGGGCGATGCCGAGGTCGAGCGTGGTCGGCGGAACGACCAGGCCCTCACCGCCGGCGACCGCCTCGAACGCGAAGTCCTCGATCAGGCGCGGCGTCGACATGACCAGGCCCGTGACCGGGGCGACGTCGACCGCGGGCGCGTCGGGCGAGGCGTGGATGGCGCCGATGCGGGCGTTGCCAGCGTCGAGCGCGAAGCCGTCGACGGCGGCGATCAGGCGGAAGCTGGGCTCACCGCCGACCGGCGACAGGAAGCCGGTCGCCACCGCCAGGTAGCGCTGGCCCGCGGCCAGGCCGGCCACCGGGGCCGACGCCGCCGGGGTGCCGGCCGGGCTGCCGGCGCCGTAGAAGTCGAGCGTGTAGTCGCCGGGCGGCACCTGCACCCGCTCGAGCTGACCAAACGCCAGGTTGTCGATGAGCAGCGCGTCGCTGGTGGCCTCGCGGATGTCGACCGCGGGTGCGTCGGGCGAGGCGTGCAGGGCGAACACCGTCGGGTCCTGGGCGATGGTGCCGACCAGGCCGGTCGGGCCGACCGCCATCAGCGAGAAGCCGGTGGCCTGGCGCGGCAGGTCACCGAGCCGACCGACGGCGATCACGAACAGCTCGGCCCCGGCCGGCAGGCTCGGGGTGGTGAAGCTGGTCACGGTGGCGCCACCGGCGGCGATGCCGACGCGCAGGGCCTGGCCAGCCGGCAGGGCCACGCCCGCGGCGCCGGTGTCGGCGAAGCGATCGAGCGCGGCCACCTCGGGCGCGGTCGGGTCGTCGGCGCCGACGTCGATGCCGACGGTCGGCGCGTCGGCCGAGGCGTGGACGATCCGCGCCGTCACCTGGCCCGCGCCCGGCATGGTGAAGCCCTCGACCAGGGGCAGGATGCGGAAGCGGTCGGCCTCGGCGGACGAGGCCAGGAAGCCGGTCGCGACCGCGGTCACGGTCTGATCCTCGCCGAGCGCGAGCGGCCCGGTGGTGAACGCGGCGGCGCCGCCGACCTGGCCGGCCGCGCGCAGCTCGAGCGTGTAGGTGGCGGCGTCGACCTCGAGGTACGACGACACCTCGCCGTACGCGAGATCGGTCAGGATGGGCGTCGTCGAGCCCTGCACGTAGACGTCGACCGCCGGCGCGTCGGGCGAGGCGTGGACCACGCGCAGGCGCGCCGCGCCCGGCTCCGGGTCGGGGCCGGTGTCATCGTCGCCGCAGCCGAGGGCGACGGGCAGGGCCAGGGGCAGGAAGGTGGACGCGAGCAGGCTACGGAACGTACGCATGGTGATTCCTCCGAGTCGAAGTCAGGGTGAGACGCTCCCGTGCGGTCCACGGCATGTGGACAGCGGGAGCAGGAAACCGGGTGCCGGGCGTGCCGGTGGCCTGGCCCTGGCGCACGGCCAGGGCGATCGAGCAGACCAGCGAGTGAGGTGGCGCCGCGTCGTGCGGTCGCCGGGTCAGTGCAGGGAGACGGGTGAAGGGTGAGGGGTGAGCAGCGGGTGTGGCTGCCGGATCACGGATCGAGGCGGGTGCCGCGGGCGAGCAGGGTGTCGTCGGGTCCGTCGACGCGGCCGTTGCCGTCTCGGTCGCGGTACAGCTCGACGCCGGCGGCGAGCGCGGCGTCGAACGCGGCCACGCGCGCCGGGTCGGTCGCCGGCTCGATCAGGACGAGGCCCGAACCGTTGGCGACCGCACCGTCGAGGTCGACGCCATCGAGCCAGGTCGCGACGTCGAAGCCGAGGAAGAGCGCGGGCATGTCCTCGTCGAGCGTGAAGCTCGACGCGGTCGCGACCAGGGTGAGGGTGCCGGCCGCGGTCGTGCGCAGCTGGAACGGCGTGCCGTCGCGCCGCGTCCCGACCAGCAGCACGGTGTGGCCGACCAGCGCCGTCGGCGCGTCGCCGACCGCGGCGGCCGGCGTGACCCGCACCCGGGCCGCGCACTGCACCGGGTCGAGCAGCTCGAGCGCGAGCTGCGGCGCGCCGCCGCTGGCGTAGTCACCGGCCGGCAGCGGCCCGGTCTGCCCGCTGGCCTCGGCGCAGTCCGACCCGATCAGCTCGAGGCCACCGGCGGCGATCCAGGTGCCGGTCACGACCGCTCCACCGGCGCCGACCGCGACCGCGACCGCGGCCGGCACGCTCGAGTGGGCGTGGACCCGGACCTCGGCCCGGATCGGGTTGCCGGTCTCGGTGCCTTCGCAGGCGGCGGCTCCAGACAGCGCGAGCAGCGCGATGAGGGCGATGCGAATGCGGGGCGTCATGGTGGTCACGGCTCCTCGAGGTCGTGCTTGGCAGCGGCCTTGGTGCCAGCGGGCTGGTCACCGTCATCTTCGGGGTCGTGCTGGTCGGGTAGGTCGCGCGACAACGGGAACAGCTGGAAGTTGAGCTGCACCACCCGGCGCGGCTCGTCCTCGAGGGTGGACAGCTCGAGCAGCTCGCGCCGGAAGCGCTGGATGCGGTCCTTGAGGCGGGCCAGGCCACCCTCACCGACACACAGGGTCAACGACGAGATGTCCCGGTCGTGGGATGGCACCACGTCGATGGCGTCGCCGGCGCGCTGGATCATCGCCCGGTGGTAGCTGCCGATGTGGACGGCGCGCGCCTCGGGCCCGGTCGACACCAGCGGCTGATCGCCCTGGCTGATCCGCCCGGCGCCGGTGCGCACCAGCAGGCCGAGCTCGAGCAGCACGGCCATGGCGCGTCGGGCCTCGACCCGGCTGATCGGCGGCGTGAGCATGGCGGCGATCCACGCCGGGTCGTCGCGGAAGTCGGCGCGGGCGGCGAGCTCGCGGATGGCCGGCATGTACCAGGTGGCGTGGTAGGCCGCGTGGGCGAGCTCGAGCTTGTGGCTCTTGCGGTAGCGCGCCTGGCTGCTGAGGCGCTCGTAGGCGCGGGACCGCTCGCTGCCCGTGCTGGCCTGGCCGAAGGCGACCAGGTCGGTGAAGTAGCTGGTGGCCTCGGCATCGAGCCCGAGGGCCCGGCCGAACCGCTCGGCCATCGTGGCGGTGAGGTTGCGCTCGGCGTCGATCACCATCTTGAGGTAGTTGGGTGAACGCAGCCCGGCCTTGCGCGAGAAGGCCCGGTACGAGAACCCGCGGGCCTTGCGCGTCAGGTACACGTCGCGCAGGTAGGCTCGGTAGTCGAGGTACCCGTAGACGTCAGGTTCAGCGGTTCGCGCCACCCCTGCGTTCTAGGCGAATCCGGGCAACTCGTCCACCGCTTCGGGTCCGGCGGCGGGCGATATTGCATACGGTCTGTATACGAGAGGTCGTACCGGTATCTCTATTTAGTTTAAATAGTTGATGTATTTCTTCACATTGCCTCTCTCGGCTACTGTCTGGCTGCGCACCTGTATTCGCCTCGGGTGCCGCTGCCTACTGGATGTTGATCGGGATCTGGATGTCCAGGGTGACCTCGGACCGGTCGCCTTCGGTGGTCATGACCCGACGCCCGAGCACGCCGATGAGCACGCCCTCGTCCATGCCGCCGTAGCCGAGCCCGGCGCCGACCAGGCCGCCGATCCCATCCTGACCGGCGATGGCGCCCACCTCGAGCAGCGGCAGCCATTGCCCGTGCCGACCGGCCGCGCCGAAGCGGAGGCGTTCGACCACCGCGCCGCGCCACGCCGTCCCTGACGAGAACCGGTACTGCAGCTCGACCTGCTGGGTCAGGCCGACGTGGACCGGCCCGACGACCCGCAGCGGCCTGGTCCGGATCGCCAGCGCCCAGCCCAGGGCCCAGGCGGTGGTGCCGTCGGCGACCTCGAGGTGGACGTCCGGGCTGACGAGCTCGACGGCGGCCAGGACCTGACCGAGGCCATCGAGCTGGTCGGCCCGGGCCGGCCCGGCCAGCACGCAAAGCGTCCCGGCGGCGGCGGCCAGGCGAGTGACCTGGCCACGGCGACCAGGCCGACGATCTCGTGGCTGTCGTGGCGGCATGGTCGAGACCATGGCCGACGGTACCGGGGCCAGCCATGGCACCGGCCCGCCCTCGGCGGCAGCGTCGGGCACGTTGCGGCAGGTGGCCCGACCCTCAGGCCGCGGCGCGCTCGATCGCGGCCACCGGCACGGCGCCGTCACGGACGAGGGTCCAGCCACCCTCGTCGACCTCGACGATCGTCGACGGTGGCGCCGGTGGGAGGTCGCCCGCGTCGACCCACACGTCGACGGCGCGGACGAACCGCTGCTTGACCACCGAGGCCGACGCTGCGCCTGGCTTCTGCTCGAGGTTGGCGCTCGACAGCAGCACCGGGCCACCGAACTGCATGACGACGGCGGCGGCGATCGGATCGTCGGTCACCCGCACGCCGAGCTTGCCGGTGGCGCGGGTCAGGACCTTGCGGACCTTGGTCGGCAGCCGATCGCTCGGCGGCAACACCAGGGTCAAGGGGCCAGGCCACAGCCGCTCGGCCAGCCGGCGCGTGGTCGGCCAGGTGGTGCCGGCGACGACCTCGCTGGCCGCGCTCAGGCTGCCGACCAGCACCAGGGCCGGGTGATTACGCGCGCGGCGCTTGCTCTGCATCAGGCGCCCGACCGCGTCCTCCGACCGGGCGTCGACGGCGATGCGGTAGCCACCACGCATGGGGAAGCAGGCCAGCCCGCCGTCGGCCAGGACCCGGGTGATCTCGGCGATACGCGCCGGCGCCTCGGCGATGGGGATGACCTTCATGGACCACACGACCGGATGGTGACCATTCGCCCGATCGTACCCCAGCCTGCGGCTCAGCCAGCCAGCACGAACCAGCCGATGATGAGCGCGGCGACCAGGACCACGACCACCGCGCCGAGCCAGCCGCGTCGCCCCGCCAGGTCGCGCTCACCCCGCGTGACCGCGCTGATCAAGGCGTTGGCGGCCGGGACCTGCAGCCGTGGCACCGCCACGATCATCGCCTCGCCGCCGGCCGCGTCGGAGTCGTTGTCGATCAAGACGGCGGTGATGCCCTCGACGGCGAGCGCGTCCTTCCAGGCCTGCGCCCTCCGAGTCCCGCAGGCGACCACGCCCAGGTGCCCAGCCGGCAGCATGCCCGACGGTAGCACCGGCGCCGAGCAGAAGAACCCGCTCCGTCGGGGACGATCTGTGGGACAGTGACCCATGGCAGACAGCACTCCGATCGGTCGAGCCGGAGTCGCGCAGATGGTCCGCCAGGACATCCTGCCCATCCTGCTGGGGTCACCGACGCCGACGGCGATCGTCCTCGAGCAGGACGGTCGCTATCGCATCCGCGAGCTGGTGGTCGATCGCAATCGGTCGGAGGCGGCGCTGGCCTCGGCCGCGCGCGCCCGCACCGTCGGCTGGGTGCCGGCGCACTACCAGGCCGCCGGTCAGCCGACCGGCCGGGTCCTGGCCGAGGCACGCACCCGCGAGGACCTGCTCGCGCTCATCCGCACGATGGACTGGCCCGAAGACTGGTGAGTCCCGTGCCGACGGACACCGTCGGCCTGTCATCGATGGACCTGCAGCGACGCGCCTGATTTCAGGCGGTTGTGGTGGCGCGATCGGTCGATCCGACCAATCCGGCCGCGTCGCCGTGGTGGCTCCGGCTGGCCACAGGCGATCTGGCGCCCGGGCCGAACCGGGCGCCGGCCTGGGTCGTACTGCACCCGACTCCTCACTGCACTCACACCTTTCCGGGGGACCCTTGAACAAGAAGCTCATCTCGCTCGGCGCGGCAGGCCTCGGCCTGTCCGCCCTCGTCGGCGGCCTGGCCGTCGCCGCCGATCACCGTGACTCGACCTCGCTGGCGATGCCCGCCAACGCCGCCGCCGACATCAACGATGTCTACGCATGGATGACGCCCGACTCGACCAAGGTCAACCTGGCGATGACGGTGTCGCCGTTCGCGACCGCGGGCGCGACCTTCTCGCCCAACACGCAGTACGTGCTGCACGTCCACAGCGGCGCGGCGTTCCCGGCCACCACGGCCGAGCAGACCATCGTGTGCGAGTTCGCCAGCGCGACCAGCGCCCAGTGCTGGGCCGGCGCCAGCGACTACGTCAGCGGCGACCCGAGCGGCGCGGCCGGCATGACCTCGGCCAACGGTCGCCTCAAGGTCTTCGCCGGCCTGCGCAGCGATCCGTTCTTCTTCAACCTCAACGGCTTCCAGACCGCGGTCGCCACCGTCAAGGGCGCCGCCGCCAGCCTGACGTTCGACACCGCCGGTTGCCCGGCCCTCGACGCCGCGACCTCGAGCGTCCTGGTCGGCCAGCTCCAGGGCGAGCCGGGCGGCGGCGCGGCCGTCGACGACTTCGACGGCGCCAACACCCTGGCCATCGTGGTCCAGGTCGACAAGGCCGTCGTCACCACCGGTGGCCCGACCCTGGCCGTCTGGGCCAGCACCCACACCAAGCCGTGAACGGAGCACCCACCATGAAGCACCTCACGTTCACCACGTTCACCCTGTCCACGCTCGCCCTGGCCGCCCTGGCCGGGTGCGGCGACGACGAGAACAACACCGCCGACGCCGCCCGCACCATCGACGCGGCGACGGCCAACCCCGACGCGCCCGGCCAGCCGGCCAAGCCGGCGCTCGGCGCCCAGGTCGATCGCATGGGTCGACCGGCGGTCAACACCGCCGCCAACCACACGTTCGATCCCGACGCCACCGCGACCCAGGCCGCCAAGAACGCCTGGAACACGGCGGCGGATCCGACCACGTGGGGCGCGATGTTCGCGGCCGAGGTCCGTGCCAACCTGGCCATCTACGACAGCCTCGACACGGTCTGCGGCAACCAGCTGGTCGCCGGCGGCGCCGGACCGACCCGCTACTCGACGCTGGCCGGCGTGCTGGCCGACGATCGCCTGTGGGTCAACACCGGCAGCGGAACCTGCGCGACGTACCTCGGGGTCGAGGCCAACTTCCTCGGCATCACCAACACCGACTGCGGCGGGCGCGCCCCGTCCTACGACGTGATCGAGCGGACCTACTCGGTGCTGGCCGCCGGCACGCTGACCGGCATCGACGACACCATCACGGTGGAGCACAATCCGGCCAGCCCGGTGAACTTCCCGTTCCTGTCGGCGCCGGAGTGAACCGTGGGTCGGCATGCGGTCGCCTGGGGCGCGGTCGGCGTGGTCGCCGCGCTCCTCGCGATCGGGTGCCGGTCAGATCAGGCCGGGTCGCCCGGCCGGTCGCCTGACCACGCTGGCGCACCGGCACCGGCGCCAGCGCGGATCGGCGGCCTGCAGCTGCCGCGCCTCGACGACGCCGTTGCCGAGCTGCGGGTGCTCGACGAGGAGGTCGTGCTGTGGCGCGGCCGCCTCGGGCGGGATCCGGGTGCGGCCGGCCCGCTGTGCGAGCGCCTGTTGCGGCGCGCCGGCGTGCTGGGACGACTCGACGACTACGTCGAAGCGGATCGGGTCGCCCAGGCCTGGGCCCAGGCCGCGCCGACGTTGCTGCCGGCGCAGCGCAACCGCGCCCGGGTCGACGCCGCGCTGCACCGCTTCGCGGCGGCGCGGGCCCGCCTCGACGCCGCCATCGCCGGCGGCCTGGCCGCGTCCGAGGTCGCGACCGAGCTGGCCGAGCTGGCGCTGGCGACCGGCCAGGCCGAGCGGGCCTTGCCGACGCTGCGGCGCGCGGTCGACCTCGGCGGCGATCCGGCCGCCCTGGTCGCGCTGGCGCGAGCGCTCGGCGAGACCGGCAGCATCGGCGACGGCAAGCGGCTGATGGCGGCGGCGTGGCGCGCGGTACGGACCACCTCGGCGCTGGCGGTGGCCGGCCTGCTGTTCCAGTGGGGCCGCCTGCTGGAGGAGGCCGGCGACGTCAGCGGCGCACGCGACCGCTACGCGCTGGCGGCGGTGGCGGCGCCGACGCACCACGACATCAGCGTGCACCTGGCCGGAGTGCTGGCCGCCACCGGCGAGCGCGACCGCGCCATCACCCTGCTCGAGGCCGATCTGGCCCGCGCCGATCACCCCGAGACCGCCAGCCAGCTGGCGCTGCTGCTGCGTGGCCGCGACGCCGCCCGCGCCGCCGCCCTCGCCGCCCGCGCCAGCGCCGGCTGGGACGCGCGGGTCGGCGCGCTGCCCGAGGCGTTCGCCGATCACGCCGCCCGCCACTACCTCACGCTGGGTGACCCGGCCAGCCGGGCGCGAGCGCTCGCGCTGGCGACGCGCAACCACGCCGTCCGCGTCACCGTCGACAGCGAGGTCCTGCTGCTGGAGGCCGCCCAGGTCGCGGACGACCCGGCGGTGGGCTGCCCGGTCCGCGCCGCGCTGGAGGCGCGCGCCAGCACCGCGCCCGCGGCGATCGCCATCCTCGCCCGCACCGCCGCGTTCTGCCCGCGCGACGGATGACGCCGGGGGAGCGACCGGCTCACACCTCGAGCCGGAGAAACTCGACCAGGCGCCCGCCCTTGAGGAAGGCGACGCCGATGTCGCCGGGAGCGATCCGCCCGGCCAGCCAGCCCTCGGTCGGGACCTCGATGCGCCCGCCGTCCTCCGACTGCAGGGTGGCGTAGTAGCGGGTGGTCACCGCGCGGTCGCCGCCGCCCGACGTCGACGTGCGCTCGTCGACGACGACCTGGACCAGGCGCCGCACCGGCGCGCGCGCGAACGTGATGGCCTTGTAGATCATCACGCCGGCACCGACCACCATCGCCACCGGCACCGCCAGGAACGCGACCCGGAACCAGGCCGGCGCGTGGTCCCCGCCGCCGACCGACTGGCTGAGCACGATGAAGGCGATGGCGAAGGTGGCCACGACCAGGCCCATCACGACCTCCATGCCGGCCGACACCCGCGGCGTGTGCGCGGCGGCCACGGCGTGCCCGGGGCTGGCCCGGGCCAGCTCGTAGCGGGCGCGTGTGGTCGCCGCCTCCATCGCCGTGCGGTCCGGGCGCGCCACCCGCGCGCCGCAGTACTTGCAGAAGGCCGACTCCTCGATCGTGGCGCCGCACCGGTCACACCGCATGCGCCGAGCATGCCACGGCACCGGAGAGGCGCGCCGCTCAGGGCCGCGCGCCGGCGCCGCCGCGCCACGCGCCGTCGCGGCCGAACAGCGGCGCCGGCCCGCGCGCGCCGGGCGAGAACGGCCCGCTCAGCTCGACGTGGAGCGGCTCGCCACACGGCTCGAGGGCCAGCTCGTGCTTGGCGCCGTCCGCCGGGTCGACGACGGGCGCCTGGGCGGCCAGCGTCACCACGTCGTCGGCGACGGAGAACGTACACGAGCGCCGGTGGGTGACGACGTCGGTGCCGTCCTCCTTGCCGCCCTGGTGAACGTTGACCTCGGCGCTGAGATCGGCCCGCCCGCAGCCGACGCGGCCGGTGCCGTCGACGCCGCACAGCAGGAGGAAGCTGCGGCTGGCCCAGTCGAAGCGACCGACCCCGCACCGGTAGACGATGGCCACGCGCGGACCGCTCGGCTGCGCCGACACCACCTCGCACCCGGTGCGATTGGCCTGGGTGCCCAGGCGCGGGCTGACGAACCATCCGGCCGCGGTGTGGCCGGCCAGGCCCCAGGCGTTGCCGCCGTCGGCGTCGTCGGGAGCGTCGTCGCTCGGCCACGTCACCTCGCGCAGCTCGTCGATGACGGCGCCGGCCAGCGCGGGCGCGTCGACGGCGGCGTCGGCCGGGGCGGCGCCGATCGGCTCGCGCAGCGCGGCCAGCTCGGCGGTGGGACCGGTCCAGCCGTCGACGCCCGGCGCCCCCGTGTTGGTGCCGGCCGGCTCAGGCCCCGGCGGCGGAGTCGGGCCGACCGGCGCCGGCGCGGGTGCGCCACACGCGGTCGCCAGCAGGACCAGGGTCGGGATCAGACAGGGGCGTGGGCACATCGCCGCAGCGTATGTCAGCACGGCCGCGGGCGCGAGCCAGCGCGGCCATCACGGTGCCGGCGCGACCGGCTCGGGTCCGACCACGGCCACCGCGGCGCCGACCTGGCCGGGGCGATCGCGCAGCTCGGTCGCGGTCGGGAACTCGGCCGGCCGCAGCTGGCCGAGCTCGCGCTCGCACAGCCGCGACCAGTCTGACGACCAGCCCAGGGCGCGCGCCTGCTCCAGGCACACCCCGAAGGCGGTGATCGTGGCCTGCGCCAGCGGATCGGCTCGCTCCATCAAGGTGTCGCAGTAGACCTCGACCGCCTCGGCGTGTGGCCGCAGGTTGCGTGGGACCTCCGCGGTGTACAGCACGTCGGCGGCGTGCTGGGCGATCTGGCCGCGCCGGGCCACCGCGGCGATCATCGTCGCGGCGTCGCGGGTGGCGGCGACCGCCTCGTAGGCCTGGCGCGCCGCCGCCCCCAGGCGCTCCTTGTCGGCCATGAACCGGGCGAAGCGGGCGTGTGAGGCGGCGGCGACCGCGGGATGGCCCGGATCGAAGTCGAGGTTGGCCGGGAACACCACCGCCAGGTACGCCTCGAACGCGCGCTCGGCCAGGTGGAAGCGGGCCTGCGCGGCGTGATGGCGCGCGGCGGGGTCGACGCGGTCTCCCAGCGCGGCGCCGGCCGCGACGGCGGCGGTGAAGGCGTCCATCGCCGCCCGCTGCGCCCCCGGTGTGCGTGGCACCACGGTCAGCCGCACGCGCGAGGTCTCACCGCACTGCCCGGCCTGGGTGCGGAGCGCGCGGCCGAGGTGCTGGCCCGCGCGCGCGACCGCGCGCTCGCGCCACACCCTCACGCAGCTGCCGTCGACCGAGGCCACCGGGCAGCTCTTCCGCCACAGCGCCAGGCCGAGCTTGGTGTGCGCGACCACGACCGCACCCGGGTCACCGGCACGCGCGAACTCGCGCAGGTAGCGACGCAGGTGCCGGACCAGGCCGTCGTCGTCCCCGTTCTTCTCGTAGATGGCGTGCAGCCCGAAGAACGCGCGCGCCCGCTGCGTCGGCGTCACTCGCGGGTGGCCGATGTACTTCATGGTGGCCTTGATGGCCTGGTCGTCCTGGCCCAGGCCCTTGTGGAAGAACACCGCGTCGCCGAGCGCGTCCTCGGCCGCCTTCAGCTCGTGGGCCCCCGCCGTCGCGCCGTACTTGTCGAAGTACTGCTCGAGCGTGCGCGCCGCCTGCTGATAAAACGCGACCTGCGCGTACGCCACGCCGAGGCGGGCCATGCCACGCGCCCGCACCTGCGGCTCGGCCGCCTCCAGGTCCTCGAGGCGCCGGTACATCGAGATGGCCAGGCCGACCGACTTGCCCTGCTCGAAGCAGACGGCGGCGTTGTACAGGACCTGGTCGCTGCCCTCGGCCTCGGGGTCGCGGTTGAAGATGGTGGTGTAGGCCTTGCCGCAGGCGACGAAGGCGGTCAGATCGCCGGTCCGACGCGCCGTCGCCTCGAGCCGCTCGGCCCGCTTGCGCGCGACCTGGATCGAGAGCCGGTCGAGCCGCGGGCCCAGCTCGGGCGCGGCTGCGAGCAGGACCCGATCGCCGTGCAGGCGCTCGACCCATCGCGCCAGCTCGTCGTCGCGCCCGAGCCGGGCCAGCCCGTCGAGCAGGAGGTTGGCGGCGAACGGCGCGGTCTCGTGCGCCGGGTGCTTGGTCACGATCTCGATGAAGCGTGGCAACGCCTCGTCGTGGTGGTGGTAGCGCCGGTACAGGTTGGCCTCGAGAAAGCGGAGGCCGACCCGCTCGACCTCGCGCCCGGTGCGGACCGTGCGCTGGAAGCGGGCGAAGGCGTCGAGCATGGCCTGCGCCCGCGCCGGGATCGGCCGCGGCGAGGGGGGCGGGCCGGCGTCGGGACCAGCCTGGTCGGGCTCGACCGGGGCCCGGCGCGGATCGACGTCGTTGGCGGCGATCTGCGCCAGCGCGCCGGCCCAGGCCGACTCCTCGAGCAGGGCGCGCGGGGCCCGCCCGGCGTCGACCACCGCGGCGAAGACCTCACCGGTCTCGGCCCACCGCTCGACCTGTCGGCGCGGGTCTGGCTCGGCCTCGGCCCCGGCCCACAGCAGCTCGGCGAAGTAGTACTGGGCGCGGGCGTGCCCGGGGTCGTCGCGGAACGCCCGCAGGTACACCGGGTACAGCCCGAGCGCGGCCGCGTGCAGCGCCGGATCCCGCGTGCGCGACCACTCGGCGTGCCAGGCCGCGGCCAGCTCGCCGCTCATCGCCGCCGCGTCGTCGCGGCACTCGCGCGCGGCCGCGGCCGGCCACGCCGCGTCACCGCGGCGCGCCTCGTACAGCTCGACCAGGCGGACGATCTCGGCCACGCGCTGTGGCGCGGTCCCGATCGTCAGCGTGGCCTGGGCCACGTGGTGCTGCCACGTGCACACGGCGTGGTCACGTGGGCGCAGGGTGATGAGCTCGCGGAACACGCTGATGGCCTTGGGCGCCTTGCCCTGCTCGCGGTACAGGTCACCCAGTCGCTCGAGCATCATCAGCGCCTCGCCGCCGCCGACCTTGCGGAAGTACGGCAGCGCGAGGCCGACGTCCCCGACCGCGGCGTACGCGCGCACCAGGTCGGCGCGGGCGGCGCGGTGCAGCGCGGCCTGGGCCGGCACGCCGCGGCTGTGCTCGACGACCTCGTGGAACGTGGCCAGCGCGTCGAGCTCGCGACCCTGGTTCAGGTAGACCCAGCCCAGCTTGTAGCGGGCGTACGGCGCGACGCTCGCGCGCGGGAACTGCAGCACGCGCTGGTACCGGATCTCCGCGTCGACGAGCTGGCCGGCCTCGAAGTGGTAGTCGGCGAAGCTGAGGTGAGCCTCCGGCACGTAGCGGCTGGCCGGGTAGTGCTTGAGCAGGCGCTCGTACACCGCGCGCGCCTCCTTGTGGTGGCCGCTGCCGCGCAGGGCGTAGCCGTAGTAGAAGAGCGCCTGATCCATCCGGGCGGTGTTGCGGAACACCGGGTTGTCGGTCAGCAAGCGATACTGCTCGATCGCGGCCACCAGCGCGCGCCGCGCCTGCTCGCGCGCCGCGGTGGCGGCCCGGCGGTGCTGGTCGCGCACCGCGGCTGCGGTCGCGGCGTCGGCCGCGAGGTCGGCCTGCGTCGCGGTCAGGCGCCAGTGCCGCTCGGTGCCGGCGTACAGGTCGGCCAGGCGCAGGTAGAGGTCGGCCTTCTCGTCGGTCTCGCTGTCGGGCGTGTCGGCGATGATCTCGCGCAAGTAGGCGGCCTGGGTGCCGCGCAGGTCGACGACCTTGGCCTCGATACGCAGGACCTGATCGCCGTCGAGGGTCGGCGCCGGCGCGGCCGCGGCGGCGGCGGGCGCCCGGGCTGGCCGCGCCCGATCCGACACCTTCACCTCGATCGCCGGCGCGCCAGTGCGGGTGTAGCGGCCACGCTGCGCGTGGGCCGGGCCGGTGGTGCCCAGCACCAGCACCAGCGTCAACGCGGGTGCCAGCCGGAGGGGACGCAGGGCCACGCGTGGGGCGCCGGGCGTGGGTCGGGACAGGACTCGGTCTTGGCGAACAGCGGGCATCGAGGCAACACGGCTTTCTCCGGCAGGGGGGGTGACGCACCCACACCCGCGGCGACGCCGGGCGAGCCACCGCCGCCGCCGCCGGCCCGGGGGCCGGCGCGGGGTCGCGCGTGGATCGAACGAAGACAGCCGCCAGACGTGGGGGGCGAGGCGAATGCCGGCTGCTTGCAGGGACGAGACAGCCCGAGCCCGCTCCAGTTGCACGTCGACCGCCACGGCCGGGTATGGTCGGGCCATGTGCCCTTCGCCCCTGGCCGGGTCCCGCCTGGTGGTCGCCCTCGTCGCCGCCGGGTGCGGCGCGGCACCGACGCCGGCCGCGCCCGCCACCGCGCCCGGCCCGTGCCAGGTGGACCGCACCCGGCTGGCCCACGTGCGCCAGCTCCGTATCACCGAGGTCCGCGACGGTCACGACGGCGACTGGCAGGTGCTGGTGGCCCTGCGCGGCCATGGCGGTGGTGACTTCGAGGGCGTGGCCCAGGCGGTGTACCGACCGGACCCCCGCCAGCCCTATCGCGCCGCCCACGCCCCGGCGTCGCTGCCGCGCGCCGAGGTGGAGGCGCTGATCGACGCCTTCGTCGATGGCCTGACCACGCCGGCGAGCGAGGCCCGACCACGCATCGTCATGACCGACAGCAGCCACTCGACCTACCTGGCCATCGATCTGGTCGACGAGCAGGCCAGCGACGGCGTGCAGTTCGCGGTCGACCGCGGCGAGGACACGCCGCTGCCGTGGCGGCTACGCGGCTGCGCGCAGGCGGTGTCGAGCGCGACCCAGGCCGACCTGACCCGGCGCTGGGAGGCGCTGCGCGCTCGCCTCGGTGTCCCGGCGCTGCGGGCGACCCTGACCGGCTACTCGCAGGTGATCGACGACCACTGAGTCCAGGTGCCGGTGGCGTCGCTGGCCTCGGCGCTGGCGAGGCACGACCCGGCCGCGACCGTCACGCCATACTCGGCCGGGTTGGTGGCGATGACCAGCTGGCCGCTCACCACCTGCACCTGCTCGCTGCCGTTCGACGTGGTCGACGCCGCCAGCGCCGGTGCGCCGCCGCCGTCGGCCTGCAGGCTGACCTGGGTCACGTCGAAGCGCGGCGCCGGCTCGCCCAGGGCGGCGTGATCGGTGCTGATGCGCAGGTCGAGCCCAGGCTCGACGGTGACGGTCTCGACGCCGCTGACCGGATCGATCACGTAGGTGGCGTCGAACCGGCGACCGAGGTCGCGGTTGAGGTCGACGGTGATGAGCGGCTGGCCAGCGCGCGACAGCACGGTCGAGCGGTCGCCCAGGCCGACGCGGGTGAACGTGACGGGTTGCCCGGCCGCCAGGTCGACGGTGGTGGTGACCCCGGGCAGGTCGAGGTCGAGGCCCGCGTCGGCAGCATCGCCCGGGATGTGGGCGGTGGTGCTGCCGAGCGCGACGGCGACCTGGCCGCGGCCGGCGGCGCCGTCGAGATCGATCGAGAACACGTCGGCCACGGCCGAGCCGAACCGGACCGCGCTGTCGGCGGTCAGCGCCACGCCCGGCTCGGCGAAGGCCACCGCGATCGAGCGATCGATGCCGAACCGCGCGCCGACGTGGGCGTCGCCCAGCACCTCGAGGCCGAGGTGCAGCGCGCCGGCCAGCGACAGGTTGGGCGCGGCCTCACCCAGGATGGGCGCCAGCTCGGCGATGGCCTGGCTGGTCTCGTCGAGGTCGACGCCGAGGTCGAGCTCGGTGTGGCGGAGGTCGAGCGTGAGCGGCTGGTTGTGCGACGGGCCGAGCTGCAGCCCGAAGTGGAGCACGTCGTCGTCGCCGCTGACGACGATCCGCAGCTGCAGGCTCGCCAGCGTGTCGGCGCAGCCGGCGTCGATGGCTCCGGTGCCGTCGTCGCACACCAGGCTGGCCGGGATGGTGTAGATGCCATCACCCTGGTGGTTGGCGTCGGTGAAGACCTCGGTCTCGAGCACGGTGGCCAGCGACTCGAGGCCCTCACCAGCCTCGGCATCGGCGCGGTCGAGGCGCCGGGTCAGCGCGTGCTGGGCCTTGGCCGCCAGCCCGGCGCTGGCGCCACCGCCGAGCTGGCCCTCGACCAGGGACATGGCGCGCTCGAGCGGCAGGGCGGCCGCGTCGGTGCCGCTGATCGCCGCGTCGGTGGTGCGCAGGATGAAGGCCAGGTCGTCACGCAGCCCGCGGCGCACGGCGGTCGGCTCGGGGGGGCTGCCGCAGGCGGCCAGGCTGGCCAGGCCGAGACCGAGCGCGGCGTACAGGCCAGGCCGCATCGGCCGAGCGGAGGAGGCGGGCCGGCGGATGGGCTCGTGGCGGACAGCGAGTCGAGGCGCGTGTGGGTTGGACATGGGGTGGCAGAGTTCAAGACCCGTACCGAGCCGCCGCGGGCCGCGCCAGGCCGGGTCCCACCACCCAGGTGTCAGGTCCTCGGCGCCGGTCCCGCGTGGGCCGGTCCCGTCGAGGACCCGCACGCTGGGTGATGGATCCGTCACCCCGACACCTGCCAGCGGTGGAAGGCGCTTGCCGCACCTGGCCGTGACCAGCCGTCCGTCACCGGTGTCAGCCCTCCACCACGGGGCCACGAGGTCGGGATCGTGAAGCCCGGTTCACGCGTGGCGTCTGGTTCACGCCGGCCCGGGGCGCCGCCGGCCGATCGGCCGGTCGTCATCTGGCGGTCAGCCCTCGAGGGCGTGGTCGACGAAGGAGCGCAGCTCGTACATCTGATCCGAGCCGAGGCCCTGGCCGACATATGCCGCGCCGTAGCTGAAGCCGCCGCCGAACAACATCGCCCCCAGCACCACGGCCGGCCACAGCAGGGCGCCCCCGACCGACCACTGGCTGAACAGGTAGACGGCGGCCGCGATCGAGGCCATCGCGAACATGGCCTGCACCATCAGGAACGTGTACCAGAGCTTGGGGTGTGGCCCGAGCGTGCCATCGAGGTGGGTCCCACCACCCTTGGCCTCGCCGAGCTGCAGGTCGAGGTGCGGCGTCCAGAAGTGACGGTGCTCCTCGGCGATGGTCAGCATCACGGTCCGTCGCATCACGTCGCCCGTGACCTTGCCTGGCCCACGCTCGAGGTGGACGCGCAGGCACGCGGCGATCTCGTCGGGGCTCCGCGGGTCGTGCAGGGTGAACTTCGGGCGTGCGCGCGGCCGTTCCATCACCGGCCGAGCCTACCGCGAGCCGAGTGGCACCGCACCGCGCATCTGCCTACCTGGCCGTACTCACGGCCCTCATACCCCGGGATGTGACGCGCCGGCCGGGGCGTCATGCTGGGACCATGCCCAAACCCAACCGCCTGTTGACCAGCCTGCTCGCCGTCGCCACCCTGCTTGCCGCCTCGCCGGCCGTCGCCAGCGTGTACGTCAAGTACTACAACAAGGACTCCAAGAAGCACGTGTTCGACGCCACCTGCAGCGGCTCGAAGTACAAGGTCGAGTTCAACGCCAGCACCACCGGCGCGGCCACCATCCAGGGCAGCTCGCCGTGCGTGGTCAAGCACGACGGCGGCGAGATCACGCTCAAGGGCGACGAGAAGATCGAGATCAAGGACGGCGTGATCAAGATCGTGAGCTAGCAGCAGGGTGCTGAGAAACGCCGCGCAGCGGCGGTTCTCGCGCCCTGCTCCCGTGCCCGTGCCCGTGCCCGTGCCCGATCGCTCGGGCGGCGGCGGCCGCGACAGGCCGGCGCCTTGGCGGTCTATGTGGCAGCCGCGAGGCGCAGCAGGGCGACGCGCAGCAGGTTGTAGGCGGCGCCGACCAGATGCGCTGCGAACTGCGTGCGTCGCTGGCCGCGGTAGCGCGTGCGCCGGAATCCGGCGACGGTCTTGGCCCACCCGAAGACCTGCTCGAT
>JAGPCO010000058.1 GCA_018058095.1 Kofleriaceae bacterium
TCGCTGTCGCTGTCGCTGTCGCTGTCGCTGTTGCTGTTGCTGTTGCTGTTGCTGTTGCTGTTGCTGTTGCTGTTGCTGTTGCTGTTGCTGTTGCTGTTGCTGTTGCTGTTGCTGTTGCTGTTGCTGTCGCCACGCCGCGCCGCCACCTCCGCCCGCATCCGCTCTGCCCACGAGCCGCCACCGGCCGCCGCATCCTCCCTCGCCGCGCCCGCGCCACTCGCCAGCCCCAGCAAGCCCAGCTGCCCGCTCGCCTCCACCCCGCCGCCGCCGTCGGCCGCCAGCCCCGGCATCCCCCGCGCCGCCCGCGCCGCCGCCGCGTAGCCGCTGGCGATCGTCGAGGCCCGCGGCCCGCCCGCGAACGGCGCGCTGGTGCTGGCCAGCGCCGAGATCTGGATCGACGTCGCCGACGCCGCCGCCTGCGACCACGGCGCGGTCGCCACCCCGCGCCGGATGACGTGGCGCACGGCCTGGGCGACGAGCGGCGCGTCGGCGAAGCGCACCTCGGCCTTCTGCGGGTGCACGTTGACGTCGACCATGCCTGGCGGCGCGTCGAGGAAGACCACGGCGACCGGGTAGCGCCCGCGCGGCACCAGCTCGCCGTAGCCCATGGCCACCGCGTGCAGGAGGCCGCGGTCACGCACCGGCCGGCGGCCGACGAACAGCTGGACCCCGCGCGAGGTCATCTGCGCCAGCTCGGGCTCGGCCAGGTACGCGGTGACCCGGATCGCCCCCTCGACCCCACGGGCCTCGACCAGCCCGGCCGCCACCCGCGGCCCGAGCAGCGTGCGAGCCCGCTCGAGGCCGCTGGCCACGGGCGGCGCCTCCAGCGCGGCGCGCCCGTTCTGGCGCAGGCGCAGGTGCAGCTCGGGGTAGGCCATCGCCACCCGGGCCATCAGCTCGCCGACGTGGCCGGCCTCGGTCGCGTCGCCCTTCATGAACTTGAGGCGGGCCGGCGTGTTGAAGAACAGGTCGGCGACCTCGACCGAGGTGCCGACCGCCGCCCCGGCGGCGCCACGCTCGACCACCCGGCCGCCGGCGACGACGAGGCGGTGGGCCTCGAGGTGCCCAGGCTGGCGGCTGGTCAGGGTCAGGCGCGACACGCTGGCGATGGCCGGCAGCGCCTCGCCGCGGAAGCCCAGGCTGGCCAGGTCGACCAGGTCGGCGGCGTCGCGCAGCTTCGACGTCGCGTGCCGGGTCAGCGCCAGGTCGAGCTCGGCCTCGCTCATGCCGCCGCCGTCGTCGGTGACCCGGATCAGCTGCTTGCCGCCGCCGGCGACCTCGACGGTGATGGTGCGGGCGCCGGCGTCGATGGCGTTGTCGACCAGCTCCTTGACCACCGAGGCCGGGCGCTCGACCACCTCGCCGGCGGCGATCTGGTCGATCACCACGTCGGGCAGGACGGCGATCCGCGGCGTCGGCTGGGCCGGCATCGCGGCATGGATACCACCGCGGGCCGTCACGTGCGTGCGCCTGCGGCCGGGGCGTGCGGCGCGACCGCCGCGCCACCTGCTACGCTGCCGCCGTGTCGCCGCCTCGCCTGGTCGTCGTCGTCGGTCCGACCGGGGCCGGCAAGACCGCGCTGGCGCTGGCGCTGGCCGAGGCGTGCGCGGGCGAGGTGGTGTCGGCCGACTCGCAGCAGGTCTACCGCGGCATGGACATCGGCACCGGCAAGCTGCCGGCGGCCGAACGCGCGCGCGTGCCGCACCACCTCATCGACGTGGTCGAGCCCGCCGACGAGATGACCGCGGCCCGCTTCGTCGCCCTGGCCGACGCCGCCATCGCCGGCTGCGCCGCGCGCGGCGCGCCGGTGGTGGTGGCCGGCGGCACCGGCCTGTACGTGCGCGCGCTCCTGCTCGGGCTATTCGAGGGGCCGCCGGCGGTGCCGGCGCTGCGGGCCGAGCTGTACGCGCAGTCGGCGGCCGAGGGCAGCGCGGCCCTGCACCGGCGCCTGCTCGAGGTCGACCCCGAGCTGGCGGCCCGGGTCGACGCCAACGACGAGAAGCGGCTGGTGCGCGCGCTCGAGGTGTTCCTGGCCACCGGCGTGCCGATGTCCGAGCACCAGCGCCGGCACGACCACAAGCAGCTGCCGCCGCGTTACCCGGTCCGGATCGTCGGCCTGGCCCCGCCGCGCGAGGCGCTGTACGCCCGCATCGACGCCCGCGTCGACGAGATGGTGGCGGGCGGGCTGGTGGCCGAGGTCGAGGCGCTGCGCGCCCGCGGCGTCGGCCCGGCGCTGCGCTCGCAGCAGGCGATCGGCTACGCCGAGGTCCATGCCCACCTCGACGGCGCCCACGATCTGGCCCGCGCCATCGAGCTGGTCAAAAGGAATTCACGGAGATACGCCCGCCGGCAGCTGTCGTGGTACCGGCCCGACCCGCGCGTCGAGTGGGCCGCCGACCCCGCCGCGGTTGACCTGCCCGCGCTGCGGCGGTACCTAGCCAGCCCGACCCCCCATGAGTGACCTCGCCTCCGACCGCATGATCCTCGAGTTCGAGCGGCCCATCGTCGACCTCGAGCGCAAGATCGCCGAGCTGCGTGGGCTGTCGACCGACAGCGTCGACTTCTCGAGCGAGATCACCCGCCTCGAGCAGAAGGCGCGCAAGCTGCAAAAGGAGGTCTTCGCCGAGCTGACCGCGCTGCAGAAGGTGCAGCTATCGCGTCACCCCGGCCGTCCCTACACCCTCGACTACGTGTCGCTGCTGGCCGACGACTTCGTCGAGCTGCACGGCGATCGCTCGTTCCGCGACGACCCGGCCATCGTCGGCGGCATCGCCCGCTTCGACCAGTGGGAGGTGCTCATCCTCGGCCACCAGAAGGGGCGGTCGACCAAGGACAACCTGCACCGCAACTTCGGCATGGCCCGGCCCGAGGGCTACCGCAAGGCGACCCGGCTCATGCGTATGGCGGCTCGGTTCGGCCGGCCCATCATCTGCTTCATCGACACCATGGGCGCGTACCCCGGCCTCGACGCCGAGGAGCGCGGCCAGGCCGAGGCCATCGCCAAGGCGCTGCAGGTGATGGCCAGCCTCGAGGTGCCGGTGATCTCGGTGGTCATCGGCGAGGGCGGCTCGGGCGGGGCGCTCGCGCTCGGCGTGGCCGACCGCATCCTGATGCTTGAGTTCGCCATCTACTCGGTCATCTCGCCCGAGGGCTGCGCGTCCATCCTGTGGCGCGACCCGAGCAAGATCCCCGACGCCGCGGCCCAGCTCAAGCTGACCGCGCCCGACCTGGTCGACCTCGGCATCTGCGACGAGATCATCGCCGAGGCGCCGGGCGGGGCCCACCGCGACGCGGCGCTCACCGCCTCGAAGATCCGGGCCGCGCTCAAGCGCCACCTGACCGAGCTGTCGGCGCTGTCGGCCGAGGAGCTGGTCGAGCGGCGCTACCAGAAGTTCCGCGCCATGGGCGCGTTCACCGAGCGCGCGCAGTAGCGCATGCCGGGCGCGACGTCGCGCAGGTCGGCGTTGGCGCGCCTGGCCGTGGCCGCGCTGGTGGCTGGCGCCACCGTGCTCCTGCTGGCGACCGGGCCGGTGGTGAGCTGGTGGCTGTCGGCCAGGCTGCGGCCGGCCGCGCCGCCGGTGCCGGCGGCCGAGCGCGCCACCCTCGAGGTGCGCGAGGTCGTGCACGACACCGCGCTGGCCCGGGCCTGGTACACGCTGGTGGCCGAGGGGCGTGGCCCGGCCGGCCTGGGCGCCGAGGTCGACGGCTGGACCGAGCTCGACGGTGGGCGCCGCTTCACCGACTACTACCTGACCGCGCCCAGCGCCGAGGCGCTGCGGGCCGGGCTTGCGACGCTGCCGACCGAGACCAGCGACGGATCGCTCGGCGACCTGATCGTCGCCGTCGCGCCGCCCGACGGCGAAGGTGACCGCCGGGTGCCGGCGCGCAGCTACCTCCTGCGCGCCGACTCGCCGGTGCTGGCGGGCGCCGACGTCGCCACGGCGGTGGTGATGTTCGATCCCGACACCGGGCGCCCCAGCGTGACCGTCACGCTGACTCCGGACGCCGCCGTTCGCTTCGGCCAGGCCACCACCGCGCTGCTCGGGCACAAGCTGGCCATCGTCGTCGACGGCACGGTGCTGTCGGCGCCGGTGGTGGCCGGGGCCATCACCGGCGGCATGATCCAGATCCACCTCGGCGCGGGCGGCTCGCAGGCGCAGCTCGAGGCCGAGGCGCGGCGCCTGGCCGAGCGACTGTCGGGGCGGCGGCTCGCTCCGCCGGCGTCGGCGCCGCTGGGCGGGCGTGGCTGGCTGGTCCGGCTCGGCCTGGGCGCGCTGGCCGGGTTGCTGGCCTGGCTGGCGCTGGGCTGGCTGGGGCGCATGGCTCGCTGGGCGCCGCCGGTGAGCGCGGCGCCACCATCGACGGCGGCGGCCGCGGCGGCCGGGGCGCCCTGGCGCGCGCTGCTGATCACGGTGGCGGCCGGGGCCGTGTGGTGGTGGGCCAGCGGGTCACCGCAGCTGGCCCTGCGCGGCCTGCCCGACGAGTGGCTCGCGCTCGGGCCAGCGCGCGTGAACGTGCTCGCCCTCGGCGTCACGCCGCTGCTGACCGGGGCGGTGCTGGCCGAGCTGGTCGCGCTGGTGGTGCCGGGCTGGCGGTCGCGGCGCCTCGGCGGCGCCGCCGCGCGCCGGCCGATCGAGCTGCTGGCGGCGGCGCTGACGCTGGTGCTGGCCATGGCCCAGGCCTGGTTCATCGCCGCCGAGGTGCATCGCGCCACCGGCGGCGAGCTGGGTGACCTGCGCCTGGTCCATGCCGCCTCGCTGGTCGGCGGGGCGATGGCGGCGATCGTGCTGGCGCAGTGGATCACCCGGGTCGGGCTCGGCCACGGCGTGCTGGTGCTGACCGCGATCGAATTCGGCCAGCACCTGTGGCGCAGCAATCGCTCCGATCTGTCCAGCCAGCTGCCGGTCCTGGCCGCCGTGGTGCTGAGCGCGCTCGTCCTCGGCGTCGCCCTGCTGCGCGAGCGCGCCGGCGCCGGCGCCCGGCTGCTCGGGGCCGGGCTGGTCGCGGTGCAGCTGGTGCCCATGGTCGCCGCGCTGGTGGCGCTGGTGGCGCTGGGTGCACCCGACGTCGGCGCCGCGGCCCGGGCCATGACCGACCACCCGCTGTGGATCGCCGTGGTCGTCACCGCCGCCGGCAGCATCGTCGTGGCGCGGGTCAGCCGGCCTGACGCCGGCGGCGCCGCGCTCGCCGTCGCCGTGGCCGCGCCGGTGCTGGTGGTGCTGGTGAGCGCCGCGGTGATCATCGCCGCGCTGGCGTGGGCGCTGGCGCTGACCTGGTCGATCGTGGCCGCGGCCGAGCTGGTCATCGCCTTCCGGGGCCGGCGCCGGCTGGCATCTCCGACGCCGATCGCCGTGCTGCACGACGTGGCCCAGGCCGATCGCCTGCTCGACGCGCTCGGCCAGGCCGGCCTCGCCGGCCACGCCGAGGGCCTGATCGCCCGCACCGTCGGCCGCGTCGTCATGCCGTACGTGGGCATCACCGTGCTGGTCGGCGCCGCCGACCGCGCCGCCGCGGGGGCCGCGGTCGACGCCGCGGCACGCGCTGGCGCCAGCTTGACCACCGGCGCCGACGCGTTGGCCGGCCGCTCGGCTACGATGCGGGCATGAGACACGGCGGTGTCGTCGTCCAATCCAACTCCGCCGGAGCTCGGCCTCGGCTCGCGATCTGGCTCCGGCGCACCTCGGCCGCGCACGTGCGGGAGGGCATACCCGGCGGAGCGGCGCCGGTGCTCCTGGCCCTGGTGGCGCTGGTCGCCGGGTGCGGCGCCAAGCCCGGAGACGATCTGGTGGCTGGCTTCCGGACCTACAAGCAGCAGATGTGCGCCTGCAAGACGCCGACGTGCGCCAAGCAGGTCAACGTCGGCTTCGAGGCGTTCAGCACACGCATGCGCGGCCGGCTCGCCGCCCTCGAGGCCGCTCGCGCCGCCGCGGTCGATCGCGTGGTGGGAGAGTACTTCCAGTGCCTCACGGATCTGGAGCCGCCGTTGCCGGACCTCGACGAGGGCCAGGATCGGGGCGGGCCGAACGCGCCCGAGGAGCCAGGCGACGAGGTGACGACCACGCAGGATGCAGCGTCGGCGGCGCCGGCAGATGCGCCGCCGCGGGCCGAGGGCCAGTACGAGATGAAGCGCGCGCCGGTCCCGGACTGAGCCCACGCCGCTCGCCCCCCGTCGACCGATCGGCGCCGTCCGAGCGGCACTGGCGCGGGTTGAGCAGCGCCTACGAGGTCGGGATGCTGACCTGCCGCACCTCGGCCGACAGCGCGCGCTCGCCGATGGTGAGGTACAGCGTGCCGCCGCTGATCGACAGCTGCCAGCGATTGACCCGGTCGAGCCCGGCCGCGGCCTCGTCGAGCAGCGCCGGATCGAGCGCGTACAGCTCGAGCTCGTCGGCGCGATACACGCCGAACTCGGTGATGGCCGCGGCCAGCTCGTCGGGCTGCTTCCAGGCGTAGACGACGACCCGCGGGCTGGCCTTGCTGGCCTTGTGTAGCCGGTCCGGCGTGGGTGAGCCGATCTCGATCCACGCCCTCAGATCTCCACGCAGGTCACGTTGCACCAGCGCCGGCTCGGTGTCGTCCGACAGGCCGCCCTTGCTGAAGTCGAGGCCGTCGCCGTGCTGGAGCGCGCGCGCCAGCACCCGGGCCACCAGGTAACGCTCGCTCTCCGACGGGTGCTGCGCCACGCGCAGGTCGAGGGAGTCGTAGATGCCGCGGTCGGAGTCGGCCAGCTCGAGCTCGAAGCGGCGCACGGTCGCGGTCAGGGCCATGGCGCGGTGCTACCACGGTGGGGGCGGTGGCGGACCTCGAACGGGCACGGGCACGGCGCAGACCCAGATCGGGGGTGGGCACCGGAGCGGGCGCGGGTGCGGCGGCCTGCTAGCATGGGCCGCTCCGTGTCGTTCGAGCTCGTCCTCCTCCTGTGTGCGCTGCCCGGGCTGTACTGGGGCCAGTTCCACCTGCGGCGCGGGCGGCGCAGCTTCGGCGCCGCCATCTTCGCGGCCGGGGTGGCGTGTGCCGCCGCCATCACCCTGGGCCGGGCCGGGCAGGGCGGTGGGCTGCTCGGCGTGGTCGGCGTCGGCGCCATCGTCTGCATGCTGCTGCTCGGGCCGCTGGCGCGGGCGGCGGCGCGCCGGGCCGCCGGCCGTGACCGGGCGCGCCTGGCCCGGGTGTTGATCGAGATCGCCGAGGTGCTCATGCCCGGCGCCGGCGTCGGCGAGGACAAGGCGGCGATCGCGTCGCTGATCGACGTGCAGGCCGGCCGCATCGACGACACCGTGGCCGCGCTGGCCCGCATCAAGGCCAAGGTCCCGGCCGCGGCCGGGCGCGAGCTCGACGAGCGCATCGCGCTGCTCTACCTGTCGGCCCACCGCTGGCGCGAGGCCATCGACCACGTCGACGACCACCTGGCGCCGTCGTCGGGACCGCCGGCCGGCGAGCCCGGCGACGGCTGGGCCGGCGTGCGCCACCAGCTCGGCATGTCGCCCCCGCTGTGGGTCGAGGTCATGGGCGCGTCGGCCCGCCTGGGCGACCTCGAGCGCACCACCCGCATGCAGCTGCAGCTGGAGGACGCCTGCGCCGAGCGGGCCGACGCGGCGTGGATCCTGCACCGCGGCCGGCTCGTGCTGCTGGCGTTCGCTGGCCGCACCGCCGCGGTCGACCGCCTCTTGACCAAGCGCCGGGCCGCGCACATGAGCGCGCCGGCGCGCCGCTACTGGGCCGGCATCGCCGCCCAGCGCGCCGGCGACGTGGCCGCGGCCCGGGTCGCGCTCGAGGCCGCGCGTGCTGGGTCGCGCGGCCGCGCCCGCGCGCTGTGCGACAGCGCGCTGCGCGAGCTGGACACGCCGGTGCCGCCGCCGCCGCCGGTGGTGGCCGCTGCCGCCGATGCGCTGGCCGAGGCGCCGCTGCCCGAGCCGCGCATGCCCGGTCGGCGCCGCGTCGGCGCCACCGCCGCGCTCCTGGCCGGCAACGTCGCCGTCGCCGCCTTCGTCACCCTGGTGCTCGGCCCGAGCGGCGACATCGGCGTCCTGGCCCGGGCCGGCGCCGCGGTGCGCTCGGCCATCGACGCCGGCGAGTGGTGGCGGGTGGTGTCGGCCACCTTCCTGCACGTCGGCGTGCTGCACCTGGTGCTCAACATGCTCGGCCTGTGGTCGATCGGGCGCTGGACCGAGACCCTGTACGGCCGCACCGCCACCCTCGCCATCTACGGCAGCGCCGGCCTGGTCGGCGCCGCCGCCAGCTACCTCGGCGGCGGCGCGCGGGTGTCGGCCGGGGCGTCGGGCGCGGTGCTCGGGGTGGTCGGCGCGCTGGTGGTCGAGCTGGTGGTGCGACGCCGGCAGTACCGCAAGGTGTGGCAGTCGGGGCTGGCCGGCAACCTGGTCACGGTCACCGTGGCCCAGGTCGGCATCGGCTTCCTGGTGCCGGCGGTGGATCAGTGGGCGCACCTGGCCGGCATGGTGACCGGCGCGACCCTCGGCCTGGTGCTGTCGCCGACGACGGCGCTCGGGCGATCGCGCCCGGTCCGGGCGCTGGCGATGGTGCTGGTGGCCGGCTGGCTCGGCCTGGTCGGCGTGGCGGCCACGCAGGTCGTGCGGACCGACTACGCGACGACCATGGCCCGCACCGGTGAGCGCGGGTTCCAGCTGGTCGACGTGCGGGTGCCGGCGCCGGCGCACTGGGAGATCGTCGGCGACGAGCTGATCGACCGTGATCTGTTCGTGGTGGTCAGCGTCGACCGGGCGCCGATCGATCCGGCGACCGGGGCCGGGCCGGCTGGCCACGCCGATCGGTGGGCGGCCTGGGTCCGCGGCGAGGCGGCGCGGGCGCGTGACCGGGGCTTCGCGCGCAGCGAGCGCGAGGGCGCGCGGATGGCCGCGGTGCCAGGCTGGGACCTGGCCGAGCTGGTGGCCATCGCCGAGGACGGCCTCGGCGGCGACCAGCGCTACCGGGTGGTCAGCGCCGGCCGGGCCGAGCCCGGCTGGACCCGGATCGTCACCGTGTACGCACCGGACCGCCTGTGGCCGGCGTTCGAGCCGGTCGTGCGCCGGCTCCTGACCGAGCTCGTCGTCGTCGGCGAGTGAGCCGTCGCTCGAGCACCGGCGACCCCTCGGTACGTGGCCGTGGCCGTGGCCGTGGCCGTGGCCGTGATGGTGATCGAAGGCGTGATCGTGGCCGTGCACCTGAACGGGAACGAAACCGTGGCGGTGATCGACACCACGGCCACGGCGGGACGCCCCCGCCGGCGTTCGGCAGGGGGCCCATGGCGAGCGCTCGATCGCGATGGAAGGGACCGGCACGGCACGGCACGATCCGGGGCACGGGCCGCGCCGCGCTCGAAACCGGGCAGGGGATGTGTTAGTCCCGCCCCATGTCCAGCCAGGGTCCGACCGAGCCGGCCGCGCCGGCGCCCCCGAGCGCCGCGCCGTCGACCGCGGCGCAGTCGATCGACCTCGCCATCAACCAGCGCTTCTGGCAGGAGCGGGTGGCCGGCATGGACCCGGCCGATCCGCGCGTGGTGACGCTCGACACCGAGAGCCAGGCCTCGGTCGCGCGCGAGGTGCAGCTGTACCAGCGCTGGCTGCTGCGCCGGCTCGACCAGCGCCGGGCCGCGACCGGCACCGTGTACGACCTCGGCTGCGGCAACGGCGACTGGACCGTCGTGCTGGCCGGGCGCTACGACCGCACCATCGCCGTCGACCTGACCGAGGGCCTCCTGGCCGCGACCCGGGCCCGGCTCGAGCGCGAGGCGCCGGGCAAGGCCATCGCCACCGTGTGCTCCGACATCGCCGCCGTTCCGCTCGACGAGCCGAGCGACCTGATCGTGCTCGGCGCCGTCACTCAGTACCTCGGCGACGACCAGATCGCGACCGTGCTGCAGCGCGCGGCCGCCTCGCTGCGCCCGCGCCGCGGCGTGTTGTACCTGCGCTCGACCGTGGCCAAGAACGCCGAGCGGCGCGCGCGCAAGACCGACGACTACCAGGCCATCTACCGCTCGCCGCGCTGGTACCTCGACGCCATCGCCGCCGCCGGCTTCGTGGTCGAGGAGTGGCAGCTGGCGACCGACTTCGTCACCGACGAGCTGAGCCGGCGCTGGCTCGGCCCGGCCGGCCCGGTGCTGGGCTGGCCGCTGCGGCTGGCCCGCCGCGCCTACCGGGCCCGGCGCCAGACCGACGTCATCGTCAGCCTGGCCCGCCCGGCCTGACGGGGGCGTGGCGGTGCCGGTGGTCGGCACGGCGGCGCCGGTGGTCGGCACGGCGGCAGGGCCGCGGCAAAACTTGCCCCGCCGGCTGGCTCCGGCCGACGCTCGGGGCATGCGTGTGCCTCCCGTCGCCCACCCCGTCGCCCTGGCCTCGGCCCTGGCCGTCGTCGCGCTGGCTCCGGCCGGCCCGGCCGCGGCCCGCCCGCACCTGGCTGGCCCGAGCGCGCCGACGCCACGCGCCGCCGGAGCTGCCGACGCCGCGCGTGCGGCGCCCGCGGGTGACTGCCACCAGGCCCTGCGCGACGCCGGCGCGACCTTCACGCGGACCCGGCGCGCCGGCATCACCCAGGCGGTCAGCATCGACGGCGCGCTCGGCGGCGTGACCTACCAGCTGGCGGGGCGCGCGCCGATGGTCATCGACTGCTCGCTGGCGCTGTCGCTGGCCCTGGCTGGCCGCTACCTGGTGGCGCTCGGCATCGACCACGCCACCGTCAGCTCGGCCCACAGCAAGCGCAACGTGCGCGGCAGCAACCGGCCATCGAAGCACTCGTTCGGCCTCGCCGTCGACATCCCGGCCCTGCGCGGGCCACACCTCGGCAGGCTGTCGGTCGCCGGTGACTTCGAGCAGGGCCTGGGCGACGGCATGGACTGCATCGGCCAGCCGCTGACCCCGGCCGGCGGCGCCCTCAAGGTCGCGCAATGCCAGCTGGTGCACAGCGGCCTGTTCCACCTCGTGCTGTCGCCCGACTACGACGACGCCCACCACGATCACTTCCACCTCGAGGCCAAGCCGTGGCCCGAGCGCCCCTCGGTGTGGGCGACCAGCCCGGCGATCCACTGACCGGGCGAGCTCAAGGCAGCATGCAGCGCGATCCAACGCCGATGGCCTGGTCGATCGAGTACCCGACCGATTTCGACGACTACCTTTGGTTCGAGCGTAGCTGCAAAGGTTGGTTCAAGCTGCCGGTCACCCTGGGCGACCGTCGTTACGAGGTCTGTTTCTACGACCCGACGCGGCTCGGGCAGGACATCGCCGCTGAGTTCGAGGGCGGCAGCCTCTTCTTCTGCGAGCGCAACGTGATCGTGGTGCCCGAGGTGACGCGAGCCAACATGGACGCCGCCATCGGCGCCATGGCGGCAACGGGGCAACACACCCTGCTCGTGCCGGTTGCTGCTCCGGCGGGATCCGACTCGCCGGCGCCGTGACTCGTGCACTGACCGACTGATCGCGGTGGATCGTGGGGGGCTAGCGCGCCCCGCGCGGGTGGGGCTCCCCGCTCCGCTGCGGCGCAGGGTGCCTGCCCACGCAGCGACGTCGGTGCCCTCCTCTAGGCACCCGTGGACGTCTCCACCGCCAGTGGAATCGAACTCGCTGCGGGGGAGCCCCAGCCCCGCGCAGGTCGCTCGGCTGCCACGCCGCTCTCGCAGCGGATCGGTCCGAGTTGGCGGCTGCCGGCAGCGCGCAGGGGCAACGGCGGCAATTGCGCGGCGGGACGACGGGGTGATCTGGCTGGATCGGGCGCGATGCACCGCCGATGCTCAGCACGCAGGGTCACTACGACCGAGAGCTGATCGGCCCAGGATGATCACGTCGTGACGACCTCCACGCAGTCACATCACGCAGCCGTCACGACCAACATCATGGTCCACAACAAGCGAGTCGACCGCGGGGGGCCGTCCTCGTGATTCAGAAGCCGTTATCCCAGGTGTCATCGACCACCGAGCGGAACGGCTCAAGGCCAGCAGCGGTCCGAGCGGCGATACGGACGTCACACGCGCCGTCGTGCTCCTGGGTCATCACTAGCGCGCCCTCACGGACATAGAAGCGCTGGCCGGTGACACTCGGAGTCGCTGACACCACGGGAGCGACCAGCGCGACCAGCGCCTGGTGCGCCTCTGCGCGAAGTGGCGTCGTATCTGCTCCGGCGGGCGCGTCCCAGACGGCCTCGAAGAGGACGGACTGCAGCAGGAAGCGTGAAAGCCGGAGGGGCTCCTCGCGCCAGGGTTCGCCGTCATTCTCGTCGTTACTGCACCACACCTTCGGGTCGTCCCCCGTGGGGCTTGTCGCCCAATCCCACATCCCCTGGCACTCCGATAGGAACGTCAGTTTCTCGCCCTCGCCCTCGTCGTCGTCCGACGTGGGCATGAACCGATTGAACTTGTAGATGTTGGCATTCGCCTCGACGAGATCGTGCACTTGCCGCAGTGCCCGGGGCATCGACCGTCGGCGCCGCCACGAGGCGACCCTTGCCCGCAAGCCTAGTCGCGGGCGCGCGGCTGGCGATCCCGCCGGGAACCAAACGCGGACGAACTCTTGTGTCGTTGCCCAGACTTCGTCGAGCGGGCTGTCATCTCGCAGTGCAAGCAACGATTTGTCCCAGGCGTCCATTGGGGGACCCTACTTGACCTGACCCCCGAAAAAACAGACCTGCGGAAGTGCCCGATCTTCACTCAGGAGGCGGGGCATGCCCCGCAAGAGCCAGTTCACCGACGAGCAGATCATTCGAGCCCGGCCGCCGTGATCACGTCGTGACGACCTGTGCAGAAGCCCCGCGATCCACTGACCATGATCACGTCGTGACGACCTGTGCAGAAGCGCGTGATCGAACGGCGGTCCCGCTCAAGCTGGCGAAAGGACGAGGCGGGTGTGTCCGGGAGTGGGCGGGGGCCGGACGGGCCGGACGGGAGTGTCCGGTGGGCCGGACAGGATGATCGGTAAGTGGCTGGAAGGAGGCGAAAGGTTGCCGCTGAGCACGTGATTGGCCTCGGAAAGGCATTCCGGCGGCGCCCCTGAACGTGGCCGCCCACGCCATGAATCGGGCGCCGCTGCGAGGCCCCGCGCCGCAGCGGAGCGGGGTGCCCCGAGTCGGCTCCGGCGTCGATCAGGATCACGGCGGGCGTTCCCGATCACGGCCACGGCCACGGCCACGGCCACGGCCACGGGCGCGTCGACGGGGGTGGCCCGGGTCAGCGCGGCGGGGCGACGGCGCGGACGACGAGGGCGGCGCCGGCCAGCGGCTGCGCGGGCGCGGGCAGGTCGACGCCGAAGACGCGGGCGCGGTTGCTATACGACACGGCGATGGCCTGGGTGTCGGCGCCGCTGGCGGCCGCGGTGATCTCCTCGCGCCCGGCGCCGCTGAGGGCGGAGCGGTCGCGATCGGTGGCGGCGCCGAGCAGCGCGCCGCCGGCGTCGAGCTCGGCCGCGAAGGCGTCGTCGCCGCCGTCGGCGATGAGGCCGGCGCCGGTGCCGCCGCCGGGCAACGTGCCGGCGAACCAGCCAAAGAGCGTGGCGCCGCCCGGGCGGGCCACCAGCGCGCGGGCGCCGTCGTAGTCGGTGCCGCCGACGAGCGCCGCGCCCAGCGCTCGGCCGGCGCGGTCGAAGCGGACCACCAGGGCGTCGGCCGCGCCGCCGACCTCGAGGCCGAGATCCTGGCCGACCCGGGTCACCACGCCGCGGCTGGTCGCGCCCACCACCACGCCGTCGCCAGTGATGACCACGCCGGCCGCGGCGTCCTCGGCCTCGCCGCCGACGGCCTGGGCCCAGCGCGGCGCGCCGTCGGCGCCGAGGCCGGCCACCAGCACGTCGGGCGCCAGAGTCTGGTCGTCGGTGCCGGCCACCGGCACGCCGCCGACGTCGGCGTCGCCGGTGACCGCACCGACGGCGGCGATGAAGTCGGTGTCGGCGGCGACGGCGGTGAAGCCATCGGCGCCGTCGCCGCCGGCGCGCACCAGCCAGAGCGGCCGGCCGCTGCCGTCCACCGCGGCGACGAAGCCGTCGCTGCCACCGGCCGCGCTGACCACGTGATCGCCCACGCGCAGGGTGCCGGCGAACGAGCCGGCCAGCACCACGCCGCCGCCGGGGCGCGCCGCCAGCGCGGCGACCACGACCCACTCGGTCGCGCCGACCCCGGTGGCCCAGCGGGTGTCGCCGCTGGCCGGCGCCAGGCCGAGCAGCGCGGCGCCGGGGTTGCCGCGGACGGGCAGGGCCGCGGTGTCGACGCGGACGCTGCCGGTGCCGCTCACCGCCGCCACCACCAGCTCGGCGCTGGCGGCGACCGGGCCGGCGCCGGCGTCGATGATCCGGGTCCAGCCGACCTGGCCGGCCACGACCCGCGCCAGCACCAGCTGCTCGCGGTCGGCCGCGGCCTGGCCCAGGCGCGACCCGCCGCGCTGGCTGGCCGCCACGTACAGCGCGCGATCGGCGCCGATGGCCAGGCCCCGCACCGCGATCGCGGCGTCGGCGTCGAGCGGCAGCGCCCACGCCGTGGCCAGGGTGGCCGGCGCGGGTCGGGCCGACGGGCGCGGGCAGCCGGCCAGGCCGGCACCGACGACACCCGTGGCGAGCGCAGCGACCGCAGCCGCTGGCGAACGGAGGCTCAGACCAGGTGCTCCGCTCAGATCTTGTCGCCGCGGGCGCGCATCTCGGCGACCACGACCGCCAGGCCGAGCTTGTCGATGAGGCGCATGGCGCGCGCGGTCAGCCGCAGCGAGATCCAGCGCTTCTCGTCCTCGAGCCAGAAGCGCTTGCTGCGCAGGTTGATCTCGAACCGGCGCTTGGTGTGCCGGTTGGAGTGCGAGACGTTGGCGCCCACGAGGGGCTTCTTGCCGGTGACGGTACAGACGCGCGACATGGCTGGCTCCGACTTGCTCTCCGTCGGGGAAGTCCGACGGCGAGGCGTTAGATCTTGGATTCCTTGAACTCGACGTGCTTGCGCACGACCGGGTCGTACTTCTTGAGCACGAGCTTGTCGGGCGTCCGCTTGCGGTTCTTGCTCGTGGTGTAGAAGAAGCCGGTGTCGGCGGTGGACACCAGGCGGATGAGTTCGCGACCGGACTTGGACTTCTTGGCCATGAGCGTGCTCCGAGACGGGAGGGGCGGTGCTTATGGCATGGCCTGGCCGGGGAACGCAAGGGGGCTGTGGCGCTGGCGCTCCGCCAGCCGTTTGGGCTAGGGTCCGCCGGATGCAGCGACGCGTGGTCGTCACCATCGACGGACCGGCCGGGGCCGGCAAGTCGACCGTGGCCCGGGCCCTGGCCCGCCGGCTCGACTACCGGCTGCTCGACACCGGCGCCATCTATCGATCGGTCGCCCTGGTGGCCGACCAACGCGGCGTCGACTGGGGCGAGGCCGAGGCGCTGGCCACCATCGCCGCCGGGCTCGACATCACGTTCCGCGTCGAGGGTGAGATCAACCGGGTGGTGGTGGCCGGGAACGACGTCACCGACGCCATCCGCCAGCCGGCCATCTCGCAGGGGGCCTCCAAGGTGTCGGCCCACCCGCCGGTGCGGGCCGCGCTGCTCGAGCTGCAGCGCCGCCTCGGCGCCGGCGGCGGCGTGGTGGTCGAGGGCCGCGACACCGGCACCGTGGTGTTCCCCGCCGCCGAGGCCAAGTTCTACCTGACCGCGTCCGACCAGGTCCGGGCCGAGCGGCGCGCCCTCGAGCTGGCAGCCAAGGCTGGCCCGGCCACGACCGCGGCCCCGGGCGGCGCCGCGGTGGCGCAGACCCTGGCCGAGATGCGCGAGCGCGACCGGCGCGACACCGAGCGCGAGGTCGCCCCGCTCCGGCCCGCCGCCGACGCCATCCACGTCGACTCGACCGGGCTCAGCCTCGAGCAGGTCGTCGACCAGCTCGAGCACCACGTCCGCGCCGCCGCCACCGCCGCCTGATTCCAGGAGGTTGCGCCGGGAGCGCCGGTCGCGCCCGGGGGCTGCCCGCGGCCGCATCCGTCGCGGCCGTGGCCTCGACGGTGGGCCCGGTCACCGGGCCGAACCCGCGGCCCGACACCGGCGGCGATGGACATTGACAAGCCCGGCGCCGCCGGGTACCTAGTCCGCCCCTCGCTCGGCTGCCTGAGACCGAGCAAATCATAGGGATTCTAGGAGCTACGCTTGAACATGGTGGACGCTGCAACCCAGGGCGAAGAAGACTTCGCCGCTCTCTTCGCCGAGAGCTTGAATCGTGAAGAGGCCAAGGAGGGAGAGATCCTCCGCGGCACGGTCATCGCAGTCGGCAAGGACTACGCGATCGTCGACATCGGCTACAAGTCGGAAGGCCAGGTGCCGATCGAGGAGTTCCGCGGCGCCGATGGCAACATCGACGTCAAGGCCGGTGACACCGTCGACGTGCTGCTCAAGTCGCGCGAGAACGACGCCGGCATGGTCGTGCTGTCCAAGGAGGACGCCGACCGCTTCAAGGTGTGGGACGAGATCTCCGGCGCGTGTGAGCGCGACGAGCTGATCGAGGGCGTCATCACCGCGCGCGTGAAGGGTGGCCTGTCGGTCACCATCCGCGGCGGCGTCAAGGCGTTCCTGCCCGGGTCGCAGGTCGACCTGCGCCCGGTCCGCAACCTCGACGCGTTCCTGGCCCAGACCCACAAGTTCAAGGTCATCAAGTTCAACAAGAAGCGCGGCAACATCGTGCTGTCGCGCCGCGTGCTCCTCGAGAAGGAGCGGGCGGCCCTCAAGGAGTCGACGCTCGAGCGCCTCAAGGAAGGCCAGATCGTCGAGGGTATCGTCAAGAACCTCACCGAGTACGGTGCGTTCATCGACCTCGGCGGCATCGACGGCCTGCTGCACATCACCGACATGAGCTGGGGCCGGGTCAACCACCCGTCCGAGCTGTTCCAGGTCGGCGACCACGTCCGCGTCAAGGTCCTCAAGTTCAACGCCGACACCGAGCGCGTCTCGCTCGGCCTCAAGCAGATCAGCGAGGATCCGTGGACGCGCGCGTCCGAGAAGTACGTGCCGGGCACCGTCGTGCGCGGCAAGGTCGTCTCGCTCAAGGACTACGGCGCCTTCATCGAGCTCGAGGAGGGCATCGAGGGCCTGGTCCACATCTCCGAGATGTCGTGGACGCGCCGGGTCAAGCACCCGTCGAAGATGGTCGCGGTGGGTGACCAGGTCGAGGCCGTCGTGCTCGACGTCGACCCCAAGCAGAACCGCATCTCGCTCGGCATGAAGCAGCTCGAGCCGAACCCGTACGAGCAGCTGACCGAGAAGTACCCGCCCGGGACCGTGGTCAAGGGCAAGGTCCGCAACATCGCCGACTTCGGGATCTTCGTCGAGATCGAGGAAGGCATCGACGGCCTGGTCCACATCAGCGACATGTCGTGGACGCAGCGGGTCAAGCACCCGTCGGAGCTGTTCCAGAAGGGCGACGACGTCGAGGCCGTGCTGCTCAACATCGACGCGGGCGACGGCGACAAGCCGAAGATCTCGCTCGGCATCAAGCAGCTGGTGCCCGACCCGTGGGACCGCATCCCGTACGACTACCCGACCGGCAAGGTCGTCGATGGCAAGGTCCTCAAGGTCCTCGACTTCGGCGCCTTCGTCGAGCTCGAGAAGGGTATCGAGGGCCTCGTCCACGTGTCGGAGATCTCCGAGGAGCACGTCGAGGACCCGCGCACCGCGCTCAACCCCGGCCAGGAGGTCAAGGTGCAGGTGCTGCACGCCGACCAGGCCGAGCGGAAGATCGCGCTGTCCATCAAGGGCGCCAGCCGGGCCAAGGACATGGCCGACGCGCAGGGCTTCGCCTCGCCGAACGCCGGCGGCGCGACCCTGGGCGACGTCATGCGCGGCAAGCTGGGCAAGCTCAAGGGCGGCAAGAAGAAGGACGTCGAGGACACCGCGGAGTAAGCCTCCACGTCGTCTCGACGCAGGCGAGGGCGGCCCGGGCAACCGGCGCCGCCCTCGCGGCGTTTCGGGCATGATGGCGGCCATGTGGTGCCTCCCCGTGCTCGCCGCGTCCGCCGCCGTCGCCAGCCTGACCGCGTGTGGAGCCCCCCGCGGCGGTGGTGGTGACCCCGCGCCGGGGCCCGCGCCGCTCGCGCTCGCCGGTGGTCCGGGTTCGCTGGTCGCGCCGGCGCCGGCGCAGCTCGCCGCCGGCGGTCCGGACGCCGCGCCGGCGGTCGACGCCGCGGCCGCGGTGGTGGCCGAGTCGGTCCCGTCGCTGCCGGCCCCGCCGCTGCCGGCGGCGCTGGCGGCCGCGCCGGCCTGGGTCCACCGCCGCCTGTCGACCGGCCTGGTGCCGGGCCAGCACCGCCTCGCCACCTACCGCCTGCATCGCGCCGGTCGGGCGGCGGCGCTGGTGTGGGAGGAGCAGACCAGCGACGCACCCGGCCAGCAGCGTGACCTCGGGCCGTGGACGGCGCCGGCGCTGGTCGAGCAGTTCGTCGGCACCATCACGCCCGAGCGCGGTGGCGTCCGCTTGACCCTGCGCGCGGTCGACCCGCGCGGCCCTGACCACGGCTACGAGCAGCGCTGGACCTGCCGGACCGGACGAACCCAGGTCGCCGCCGCGGGCGCGGTGCGGGTGCCCGCGGTCGCGCCCGACGATCGCGCCGAGGGTGCCGAGTGCGACGGCGATCCGGGCCGGTGGGTGCCGGCGCGCACTCGCGCCGTGGCCACGCTCACGTGCGACCCGATCGATCAGCCCGAGGACGGCATCCAGCTGGTGTTCGCGGCCGGCGCCGGCGTGGAGCACCTCGACGTCAACGACGACTGCACCATGCAGGGCACGGGCCTGCGCCTGGCCTCGCCGGCCGGCGTGGTGGCGCCGGTCCGGCCCTGACGCCGGGCCGCGCGCGCGGGAGCCCGGGGCCAGGACGTCGGCATGAACCGGGCCGGGGCGAGGACACGGGCCGGCGCACGATCGTAGGCTCGGGTGGTGCGAGGGGCTCCGTGATCCGCTGGCTCCGCCTGGCCGCGACCGCGACCGTGGTGCTGATGATGATCGCGCTCGGGGTCATCGCCGGGTTGTTCCTGGTCGCCAACAGCGGCTGGGTCGCGGTCGACGTCCCGCCCTGGCTGGCCGGCTGGTTCACCTCGGCCCGGCACGAGGTGTGGCTGCCGGCGCTCATCGCCGGCTGGCTGGCCAGCGTGCTGCTGGCCGGGGTCCTGGTGCTGGGCAGCATGTACTACGTGTGGCGGCGCCGGCAGTACGAGGCCCTGGTCGGCCGGCTCGAGCGTGAGCTGGCCCGCCTGCGCAACCTGCCGTTCACCGACCCGGCCCCGCTCGAGGACCTGGTCGAGGCGCCCGATCCGGTCGCGGCCCGGATCATGGCCGCGCTCGACGACGACGAGCCGGGGCGCCCGGGTGGCGCCGGCGCCGGGGCCGACTGATGGGGCCGGCGCTGATCGCGGCGATGGTCGCGCTGGCCGCGCTCGCCGCCGGCATCCTCATCGGCCGCTACTACGTCCCCGACGACCGCATGCTGCGGCGCACCGCCAAGCACAGCCGGGCCTACATGCGCGCGCTCAGCCACCTGCTGGCGCGCGACCTCGACGCGGTGGTCGACGAGCTGCGCCGGGTCGTCGACGAGAACATCGACGACGCCGAGCCGTACTTCGCGCTGGCCGCGCTGTTCCGGGCGCGCGGCGAGCACGAGCGCGCCATCCGCGTGCACCAGGCGCTGGCGGTGCGCGAGGGCCAGGCGCGCGGGCAGCGGACCCGGGCCCTGTACGAGCTCGGGCTCGACGTCCGCGCCGCCGGCATGCCGCGCCGGGCCGCGCGGGCCATGGAGGAGGTGCTGACCGACGAGCCGCGCCACCCGGGCGCGCTGCGGGCGCTGTGTGGCCTGTACGAGGAGCAGGGCCGGTACCAGGAGGCGGCCGCGGTGTGGCAGCGCCTGGCCAAGCTGCACGGCGAGCCGCCCACGCCGCGCGAGCACCACCTGTGGGTGGCGGCGGCGCAGCAGGCCCTCGCCGCCGGCGCGCTGGCCGAGGCGCGCAAGCTGCTCAAGGTCGCCCGCAAGCACTACGGCGACAGCCCGCACCTGCACGTGGTCGCGGCCGAGCTGGCCGCGGCCAACCACAACCCGGCGGCGGCGCGCGAGCGCCTGCGCGAGGCCATCGCCGGCGCGCCCGAGCTGGCCCGCTACCTGGCGCCCGGCCTGGTCGCGGCCGAGCGCGCGATCAGCGGTGACGGGGCGATCCGCGACGAGCTGGCCGGCGACGACGACGACCCGGCGCCGGCGCCGGCGGCGGCCGAGGCGTCGGGTCCCGCCGAGCCGGCGCTGGCGGTCAGCCGCGACGACGCCGCGGCGCGCCGGGCCGCGGCCGCCACGCTCGAGGAGCTGGCCGGGCGCAGCGAGCGGCCGCTGCCCATCCTGCTGGCCCGGGCCGGGCTGCTGGTCGGGGTCGACGACGACGCCGCGGCCCACAGCGCGGCGCTGGCCGCCGCCGCGGCGCGCGAGCCCGACGCCCTGCCGACCCACGTGGCGGCGGCGCGGGCGGCGCTGGCCAGCACCGACCCGGCCGCGCAGCGCGCCGCCCTGGCCGGGCTGACCGCGGCGCTGGGGTGGACCCTCGACGGGCGCTGGCGCTGCACCGCGTGTGGCCACCGCGCCGCCGAGTTCGCGTGGCGGTGCGGCGCGTGCCGGCGCTGGGCCGCGGCCGCCATCGACCTCGGCGGCGAGCCGCCGGCGCGGCCGCGCGACCGGCGCGAGCGGCCGCGCGCCGGCGCCAGCGCGCTGCTGGGCGGGGCCGCGACCCAGGCGCTGCCAGCCCCGACCCTCGATCGCGACGTCGGCCTCGATCCGGCCCCGAGCCGGCCCGGCGTGCTCGGGCGGTTCGGGGGCTGGATCTCCGGCGCGTGGTCGGGTATGCGAGGTCGACCGAGGTCATGAGCAAGCCCACCGATCCCGCCGCGCCCGGCGATGGCGTCCCGACCGGCCCGGTCGAGCCGCTGCTGACCGCGCCGACCCAGCCGCTGCCGGTGCGCCGCCGCTCGGCCCCGGCCACGCTGTTCGGCGACAGCAGCCCGACCCGGCGTTTCCTGTCGCGCTGGGGCCTGCCGCTGTTCGTCCTGCTGGTGCTGGTCATCGGCCGGCGCGTGCTGCTGCCGTTCGTGTTCGCCGGCCTCATCGCCTACATCCTGGCCCCCATCGTCGCCCGCATGTCGGAGCGCAAGGACGGCACGCTGCGCATGCCGCGCGGGCTGGCCATCGTCATCTGCTACGTGGTGTTCATCGCCGCGGTGACCGGCTTCATGTTCATCCTGGTGCCGCGCCTGGCCAGCGACGTGCAGCGCATCGGCAAGGAGGCCCCGGTCCTGTACCGCAAGGTCAACGACGAGTGGACCCCGGCGCTGGCGCGCTGGCTCGAGCGTCGCTTCCCGTCGCTGGCGCCGGCCCCGGTCGCGCACGACGCCCAGCCGGTGGTGGCCGACGTGCCGCTGCCGCCGTCGACCGCGTTCACCATGACCCCGCTGCCCGACGGCACGATGGCGCTCCAGCTGTCGCCGGGCGGGGTCGACCTGCAGCCGCTGCCGGGCGGGGGCTACCGCCTGCTCACCAACGAGACCGTGCCGCCGCCGCAGTCGCTCGAGGACAAGCTGCGCGACGGCATCGGCAAGGTCATGGTCGGCCTGCAGTCCAAGCTCGACGACGTGGTCCGGTTCGGCCAGCGCCTGGTCGGCAGCCTGGTGCGCGGGGTGTTCACCTTCTTCCTGACCCTGATGATCGGCGCCTTCATCCTCATCGACCGCGAGAAGGTGCACGCCTTCCTGCGCACCCTGTTCCCGCCGCAGGTGCGCGGCGACTACGACGTCATCATCGCCGGCATCGACCGCGGCCTGTCCGGCGTGATCCGCGGCCAGCTGCTGATCTGCCTGGTCAACGGCGTCCTGACCTACATCGGCCTCGTCATCTTCGGCGTGAAGTACTCGCTCATCCTCGGCGTGGTCGCGGCGGTGATGAGCCTCATCCCGATCTTCGGCTCGATCCTGTCGACCATCCCCATCGTCGTCGCCGCCCTGGTGTCGGGCAACGAGGGGCTCGACGTGTTCCGGGCGGTGATGGCCACCCTGTGGATCGTCGGCATCCACTTCCTCGAGGCCAACATCCTCAACCCCAAGATCATCGGCACCGCCGCCAAGATCCACCCGGTGCTGGTCATCTTCTCGCTCATCCTCGGCGAGCACAGCTACGGCCTGGTCGGCGCGCTCCTCGCCGTGCCGGTGCTGTCGTCGATCCAGGTCGTGTTCATGTACTTCTATCACAAGCCGTGGATCGACCCGGCCGACCCGCGCCGCGCCGGCGACACCCAGCCGCCGCCGATCGCCGCCGGTTGAGCGCGCCGATGACGCCTGGCGACAGGCGGCCCGGGGGCTTTGCGGCCCTGCTCGGTGCTGGCACGATCGCAGGATGCTTGAACGCCTGGCGATCGCCGCGGTGATGTCGATGGTGGCCGCAGCCTGCGGCGGCGGCGAGGACCGATGCGCAAGCACCGTGGCCAAGCTCATGGGGGGCACGCCGAAGGGCGACACCTTCGCCGCGCTGTCGCCGGAAGAGAAGGCCAAGAAGCTCGCCCTGCGCGAGCGGGGGCGCGCGGCGGTGACGGCGAGCTGCCGCAAGGAGTCGTGGTCGAAGGAGTTCTTCGACTGCATCGCCGCGAGCGACGGCTCGAAGAGCGGCGATCGGGCTTGTGACGCGCGCTTGACCCCGGCTCAGCAGGCAGCGGCAAAGGCGGCGCTGGAGGAGGTCGCGAGCGAGGCCGGCCAAGGCCAAGCCCAGGATCCGGAGCCAAAGGAGCCCAGCCGCGAAGACGAGATCGCAGCAAACGCGGCCAAGCTGGAGGCCGCTCGGCGGGCGGCGGAGGCAGCCACGACCGAGGTCGAGCGGGCGGCGGCGGCGGCCGAGATCGAGAAGCTCGAGCGTCGCCGCCGGCTGGGCGAGGCGTTGCGGCCGGAGTGCATCCAGAACCCGCTCGCGGCCGGGTGCTAGCCCGGATCGGGCGGAGCTGACGAAGCACCCCGGGGCGCGCTACTCGACCGGGGCGAGGTGGCCGGCCGACAGGCCGCTGATGACGCCGGTGCGGGCGTCGATGCGGAAGGCCAGCTCGTGGCCGTGGCCGTCGCGCGGGCTCACCACCATGCTGTAGTAGCCGGGGCCGCGGCCAAGGGACAGGGCGCTGGCGTGGAGCAAGGCGGTCAGCCCGGCGGTGACGTTGCCGTACACGCCGAAGTCGCCATGGCGGCGCAGCGCCGCGTCGATGAAGGCGACCTCCTCGGCCGGCACCAGCGCCGAGTCACCCGGCGGCAGGTCGCGCCCGCCGGCCTCGGTCACGCGCCGACGCGCCGGATCGATCGCGAGCACGAAGATCGGGTCGTGGCCACGGCGCACGTACAGCACCGCCAGCCCGTCGCGCCAGCGCGTCTCGAGCGCGCCGGCGCCGACCACCCCGGCCACGCCGGTCGACACGTCGAGCGGGGCGAACGCACCCTCCCGGCTCAGCCACACCGTGCCGGTCGCTCGCAGGATGGCGTCGACCTCGGCCTGCTGCGCCGGCGTCAGCGCCGGCCCTGCCGGCAGCGCCAGCTCGGGCCCGCCAAAGCCGTCGACCTTGTCGAGCGTGCGCTCGGCCCACAGGCCCGAGGCGCCGCGCGCGGTGAAGGTGAGGACGTAGGCCTCCGGCCGCTCGTCGACGGTGATGGTGAACGCGCGCTCGATCCGGTCGAGCTCCCAGCCCGAGCCGTAGGCGCGCAGCCGGGGCGCCAGCGCCGCGCGCACGGCGGCCGGCAGCGGTGCGGGATCAGGCGCCGCCACGTCCGCGGTCCGCCCCGTCGGTGTCGGCGTCGGCGCCGAGGCTGAGGGTGGGCTCGGCGGCGGCGGGCCGCCGCAGGCGAGCAGGGCGAGCCCACCGGCCAGCGCCACGCGTCGGGGCCACCTCATGTCGCGCCCTGGGTGATCATGGCGACGTGGTAGCACGCCCTGTCGCGTGCGCTCGTCGGCCGCGCGCCGTGCGTTGTGCCGCCCCCAGCACGAACCTTATAGTGAGGCGGATGAGCAAGTCGCCACGCGTGCCCGCGCCGCCACCAGCGAAGGCCGGGCAGAAGACCAAGGGACCGGCGTCCTACTTCCCGAGCATCGAGGCGACCTACGGCAAGCCGGTGCAGCACTGGCTCGATCTGGCGTGCGGCCTCCTCGACGAGCGCGCGCACATGGAGGTGGTGAACGTCCTCAAGACCAAGCACGGCCTGGGGCACGGCCACGCCAACGCGATCGTCGCCTACGTGCGGGCTGCCGTCGGCAGGTAGGCGCCGGCCCGGGGCGCGGTCGGCGCCCGTGATAGCGTCGGCCGTGCACGTGGATCCGGACCAGCTGCGAGTGCTGCTGCACGCGCAAGCCGCCCGCTTCTGCCGCGCCCGGCTCCCGGCCGAGGCGCTGCGGCGCGGGGTCACGCCCGCCGATGCCGCCGCGCTGCGCGACCTGCTGGTCGCGGCGGGATCCGAGGCGTCGGCCGACGGGCGATCGGGCGAGGCCGCGCTGTTCGCGGCCATCGCCCTCGCCTCGGTGGGGGACCCCAGCGGCCTGCCGCTGCTGCGGGATCCGGGGCGTTGGTTCACGACCAACTCGTGCGTCGAGGTGGCGCTGTGTCGGTGCGCGCGGCTGGCGCTCGGTGACCTCGCCGCGCCGCTGTCGTTCATCAACGCCAGCATGCTCGGCGCCCTGGCCGAGCTGGTCGGGGCACGCCCCGACCAGCCGTGGTAGGCGCGGGTGCGGCCCTGGCGTGGCGTGCGGGTGCCGACGCGGACTGGAGGGTGCCGACGCGGACTGGAGGGTGCCGACGCGGACTGGAGGGTGCCGACGCGGAGTGGAGGGTGCCGACGCGGACTGGAGGGTGCCGACGCGGACTGGAGGGTGCCGACGCGGACTGGAGGGTGCCGACGCGGACTGGAGGGTGCCGCCCGGTGTGGCTGCCGTCACCGGCGCGGGCGCGGCGGTTGAAGCGCCCCGGCGGCGGTGGTACGCCAGGGGGATGGCTGGCCCGGCGCGTGCGGCGGTGGCGGCGATGGTGTGCTGCACCCTCGTCGGGGCGGCGGCGTCGGCCCAGCCCGACGACGACTCGCCGGCCGATCCATACGCCGACCCGGGCGCGCGGCTGCCGCCCGTCCAGGCCACGCCGCCCACGCCCGACCAGATCGTGGCCCAGGCCCTGGTCGAGCGCGCGACCCAGCTGGTCGAGGCCGGCTTCACCGCCGAGGCCAGCCAGCTGGCGTCGGAGGCGCTGGTGCGCCAGGCCGACGGCCCGACCGCGGACGCCGCGCGCGCCCTCCTGGCCCGCATCCGCCCGCCGGCGCCACCAGCCTCGATCGAGCAGGACCGCCTGATCCCGCCCGACCCAGCCCCGCAGGTGGTCGATCCGGAGGAGCCGGGCGGCCGGGTCGATCGCCCGCGCACCAGTCACGCGCTGGGCCTGCACCTGGGCCTGTACGGCGCCACCGTCGGCGCCGCGCTGTCGATCGGCGACGGCAACAGCGCGGCGATCCCGGTCGGCGCGCTCGGCCTGGGCCTGGGCTACCTGGGCGGGCGGTGGGCCCACCGTCGCTTCGCCATGTCGCCGGCGCGCAGCCGCTACGTCGGCTCCATCATCAACTGGTCGGCCCTGGCCGGCGGCATGTTCGCCGACCTCACCACCGGCACCGACGGCACCACCGCCAGCGACGTGCTGGTCGGCGCCAGCCTGACCGGTGGCCTGGCCGCCATCTTCGCCGGCCCGCTGACCCGGGACACCGAGGTCACCACTGGCGACGTCGCGGTGATCGACAGCTTCGCCGCCTGGGGCGCCGTCGGTGGCCTCACCCTCGGCTTCGTCATGGTCCCGGCCGAGTCGGAGGCGTACACCCTCAACGCGCTGCTCGGCGCCGCCGGCGGCTGGATGGTCGGGCGCCAGGTCGCGCGCCGGACCGAGCTGAGCAGCGCCCGCATGAGCCGGGTCCTGGGCGCGGGCCTCATCGGCGCGGCCACGCCGTGGGCGCTGTACCCGCTGGTGTCCGACAGCGGCAGCTACCACGACGAGCAGGTGTTCGGCTTCCTGTCGACCGCCGGCCTGGTCGGCGGCATCTACCTCGGCTTCCGCGTCACCCGCGGCATGGCCGACGAGCCCAGCCCCGGCGATGACGACGAGGCGGGCGTGACCGCGCTGCTGCGGCGCAGCGCCGTCGGGCGCTGGCGAGTCGGCGCCGGGCTGCCGCGGCCGCTGGCGGCGGCTGGCCTGGGGCTCGACGGCGGCACGGGTGGGCGTGGCCTGGCGCTCGACCTCGCCGCCGGCCGGTTCTAGCAGGCTGCTGAAGAAGCAGCCTGCCAAGCGACCGCAACCAGGTCGGAATCCGGCCGCGTGTTTCCGCTCGCACCGGGATGAGAAAATCACCTAGACTCGTCCGGCAGCGCGTGGCGCGCTGAAGGAGGGGCCCATGGGACACCGAGCTGGTGAGGTGAGCGGCGGCGGCGGGGCAGATCGGCGGGGGGCGCGGCGAACGCCCGCGACGGGGCGGGTCACGCTCAGTCGCGACGGCGGCGCGCAGGCGGTGCATGGCACCATCGAGAACCTGTCGCGCGGCGGGGTGCTGGTCGCGGTGCATGGGGAGCCGGCGGCGCTCACGCCCGAACGGGTGTGTGAGGTCGAGCTGCTGCTGGTCGGACGGGCGCCGGTGCGGGCGCGTGCGCATCCGGTCCGGCGCGAGCCGGCGCCCGGCGGGGTCCTGGTCGCGCTGGCGTTCGCCGAGGTGTCGGCGCCGGGCGTGGACGTGATCGAGGCCGAGCTGGCGGCGATGCACGCCGCCGCCGTGCGCCGCCCGGTCCTGGTCGTCGACGACGACCCCGCGCGGCGCGAGGCCATCGGCGACGCCCTGCGCGCACGCGGCATGACCTCGCTGGCGCCGCGCACGCCGCTCGACGCCATCCAGCTGCTGTCACGAGCCCAGCTGCACATCCCGGTCGCGCTCATCGCCAGCCGGTTCGGCAGCATCCCCGGCGCCGAGCTCGAGCGCTTCCTGCAGGGCACCTTCCCCTGGGTCGAGCAGGTCGCCATCACCGGCGACGGCGCGGTGGTGGTGGCGGTGACCCGGGCCGCTCAGATCTGGGCCCGGACCTCGCACCGCATCGAGGTCACGGCCGGCGCGCCCGGAAGATGAGGGCGTCGCCCAGGCGCAGGTCCTCGTAGTCGGCGAAGCCGATGCGGCCGAGCCAGGCCCGCAGCTCCGACGGGGCGAAGCGGCGGATGCCGGCCAGGCGCGCGGTGACCTTGCCGAGCAAGCTGGGTGCCTCGGCGAAGGTCGAGCCGACGTACAGGCCACCGGGCCGCAGCACCCGCAGCACCTCGCGGAACACCTGCTCGGGGTCGTCGTACACGTGCAGCGCGCCCGGGTTGTTGACGCCGCCGAACGACTCGTCGGCGAAGGGCAGGGCGTGGGCGTCGCCGCGCACCAGCTGCACGTTGCCGTAGCCGGCGGTGCGGCTGGCCGCGACCTCGAGCATGGCGCGCGAGATGTCGAGGCCGACCACCAGCGCGCCCGGCGCCGACGCCGCCAGCGAGCGCGCGAACATGCCGGGCCCACACGACAGGTCGAGCCACGGCCCCTGACGATCGTCGATGGACAGGCTGTGGCGGTGGATGAACAGCTCGCCGGCGGCGCCGACCGAGCCGCCCGCGCCCTTGCCGGCGAGCAGGCGCACGAACGTCGGGCGCCACACCCGGTCGTACACCCGGGCCACCAGCGGGCTCTCCATGAAGCGCTGCTCGGTGGTCGCGGCGGTCGGCTCGCCCAGGGTCTTGGTGTCGAGCAGCTCGACGAAGCCGGGGCTGACCACCGGGGCCTCGAGGTCGCACCGGCTGCAGCGCAGGCTGCGTCCGCCGGCGCCAGCCGCCGCCTGCAGGGTGTGCTCACCGCGGCAGCGCGGGCACCGCACGATGTCGAGGAAGGCGGGATCCACGGCGCGGTTGTAGCTCACCGGCGGACCGTCCCGCCAGCGCACCGGCCCGTGGTCCGACGCCGGCGGCGTCAGCGCAGCGGCTGCGCGTCGCCGTCGCGAGACGCACGGGGCCGCGCTCGCTCAGCCGAGGCGCGGCGCTGGCTGCACGTCGACCTCGACCACGAACGAGCTGGCGCCGTCGGGCGGGAAGATGCGGACCCGGGCCCGGCCGGGCTGGGCGAAGTGGTGGGTCACGGTGTAGACGGTGCCGCGCCGGCTGGCGGCGTAGCCGCGCGGCTCGCCGTCACCCTCGACGGTGATCACCACGTCGCCGCTGGTGATGGGGCGCCCGTCGTCGCTCCACAGCTCGACCTCGAGCCGGGCCTCCTCGTCGGCCCGGACCTGCTCGGGCAGGACCACGCGGACCGAGGCGACGGCGTCGACCTGCAGCACGACGCGGTGGCCGACTGGCAGCGGGCGCGGCGGCGGCGTGAGCTCGCCCGGGCCCGGCGGGGTCACCTCGCCGAGTGGCCGGGCCGGCGCGGTCGCCGTCACCGTCGCGCCGAGCGCGGCCTGCGCCGACGGCCCGACGGTGGCGACGCCGAGGCCGATCAGGGCCAGCGCCGCAGCGGAGGCGAGCCAGGCGGCGACGCGGCGACGCCCGGCGCCGAGGCGCTCGGGGCGGGCCGGCCCGACCGCGGCGGCGGGGGCGGCGCCGGTGAGGGCGGCGGCGACGGCCCGGGTGGCGCGGCCGCGCCCGGCCTCGCCCACACCGATCACCGTCGCGGCCGGTCCGACCTGGGTGGCGACGAGCTGCTCGGCCAGGGCGGCCAGCACGACCGCCAGCTCGGGCGCCGACGGGCGATCGGCCGGGGCCTTGCGCAGGCAGCGGGTGATGAGCGCACGCAGGGGCGCCGGCAGCCCCGCTGGCAGCGCCGGCGGCTCGGCGCTGGCGTGCGCCAGCACGACCTCCATCAGGCCGCCGTCGAACGGGACCCGACCGCTCACCATCCGGTACAGGGTCGCGCCCAGCGCGTACACGTCGGCGCGGCCGTCGAGGTCGTCGCCGGCGGCCTGCTCGGGCGCCATGTAGTGCGGGGTGCCGACCAGGCCGCAGCCCATGGTGAGCCGGGTCGGACCGGCCAGGTCGACCGACAGGGCCAGGCCGAAGTCGATCAGCACCGCGCGCTCTCCGGCCGGGCTGGCCACCAGCATGACGTTCGATGGCTTGAGGTCGCGGTGCAGCAGGTGGTGGGCGTGGGCGCTGGCGAGAGCCTCGGCCAGCTGCCGCGCCAGCTGCACGGCGCGGATCGGCCGCATCGGCCCGGCGGCCAGGGCGTCCTCGAGCGATCGCCCCGCGACCAGCTCCATCACCAACGCCGGGCGGCCGTCGGCGGTGACGGCGGTCGCCAGCAGGCGGACCACGCCGGGGTGGTCGACCATCGCCAGCGCCGCCGCCTCGCGCTCGAACCGGCGCAGCGCGACCGGATCGGCCAGCACGTCGGCCGCCGGGACCTTGACCGCCACCAGCTCGGCGCCGCGGCGGGCCCGGTACACCGTGCCGGCCTGGCCACGCCCGAGCACCGCCTCGACCCGGGCCCCGGCCAGGGTCGAGCCGACCAGGGGATCACGCGCGCCGTCGACCTGGCAGGGGCAGGGGCCCCGGCTGGTGGTCGCGCCGCACGTACAAGCCGACATGTCGTCGGTAGGACGAGGCGGGCGCTGGAATATTCCAGGCCGCGGCGTCGGCTCAGGCCGAGGCGACCGGGCGGGCCGGGGCGCCCAGGGCGGCGCCGAGCACCGCGAACGCCGAGCCCGCCGAGGTGGCCATCGGGCCCGGGTTGGTGGCGTCGAGGTTGGTGCGGGTCTCGTTGGCGGCGAAGGTGCCCAGGAGCAGGGCCCAGGCCACGTCGGCGATCTCGCCGGCGTTGACGGCGCGGTAGATGCCGGCGTGGATGCCGTCGGCAACACAGGCGCCGAGGTGGTCACGGACCCGGGCCAGGCCGGCCGAGATGGCGGTGCTGACCTCGGGCGAGAGCTGCTCCTTCACCCCCGGCTGCGCCAGCAGGCGGACGATCCGCGGGCCCTCGGCGTCGCGATCGGACCAGGTGGTCAGCAGCGCCCACATCTCGGGAAGGCGGTCGGCCACGTCGCTGCGGCTACGCAGGCGCGACATCTCGCCATCGAAGTAGGCCAGGGTGTCCTCGAGGAGCGACACGTACAGGTCTTCCTTGGAGCGGAAGTACAGGTAGATGGCGCCGACCGAGAGCTGCGCCGCCCGGGCGATGTGCTCGATCGAGGCCCCGGCGTACCCGCGCTCGGCGAAGACCTGCCGGGCCGCCTCCTGGATGCGCCGCCGACGAGCCTGACGTTCCTGCAGTTTCCGCTCTTGGGTAGCCGTCATGGGCGGTGGGCATATCGCGGCCGGCTGCCGGGTGTAAACCGACATGATCTGTCACGACTGATAACTCCATGAAACCTAATGGGTAAGTGCCATTCGATCCCGCCATGAACGTGAAACTTGTGTCGACTTCTGGCTGGCCGATCGAGCTGACCTCCCCTCAGTCATTTCGGGCAGCTGCGCGCCGCGTCCCGGACCGAGCCGGCTTCGTGAACCGGGCCCAGGGGCGACGGCGAATCGGTAGATCCGAGCTGTGCGGTGCTGCGTTGGCACCTCCCATGATCCCCGCCATGCGCCTGGCCCGCAGCAAGACCTCCCTCATCCTGGTCGCCACCGCCGCCATCCTGGTGGTGGCGCTCCTGGTCACCAGCCGGCGCCCAGGCCGCCGCGTCGGACGCGGCCAGCTCGAGCTGGCCGCGCGGCTGAGCTCGAGCTACGTGCTGCGCGGCGACGCGACCCAGGATCTGGCCATCTCGGTGCGGGCGCCGTCGCGTGCGGCGACGACCCGGCCGGACGCGGCGGTGGCCATCGTCATCGACCGCAGTGGCTCGATGACCGACATGGCGCCCGGCGCGACCCAGCCGCCCATCGCCGAGGCGCGGCGCGCGGCCCACGAGCTGGTCGATCGGCTCGGGGCCGGCGACCAGTTCGCCATCGTGACCTACTCGACCGACGCCTGGCTGCTGGCGCCGATGGCCCCGGCCACGGCCGAGGCGCGCGCCGCCGCTCACCGCGCCATCGACGGCATCGCCGCCGACGGCGGCACCAACATCTCGGCCGGGCTCGAGGCGGCCACCGCCCAGCTGACCCAGGTCGCGTCGACGGTCGCGGTGCGCCGCCTGGTGCTCCTGTCCGACGGCAAGGCCAACGAGGGCGTGTACACCCGGTCGGGCCTGGTCGCGCTGGCGGCCGACATCGCCCGCGCCGCCATCTCGATCTCCACCGTCGGAGTCGGCCTCGAGTTCGACGAGGCGACCATGACCGAGCTGGCCACCGCCGGCCGCGGCAACTACTACTTCGCCGAGGACGCCAGCCGCCTGGCCACGCTGTTCGGCGATGAGCTGGCCTCGGTCGGCGCGACCGTGGCCTCGGCCGCCGAGCTGGTCATCACCCCGGCCTCCGGCCCGGCCGGCGCGGTCGAGCTGGTCGACGCCTACGGCTACCCGCTGCGGCGCGAGGGTGGGGCGGTCATCGTCCCGATCGCCGACCTGCGCAGCGGCGAGACCCGCAAGGTGGTGGTGCGGGCCCGCATCCGCGCCGGCGAGGTCGGCCGGCTCGACCTGGCCCGCATCGAGCTGCGCTACCGCGACGTCGACACCGGCGCCGACGCGGCCCAGACCACGGTGGCCAGCGCGATCATCACCGACGACCACGCCGCGGTGCGCGCCGGCCTCGATCGCGACACCGTGCGGATGGTCGAGCAGGCCCGCACCGCACGCGCGCTCGAGGAGGCCAACGCGGCCTACGATCGCGGCGGCTACGAGGCGGCGCGCCAGGTCATCGAGGCCCGCACCGTCGAGCTCGAGGCGGCCGCCGACGCGGTCGGCGACGGCGCGCTCAAGCAGGACCTGGGCCAGGCCGGGGCCCGCGCCCTCGACAACTTCGCGGCCGCCCCGGCGGCGGGCGCGGCCGGCGCCAGCCGCGCCTACAAGGGCAACGCGCAGGAGGCGTACAAGCTGGCGCGCTGATTCAGGCCGCGCGCGGCGCGGCGTCGACCGACACGATGACCAGCGGCAGGTCGGGGCCGGAGCGCAGGGCGGCGCGCAGGGGCGGCGAGCGATAGTCGGCCGCGGCGCCGGCGGGGTCGGCCACCTGGGTCTTGTAGCCGACGACCTCGACCTCGGCCCCGAGCGGCAACACTCGCTCGCTGGCCAGCACGGTGGCGCCGCCGTGGGCGCGGACCCGCTCGCGCACCGGCTCGGGCACGCCGTCGTGGTCGAGCCGCGCCGCCGGGTAGGGCATGCCCTCGCGGTCGTCGCTGAGCCAGCGCGCGCCGGCCGCCTCGACGGTGATGCGCTGGCCGCGCGGGTCGACCAGGGTGAAGTCGACCGCGGCCTCGTGGACCCAGGCGCCGGCGGCGACGAAGCCGAGCCGGCGGTACACGCCCGGGGTGGCGTGCAGGAGGCCGGTCAGGGGCGCCGCGGCCTCGACGCGGCCACGCACCAGCACCAGCTCGCCGTCGTCGTGCCGGCCGAGCTCGGCCAGCGGGATGTGGCCGCGGGTGAGCCGAGCCAGCTGGCGCTGGAACGCCAGCCGGCCGGCCTTCTCACCGACCACGGCCAGGCCGACGCCGCCCATCGCCAGCAGCTTCCACGCCAGCAGCAGCGGCGGCGCCGCCACCACCGCGCCGACCCCGGCCACCACGCCACCACCCCAGATGGCGCCGCTGGTCATCCAGCGGGCGCGCCGGACCGCGGCCGGCATCCAGGCCCGATCGTGATCGCGGCGGTGGGTTCGCTGGACGGCCAGCACGTTGCTAGCGCTTCACCCGGCCAGAGCGGCATGCGACGGACATGGCCCTAGTGTAGCGTCAGGGCCATGGACTCATCGCTCGTTCCGACCGGAACTGCGGCCCTGGCCGTGTTCGCTCGCCCGTCTCGCCTGTCCGTGCGGCAGCGCAAGCGCTGGCTCGAGATCCTGTTCGCGTGGGACGCCAAGAACACCTACGTCGTCTACGACGAGAGCGGCTCGCCGGTGCTCGAGGTGCGCGAGGACGGCACCGGCTTCGGCAACTTCCTCAAGCGGCTGTTCCTCGGCGCGTTCCGCCCGTTCACCTCGCAGGTCGAGGACCTGGCCAGCCAGCAGCCGGCGCTGCGCCTGCGCCGGCCGTTCCGCTTCTACTTCCACCGGCTCGAGGTGCGCGACGGCGCCGGCAACGTGCTGGGCGCCATCCAGCGGCGCTGGACCTGGGTCCGCCGCAAGTACACCGTCGAGGGCCCCGACGGCGCCGAGGTGGCGACGCTGTTCGGCCCGTTCTGGCGGCCGTGGACGTTCAAGATCATGCTGCCGGGCCAGCCGACCGAGGTCGGCCTGCTGCAGAAGAAGTGGAGCGGCCTGGCCAAGGAGATGTTCACCGAGGCCGACAACTTCTGGGTCGAGCTCGAGCGCGTGCCCGACCCGAACCTGCGCGCCCTGCTGTTCGCGGCGACCGTGCTGGTCGACGTCGTCCACTTCGAGCGCTCGGCCTAGCAGGGCGCCGAGAAACGCCGGCGCAGCGGCGGTTCTCGCGCCCTGATCCCGTGCCCGTGCCCGTGCCCGTGCCCGATCGCTCGGTCGGCGCCGGCGGCGACACGCCGGCGCCCCGGCGGCGACAGGCGCCGGCGCCAGGCTCGTGCGTTCAGGCCTGCTCGGCCGCGCGCAGGGCGCGCAGCCGGCCCCAGCGCCGGGTGGCGTGGCGCAACCCAGCGCGGGCGATGCGCAGCTTCTGGTCGGCCAGGACCTCGCTGCCGGACACCCGGGCCGCGTACATCTCGAGCATGTCGGGGTCGTACAGCACCAGCGACATCCACTCGCGCCAGCGCGGGCCGCGCTGGTACAGCAGGCCGGCCAGGATGCGATCGAGGTTGAGCTCGCGCCCGACCACGGCCCGGCGCAGGGCCCGACGGTAGCCGGCGAACGACACGTCGCCGCTGGCCAGGGCGTGGGCGGCGGCGTCACCGGCGATGGCGGCGTGCTCCATGGCGACCGCGATGCCCTCGCCGGTGAGGGCGTCGATGCCGGCGGCGTCGCCGACGGTGAGCAGGCGTGGCCCGGCCACCGGCGCGTCGGGCTGGTAGCCCCACACCGGCCAGCCCCGGCTGCCGCGCGCCGGCAGCTCGACGCCGTGCGGCGCCAGGCCGTGGCGCAGGTCGGCCAGGAGGGCCGGGCCGCCGCGGCGGTCGGCCGGGTAGTGCATGATGCCGACGTTGACGCGGTCGGCGCTGACCGGGAACACCCACAGGTACCCGCGCACGCCACGCGGCATGAGGGTGAAGTCGTAGACCATGCGGGTGTCGCCGCGCCGGGCCGGCGGGCAGGCCAGCTCGTGCATGAACAGCCGGTGCGGCAGCGGCTTGGCGTTGCCGAGCAGGTGGGCCCGCACCACCGAGGCCACGCCGTCGGCGCCGATGACGACGCGCGCGCGTAGATCGCCGCGGTTGGTGCGCACGGTCACGCCGTCGTGATCGACGGCGATGGCCTCGGCGCTGACGCCCTCGCGCACCTCGACCCCGCGCTCGCGCACCTGCGCCACCAGGTCGGCGTCGAACTCGGTGCGGCGGATGATGTTGACCGGGCGGCCGAGCCGGACCGTGCGCTCGAACTGGCCGAACCGGACCACCGCGTCGTGCGAGGCCACGTGCGGCACCCGCAGGGCCAGCCCGACCGCCGCCAGGGCCTCGTCGGTGTGGCCGGTCAGGCCGCCGCCGCACGGCTTGTCGCGCGGCAGGTCGTAGCGCTCGAGCACGACCACGTCGCGCACGCCGCGCTGGTGCAGCCGGGCCGCCGCCGCCGCGCCGCCCGGGCCGGCGCCGATGATCACCACGTCGTGCCGGGCCGCCATCGCCGCCCCGTGTAGCACGGCGGCGCTCGTCCGTGCCCGCTCCGCGCGCGCCCGGCCGCCCGTCGATCTCGCTTGCCGGCTCGAGCCTGTTAGTGTACACAGGACACCATCATGATCCGCCGGACCAAGCTGCACACGTTCTTCTTCCGCCCCGACGCGCCGTTCTCGCAGTGGCACCCGGCCCGGTTCGAGGTCGACGGCGTGCCGTTCGCGTGCGCCGAGCAGTACATGATGTACGGCAAGGCGGTGCTGTTCGCCGACGCCGAGGCGGCGGCGCGGATCCTGGCGGCCGGGTCGCCGCGCCAGCAGAAGGCGATCGGCCGGCAGGTGCGCGGCTTCGACGAGGCGCGCTGGCGGGCGGCGCGGATGGACATCGTCCGGACCGGCAGCCTGGCCAAGTTCGGGCAGAACCCGGCGCTGCGCGCGGCGCTGCTCGAGACCGCGCCGACGACGCTGGTCGAGGCGTCGCCGTTCGATCGGGTGTGGGGCATCGGCCTGTCGGCCGACGACCCGCGCGCCGACGACCCGAGCCGGTGGCGCGGGCAGAACCTGCTCGGCCAGATCCTGACCGAGGTCCGGGCCGCGCTGTGAGGCGGCGTCGGGGCCAGCGGGGCCAGGCCGTGCGTGGGCTACAGGGTCCGCGCCGCCCGGTACTCGCCGAACACCTCGCGCAGCACGTCGGCCACCTCGCCGACGGTGGCCATGGCCTTCACCGCGTCGATGATGGGCGGCATGAGGTTGCCGCTGCCGCGGGCGGCAGCGCCCAGCGCGGCCAGCGCGGCCCGGTGCGCGGCGGCGTCGCGGCCGGCCCGGACCGCGGCCAGGCGGGCGCACTGGGCCGGCTCGAGCTCGGGGTCGATGGTCGCCACCGGCACCGCGGCCTCGTGTTCGGCCACGAACTGGTTGAGGCCGACCACCACGCGCTCGCCGCGCTCGACCGCGCGCTGGTGCTCGTACGCACGCCGCTCGATCTCGCGCTGCGGGTAGCCGGCCTCGATGGCGCGGATCACCCCGCCCAGCTCGGCGATGCGGTCGAGGTAGGCCTGGGCCCCGGCCTCGATCTGGCTGGTCAGCGCCTCGACCGCGTACGAGCCGGCCAGCGGATCGACGAAGTCGGCCACGCCCGACTCGTGGCCGATGACCTGCTGGGTGCGCAGGGCCAGGGTCGCCGCCTCCTCGGTCGGCAGGCCGAGCGCCTCGTCGAACGAGTTGGTGTGCAGCGACTGCGTGCCGCCCAGCACCGCGGCCATGGCCTGCAGCGCCACCCGCACCACGTTGACGTGTGGCTGCTGCGCCTGCAGCGTGACCCCGGCGGTCTGGGTGTGGAAGCGCAGCATCTGGCTCTTGCCGCTCTTGGCCCCGAACCGGTCGCGCATGATGCGGGCCCACATCCGGCGGGCGGCCCGGAACTTGGCGACCTCCTCGAGGAAGTTGTTGTGGACGTTGAAGAAGAACGACAGGCGCGGCGCGAAGTCGTCGACCGCCAGCCCGGCCGCCAGCGCCGCCTCGACGTAGGCCATGCCGTCGGCCAGCGTGAACGCCACCTCCTGCACTGCGTCGGCGCCGGCCTCGCGGATGTGGTAGCCGCTGATCGACACCGTGTTCCACTGCGGCACGTCGCGGCTGCAGAACGTGAAGATGTCGGTGATGATCCGCATCGATCCGGCCGGCGGGTAGATGTACGTGCCGCGGGCGATGTACTCCTTGAGCAGGTCGTTCTGGATCGTCCCGCGCAGGTCGGTCCGCGCCACCCCGCGCTCGTCGCCGACGGCGATGTACAGCGCCAGCAGCGTCGCCGCCGTCGCGTTGATGGTCATCGAGGTCGATACCTCGCCGAGCGGGATGGCGTCGAACAGCACCCGCATGTCGGCCAGCGAGTCGATGGCCACGCCGACCCGGCCGACCTCGCCGCGCGCCGCCGGGTGATCGGAGTCGCGCCCCATCTGCGTCGGCAGGTCGAACGCGACCGACAGGCCCTTGCCGCCCTGGGCCAGGAGGTAGCGGTAGCGCTGGTTGGATTCGGCCGCGGTGCCGAACCCGGCGTACTGCCGCATCGTCCACAGCTGGCCGCGGTACATCGTCGGCTGCACGCCACGCGTGAACGGGTACTGCCCGGGCGCGCCGAGCTCGCGCTCGGGATCGGTCACGCCGTCGGCCGGGCCATACACCGGCTGGATCTCCAGGTCGGCGTCGGTGGCGAAGCGGACCTTGCGCTGCTTGTCGGCGCGGCGCGGGGCGGGCGCGGGGGTGGGCGGAGGTGGGGCAGGCGGCTTGGCGTCACTCACGGCGGGGCGACCCTACCGCGTCGGCCGCGGGTTGGCGTAGGCTGGAGGGGATGCTGCAGCGGGATGCGACCGGGGGGGCGCGCACGACCAGGCCGCGGTCGCCTGGCCGGCACGTGCTGGCGGCGGTGTTGGGCCTGGCCGCCGCGGCCGGCTGCGGTTCCGGCGGCGGTGCCACCGGCGACTGCGAGGTGCTGTGCAGCGACGATCGCGAGTGCCCGAGCGGCCTGGTGTGCGGCGTCGGCGCCCGCTGCGTCGGTGACCGGGCGGCGACCTGTGACGGCGTGGGCGTGGACGGGCCGATCGACGGTCGATCGTGCGGCACCCACGACGAGGACCGGGACGGCCTGCCCGACGGCTGCGATCCGTGCCCACACGCCGCCGCGGACTCCGGTGACGATGCGGACCAGGACGGCGTGGCGATCGGTTGTGACCCCAATGACTCGGCGGCGGGCGACGTGATCGTGCTGTTCGACGGCCTGCCGGGCGACACCGTCTATCAGCAGTCGCCCGGCTGGCGGGTCGACGTCGACCAGCACCGGGTCGAGACGGTCGGCGCTCCCGACCTGGCGTGGCTGACCTGGCGCGTGCCCGGCATCGGCGAGCGGTTCAAGCTCACCGCCGAGGTCGAGGTCCGAAGCCGGGGTGCGTCCCTGCAGCCGTGGCTCGGTCTCGGCCGGGGCCTCGGCGGCACCATCAACCAGGACGCCGCGGGCTTCGTTTGCCGGATCGATCTGACGCCGATCCCGGACATGCCGCAGGTGCGCGCCACCCGCTTGCCCACCAACGACCTCGACGGGCAGGCTGCCGCGGCCGAGGTGCCGCTGGGACGGCGCTACAGCCTCAACTACGAGTCGTCGGCGTTCTCGTCCCAGTGCCGCTTCACCTTGCTCGAGGGGCCCGCCAGCGATCTCATCGCGGAGAACTCGGGCAACGTGTCCGACGACCTGGGGCTCATCGTCCACGGCGCCGACCTCGTGGTGCACTGGTTCCAGGTGACCCGGATCAACCGCCCATGAGTCGCTCGAGGTCGCTGTTCTCGCTGCTCCTCGTCGCCGTGGTGCTGAACGCGCCCGGCTGCAAGACCGTCGCCAAGGGAGACGTGTTCGAGGCCGACCTGGTCGCCGCGCTGACCTCGGCCGGCCGCGCCGTCGAGCGGGTCGACTGCCCCGACCGCATCCCGCTCGGGCGCGTCAACCGCTTCCGCTGCCAGGCCACGCTGCAGGGCGGCGCCCAGCTCGGCCTCGACGTCGAGCTCGACGCCGACGGCGCGCTCGGCTGGAAGGCGGCCGCGCTGCCATGAGCGGCCGCGGCGCTGCCCTGATCGTCGCGCTGGCCGCCGCCGCCGGCTGCTACCGCGGCGGTGGCGCCAGCGGCGAGTGCGAGATCGTGTGCGTCGACGACGCCGAGTGCCCGGCCGGCCTGGTGTGTGGCCTCGCCGGGCGCTGCGTCGGCATGCGGGAGGCGTCGTGCGCAGACCTGGGCCCGGATGGCCCCCCGCGCGACGCCGAACCGCCGCCGGACGCGCGCGACTGCCGGCTCGGGGGCGACGAGGACAGCGACGGCACGGTCAACGGATGTGACCTGTGCCCGATCAACAGCAACCTCAACAACTTCGATGGCGACGAGGTCGGCCAGTCGTGCGACCCGCGTGACGGTGGCGGCGGCGGCCCGGAGCGCCACGTCTTCTTCGACGGGTTCGAGACGGTGGTCAAGCGTTACGACCAGGCCGGCGCCTGGATGGCCACGCTGGCGGGTGATGGCGACGTCACGACCATGGGAATGCCCGACCTGGCCCACTTGACGTGGCGGCTGCCCGGCCTGCCCGAGCACATCCTGGTGGCGGCGAGCCTCACGGTTCATCAGATCGGCGGGGCCCAGCCGTGGATCGCCGTCGGGCGGGCCATCGGCGGGACCTCCGCGCAGGACGCGGCCGGGCAGGGCTGCCGGCTCAGCCTCGGCAACCCGGGCGAGGGCGCCCTGGTGGATCTGCCAAGCACCAACCACGCCACCGGCGCGGTCCCCTTCCTGGTCGAGGAGCGGCTGCAGGTCGCGGCCTGGTGGTCGCCCACCGATGGCACGCAGTGCCGCTTCGGTAACATCGACGCACCATCGCCATCGCCGTTCGGCACGGTCCTGACCGCGCCGAGCGACAACCAGGTCGGGGTCATCGTCCACGACGCGTCGGTCACGATCCACTGGCTGATGGTGGTGGAGAGCCAGTGAAGGGAGCGTGGCCTGGCCTCCTGGCGGCGGTCGCGCTCGCCGGCTGCTACCGCGGTGGTGGCGCCAGCGGCGAGTGCGAGATCGTGTGCCTCGACGACGACGAGTGCCCGGCCGGCCTGGTGTGTGGCCTCGCCGGGCGCTGCGTCGGCATGCGGGCGGCGTCGTGCGAGGGGGCCGGGCTCGACGGCGGCGGCGGGATGGACGCGCCGACCGATGCCCGGCTGTGCCTCGGCCCCGACGAGGACGGCGACGGCGTGGTGGACGCCTGTGACCCGTGCCCGTTCACCAGTCCAGGCGGCGAGGGAGACGCCGATGGGGATGGCGTGGGGGATCGCTGCGACCCACGCGACGCGGGAGGCGCCGGCACGGAGCGCCTCGTCCTGTTCGACGGGTTTCGCGTCGGCAGCCAGTGGAGCCCCGAGCTGCAGGGTCAGTGGGCGATCCAGCAGAGCGGCACCGGGCAGGCCTCGACGCTGGACCTGGGCGTGAACTGGCTGCGCTGGACCGTCCCGGTCGGCGTTCCGGACTCCCTGCTGGTGGCGGCCAGGGTCCGGGTCATGGAGGTGACCTCACCGGGGCCCGAAGTCCCCTGGATCGGGGTCGGGCGCGGGCTGGCGGGGGGAACCAGTCCGGAGCTGCTGGGACAGGTGTGCCGGGTCGAGTTGCCCAACGCGACGACGTCCACCGCTGCGGACGTGTTGCAGCTGCCGCTCGACGTCCTGTGGTCGGACCCCTTGCCGTCCCTCATGGTCGGGCAGCCGTTCGTGCTCGCCGCGTGGTGGACCCTGGACGGGGGGCTCGAGTGCCGCATCGGCGCCATCGCGGAGACGCAGACGCCCATCATCGTCCACGCGGCCAACGTCTCGCCGCCACCTGGACCGACCACCATCGGCGTGGTCGCCAGCGGCGCCAGGGTGGTGGTCGACTGGGTCATGGCGGTGGAGAGCGTGCGATGACCGCGCTCGTTCGTGCCTCGCTCGCGGCGCTGACCTCGGCGCTGGTCGCCTGCTACCAGGGCGCCGGGCTCGAGCCGTGTTCGGTCCAATGCGCGACCGGCCTCGATTGCGCGGCCGGCGAGGTGTGTTCGCTCGCACGATGTGTGGACAGCGTGTCTGCCAGCTGCGGCGGGGCCGACGCCGACGACGATGAGGACGGCGTGGCCAACGCCGCCGACAACTGCCCGCGCGCGGTCAACCTCGACCAGTTCGACGAGGACGGCGATGGGCTGGGGGATGTGTGTGATGGCTGCCCGTGGCGGACCGACGCGACGGCCGACGATGGCGACGGCGATGGGCTGTTCGACGCGTGTGACCCACACCCGGCGCTGGTCGACACGGTCCTGCTGTTCGATGGCCTGCGCAGCCCCGGGTCGACCACCGGCGTCGAGAACGGCTCGTGGACCTGGCGCGCCGAAGGGGTCGAAGGCAGCGGCAACACCAGCTACCTCGACTGGACGGTCGAGGGGGCGGGGCTGGCGATGCTGGCCGGCGTCCAGCTCAGGGCGCAGGCGCCAGGCGGACCGGCCCTGGCCGGGGTCCGGCTGGGCGGCGTCGATGGCCTGGTGTGCGGCATCGCCCCGGGGACGGCCGGGCTCGGCCTGTGGGTGGCGATCGACGACGACGCAGGCATCCGCCTGGCCGGGTCGCCTGCCGACGTCGACCCAAGCGGGTTCGAGGTGCAGTTCTCCCGTCAGCTGCAGCAGGCGGAGTGCCTGGTGCGGTCCGGGGCGAGCCGCTCGGCGCGGGCCGCGGTTCCGGCGGCGCCGTGGCCCCTCGACGCGGTCGCCGGCCTGGCTACGATCGACTCGACCATGGCCTACCGCTGGGTGCTGATCACCGCCACCGGTCAGCGCTGAGGGCGCGGCCGGAGCCGCCGCTCAGACCGCGATCTCCGGCACCTCGCCGCGCACGGCGAGCGGCGCGCCGGTCGCCGCCACCACCTCGGCCACGCTGAAGCCGGGCGCGCGCTCGCGCAGGACCAGGCCGCCGGCCTCGACGTCGATGACCGCCAGGTCGGTGACGATGGTGTGCACGCAGCGCACGCCGGTCAGCGGCAGGGTGCAGGCCGGCAGGATCTTGGGCGCGCCGTCCTTGGTGGTGTGGTCCATCATGACGATGACCCGCTTGGAGCCGGCGACCAGGTCCATGGCGCCGCCCATGCCCTTGACCATCTTGCCGGGGATCATCCAGTTGGCGAGGTCACCCTGGGCCGAGACCTCCATGGCCCCGAGCACGCTGACGTCGACGTGGCCGCCGCGGATCATGCCGAACGACTCGGCCGAGTCGAAGAAGGCCGAGCCGGGGATGGCGGTCACCGTCTGCTTGCCGGCGTTGATGAGGTCGGCGTCCTCGTCGCCCTCGAGCGGAAACGGGCCGATGCCGAGCATGCCGTTCTCCGACTGCAGGATGACGTCGATGCCGGGCGGGATGAAGTTGGCGACCAGGGTCGGCATGCCGATGCCGAGGTTGACGTAGTTGCCGTCGGCCAGCTCGAGGGCGACGCGGCGGGCGATCTGATCACGGTCGAGGCGGGGCATGGCGGGGTCCTTTGCAGGGCGAGCGAGCAGGTGGTCGGCGAGGCAGGGCGCGGGCCGGCTAGGTGGCGGCGCGCTTGCGCACGGTGCGCTGCTCGATCGGCTTGTCGTACTGGGTGCCGAGGAAGATGCGCTGCACGAAGATCGACGGCAGGTGGATGTGGTCGGGGTCGAGCGCGCCGACCGGGACCAGCTCCTCGACCTCGGCGATCGTGACCTTGCCGGCCATGGCCACCAGCGGGTTGAAGTTGCGCGCGGTCTTGCGGAACACCAGGTTGCCCCAGGCGTCGCCCTTCCACGCCTTGACGATGGCGACGTCGCCGCGGATGGCGCGCTCGAGCACACACGGCTTGCCGCCCAGCTCGCGGGTCTCCTTGCCCTCGGCGACCTTGGTGCCGTAGCCGGTCGGGGTGTAGAACGCCTCGATGCCGCAGCCGCCGGCGCGCAGGCGCTCGGCCAGCGTGCCCTGCGGGCACAGCTCGACCTCGAGCTGGCCTGACAGGTACAGCTGCTCGAAGACCTTGTTCTCGCCGACGTACGACGACACCATCTTCTTGACCTGACCCTGGGCCAGGAGCACGCCGAGGCCGCGGTCGGTGGTGCCGCAGTTGTTGGACACGATGGTCAGGCCGGTCACCTTGCGGCGGGCCAGCTCGCGGATGCAGTGCTCGGGGTTGCCGGACAGACCGAATCCGCCGCACAGGATGACGGCGCCGTCGGTGACGTCGTGGAGCGCGGCCTGGGCGTCGGGAAAGACCTTGTTCATGGGTGCCTCGGCGCGATCCTTAGGCCCGGCTCGGGGCCGTGTCAAACCGGGCCACCCCGGCGGTGGCGCCCAACGGGTCGTGTATGGTGCGCCGTGCCCACCGCTCGTCCAGGCGCCGCCTTGCCCACCGTCTCGCCGGCCGCGCCGGCGCTCGCCGCGGCGCCCGCGGCGCGGAGGGCGTGGTGACCGGCGACGCGGCCACCGGGCATCCGGTCGGGGCCGAGCTGACGTTGACCGTGACCAGCCTGGCCGCCGGTGGTGACGCGGTTGGGCGCGACGACGGCGGCCGGGTCACCTTCGTGCCGCGGGCCGCCCCGGGCGACGTGGTCCGGGTCCGGGTCGACGAGGTGCACCGCTCGTTCGCGCGGGCCAGCCTGGTCGCGGTCGAGCAGCCTGGCCCGGGCCGGATCGAGCCGGCGTGCGCGCGGTTCCAGGCCGGGCCGTGTGGTGGCTGCCAGTGGGCCCACGTCGACCTCGCGGTGCAGCGCGCCAGCAAGCACGAGCTGGTGGCGCGCGCGCTGCGCCGGGCCATCGGCGCGGGCCTCGAGCTGCGGGCGATGGCGACCCCGGCTCCGGCCTGGGGCTGGCGCCGGCGCGCCCGCCTGCACGTCGCTGGCGGCGCGGTCGGCTACTACGCACCGCGCACCCACGACGTGGTCGACGTCGCGGCCTGCCCGCAGCTCGAGCCGGCGCTGGTGCGGGCGCTGGCGGCGGTGCGGGCGGCGGCGCCACCCGACGGCGAGCTGCACCTCCTGGCCGGCGACGCCGGCGCGGTGGTGGTGGCGACCGCGGCGGCCTGGCCGGGCGCGGCGGCGCTGGTCGGGCAGGGCGGGGTGGTCGGCGTCGTCGCCGGCGACGGCCGGCACGGCGCCATCGCCGTCGAGCTCGAGCCCGGGCTGTGGACCGCGGCCGACGAGTTCGCCCAGGCCGGCAGCGCCGGCAACGCGGCCATCGTCGCCGAGGTGCGGGCCGCGCTGCCGCCGGAGCCGGGCCGGCTGCTCGAGCTGTTCGCCGGCGCCGGCAACCTGACCCGGATCGCGCTCGAGGCCGGCTGGACCGTCGACGCCTGCGATCAGGTCCGGCCGGCGCGTGGCCTGCGCCACGACCGCCTGCGCTTCGCCGCCACCGCGGCCGAGCGCTGGCCGCGCGCGTTCGGCCGCCAGCGCTACCAGGCCGTGCTGCTCGACCCACCACGGGCTGGCGCCGCCGCGGTGATGCCGACGCTGCGTGACCAGGGCCCGGCCCGGGTCGTGTACGTGTCGTGTGACCCGGCCACGCTCGGGCGCGACCTCGAGGTGCTGGTCGCGGCCGGGGCGACCCCGCGCTGGGCCACGCCGATCGACACCATGCCGCACACCGCCCACGTCGAGGTGGTGGCGGTGGTCGACCTGCCGGCGCGATAGGAATCCGACCCCGTATTCTGGGCGCCGCGACGGCCGGACTCGCTCGCGTCATCGCGCGCGCGGAGGGCGTGGAGGCCGTCGGTCCAGCAGCTCGGCCGGGTCGATCGGCCCGCCCGCGCGGAGCCAGCCCTCGCGGGCGAGCCAGGTCTTGGCAGCGCTCACCGGCCGTTCTCCGCCTCCTGGCGGAGGACGGCCGGTGTCACGGCCGGTGTCTGTGATGCGGAACCCATCGAACCATCTCCCCGACGACCACCGGTCGGGCTCGAAGAAGCGCAGGCGCTGGCGCAACTGGCCGCGATTCGCCTGCCAATCCCGGATGGAGTGACTCACGTGGTTGAACAGCACGTAGCGCAGCGTGTTCCTCATCTGCGTCGGCGAGGTGACCGGGCGCGCGTGGTAGCGGTCGGCGAAGACCCGGCCGCGCCGGGCGAAGGCCTTGTTCCAGCCGCGGGCCAGCCGGATCGCCAGGCCCTTCATGCCGCGCGACAGCGCGATGTCATCGTCGGCCTCGACGATGAGGTGGAGGTGGTTGCCCTCGAGGGCGTAGTGCAGGACGCGGAAGCCGGTGACGCGGGTGTGGTCGCGCGCGCCCGTCAGGGCGCGCTCGAGCACCTCGCGGCCGGCG
>JAGPCO010000162.1 GCA_018058095.1 Kofleriaceae bacterium
GTCGGCCAGGGTGTCCTTGCCAGTCACCTCGGGGTCGCCGCCGACGTCGAGGCAGTCGTCGACCGTCTGGAACGCGACGCCCAGGTGCAGGCCGAACTGCTCGAGCGCGTCGAGCTCGGCGGCGCCGAGGCCGCCGGCCCGGCCGCCGGCGCGCATGGCCCAGCGGAACAGCGCCGCGGTCTTGCCCTCCACCACCCGGAAGTAGGCCGCGCGCGAGGCCAGGTCGATGCGGCCGCGCCGCTCGAGCTGGAGCGACTCGGCCAGGATCATCTCCTCGATCACCGCCAGCATCTCGTCGAGCGTGGCCGGCACCCCGGCGCGCTGGATGCGGCGCAGGGCGTCGACCAGCAGCCAGTCGCCAGCGAAGATGGAGGCCGCGTTGCCGTACACCACCCGCGCCGCCGGCTGGCCGCGCCGGCTGTCGGCGACGTCGACCACGTCGTCGTGCAGCAGCGTCGCCGAGTGCACCAGCTCGACCGCGACCGCGAGCTGGCGGGCGGCGTCGGTGAAGCCAGCGCCGAGCTTGCTCGCCAGCACCACGCACATCGGGCGCAGGTGCTTGCCGGTCAACGCCAGGAGGTGCGACGCGGTCTGCTCGATCATGCTCGGCCCGCCGCGGACCGCCGCCAGGTCGGCGCTGACGTCGCCGACCTCGGCCTCCACCCACCGGCCGAGGTCGGCCAGGCGCGCGGCCAGATCGGGCAGCCCCTCGCGCAGCGCCACGCGCTCGAGCTGGGGCAGGGGAGGAGCGGCGGCGGCGCTGGTGCTGGTGGTGATCATGAGATTCCCGGTTGGGTTGCGCCCAGTTAGGATGCGCGCGAAACGTTCAGAGATTCTTGAAAACTTGAGACCTTGGCAAGGGCCATCTGAAAGCAACGCAGTTACAGATGGTTGCAGGGGCGGCGCGGGGATCGGGTGCGACCCGGGTACACCACTTTGCGGTCGGGCCGGGTTGGGCCGTATCCTGCCGACCCTTGGCTCGGCAGGTCGTCACACGGCGGCGCGTGGTCGCGCGCTGCAAGGTCTACTTCGAGGGTCCGCTCGGCAGCGTGCTGTGTGACTCCGAGGACCTGTCCGAACACGGGCTGTTCGTGCGCACCGACGAGCTGCTGCCGGTCGGCTCGCGCTTGCCGATCCAGCTGACCCTGCCCGATGGCCAGGTCGCGACGGTGGCGGCGCGCGTCGTGCACCTGCTCACGCCGTCGGCGGCGCGGGCGATGGGTCGGCACCAGGGCATGGGGCTCGAGCTGCTCCCGCCCGAGCCTGACGAGCTGGCCGATCTGCGCGATCCGGCCGACACCCTGGCCGAGGGGGTCGACGGCATGCTGATCATCGGTCGGTACCTGTCGCGCTTCCGGGCCGAGACCGCGCCGCCGGCCGAGGCGACGACGCGGGCCTTGCTCACGGTCATCGAGCCGTCAGCGCCGCTGCGGGCCCGCCTGGTCCGCGCCCTCGAGGGCGCCGGCTTCATCGTCGACGCCCACCCCTCGGCCATCGCCGGCCTGGTCGCGTGTGAGGCCGAGACGCCCGACGTCCTGGTCACCGCCGCCAGCATCGGCGAGTTCGACGGCCTGGCGGTGGTGCAGCGGCTGGCCCTGCACCCGGTCCTGGTCGACGTCCCGGTGGTCATGCTGGGCGACGACCCGAGCGACCTGGCCCGCCTGGCCGCCTACCGGGTCGGCGTGCGCGAGTACATCTCCAAGCCGTTCCTCGACGAGGAGCTGATCATCCGGGTCCACCGGCTGTCGGTCATCGCCCGCGCGGCCGACCCGACCACCAGCCTGCGTGGCAGCCTGGCCGACGTCAGCCTGGCCACCTTGCTGTCGCTGTTCGAGTTCGAGCGCAAGTCGGGCGTGCTCCTGCTCATGCGCGACGGCATGGTCGCGCGCCTGCTGGTGCAGGACGGTCGCATCATCCAGATCGAGCTGGCCGGCCCGACCGAGGCGGCCCCCGCGCTCGCGCCCCGGCAGCGGGTGTTCGTGGTGCTCGACTGGCGCCACGGCAACTTCGAGTTCGCCAGCTGCACGGTGTCGGGCGAGGACGCGCTGGGCGAGAGCACCACCACGCTCCTGCTCGAGCACGCCCGCCTGGCCGACGAGTCGAGCCGGCGGGAATGAGCCGCCGGTCGCGACGGGTTGACGACCGATGATCCAGGGCTGTCAACCGGGCGCCGTCGGCGTGGATCAGGGGGGGATGTCGTCGTCGTCAACAACACGGCCCCGGCGCCGGGCCCTGGGGCCGGCGATCGTCGTCGGGGTAGGGGCGCTGGCGGCCTGGCCGGCGCCGGCCCGGCCGCGCGCGGCCGCGCCCGAGGTGGCGGCCGCGCCTGGCGCCAAGGCCCGCCGCCGGAGCGCGACCATCGCCGTCGACGGCAAGCTGGCCGAGGCCGACTGGGCCGCGGCGGCGGGCCAGGGCGGCTTCTGGCAGCGGGAGCCGCACGAGGGGCGGGCCCCGAGCGAGGCCACCGAGTTCCGCGTCCTGTACGACGACGAGGCGGTCTACGTCGGCGTGCAGGCGTTCGATCGCCGGCCCGACGAGATCAAGGGTCTCTTGACCCGACGCGACGAGGACTCGTCGTCGGACTGGATCCTGGTCGGCCTCGACTCCTACTTCGATCGGCGGACCGCGTTCGTGTTCGGGGTCAACCCGGCCGGCGTGCAGCGCGACTTCCTGCTGTACGACGACGTGCAGGAGGACGCGTCGTGGGACGCGGTGTGGACCGGGGCGGCCGCTCGCACCGCCGAGGGCTGGACCGCGGAGTTCCGGATCCCCCTCAGCCAGCTCCGCTTCTCGTCGTCGTCGGCCCAGCGCTGGGGCCTGCAGGTGCTGCGTTACCTCGAGCGCAACGCCGAGACCTCGCTGTGGGCGCCGGCGCCGCGGGCGCAGCCGCGCATGGTCAGCTTGTTCGGCACCCTGCACGGGCTCGACGGCATCACGCCCGGGCGCCGGCTCGAGGTCCTGCCCTACACCAGCGGCGGCCTCGACGTCGCCAGCGTCGAGCCGGGCGATCCGTTCCGCGGCCGCGCCCGCGGCCTGGGCAACGCCGGAATCGACCTGCGCTACGGCCTGACCTCGGCCTTCACGCTCTCGCTCAGCGTCAACCCCGACTTCGGCCAGGTCGAGGCTGATCCATCCCAGGTCAACCTCGGCGCCAACGAGCTGTTCCTGCCGGAGAAGCGGCCGTTCTTCCTCGAGGGCACCGACATCGTCCAGTTCGGCCTCGAGCCGGGCGGGGACGGCGGCGAGACCCTGTTCTACTCGCGCCGCATCGGCGCCGCGCCGCACGGCGAGGTCGACGCCGCCTTCGTCGACGCGCCGACCGCGACCACCATCTACGGGGCGGCCAAGGTCAGCGGCAAGACCGAGGGCGGCACCTCCGTCGGCGTGCTGGCCGCGGTGACCGGGCAGGAGGTGGCGCGCACCGCCGACGACCAGGGCGGCCGGGCCGAGCCGGTGGTCGAGCCGCTCGCGGCCTACGCGGTGGCGCGGGCCAAGCAGGACTTCGGAGACGGCCGCACCGTCATCGGGGCCATCGCCACCGCGGTCGGCCGCCAGCTCGACGATCCGGCGCTGGCCGAGGCCCTGCACGACCGCGCCTTCGCGGGTGGCCTCGAGCTGTCGCACCGCTGGGGCGGGCCGTCGGGGGACGCCTGGTCGGCCGCCGCGCTGGTCGTCGCCAGCCACGTGCACGGCAGCGCCGAGGCCATCGCCGAGGATCAGCGCCTGACGCGGCACCTGTACCAGCGCCCGGACGCGACCCACCTCGAGTTCGACCCGACCCGGACCGCGCTGACCGGCAGCGCCGTGGCCTACAAGGTGGGTCGCGACGGCACGACCGAGCACTGGCGCGCCGCGGCCGGCGGCTGGCTGCGCAGCCCCGACCTCGAGGTCAACGACCTCGGCTTCCAGACGGGCGGCGACGCCTGGGTGCAGTGGGGCTGGATGCAGTACCGCGACGAGGAGCCGGGCGCGATCGTGCGCCGCTGGAACCTCAACGCCAACCCGTTCGTGTACGGCGACACCAGCCCCGAGCTGACCGGCTACGGCGGCAACGCCAACGTCAGCGTCGGCCTGGTCGACTACTGGAGCCTCAACGCCGGGGTCAACGCCGAGTGGCCGCTGCTCGACACCGCGCTCCTGCGCGGCGGCCCGGCGGTGCGGGCCGACCCGAGCTGGAACACCTGGGCCAACATCTCGACCGACGAGCGCAAGCGCTGGCAGGTCGCGCTGAACGGATCGTTCTGGCGCCGCCGCGCGGACGACGCGGTGGCGCCGTCGCTGTCGGCCAGCGTGCTGGTCCAGGCCCGGCCCAACCTGAGCCTGGGCCTCGAGCCGATGTACGCGACCCGGGTCGACGGCCTGCAGTACGTCGGAGAGTTCACCGACCAGGCCGGGCAGCCGCACTACGTGCTGGCGCAGATCCGGCAGCAGACCGCGGCCGTGACCGTGCGGGCCAGCTGGACCTTCAGCCCGCGCCTGAGCCTGCAGGTCTACGCCCAGCCGTTCGCGGCCAGCGGCCAGTACAGCCGGTTCAAGGAGCCGTCGGCGCCGCGGGCCGACCGGCTGGCCGACCGCTACCACGAGCTGTCGCCCGACCTGCGCCTGGTCGCCGGCGAGGTGGTGGTCGACCGCGACGACGACGGCGCGGCCGACTACGTGCTGGGCCAGCACGACTTCGTCGTGCGCGAGCTGCGCTCGAACCTGGTGCTGCGCTGGGAGTACCGGCCCGGCTCGTCGGTGTTCCTGATCTGGGCCCAGGGCCGCGGAGTTGGCACCGACGAGCGCTACCTCGACCTCGGCCGCGACCTCGGCCAGCTGCTGGACGCGCCGTCGCAGCACGTGGTGATGCTCAAGGCCAACTACTGGGTCGGCCTGTGAGCCCCGGGGCCGAGCCTGTGATCCCAGTCCCAGTCGTTGACACGGCGGCGGTGGCAGGTAGGTTACGGACATGGCCCGGAGCAACCTGATCCTCGGCGGCGTGGCGGCGCTCGCGCTGGCCGCGGCTGGCTGGCAGTACTTCGAGAACCGGTCGCTGCGCGATCGGCTGAGCGCGCAGGCCGAAGCGGCGGCCCGGGCCGCGGCCGACCCGTGGACCCCGCGCGGCGGTGGTGAGGCCGGGGCCGACGGCAGCGCCGGTGGCGGCGCTGGCCGGGTCGCCGGCTTCACCCTGCCGGGCGGCAAGGTCGGGTCCGGGCCCGAGCTCACCACCAAGCGCGAGTCGGTCATGAACCGGCGCGCCCGCATCACCGACGAGATCGCGGCGATGTTCGGGCGGCTCGACGGCGAGACCGACGAGGAGTACCGGGCCCGGGTCATGCCCATGCTGCAGATGGCGCTGGAGAAGCCGCGTACGATGACCGCCAACCGGCGCAAGCAGGCCGAGCAAGTCGCGGGTGTCAGCCCCGAGCAGTCGGCCAAGGTCGACCAGGCGCTCGAGAAGGTCTACACGGACGTGGTCGACTACGCCAACACCGCGATCACCGACGGCCAGATCTCACCGTACAAGCGCGACGTCGCCGGCTGGCTCGAGTTCGCCGGTGGCCTCGGCGCCATGCTCAACGACGCCCAGGGCAAGATCGGCACGATCCTCACGCCGGCGCAGATGAAGTCGATGTACGAGCAGGGCTTCGAGTGGGGCGAGTACCTGGGCCTGTCGGCGCCGTGGGAGCAGCTCAAGCCACCGCCGCCGCGATCGTGAGCGTGGCGCCCGGCCCGGCGCGCGGGCCTGGGCGGCCCGGTGTATCCTCGGTCGGGCGATGAAGGGAAGTTCGGCCGAGCTGCGCCTGCCCACGGTGGCGGTGCCCGTCGAGTTCGTGCTGGGCGCCGGGCCGGCCCGACGCGGGGAGGTGTACGTCGGCGACGCCGCCCGGCACGGCCGCGCCGACCTGGTGGTCGACGTGCTGGCCACGCTCAGCGGCGCCGCGTTCGTGCCGATGCGGATCGACGGCCAGGTCCACCTGGTCGGGGTCGCCGCCCTGGCCTGGGTCCGCCTCGACGACGCCGCGGCCGCGGCCCCGGCCGACGCGGCGTCCGACGCCGTTCCGGCCCCGGTCGAGCGGCCCGAGCCGTCGGAGGTGTTGACCCTGTTCGACCACAAGCAGGACGTCGAGATCGAGCTGGTCGGCGGCGCCGTGGTGGGGGGCTCCATCCTGTACACGTCGCCGGCCGACCGCCAGCGCGCGGCCGACCACCTCAACGACGGCCCGCGCTTCCTGCGCCTGTGGAGCGCGCGCGGACCGTACCTGATCAACAAGCAGCACATCGCGCTGGTGCGCGAGGTGGCGAGGTAGCCATGGCCCGGATCGACGTGTACCTGCGCAGCATCGAGCGCTTCGCCGCGCGCGGGGCGGTGCTGACCTCCGGCCAGAGCGTCACCCTCAAGTTCCCGACCGGGGATCGCCACGCCACCCAGGTCACGCCGCACGATCAGCTGGTCATCCTCGTGCGCGAGATCGCCCCGCCGCACTGCCTCGACCAGGTCGACGCCGGCAAGCCGGTCAAGTTCGAGCACGAGAGCGCAGGCCACCGCTACCAGCTGGCGGTGCAGCCGCGGCCTGGGGCGTGGGTGGTCTCCATCGACGTGGCGGCCGAGGCGGCGCCGGCGGCGCCCGTGCCCGGTCCGCCGCCACCAGCGCCGGAGGACCTCGCGGCCGAGCCGTCGGCCGGCGAGATGCTGATCGAGCGGACCCAGTACGAGCCGCGCTCGGGCGCCGCCGGCGGCTCGTCGGCGTTCGACGACGTCGTCGCCGCGGCTCGCCGCGCCGGGGCGTCGGACGTCTACCTCATGTCGGGATCGCCGCCGTGTGTCCGCATCCACGGCGAGCTGGTCGTGTGGAGCGACCGTCCCGCCCTCGACGCCGAGGTGCTCGAGCGGGAGCTCGGCGCCATCGCCAGCGCCGAGGTCCGGGCCCAGTGGATCGAGCGAGGCGACGCGGTCTTCGCGCACAGCAGCGCCGGCGCCGGTCGGCAGCGGGTGCACTGGGTCAGGGATCGGCAGGGCGTGGGGGCGACCGTGCACCTGGTCGCGGCGACGGCGCCGACGCCGGCCCAGCTCGGCCTGCCCGACGCGCTGCCGGCGCTGCTGGCGGCCCGGCGCGGCCTGTTCGTGCTGGGCGGCCCGCGCGGGGCCGGCACTTCGTCGACGCTGGCGGCCCTGCTGCACCACGCCGGCGAGGCCGGGCTCGGGTTCGTGGTGACCGTCGAGTCGCCGATCGAGGTCATCGTCGGCGCCGGCCGCGGCCTGATCAGCCAGCGCGAGGTCGGCAGCCACGTCCGCTCCGCCGCCGAGGGGGTGCGGGCCGCGCAGCGCGAAGGGGCCGACCTGATCGCCCTCGCCTGCGGCGACGACCGCGAGGCGCTGGCGGCCGGGCTCGACGCGGTCGAGGCCGGGGTCTCGCTGCTGGTGGCGGTGACGGCGCCATCGGTGCCGGGGGCGATCGAGCGGGTCATCGAGGCGGCGCCGCCCCAACGCGCGGCCCACGCCCGCGCGCTGGTCGCGGGGCACCTGGTCGGGGCCGTGACCCAGGTCCTGTGCCGGCGTCCGAGCGGGCCGCGCGTGCCCGCCTTCGAGCTCCTCGCCGGTGGCCCCGCGGTGGCGGCCGCCATCCGCGACAACCGCAGCTTCCAGCTCGGCTCGGTCATGTCGACCGGCCGGGGCCAGGGCATGTCCGCGCTCAACGACTCCCTGGTCGACCTCACCCGCCGCCGGGTGATCTCCGCCGATGAGGCGGTCCGGCGCAGCGCGTCCCCGACCGAGCTACGCGCGTTGCTCGAGGCGCCGTGAGGCCCGGGGGTGGCGGGGGCCGGCGCGCCCCGCGGTGGCGGTCGGCGGCGGCGGTCTGGCGCGGCCCTGGCCCGGCCGCCTGGGTACGGCCTGGCGCCGGGCCTGGCGCCCATGGGTAGGGACGGGTTATCCTGATCGAGACGTGAGTGACGATCGGAACGGTGGCGGCACCCTGATCTTGGCGCGGCCGCTCGTCGAGCCGGTCGCCAAGAACACCGGCGAGGCCTGCCTCGTCCTGTTGCACCCGCCCGGGCCGGACCTGGGCCGGCGCATGGCCCTGTCCAAGGAGACCTACCAGGTCGGGCGCGAGAACGCCGACCTCGTCATCCCGCGCAGCTCGGTGTCGCGCGCCCACTCGCGCCTGTCGCGCGATGGCGACGGCCACTGGTGGGTGCAGGACCTGGGCTCGACCAACGGCACCTTCGTCAACGAGGAGCGGGTGGTGTCGCGCCGGGTCGAGGACGGCGACCAGATCCGCTTCGGCGACGTGATCTACAAGTTCCTGTTCGGCTCCAACATCGAGAGCGCCTACCACGAGCAGATTCACCTCATGGCGATCCAGGACAGCCTGACTGGCGTCGCCAACAAGCGCCACTTCGCCGAGTTCCTCGAGCGCGAGGTGGCAGGGGCGCTGCGCCATCAGCACCCGCTCGCCCTGGTCATGTTCGACGTCGACCACTTCAAGAAGGTCAACGACACCCACGGCCACCTCGCCGGCGACGCCGTGCTCAAGGACCTGGCCGCTCGCATCCGGCCGCGCATCCGCCGCGAGGACCTGTTCGCGCGTTACGGCGGCGAGGAGTTCGCCTGTGTGTTGCCGTCGACGCCGCTGGCCGGGGCCACGGTGTTCGCCGAGGCGCTGCGCGTGCTCATCTGCGACCGCCCGTGCGTGTTCGACAACACGCCGATCTCGTACACCATCAGCCTCGGTGTCTCCTGCATGCAGGGCGAGAAGGTCGATGGCACCTGGCTGGTCAAGAAGGCCGACGAGAACCTGTACGCGGCCAAGCGCTCGGGTCGCAACCGCGTCGTGCCCAGCCTGGCCGACCTGGTCGGCTGAGGACCACGACGCGCGCCGGCCGGAGCCGCGTGCTCCTGGCGGCGCCCGGCCCAGGCGCACGGTTGCGTGACCGAGGGGTTGCCGCCTGGGCGGCCCTGCCGCAGACTGCCGCCGCCATGGAGCCGGTGCGTCAGGACTGGGAGGAGCTGGGCTGGCCGCGGGTGGTCGAGGCCTGGACCACGCGCTGCGCCAGCGCGCGCGGCGTGGCGCTCATCACCGACCGGGTGTTGTGCTCGACCCTCGACGAGGCCCGGGCCCGCGCCGCCGAGGTGAGCGAGGCGCGCCGGCTCGCCAGCCTGGGCAGCCCGCTCCCGCTGGGCGGGATCGACGACATCGCCAGCGCCATCGAGCGGGTCCGCAAGGCGGCGGCGCTCGACGCGCCCGAGCTGCGGGCGGTCGCCGGCACGGCCCGGGCCATGGCCCGCCTGCGTCAGCACCTGGCCGGCCACGTCGACGAGGTGCCGCGCCTGGCCGCGCTCGGGGCCGGGCTGGCCGACCTCGGCCACGTCTACCACCCCATCCTCGAGGCGTTCGACGCCGAGGGCCGCCTGGTCGACCACGCCAGCGACGCGCTCGGCCCGCTGCGCCGGGCCCTGGCCGCCATCAAGGGCCAGCTCGAGCGGCGCATGAAGGCCATGCTCGAGGACGACCTGTACGCCCCGTACCTGCAGGACGCCTACTACACGCAGCGCGAGGACCGCTACGTGCTGCCGGTCCGGCACGACGGCAAGGGCTTCATCAAGGGCATCGTCCACGGCACCTCCGGCAGCGGCCAGACGCTGTTCATCGAGCCCGACGAGATCGTCGACCTCAACAACCGGATGAAGCTGGCCGAGTGCGACGTGCTCGACGAGGAGCGCCGCATCCTGGCCCGCTTCTCCGGCTGGGTCGCCGAGGAGGCCGACGCGTTCGATCGGTCGCTGGCGATCGCGGCCCACCTCGACCTGGTCGGCGCCGCCGGACGGCTGGCCGACGACCTGGTCGCGGCCGAGCCCATCCTCGACGAGGCGCCACGCCTGGCCCTGCTGCACGCGCGCCACCCGCTGATGCTGCTGGCCGGGCGACGCTGCGTCGCCAACGACCTCGCGCTCGGCGCCGGGCAGACGCTGGTGGTGTCGGGCCCCAACGCCGGCGGCAAGACCGTCGCGCTCAAGGCGGCCGGCCTGGCCGCGCTGATGGCCCGGGCCGGGCTCCACGTCGCCGCCGAGAGCGGCAGCGTGGTCGGCTGGTTCACCGACGTCCGCACCGACATCGGCGATGCCCAGAGCCTCGAGCAGAACCTGTCGACCTTCACCGGGCACGTCAAGCGGCTGGGCGAGTTCCTGGCCGAGGCCGGGCCGGGCACGTTGCTGCTGGTCGACGAGATCGCCGTCGGCACGGACCCCGAACAGGGCGCCGCGCTGGCCCAGGCGGTGCTCGAGGCGCTGGCGGCGCGCGGCCTGACCGCGATCGTCACGACCCACTACGATCGCCTCAAGGCGCTGGCGGCGACCGATGCGCGCTTCGCCAACGCCTCGGTCGGCTACGATCTGAGTCGGCTCGAGCCGACGTTCAAGCTGCACCTCGGCGTGCCCGGGTCGTCGGGCGCGCTCACCGTGGCCCGTCGGGCCGGCCTGACCGGGGCCATCGTCGACCGCGCCCAGGAGCTGCTCGGGCCGGCCGGCGCGCGGGTCGATGACCTGCTCGCCAACGTCGCCGAGCAGCGGCGCCGCCTCGAGGAGGAGCGGGCCGCGGTGCTGGCCGAGCTGGAGGCACTCGAGGCCGACCGGGCCGGGCTGCTGGCGGCGCGCGACCGCGTGGTCGGCCGCTACGATCGCCAGGCGCGCGCCGCCCATGGCGAGACCCTGGCCACGCTCAAGCAGGCCCGACGCGAGCTCGATGACGCGCGGGCCGAGCTGCGCCGGCGCGAGGTGCTCGACAAGCCGGCGGTGCAGGCGGTGGGCAAGCGCATCGCGGTGGCGGCGGCGCAGGTGGCGCGGGCCGAGCCGGCCCGTCCGCCGGTGCCGGGGCAGCCGGCCCGGCCGGACCAGCTCGTGCCCGGGGTGTTCGTGGTGGTGCCCAGGCTGGGGCGTGGCGAGGTCGCGTCGGCGGCCGAGCGTGGCAAGGTCGACCTCCGGTTCGGCGCCCTGCGCGCCACCGTCGACGTCGCCGACGTGCTGCTCGACAGCCACCGCGCCGCGCAGCGGGCGGCGCGCACGGCGGAGCCCGGGCCGCGCGGCGGTCGGCGCGAGGTCCCGACCGCGCCGCCGGTGGTGCTGGTCGACGGCCAGGGCGACGGCCGGGCCACCGCCCGCACGCCCGACGCCACGCTCGACGTGCGCGGCCAGCGCGCCGACGAGGCGGAGGCCGCGCTCGAGCGGTTCATCGACGAGTCCCTGCTGGCGGGGCGCGACCTCATGTTCGTGATCCATGGCCACGGCACCGGCGCCCTGCGCCAGGCGGTGCGAGCCCGGCTCGCGGCGATGCCGACGATCGAGCGCTGGCGCGCCGGTGAGAAGAGCGAGGGCGGGGACGGCATCACGGTGGCGTTCCTGAAGTAGGGCGGCCGCGGCGCACGCGTGCCGCCACCGTGGTGGCGAGGTGCGACCATGCCAGGGCCGGTGCGACGTCGCGGCGGTGTCGCAGCCCGGGTCGCGGCCCGTTCGCAACCCGGTGGAACCAGGCCCGACCGGCCGGGTTCAGCCCGGACTTCGCGGCCTTACCAGCTGGCCCGGCGCTTGTATCAAGCCTCCCTCGTGCGGCGGTGAACGCCGCCAAGGAGCTGCCCCATGACCCCCACCGTCACCGCCGCCTCGATCCCGTCCTCGTCCCCCGCGACCTCGAGCCGCCTGGCCGCCATCACCAGCCGTCAGGTGCGCGCGCGCACCCGCGACCGCCTGTTCCTGGCGGTGCTGGTGCTGGCCACCATCGTCGGTATCAGCTCGATCGCGCTGGCCAGCACGACCTCGCTGCCGGCCGCGGCCCAGATCGCGCTGCGCTGACCGGGCGCGAGGACCGCCGCGGCGCGGCTTCTTCAGCGGTCTGCTAGCAGTCCGACCCCGTATTCTGGGCGCCGCGAAAGCCGGACTCGCTCAGGCCTCGCCAGGGCGGGGCACCGTCATCGCGCGCGAGGAGAGCGTGGAGGCCGTCGGTCCAGCAACTCGGCCGGGTCGATCGGCCCGCCGGCGCGGAGCCAGCCCTCTCGCGCGAGCCAGGCCTTCGGAGCGCTCAGCGGGGAGCCCGCGGGAGGAGGAGTCCCGTCGATGACCCAGAGACCCGACTTCGTCGGGATCCATCGCCCCGACGACCAGCGGTCGGGCTCGAAGAAGCGCAGGCGCTGGCGTAGCTGGCCGCGATTCGCCTGCCAATCCCGGATGGAGTGACTCACGTGGTTGAACAGCACGTAGCGCAGCGTGTTGCGCATCTGCGTCGGTGAGGTGACCGGGCGGGCGTGGTAGCGGTCGGCGAAGACCCGGCCGCGCCGGGCGAAGGCCTTGTTCCAGCCGCGGGCCAGGCGGATCGCCAGCCCCTTCATGCCGCGCGAGAGCGCGGCGAAGTCGTCGGCCTCGACGATGAGGTGGAGGTGGTTGCCCTCGAGGGCATAGTGCAGGACGCGGAACCCGGTGACGCGGGTGTGGTCGCGCGCGCCCGTCAGGGCGCGTTCCAGGACCTCGCGGCCGGCGTGGGTGCGCAACCTGGGCAGGGTGTCGACGGTGCGCAGGCTGACGTGGTGGACGGTGGTCCTCGCGAAGCGAGGTCTCCGGCAGCGCTTGACCGAGTTGCGGTGCTGCATGGGCGGGCGGCCGCGCCGCGGCCGTCGCGGCCGTCGCGGTGGCGTGGTGATGCCGCGCACGAGGTCGTCGAAGCTGACCTGGGCCCCGGCCGGCACGGCGCGGCGACGTCGGTCGCTGCGGGGTCGGGCGGCGGATGGAAACATTTAGAGCTTATATAATTTCGCGACGATGATGACAAGGGGTTTCGACGGGATGGCGACGGGGGTGCAGACGCCGACGGGGGTGTGCGGCGTGGACCGGCCCGGGCGTCGGCTGAAGCCTCCTGCTGTGGACAGGCGCAGGGCGTGGCAGGGGTGGTGACGGGCGTGGAGCGGGGCAGCGCCTGCCCACAGCAGTCCGCCCGGGCCTG
>JAGPCO010000163.1 GCA_018058095.1 Kofleriaceae bacterium
CGCACCATGCTGCCCATGGGTTCGCGTCCGCCTCGCCTCTCCTCCTCGCTCCTGTGCCTGGCCCTCGCCGCCTGCGCGGCGCCCGCTCCGGCCCCGGCGCCGCCGCGCGCGCGCTGGGTCGATGACGTCGACACCACGCCGGTCTCGGCCCAGGCGCACGGGCCCGCGACCGCGGCCGCGACCGACCCGGTGCTGCCGCTCGACCCGCGCATCCGCGCCGGCGTGCTGGCCAACGGCCTGCGCTACTTCGTGCTGCCGCACCAGCAGCCCAAGCAACGGGCCGAGCTGTGGCTGGCGATCGACGCCGGCTCGGTCCAGGAGGACGACGACCAGCTCGGGCTGGCCCACTTCGTCGAGCACATGGCGTTCAACGGCACCGCCCGCTTCGCCAAGCACGAGGTGACCGACTACCTGCAGAAGATCGGCATGCAGTTCGGCGCCGACGTCAACGCGTACACCTCGTTCGACGAGACCGTGTACCAGCTGATGGTCCCGACCGACGACCCCGCCTTCCTCACCAAGGGCTTCGACATCCTGCGCGACTGGGCCCAGGCCATCCGGTTCGAGCCGGTCGAGGTCGAGAAGGAGCGCGGCGTGGTGCTCGAGGAGTGGCGCCTGGGCCGCGGGCCGTGGGCGCGGGCGTGGGACAAGACCGCGCCGGTGCTGTTCGCCGGCACGCGCTACGCCGTGCGCGACACCATCGGCAAGCCGGCCATCATCGAGGGCGCGCCGCGCGAGGCCCTGACCCGCTACTACCGCGACTGGTACCGGCCCGACCTGATGTCGGTCATCGTCGTCGGCGACGTCGACCCAGCGCAGATGGTGAAGGAGATCGAGGCCCGGTTCGCCGACCTGGCCCGGCCGGCCACGCCGCGCCCGCGCCCGACCGGCGGCATGCCGGCGCCCGGGCTGCGCGTGGCCATCGTCACCGACGACGAGGAGGCCAGCGTCAGCCTCGAGGTGCACCGCCTGCGGCCCCACGCACGCGAGTCGACCCGCGGCGACTTCCGCGCCAGCTACGTGGTGCCCGCGCTGTACAGCCTGATGCTCAACGAGCGCCTGCAGGACCTGGTCGACCGCGCCGACAGCGCCCTGGTCAGCGCCGCCATCGGCACCGCCAGCATGACGCGCGAGGTCGACGCGGTCAGCCTCACCGCCGGGGTCAAGCAGGGCCGCCTGCAGGAGGCGCTGCGTGTGCTCATGACCGAGGTGATCCGGGTCGAGCGCCACGGCTTCACCGCCAGCGAGCTGACCCGGGCCGGGCGGGTCATGGTGCGCTCCATCCAGCAGTCGGCGCGCGAGCGGGCCAAGGAGGACATGCTGGTGTTCGCCGAAGAGCTGGTCCGGCACGCGCTCGAGGCCGAGCTGATGCCCGGGCGCGAGGTCGAGGCCGAGATGACCGCGGCCATGGTGCCGACCGTGACCCTGGCCGAGCTGTCGGCCTACGCGTCCGACCTGGCCGACGATGGCCACCAGGTGGTGATGGTGTCCGGGCCGAAGACGATGCAGGCGCCGACCGAGGCCGAGGTCCGCCGCTGGCTGGGCGAGGCGACCGCGGCGCCGACCACGCCGTGGGTCGACGCGGTGGCCGCGGTGCCGCTCCTGGCGACCGCCCCGACGCCGGGCCCGGTCGTGACCGAGGTGCTGCACGGCACCGTCGGCGTGACCGAGTGGATCCTGGCCAACGGCGCCCGGGTCGTGTTCAAGCCGACCGACTTCGCCATCGACAGCGTGACGATGATCGGCACCTCGCCGGGCGGGACCTCGGTCGCCGACGACGCGACCTTCGCCTCGGCCCGGTACGCCACCGAGATCGTCGAGCGCAGCGGCCTGGGCCCGCACGACGACAAGACCCTGCGCAAGCTGCTGGCCGGCAAGGTGGTCGACGTCGGCGCCTGGGTCAGCGAGATCGGCGAGTCGGTCCGGGCGACCGGCTCGGCCGAGGACCTCGAGACGATGCTGCAGCTGGTCCACCTCAAGATGACGGCCCCGCGCAAGGACCCCGAGGCGTTCGCGGCCTGGCGGGCGCAGAGCCTCGAGTGGGTGCGTGGCCTCGGCGTCGAGCCCGAGCAGGCCTACTACCTGGAGATGCAGAAGTTCCTCAGCGCCGATCACCCGCGCCGGCGCCAACCGACCGAGGCCAGCATCAACAAGGTCGACCACGACCGCGCCCTGGCCTTCTTCCGCGATCGGTTCGGCGACGCCGGCGACTTCACCTTCGTGTTCGTCGGCGACGTCGACGCCCGCACCCTGCGCCCGCTGGTCGAGCGGTACCTCGGCTCGCTGCCGAGCGCGGCGGTCCACGCGCCCTGGCGCGACCTCGGCGTGCGCCTGCGCGGCGGGGTCCGCACCCAGACCGTCAAGCGCGGGGTCGAGCCCAAGGCCCAGGTCCGCATGCTGTTCCACGGCCCCGACACCTGGAGCAAGGCGGCCGAGATCGACGCCGAGATCCTGAGCCAGGTGCTCGACCTCCGCCTGTTCGACCTGCTGCGCGAGGAGATGAGCGGGGTGTACGGCGTCAGCGTCGGCGGCGGCGTCAGCCGGCGCCCGATCGGCTGGCGCACCATGTCCATCTCGTTCACGTGCGCGCCCGACGCGGTCGCGCCGCTGCGGGCGGCGGTGATGCGCGAGATCGAGCGCGTCGAGCGCGACGGGGCGCCCGACGACGTGCTGACCAAGATCCGGGCCGGCGCGGTGCGCAGCCACGAGCTGGCGCTGCGATCGGACGACTACTGGATCGGCCGCCTGGTCGACGCCTACACCTACGGCGACGACCCCAACCGCATCGGCCAGCTCGAGCCAACGCTGGAGCGGATCGACAACACGCTGATCAAGGCGGCCGCGCGTCGCTTCCTGGCCCGGTCCTCGCTCCACGTCGGTGTGCTGCTGCCGGCCAAGGCGGCGCCAGCCGCGGCCCCAGGCAAGCCGGCCCTGGCGCCAGCGCCGGCCGCCGCGCCGTAGCCTGGCTACCGCGTGACCATCCGATGGCGGGCATCCCCGCCGCGGTCGAGATCCTCGCCGGGTAGCGACCGGGATCCCGTGCCGGGCGAGCGCTCGCGCCTCGATCGCCCGTGTTATCGTGCCGGCCGTGAGCGCGCCCGAGTCGCCCGAGTCGTCCGCCGCGCCGGCGCGCCTGCGCGAGCTGGTCGAGCACACCTGGCGCCGCCTGTACAACCTGGTGTTCCGGATGGCGCTCGACCGCGACCGCGCCGCCCGCTACGTCGAGGACGCCTACGCCGCCGCCGCGGCCCAGCTGGCCGACGCGCCGGCCGACGACCGCGGCGCCGAGCTGTGGCTGATGAAGCTGACCCACAAGCTGCTGGAGGAGCGCCTGCCGCGCCAGCCCGAGGTCAACTTCGACATCCTCGACGAGACCCTGCGCAGCGAGGCGACCCGGACCGACGTCGTCCGCAGCCTGAGCGACCCGCAGCGTGACCTGCTGCTGTGGGAGCTCAAGCAGGGCTGCATGACCTCGGTCATCAACTGCCTGTCGCCCGGGGAGCGCGCCGCCTTCGTCGCCACCCACATCCTGCGCATGTCGGACGACGACGCCGCCGCCACGCTCGACATCACGCTCAGCGCGTTCAAGGTCCGCCTGTCGCGCGCCCGCAAGAAGGTGGGCGACTACCTGGCGTCGCGTTGCGAGCACGTCAACCCGATGAACCCGTGCCGGTGCCCGGCCCGCGTCGGCACCGCCCTGGCCAAGGGCTTCATCAAGGCGGTCCCGTCGGGCGGGATCAGCCTGCGCCCGGCCGGCGTGCCGTACGGCCGGTACGGCTCGGGGGCCGACCACGACGACGTGCCGCTGCGCGACATCTCGACCATCTACGCCAACCTGCCCGAGCCCGACCCGCCGCTGGCGCTGCGCGACCGCCTGATGGCGCGGATCGACGCCGGCGAGCTGTAGCAGGCCCGCCGCGGCTCGCCGTCGGCCCGCCCTCGGCGCCCGCGGGCCTGAGGCGGCCTCGGTTGGCCAGGTGCGACCCCGCCCGACAACCCGTTAGAAACCGCGGCGTTTTGCCCGGGCGCCGCCGCGATCCCGGCTGGCACCGCGTGATATTTTTTCGGTCCGCACGCTGCCACGACCGCCGGGGGACCCGGGCCGTCGTGCGCCCCGCGCGCGCACCGCCTCCGTCCACGTCCCAGGCACGCTCAGGGGAGACCATGGCCAAGCCCGCACCGATCGATCTCGACGACGCCACCGCCACCGTCAAGCAGGCCCCGCACGCGGTCAGCGCGTGGGATGACCTCGAGAGCGCGGCCGCCGCCAAGGACAAGCCCGACGTCGTCGTCGCCACCTACCGCCAGGTGCTGACCGGCCAGGTCACCGCCGAGGTGGCCGAGATGATCGGCCAGCGCGCGTGTGCGTTCTGCGACGAGTGGTTCGGTGACGACCCCAAGGTGCTCGAGGGCCTGCTGCGCCGCGTGCTCGAGCTGGCGCCCAACTCGGAGTCGGCGCTGCAGCGGCTGTCGGTGCTGTTCACCGACGGTGAGCGCTGGAACGAGCTGCTCGGCGCGTACGACCGCGCGCTCGAGGCCAGCCGCGACAAGACCCGGCGCATCCGCCTCCTGCGCGAGGCGTCGCAGCTGTCGAAGGACGTCGCCAACCAGCCCGACAAGGCCATCGGCTACATGCAGCGGCTGCTGCCGCTCACCCCCGACGATCACCAGCTGTCGATCGGGCTCGAGCGCCTGCTCGAGCGGCACGAGCGCTGGGCCGACCTCATCGCCCTGTGGGAGGGCCGGCTCGAGGGGCAGTCGCGCAAGGAGCGCGAGAAGAGCCGCGGCCGCATCGCCGCGGTGTGGCTCGACAACCTGCGCGACCCCGGCCGGGCCCTGGCCGCCGCCAAGCCGCTGCTGAGCGAGGCCGAGGACGACGCCGAGGCGACCGGCCTGCTCGAGCGCATCATCGAGTCGCGCGACGCCAGCCGCCAGGTCCGCGACGCCGCGCTCGACCTCCTGCGCGCGCACTACGACTCGACCGCGCGCCCGCGCGAGGTCATCCGCGTGCTCGAGCGGGTCATCGCCATCGATCCGGCCGGCAGCCGGGCCCTGCGCGAGGAGACCGGCGCCCGCCTGGCCGAGCTCGACGACGACAAGGCGGCGATGGACCACTACGCCGCCCTGCTGGCGCTGCAGCCGGAGTCGTCGGTGACGCAGGAAAAGCTGCGCCAGCTGGCCCAGCGCGCCACCAACTGGGCCGGCTACGCCGACGGCGTGGCCTCGGCCGGCCGTAACGCCGCCAGCGTGGCGCGCCGGGTCGAGCTGCTGGCCGAGGCGGCCCGGACCCGGCTCGACCTGCTCGACGATCCGAGCGGCGCGGTCGACCTGTACCAGGAGGCGCTGGCCCAGGACGGCGCCGGCGAGCGCGAGCAGCTGATGGTGTCGCGTCGCCTGTCCGAGCTGTACTCGCGGGTCGATCGCCCGCGCGAGCGGCTCGACCTGCTCGAGCGCCTGGCCGTGCTCGAGCAGGGCGACGCCGCTCAGCGTGGCGTGCTCGGCACCGCGGCTCGGCTGGCCGAGTCGCTCGGCGAGCCGGCCCGCGCCCTGGCGCTGTGGCAGCGCCGCATCGACGCCGACCCGACCGATCTGCCGGCGCTCGACGCCCGCATCGTCCTGCTCGAGACGGTGCAGCGCTGGGACGACCTCATCACCACGCTCGAGCTGCGCGCCAACCTGACCCCGTCGCCGGCGCAGAAGCGGACCGACCTGATCAAGATCGCCGGCATCCACCGCGATCACCGGGCCGACCTCGGCAGCGCCATCACCGCGTGGCAGACGGTCGCGCGCGAGAGCGGCGAGGACGCCGAGTCGGTCAGCGCGCTGGCCGACCTCCTGGCCGAGACCGGACGCTGGCGCGAGATGGCCGACCTGCTCGAGCGCGCCAGCGGGCGCGACACCGAGCGCACGGTCAGCCGGCTCGGCCGCCTGGGCGACGCCCAGCTGCAGCACCTCGACGCCCCGGCTCAGGCCCTGGCCGCCTACCAGAGCGCGCTGGCCATCGACGCCGACGACGCCGTGGCCCGGGCCGGCCTGCGCACGCTGCTGGCGTTGCCGGCCACCCGCGCCGCCGCCGCCGACGCGCTGGCCGAGGCGTTCCGGCGCTGCCGCGAGTGGAACGCGGTGCTCGAGCTGATGCCGGCCCGCCTGGCCGAGGCCGGCGACGACCGGACCCGCCTGGCCCTGCTGCGCGAGGCCGCCGGCCTGCGGGCCCAGCAGGACGACGCCAAGGGCGCGCTGGCCGACCTGGTCGCCGCCTTCCCGCTCGCGCCGCGCGACGCGATGATCGAGGACCAGCTGCGCGCGCTGGCCGAGCGCACCGGCGACTGGACCAGCGCGGCCCTGGCCTACGACGGCGCGGTCACCGCGCTGGCCGGCGCCCCGGTCGAGGCGGCGCGCCTGCGCATCGCCTACGCCGACATCCTGCGCGATCGCCTCGGCGATCGCGACACCGCGCTGTCGACCTACCTGGCCGCCGCGGCCACCGTCCCGGGCGAGCTGCGCGCGGTCGGGCCGATCGCCAGCCTGGCGGCGACGGCCGGGCGGTGGGAGGACGCCGCCCGCGTCGTCATCGCCTACTTCGCCAGCCGCGAGCGCGTCGACGAGGAGCTGCTGAGCGGGATCGACCAGGCCGCCATCGCCGCCGGCGCCGCCGCGCTCGATCGCTGGACCACGGCGCTGGCCGCGGCCACCGACGCGGCCAACCTGCCGGCCACCGGCAAGGCGACCGTGGCGGCGCGCCTGGCCGCGCTGCACCGCGATCACCGCAAGGACACCCAGAGCACCATCGCCGCCCTGCGCCGGGCCCTCGAGCTGGGCGGCGAGCGCCTGAGCTGGCTACACGACCTGGCGACCCAGGAGCGCGCCGCCGCTGCCAACCGCCAGCTGCTGTCGACCCTGCAGCGCATCGGCGACGCCGACGCGCGCGACCTCGACGCCCTGGTCGAGGCCGCCGACGTCGCCTCCAAGCTGGGCGATCGCGAGCAGGCCCTGGCCATGCTCGGCCGCGTGCTGTCGCGCGCCGGCGCCGCCTGGCGCGGCAACACCGCGATCAAGTCGAGCCGCCCGGCCGAGGCCGTGACCCGGTGGGCCGTCGACGGCCTGGTCGATCTGCACCGCATGTCGGGCCACCCGCGCGCCGCCATCGAGGTGCTGGTCGAGGCCGCGCGCCTGCCGTTCGACGAGGACGCGCGCCGCACCCTGCGCCTGCGCGGGGCCGACATCGCCACCGTCGACCTGCGCGACAACGCCGCCGCCATCGACATGTACCGGGCCGCGCTGGCCGCGGCGCCGACCGACCTGGAGATCATGGACCGGCTCGGCCGCGCCCTCGAGGCCGAGGACCGGGTGCCGGAGCAGCTCAGCCTGCGCCAGGCCCAGCTCGGGCTGGAGCGGGATGGCGAGCGCAAGCTCGGCCTGCGCCTGGAGATCGCCCGCCTGGTCGGCCTGGTCGAGGCGCGCGGCGGCCGGCTCGAGGCGCTGCGGGCCAACCTCGACGAGCGGCCCGGCCACGAGGCGTCGATCGACGCGGTCGCCCACCTCCTGACCGACAAGGGCCAGCACCGCGCCCTGTGCGAGCTGCTCGAGGAGCAGGCCGGCCGCCTCGAGGCCGCCGCCGATGGCGCCCGCGCCGCGCGCCTGTTCGGCAAGAGCGCGCAGGTGGCCGAGGTCGACCTCGAGGACGTCGACCGCGCCATCAGCTGCCACCGCCGCGTCGTCGGCCTGGCCCCGACCACCGAGTCGCTGTCGGCGCTGGCCCGCCTCAACCTCGGGCGTGGCCAGCCGGCCCAGGCCGTGCCGTGGCTCGAGAGCCTGGTCGGCGCCGCCAGCGGCACCGACAAGATGGCGCTGGTCGAGCAGCTGGCCCGGGCCCACCTCGGCGCCCACCAGCCCGACCGCGCCATCACCGCCATCGAGGCCAACCTCGACGATCGCCAGCCGGCCATCCCGCTGCGCCAGCTGCTGAGCGAGCTGTACCGCGCCGCCGGACAGTGGGAGCCGCTGGCGCGCCACCTGACCCGCAGCCTGACCCTCCTGCGCGACGACAAGCTGGCCGGCGACTTCGCGCGCGAGGCCGCCGCCATCTACGCCGACCGCCTCGACCAACCAGGCAAGGCAGTGCCGGCGCTGGAGACCGCGCTGGCGCTCGACCCCAGCAACAAGGACCTGCGCGGCCGACTGGCCGAGGGCCTGCGCGTGGCCGGGCGCCTGGGCGAGGCGCGCGCCATCCTGGCCGAGCTCATCGCCGACTTCGGCCGCCGCCGCTCGCCCGAGCGCGCCGGCCTGCACGTGCGGCTGGCCCGGGTCGCCCAGGCCGAGGGCAAGCTCGACGAGGCCCTGGCCGAGATGGAGCAGGCGTCGAAGATGGACGTCGGCAACGCCCAGATCCAGCGCGAGCTGGCCGAGATGGCGCGGGTCGGCGGTCAGATCGACAAGGCGGAGCGGACCTACCGCGCCCTCTTGCTGGCGGTGCGCCGGCAGCCGCCGGGTGAGGACGAGGCCGCGGTCGGCGCGGCCGAGGTGCTGTACGAGCTGCACCGCATCGTCACCGCACGCGGCGAGGACGACCAGAGCAAGGAGCTGCTCGAGAGCGCGATCGACGCCGCGACCCAGTCCGACGCCGAGGTGCGCCGCCTGCGCCGCAGCCTGGTCGCCCATGGCGATCAGGCCCTGCTGCTCAAGGTGCTCGACCTGCGCCTGGCCCAGAGCCCTGAAGCCGTCAGCCAGGCCAAGCTGCTGGCCGACAAGGCCGACGTGCTGAGCAGCCAGGGCCGCGGCGGCGACGCCCTCGACGCGATGATGAAGGCGCTGCAGGCGGTGCCAGGCCGGCTCGGCCTGCACGAGAAGGCGCGCGTGCTGGCGCGCGAGGTCGGCCAGACCCGGCGCTACGTCGACGCGGTCGAGGGCCTCGTCGATCGACTTCGCCGCAAGGACGATCCGCCCCTGGTCGCCGACATCCTGATGCGGGCCGGGCAGGCGCTCGAGGACGACGCCGGCGACCCCAAGGGCGCGGCCGCGATGTACCAGCGGGTCGAGATGCTGGGCGAGCGGCTGGCCGAGGCGTTCTACGCCCAGGCCCGCGTCGCCGGGCTGCTGGGTGACACCGACGAGCAGGCCCGCGCGCTCGACAAGATGCTGACCCTGGCCGGCACCGGCGACGCCTCGACCCCGGCCCAGATCGACGCGCTGTACCGGCTGGCCGAGATCTTCATCGCCACCCCCAAGCGCCGGACCCAGGGCGTCGAGCTGCTCGAGCGCGCCTTCGCGTCGGAGCCGCGCTGGGCCCAGGCCGGGCGGATCCTGCGGGTGGCCGCGGTCGAACAAGCCGACGATCCGCGGGTGATGGCGCTGTTCGAGCGGGTCGCCCGCAACGGCGGCGACGCCATGCTGCTGCTCGACTTCCTCGAGCTGCGGGCGCGCCGGTCCGACGTGACCCAGGCCCAGATCCGCGAGGGCGTCAACATCGGCATCGACGTCGGCGCCCACGCCCGGGTCGAGGTGCTGCTGCAGCGGGCCATCGAGGTGGCCAAGACCAGCGCCGACGGCCCGACCGCGGCGACCTGGGCGACCCTGGGCCTGGCCGATCGCCGGCTCGCCGCCGGTGACCTGACCGGCGCCAAGGATCTCATGTACGAGATCGCGATGATCGCCGAGGGCGGCGACATCGACGCGCTGGCGGCGCGGATCGCCGCCCGCGCCGGCGCCGAGCGGCCGACGATGGAGCTGGCGGCCGAGGTGTACGAGTTCCTGCGCGAGCGCCACCCGTCCGACCGCGCGGTGTGGGAGCCCCTGCTCGGCCTGTACCGCGAGCTCGGCGACGGCGATCGCCTGTCGAGCGTGGTGTCGTCGACGCTGCCCGGCCTCGAGCAGGCCAGCGAACGCAACGCGCTGCGCCTGCAGCACGCCCGCTTCCTGATCGAGCGGCTGCGCCGGCATCACGACGCCATGGACGTGCTGCGCGACGCCCTGGCCGACGACCCCGACGACCTGACCGCGGCCTCGCTGCTCGAGCAGACCCTGCGCGAGCTGGGCGACGACGAGGGCATGACCGAGTTCCTGTGGAACCGGTTCGAGGACGCCCAGCGACGCGGCAACCGGGCCTCGACCGTCGACGTCGCCCTGCGCCTGGGCGGCATGCTCGACGCCGCCGGCTCGGCCGACGCCGGCCGGGTGTACCGGGCGGCGATGACCGTGGCGCCCGACGATCGCGACATCCTGCGCCAGGTCGTGGCCCACGTCGGGCCCGACGACGACGCCCGCGAGACGGCCCTGCTCATGGAGCGCCTGCTCGCGGTCGAGACGCCCGACCGCGTGCCGGCGCTGTGTGGTCAGCTCGCCTCGGCCTGGCAGCAGGCCGGCGACGCCGCCGGCGTGCAGCGCACGCTCGAGCTGGCGCACCGGGCCGCGCCCGACGACGTCGCCATCCACGATCGGCTCGAGGGCTGGTACCGCGAGCGCGAGCAGTGGGCCGAGCTGGCCACGCTGATGTGCGCCGACGCCGAGCGGGCCAGCGGCGCCGCCGCGGTCGCCCGCCTGCGCGAGGCGGCCGGGGTGTACTCCGGCTTCCTCGGCCAACCGCTGCGCGCGGCCACGGTGCTGCGCGGCGCGCTCGAGCGAGCGCCGACCTCGGGCACCCTGGTCACCGAGCTGGCGGCGGCCCTGGCCGCCGGCGGCGAGGTCGACGAGGCCCAGGCCGCCATCGGCGCCGCCATCGGCGGCATCACCGGCGCCGAGCGCGTCAACCTGCTGCTGATGCGGGCCAGCCTGCGCCAGCAGCTCGGCGACGACCTCGGCGCGGTCGACGACCTGCGCGAGGCGTACGGCCTCGACGCCGAGCGCGCGGTCAGCGCCTACGCCGACGGCCTCGACCGCCTGCGCGAGCGCAGCCAGAGCACCGGCGACGAGGACGGCGAGCGGACCGCGACCCTGCGCCAGGCCGAGCTGTTGACCACCCACGGCGAGCTCGAGCGCGCCCGCGCCATGCTGGTCGGGTGGATCGAGCGGGCGCCGCGCGACGCCGAGCCGCTGTACATGCTGTGCGCGATGGACACGTCCATCGAGCACTGGCCCGGGGTGGTGGCCGCCGCCACCCGGCTGGCGTACATCACCGAGGGCCAGGCCCAGGTCGACGCCGCCATGCGCACCGCCGACGCCGCCACCCGCGCCGGCAACCCGGCCGACGGCGTGCCGGTGCTCGAGGTCGTGCACGGCCAGCAACCCGAGGTCGGCGTCATCCGCGATCGCCTGCGCGAGGCGTACGAGGCGGCCGGGCAGTTCCGCGAGCTGGCGGGCATCCTGTTCGCCGACGCCGAGCACGGCACCGACGTCGAGGTCCGCTTCACCACCTACCGACGGGCGGCCGAGCTGTACCTGTACCAGGCCGGCGACGCCGCCGCCGCCGCGCCGGCCACCGCCGCCGCGCTCGGGCTCAAGCCCGACGACCACGGGGCGATGATGATGCACATCGACATCCTGCTCGGCCTGGGCCAGGTCGATGACGCGGCCCGCACCCTCGAGGAGTCCATCAACGCGCAGAAGAAGCGCACCCCCGAGCTGGCGGTGCTGCAGCAGCGCATGGCCCGGGTCGCCGCCATGCAAGGTGACCGCGACGGTCAGGTCGGATGGCTCAAGAAGGCGTTCGACGTCGATCGCAAGAACGCCGAGGTCGCGGCCGAGCTGGCCCAGGTCGCCACCGAGATGGGTGACTACGAGCTCGCGCTCAAGCCGCTGCGCGCCATCACGCTGATGGACAACCCGGCGCCGGTGACCCGGCCGATGGCGCTGCTGTGGGAGGCCAAGATCGAGCACGCCCGCGGCAACCGGGCCAAGGCCGAGCTGTGGGCCAAGAAGGCGCTGCGCGAGGACCCAACCTTCGCCGAGGCGCAGACCTTCCTCGACGAGCTCGGCGGCTGAGCCCCGGCCGTGGCGGCGGCGCGTCCCGACGCTGACGCCACGGGTGGCGCCGGCGGCCCAGGCGGACCGGCCGGACCGGGCTGGTTCTGCCCGCGCTGCGGCCGGCGCGAGCCGAGCGCGGGGTCCTGCCCCGAGGACGGGACGCCACGCCAGCCGGCCAGCACGCGCGACCTGGTCGGGCACGCCGTCGACCGGTTCACGCTGGTCGCCTGCCTCGGGCGCGGCGGCCACGGCGACGTGTACCGGGCGATCGATCCGCGCATCGGCGCGGTGGTCGCGCTCAAGGTCGTGCCCAGCGTCGACGCCGCCGCGCTGTCTCGGGTCCGGCGCGAGGCCCAGGCGGTCAACCGGCTGGGCCGGGCCGACGTCGCCCGCATCCACGACTGCGGCGCGCTGCCCGGCGATGGCGCCTACCTGGTGATGGACCTGGTCGAGGGCGAAACCCTCGAGCAGCGGCTGCTGCGCGGCCCGCGGCTGGACCCGTCCGAGGCGGTGCTGCTGGTCCGCAGGCTGCTGGCGGTGCTGGCGGCGGCCCACGCCGCCGGCCTGGTCCACCGCGACGTCAAGCCGGCCAACCTGATGCTCACCGCCGACGGCCGGGTCGTGCTGCTCGACTTCGGCCTGGTCAAGTTCGTCGAGCTGGCGCCGACGCTGCGGCTGACCGCGACCGGCGTGTGGGTCGGCACGCCGGCGTACATGGCGCCCGAGCAGGTCAAGGCCGCGGCGGTCGACGCCCGGGCCGACCTGTACGCCGTCGCCGTCGTGCTGTTCGAGCTGCTGGCCGGGCGTCCCCCGTTCGTCGGCGGCTCCGACTTCGCCGTGCTCGAGGGTCACGTCGATCAACCTCCTCCCGACCTGCGCGTGTTGTGCCCGCACGTCGCCCCGGCGCTGGCGGCGGTGGTAGCGCGCGGCCTGGCCAAGGACCCAGACGCGCGCTGGCCCTCGGCCGAGGCGTTC
>JAGPCO010000005.1 GCA_018058095.1 Kofleriaceae bacterium
CAACTCCGCGATCACCTGTCGCCGTTCGTCGGCGGACATCGCGTGGCGCAACGCCGGGAACACCACGCGCTCCTCCTGCGCCAGGTGGGCCTCGAGCTTCGCCGTGAGCGCGGGCAGCACGGCCGCCAGCGCGCGCCGACCGTCGGCAGCGGTCGCGTCCTCGCTCCGCGCCGCCAGCGCGGCGTCGAGCGCCGCCAGCGCGGCGGCGTGTTCGCCGTGCTCGGCGATCATGTCGTCGAGCGCGGCGTCGACCACCGGCGACCACCCGCGCAGGCGCGGCGCCAGGCTGAGCTCCTCGTCGGCGACGTGCAGCGGCAGCGCCTCGGTGAAGTAGCGCCGGGTCGCGGCGCACGCCTCGGCCACCTGCCCGGCCGGGTGCTCGGTGTCCTGGCCCAGCGTCGCCGCCAGCGCCAGGAAGTGGCGGATCCGACCGTGGCAGGCCTGCAGCAGGCCGAGCAGCTCGTCGTCGTCCGTGCCCGCCTGCGACGGGCGTGGTCGCAGGCCGGTCACGCCACCTCGGGCCGGGCCCAGTGCCGCAGCGCCAGCACGCCGGTCCAGGCCACCGCGGTGGTCATCGCCAGCGCGCCGACCAGGACGAACACCGGCGAGGTGCCGAGGTAGACCTCGCCCAGGATCCCGGCCGGCATGAGCAGGCCGGCCAGGCCGAGCGTGGCGGCGCTGGTGCGGGCCCGGTCCGACGCGGCGCCGAGCCGCACCAGCACGAAGCCCAAGGCCAGGTTGAGCAGCGAGAACAGCGCGCCATGGACGTGGGCCAGGCGCGACTCGAAGTGGGCGCCGGTCGAGTAGCTGGCCTGCCAGGCTTCCTTGTCGGGCGCGAAGTCGCGCAGGTAGATCAGCACGAAGCCGTAGACCATGAAGCCGGCCATCACCAGCAGGCCGCCGCCGATGTTGTAGCGCCCGGTCTTCATCGCCCACCTCCCGCGCCGGCGCCCACCGGCGGCTGTGCCGTCACCGCGTGGTGGACCAGCAGCACCAGGTCGGTGCCCGGATCGGGCTCGACCAGGTGCGGCACCCGAGCCGCCAGGCCGACGGCGTGGCCGGCGTCGAGGCGCAGGCGCTGGCCGCTGGCGAGCACGGTGCCGGCGCCGCGCAGCGCGACGATCGTCACCGCCGCCGGCGCGTCGTGTTCGGGCAGGACCTCACCGGCGCGCAGGACGATGGTCGCGACCTTGAGGCCGGCCCCGGTCCACGCCACCCTGGCCTCGCGCGCGGGGCCGGGGCCGAGCGTGGCTGGGACCTCGAAGACTTGCACTGGCGGCCCGCTCGCAACCGCGGGTGCGTCGTGCGCGTGGTCAGACTCGGCGCTCGACGGGTGGCGTGAGGTGGCGCCGGCGGCGACGGGAGGTGGCGTGGCGGGCCCGGCGCAGGCCGCGAAAGTCAGGGCGGCGACGAGCCAAGGCCAGCGAGTCGGTGTGATCAGGAGACGGGGAAGGGAGGAGGGGTTCATCGCGTCGCTGCCTTTCGTGGCCGCCGTGGCGGCCGTTGCGCCGACCCGGTGGGGGCCAGCAGGGTGAGGAGGCCGGCGCGCACGGCGCGGCCGCGCTCGTCGGCACCGGCGCCATCGGACGAGGCGTGGCGCCCGCCCAGGGCCAGCGCCTGCACCGTGCCCATCACGATCGTCGCCAGCACCTCGGCCTCGAGGTCGGCGCGGAACAGGCCCGCGGCCTGGCCGTCTCGCACGCAGGTCCGGACGAAGGTGCGGGTGCGGCCGACGCAGGCCGCCAGCCGGGCCGAGCCGTCGCTCGGCAGCGCCAGCTGGAACTGCTCCGACAGCACCAGGCGGAGGATGCCGCGCTGCTGCCCGACGGCAGCCGCGCGCGCCTCGATGAAGGCGACCAGGCGCCGGTCGGCCGGCAACGCCGGCTCCGGCAGCGTGGCGTCTAGCACCTGCTCGACCCGCGCCACCACCGCCGCGAGCAGGGCCTCCAGCGACGGGAAGTGGCGGAAGATCGCGCCGGTGCTGAGCCCGACCGCGTCGGCCAGCGCCCGGGTCGACAGCGTTGCGATGCCACGGCTGGCGATCAGGCGCAGGGCGGCGTCCACCAGCTCGAGCTGGCGCTCCTTGGTCGGGCGGCGTGGGGTCGACACCATAAGAGAGTAAGTGCTTACTTGCAGTCTGGCAAGCGCCGCGTCGCCCTGGCGGATCGAGTGGCCGGGTCGCCAGGCCCAGGCGCGCTCGCGATCGAGGGTGGCGACTCGCCTGGCCAGCCGCGGCGCGTCGCGCGCGATCACGGCGGCTTGGGGTGCCGAGGCTGGTTCGGGGCGTCGATCGGTCTGACCGATCGACATGACCGGGGTGCCCACGACGAGTGGCACATGCGGTGCAACCCAGGGTCGACATGCGCCACCTCACTCGCCGCCTGCTCGCTGCTCTGTGCTTCACCGCCGCCGCCGCCGCCACCACGGCGTGCACGGGCCCTGACTACGACGAGCTGGCGATCGACTGCGAGGGCAAGTGCGACGGCCTCAGCTCGATCCGGGCCCTGGTCGCCGACGCCAAGAAGCTCGACCTGCAGGACCTGGCCGGCATCGGCGCGGGCTACGCGACCGAGGCGCTCAACGACGCGCTGTCGTCGTCGCAGTATGGCGGCCTGCAGCTCAGCCCGACCGAGCTGTACGCGCCGGCCTCGGTCGCCGCCGGTGACCTCACGCTCAAGAACCTCGACACCCTGGTGTCGGGCCTGGCGGCTCGGCTGGGAGAGAGCGCGCTGACCACCGAGGTCAACGCCATCCGCGCCGACTACCTGCAGAGCAGCGGCAAGAAGGCCTACGCCGAGAGCTCGTTCCGCATCCGCGCCAGCCTGGGCCACGCCTGGAACGTGGCCAGCCGCGGCTTCGGCGAGGACGCCACCGCGTCGGCCACGCTCGGCTTCGCCGCCGACGCCGACCTCGAGGCGCGGATCATCGCCGCCCACGGCAACGAGTACCGGGCCCTGTCGAGCGCGCCGCTGGCCGCCATCAAGACCGCGCGTGGCTTCGTGCTGCCGCGCAGCAGCGAGGACCTGCGGGCCATGGCCCCGGGCGAGTCGTTCGCCCTGGCCGGGCGCGGCCGCCTCGGCATCAACCTCGGCGCCGGAGTGCCCATCCTGATCGCCAACCCGGCCTCGTGGCTGACCTACAGCCTGGTCATCACCGCCGGCCTGCGGGCCCAGCTCGAAGGCGAGATGGACGTGCAGCTGGTCCGGCTGCGCGGCGACGAGGTGGTGATCGACGTCGGCGTGCAGAAGTCGCGGCTGGCCCAGGCCTACGTCGCCCTCAGCGATGGCTGGGGCGTGTCGGGCCTGGTCGAGCGCCGGGTCAACATCGGCGGGGCCCAGGTCGACCTCGGCCGCCTGGTCGACAAGGCGGTGTCGTCGCGGATCAACGCCAAGCTCAGCCTGATCGACGCTTCGGTGTCGCGCACGCAGACGGCGATGCGTATGTCGGTCGCGCGCCTGCGCTTCGACCTCGGCGGTGACGACCCGACCGGGGCGCGCGAGCAGGCGCTGGCCCAGGCCCTGCGCGGCGACGTCCGCCTGGCCCAGGCCCTGGCCGCGCGCGGCGACGCCGGCGTCATCGCCGACTTCGACATGGTGCGCTCGGGCGCCTCGGCCATCTCCTACGCCGGCGTCGACGTGCTCGGCATGAAGTTCTACCGCGAGCGGGCCGCCAGCGAGGGCTCGGCCACCATCCAGACCCCCGGCGGCGCGCTCGCCCTCATGTGGGAGAGCCTGCACCGCGAGTCGGGCTGGTTCTTCACCTCGCACGGGTTCACGCGGGTCGGCGTGGCCGGCCTGCGCTTCGACGCGCGCGAGCCCGGCGTGGCCAAGGGCGAGACCAACCTGTTCCTGCAGACGCAGGAGGGTGACGAGCACATGGAGCGCGACAAGGTCATCGACCAGATCGACTCGATCATCGTCGCCATGGCCGGGCGCGACGCGCTGGCCGCCCTCGAGCGCAAGGGCAACCAGCTCGAGCGCTACATCGTCGAGCGCTGCCCGCTGCCGGTCGATCCGCCCGGCGGCGGCCAGGCCCCGGCCTTCAGCGAGAGCTGCAACCTGAACCTCATCCGCAACGACGCCCAGGTCGCCTCGCTGCGGGCCGGCGCCCTGGCCGACTTTGACGCCGCCATCACCGGCCTGCCGACCCAGGCCCAGGACCTGCTGCACGGCCTGGGTGACCTGCGCCTGGCCTCGCAGTCGATCGAAGATCCGCGCGACCTGGCGGCCGGGCCGACCGCGTCGTTCGTGTTCGACTTCCGGCTCGACGACACCGCCCTGCGCCAGGTCATGCGGCAGGAGAAGCAGGCGCTGACCAACGCCGTGGTCCGCCTGATGGAGGCGACCCAGCTCGACCGCGTCGGCGCCAGCGACGCCGGCGCGGCGCGGGCCGAGATCGCCGAGCGCTCACGCGCCACCGCGCGGGCCATGGGCGACATCTTCGCCAAGCACGCCGACCAGTACCAGCGCCTGCTGTCGATCGACGGCGCCTCGATCGAGGGCCTGGGGCCCATCGGCGCCAACGCGCTCGAGCTGCGCTTCGCGGTCGACTCTGGCAACCGCCCGCTGTACGACCGCGCGGTCAGCAGCTCGGTCGCGCAGTCGCGGGCCCAGGTGGTCGGCGCCCTGTTCGACGAGCTGCGGGCCAAGGCCAAGGACATGCCGTCGTCGGGCGGCAGCCGGGCCGCGCACCCCGAGCAGATCGCCTCGTACGGCCTCATGTCGCTGGCCCCGGTCACCAGCACCGAGGCCCGGGTCAGCTTCAAGACCGACAACGACAGCTGCTTCATCTGCCCGTCGCGCGACCGCTACGACGAGGCCGGCTTCGCCAGCCTCGATCGCTTCGCCAAGGGCCCCGACGCCTCGCCCATCGCCGCCGGCCTGTTCGACGTCGACGCCATCATCGACGCGCCGCGCTAGCAGTCCGACTCCGGCAGGAGCGAGCCCGCGGGTCGCGAGCGACGACGACCGCGCCGGCAGCAGTCCCCTCGATGGCGGTCGCGCCGCCGCCCCCGACGCGAGCGGCCCGGCCTGCTCGGAGTCCGACCCCGCAACAGGGCACGCGAACCACGGCGACGGCGCCTGCCCACAGCGGTCCCGCCGGGGACTGTGGTGGCTTCCCAACCGGATTCTTTCGAATCCGTCCCTGACCCCACCCGGCGGAGCCGGGTGTCAGGGTCACGGTCCAGGGTGAAAACACCCTCAGGGCCCTCCTACTCAGGCCCGGGCGGACTGCTGTGGGCAGGCGCTCCCCCTCTCCACGCGCCGCACCGCCCCTCCACGCCGCGCGCCTGTCCACAGCAGAAGGCTTTAGCCGACGCCCGGGCCGGTCCACGCCCGGAATCGCCGCGCCGAGCGTGCATGCATCCCGGAAATTCGCCTCCCGCCCGACGAAAACCCGTTGCCATCATCGCCGCGACAATATATAAGCCCTAAATGTTTCCATCCGCCGCCCGTCCCCGCAGCGACCGCCGTCGCCGCGCCGTGCCGGCCGGGGCCCAGGTCAGCTTCGACGACCTCATCCGCGGCATCACCCCGCCGCCGCGTCAGCCACGCCTGCGCCGCCGCGGCCGCCCGCCCATGCAGCACCGCAACTCGGTCAAGCGCTGCCGGAGACCTCGCTTCGCGAGGACCACCGTCCACCACGTCAGCCTGCGCACCGTCGACACCCTGCCCAACCTGCGCACCCGCGCCGGCCTCGACGTCCTGGAACGCGCCCTGCTCGGCGCGCGCGACCACACCCGCGTCACCGGCTTCCGCGTCCTGCACTACGCCCTCGAGGGCAACCACCTCCACCTCATCGTCGAGGCCGACGATGACACTGCGCTGTCGCGCGGCATGAAGGGCCTGGCGATCCGCCTGGCCCGCGGCTGGAACTCCGCGTTCGGCCGGCGCGGTCGCGTCTTTTCCGACCGCTACCACGCCCGCCCGGTCACCTCGCCGACGCAGATGCGCAACACCCTGCGCTACGTGCTCTTCAATCACGTGAGTCACTCCATCCGGGATTGGCAGGCGAATCGCGGCCAGCTACGCCAGCGCCTGCGCTTCTTCGAGCCCGACCGCTGGTCGTCGGGTCGATGGTTCCCGACGAAGTCGGGTGTCTGGGTCATCGACGGGTCGCCGCCGCCCGCTGGCTCCCCGGTGTCCCCTCCCTCCACCTGGCTCGCCCGCGAGGGCTGGCTCCGCGCTGGCGGGCCGATCGATCCGGTCGAGCTGCTGGACCGACGGCCTCCACGCCCTCCACGCGCGCGATGACGGTTCCCCGTCTCCTGAGCGTGTCGGACTCCTGGCAGACCACCTAGATCAGGCACGGGCACGGGGCACGGGTACGGGGCAGGGCGACCTCGAACCGCCTGCGGCGTTTCTCGGCACCCTGCGGGCGTGGGAGGATGCGGCCATGTCCGCACCGCCGGCCGACGATCCGATCACCGTCGACGCCCTCACCGGCGGGCCGGGCGGGTGGAGCCTGCGCCAGCGCAAGCGCGGCCACCGCCACAGCACCGACGATCTCCTGACCGGCTGGTACGCGCTCGAGGTCGCGCCGGCGCCGCGTCGCCTGCTCGACCTCGGCGCCGGCATCGGCGGCGTCGGCCTGATCGCGCTGTGGCGCGCACCCGGCGCCAGCCTGGTGGCGATCGAGGCACAGGAGATCAGCCACCACCTCCTGGTCGAGAACGTCGCCGCCAACCAGCTGGGCGACCGGGTCCAGCCCGTCCTGGGTGACCTGCGTGAGGTGCGCCTGGGCCCCGACTTCGACCTGGTCACCGGCAGTCCGCCGTACTGGGACGTGGCCGACGGCGTGGTCCCGGCCGACCCGCAGAAGGCTCACGCCCGGTTCGAGCTGCGCGGCGACGTGCGCGACTACGCGCGGGCGGCCCGGGCCCACCTCACCCCGACCGGGCACTTCGTGTTGTGCTTCCCGACCGTGCAGCGGGCGCGGGCCGAGGCCGCGCTGGCGGCGGCCGACCTGGCGCTGGTGCGGGCGCGCGACGTGGTGCCGCGCGCCGGCGCCGCGCCGCTGTTCTCGCTGCTGGCGGCGACGCCGGTGCGCCCCGGGCTGGCGGCGCCGATCGAGGAGCCGGTCCACGTGGTGCGCGACGCCGCCGGGGCGCCGACCGCGGCGCACCAGGCGGTGCGAGCCAGCCTGGGGTTCGCGTCGACCGGAGCGCCTGCGGTAGGCTCGGCGCCATGATCCTCGTCCATGGTGGAGCCGGGCAGCTCACGCCCGATCGTCACGATCGCCTGCGTGCCGGCGTACGCGCCGCCGCCGCCGCTGGCCGCGCCGTGCTCGACCGCGGCGGCGTCGCCCTCGACGCGGTGGTGGCGGCGGTGCGCCTGCTCGAGGACGACCCGGAGTTTGGCGCCGGCCTCGGCTCGGCCCTGACCCGCGACGGCACGGTCGAGACCTGCGCCTCGGTCATGGACGGCCGTCGCCGCCGCGCCGGCGCGGTCGCCGCCGCGCCCGACCTCGGCATGCCGGTCATCGTCGCGCGGGCGGTGATGGAGCAGGGCGAACACGTCATCCTCGCCGGCGCCGCCGCCCAGCGTTACGCCGCCGAGATCGGCCTGGCCCCGGCCGCGCCCGGCGCGCTCATCACGCCGCGCGCCCACGCCCAGCTGCACGAGCTGGCCCGGGCCGGCGGCACCGCGGCGGCGCAGGCGGCGCTCGGCGAGGGCGGCGGGGTCGGGGCGGTGGCGCGTGACCGCCAGGGTGGCTTCGCCGCCGCCACCTCGGCCGGCGGCACCATCTATCGCCGGCCTGGCTGCATCGACGACTCGTGCGTGCCCGGCGTCGGCACCTGGGCCGACGAGGAGGTCGCGGTGTCGACCAGCGGCGGCGAGGCGCTGTTCCGCACCGCGCTGGCCCACGACATCGCCCGTCGCGTCGGTGACGGCACCGGCCTGCGGGTCGCCGTGAAGGAGGCGTTCGCCCGCCTGCGCGAGGTCGCCCCAACCGGCGCCGCCGGCGCCATCGTCGTCAGCCGCGACGCCTGGGTCGCCCTGCAGCTCGGCCCGGCCATGCCGGTGGCGTGGATCGACGACTTCGGCCCGGGCGACGCCCTCGGCTTCCCGGCCTAGCAGGACGCTGAGAAACGCCGCGCAGCGGCGGTTCTCGCGTCCTGCTCCCGTGCCCGTGCCCGTGCCCGAGCCCGTGCCCGATCTGAGCCGTCCGCCGACCAGCTACACTCCGGCGATGCCGGCCATGACGTCCGTGATCGTGTCGCAGGGCAGCTTCGCCAGCGACGACCCGTACGACCTCATCAACTCCAACCTGACGGTGGTCAACCTGCTGCGCGAGGAGGGCTACCCGCCCGAGCAGCTGCCGGCAGCCGCCCGCGCCAGCTACTGGGTCGACTTCTACCGGGCGCAGATGAGCAACGGCGGCTTCCCGCAGCTGGTCTACAACGCGCGCTGGGACGCCACCGTGGTGGCCGAGATCGAGGCCGGCCTGGCGCTCATGGGCGCCGCCGAGCACCTGGCCCTGTTCCGCACCCTGGCGGCGCGGGTGGCGGCGCTGCCGGCCGACGAGCTGGCGGCCTTCCTCCGCTCCAACCTGTTCGGGCCCAACCCGACGCGCGATCTGCTGCGCGACGACGCCTACTTCGCGCTGGCCCGGCAGCACGACCTGGTGGCGATCGGCCACGCCTTCCTGCGCGGGCTGCCCGACCTGCGGGTGTTGTCGATCGACGACATGTTCGCCGCGCTCGAGCAGGTGCTCGGCCGCCCCATCGCGCGCTGAGGCCTGGCCTGCAACCAGGCTCGGCATCCTGCTAGGCTGCGCCGTGGCCATCGGATCGCTGTCGGAGCTCGTCGCGGTCGATCACCCGCGCTTTCGCCTGGTCGAGTCCGGCATCTTCGTCGACCGGGTGGTGACCGAGTGCCTGGGCTACAGCTGCCGCGAACACGTGGCTGGCGCGGCCGAACCCCAGGTCCGGCTCGACGCCTGCTGCCAGCACGGCGCCGACGTCGACGTCGGCGAGCGCGACCAGATCCTGGCCCGTGCCGCCGCCATCGCCGCCGTGCTCCGGCCCGAGGCGGCGGCGGCGCCGTGGTTCGCGCCCGAGGTCGAGGCCGACCCCGACTTTCCGTCGGGCGCGCGCACCCGCACCACCCGGCTCGACGACGGCTGCGTGTTCCTGGCCCACGACCGGCGCGGCTGCGCCATCCACCGCGCCGCGCTCGAGGGCGGCTGGGACCTGCACGGGGTCAAGCCGATGATCTGCCGGCTGTGGCCGCTGACCTGGGACGAGGACTCGCTCGGGCTGGCCGACGACTACGTCGACTACACCTGCACCGCCGAGGCCAGCGCGCCGACCGTGTACCGCGGCGCTCGCGCCGCCCTGGCCGCGCTGTTCGGCGCCGCCCTGGTCGACGCGCTCGACGCCGTCGAGGCCACCGTGCTGGCGCGCGGCCCGCGCCGGTTGCCGGTGGTGCGGTGAGCGATCCCACGTCGTCGTGATCGATGCCGGAGCGCTCGACGAGGAGCGGCCACGATCACGTCGATGCTCACGATGACGCCGAGGCGGATGGAGCGCCGGCGCCCATCGACGAGCCGGCCCGGCTCAGCCGTGGCCGCCGGCGTCCTCGGTCTCGGTCGAGTCGGTGGCCAGGCCGAGCCGGCGCATCATCTTGTAGATCGACATGCGATCGACCCCGGCGGCGCGGGCCGCGGCCGAGATGTTGCCGTCGTGCGCGGCCAGCATGGCCTCGAGGTAGCGGCGGTCGAAGTCGTCGACCAGCCGCTGCTTGGCGATCTTGAACGGGACGGTGATGTCGACCGCGCCGAGGCTGGTGCCGCCGCCCTGGGCGGCCGCGCGCTGGGTCTCGGGCGGGTGCATCGGCAGCACGGTGGCGCGCTCGACCGCGTTGCGCAGCTCGCGCACGTTGCCCGGCCACGGCTGCAGCTGGGCCCAGGCCTGGAAGTCGGGCGGGATCTTGGCGGTGCCGCCGAGCTGATCGAGAAAGTGCTGGATGAGCAGCGGCAGGTCCTCGAGGCGCTCGCGCAGCGGCGGCAGCTGCAGCTTGGCCACCGCCAGCCGGAAGTACAGGTCGGACCGGAACGCGCCACGGTTGACCTCGACCGCGAGGTCGCGGTTGGTGGCGGCGACGATCCGCACGTCGCACTGGATGGACTTGGTGCCGCCGATGCGGCGGATCGTGCGGGTCTCGACCGCGCGCAGCAGCTTGGCCTGCATCTCCAGCGGCAGCTCGCCGATCTCGTCGAGGAACAGGGTGCCGCCGTGGGCCGCCTCGAACACGCCGAGGGTGGCGCGCTGGGCCCCGGTGAAGCTGCCAGCCTCGTGGCCGAACAGCTGGTCCTCGAACAGCTGGGCCGGGATGGCGCTGCAGTCGAGCACCATGAACGGCTTGCCGGCGCGCGGCGACCGCTCGTGGATGGCGTCGGCCACCAGCTCCTTGCCGGTGCCGGTCTCGCCGTGGATGAGCACGGTCGCGTCGCTGGCCGCCACCTTGTCGACCATCTCGAACAGGTAGCGCATGGCCGGGCTCTGCCCGACCAGGCCGACCAGGCGCGACTCGCTCCACAGCGGGGCCTCGACCGACTCCGCCAGCGGGATGAACTTGACGTCGCTCTTGCCGACGGTGATGACCGAGTTGGGCCGGATGTACGCCTCGATCACGCGCAGGCCGCCGACGAACGTGCCGTTGGTCGACTGCAGGTCGCGCAGGCGATAGCCGTCGGGCTGCAGGCGGATCTCGCAGTGCAGCCGCGACATGTTGGAGTCGTTGACGGTGAGGTCGGCGCCCTTGCGCCCGATCACGAACGACGGGGTCTCGAACTCCTTGGCCTGGCCGGCGTCGGGACCGCCGATGACCTCGAGCCGGCACCGGCGGACGCTGATCGATCGGGGGACGTCGTCCTGCGACGTCAACCAGGTAGGCTCGAGCTCGCGCGGCGGTTCCACCGCGCCAGCTTAGGGCCCGGGAAGGGGCAACTCAATCGTTCTCGCGAACGATCCATCCCCGGGGGCTGCGTTGCTCCTCGGTCACGTACCGACGGGTATGCTCCCTCGTCGCGCCTTGCCCGCGGGGCGGCTCGTTCGCGAGCTCCGATCGAGTTGCCCCTTTCCGGGCCCTTACCGCAGACTGCGCGCGCGCGCGTCAGCGCCGGACCGAGACCAGCGCCTTGCCGCCGATGAGGGCGCGGCGGTCGGTGCTCGGCCCGACCTCGAGGTCGGCGTCGGCCACGTCGAAGTCGAGGGGCGGCTCGAGCGTGCGGTTGACGTTCTTCACCACCGCCACCAGCGGCGCGCCGGGCTTGTCCTCGAAGGTGACGTCGACCGTGTCCTCCAGCTGGACCTCCTCGCGCAGGGTCTGGGGCACCGCGAAGCGGACGATGAGCTGGTCGGGATCGAAGATGCGGGCGACCGGCATGCCGCGCCCGGCCATCTGCCCCTCCTGCACGGTCACGATCGACACCACGCCGGCGATGGGCGCGGCCAGGGTGCTGTTGCCGAGCAGCTCCCCGGCGCGGGCCAGGCCGATGCGCACGCTGGCCAGCCCGGCCTCGGCCGCGCTGACCCGGCTGTAGGCGGCCGACGCCGCCGCCTGCGCGTCCTTGACCGCCGAGCGCGAGCCGGCGCCGCCGGCCTCCATCTCGCGCGCCTGGCTCAGGCCGCGGCTCGCGGTCGAGGCCGCGGTGCGGGCCTCGGCCAGCTGGGCCAGGGCCACGGCCTCCTGCTGCTTGGCCGCCTCGAACTGTCGCTCGACGTCGCGCTTGTCGAGCACCAGCAGCGGGTCGCCCACGTTGACCGCCTGGCCCTCCTTGACCAGCACCTTCTCGACCTTGCCGTCGAACTCGGCGGTGACGACCTTGGCCCCGCGCGAGCTGACCACGCCGATGAAGGGATCGATGGCCGGCTTGGTCACGACGGCCGGGGCGGGCAGGCCCGGCCCGCTGCTGCCGCCGCCGCTGCCGCCCAGCGGCGGCGCGGCCGGTCCCGACGAGCCGCATCCAGTCGCCGCGGCGGCCATCGCCACCCCGGCCACGACGGCGCACCACGCCGCCCAGCGCCGGTGCGCCGCCTGGACGTGGACGCGGTCGTCGCCGCGATCAGCGGCGGGCAGGTTGCGCGGCGGGCTTGGCACCGGCGGCCTCCTTGCTGGCGGGGGATGGGGCGGCCATGGCCGGGGAGTTGCCCTGGCTGGCCAGGACCAGCTTGTGGTAGGTGCCTTGCTTGGCCATGAGCGCGGCGTGGTTGCCCTGCTCGACCACCTGGCCGTTCTCCATCACCACGATGAGGTCGTAGTTCTGCACCGTCGACAGGCGGTGTGCCACCGTGATCTGGGTGCAGCCGAGGTGGCGCAGGTTGGCCACGATCTGGGCCTCGGTCGCGTTGTCGAGCGCCGAGGTCGCCTCGTCGAACAGCAGCACGCGCGGCTCGCGCAGCACGGCCCGGGCGATGGCGATGCGCTGGCGCTGGCCACCCGACAGCGAGGCGCCGCCATCGGAGATCGGGGTGTCGAACCCGAGCGGCATGGCGTTGATGTCGTCGACGAGCGCCGCCATCTTGGCCGCGGTCCGGATCTTGTCGAGGCTGGCGTCGGGCACGGTCAGGGCGATGTTCTCGCGGATGCTCGAGCCGAACACGAACGGGTGCTGCGGCACCATGCCGAGCTGCTGCCGCACCGCCTGCAGGTCGTACTCGTGCACGTTGACGCCGTCGTAGAAGATCTTGCCGGCGCTCGGCACCAGCGTGCCGGCCAGCAGGTGGAGCAGGGTGCTCTTGCCCGAGCCCGACGGGCCGACCAGCGCGACCTTGGCGCCGACCGGGATGTCGAGGCTGACGTGCTGGAGCACCCACGGCCGGTCGGGCGCGTAGCGGAACGACACGTCCTTGAGCGCCAGCTCGCCGCGCAGGCGCGGCGGCGGCTTGACCTTGTCGCGATCCTGCTCGGCCGGCGTCTTCATGACGTCGTCGATCCGGCCGGCGTAGCCCTTGAGCAGCTGCATCTGCAGCAGGCTCTCGATCAGCTGTGACAGCGGGCCGAACAGGCTCATCGCCAGCGAGTTCATGGCCAGCATGTCCCCCAGCGAGATCTGCTTCTTCATGACCGCGTTGGTGCCGACGGCGAGGATGATCATCGGCGACAGCTGGGCCACGGTGGTGCGCAGGGCGTCGATGACCGCGGTCAGGCGGCCCCGGCGCAGGCCGACGTTCATGACGTCGGCGTACAGGCTCGACCACTTCTCGACCGCGATACGCTCGGCCCCGGCGGTCTTGAGGGTCTCCATGCCGCCGAGGAGCTGGACCAGGTAGCTCTGCGACTTGGCCTGGCGGTCGAGGTCCTCCGACATCAGGCGCATGTTGCGCGAGCGCGCCGCCAGGTAGATCAGCCCGGGCAGCAGGGCCAGGCCCATCGCCACCAGGCCCATCGCCATGTTGACCCACATGATGACGACGGCGTAGAGCAGGACGAAGACGCCGTCGATGATGGCCGACAGCGTCTGCGAGGTCACGACCTCACGCATCGTCGCGTTGCTGCCGACCCGCATCATGAGGTCACCCGACGAGCGCTTCTGGAAGAAGCCGATCGGCAGCGCGACCATGTGATCGAGGAAGCCGAGGGTCAGCTTGGCGTCGAGCAGCGTGCGCAGGTGGATCATCAGGTGCGACCGGATCATGCCGCCGAGCGCCTCGAACAGGACCATGCCGACGATGGCGCCGATGAGCACCCACAAGAGCGAGTAGTCGCTGCGCGGCACGACCTGGTCGATGACCCGGCCGGTGATGAGCGGCAGGATCATGGCCAGGAGGCGCAGCACCAGGGACACGACGATGATCTTGGTCAGGAGGCTGCTCTCGTTGAACAGCTCGCGCAGGTACGGCCGGGCGTTGCCGTCCTTGGACTTCTCCTTGGCGAACGCCGTCGTCGGCTTGACCTCGATGGCGACGCCGGTGAACTTCTGCCGGAACTCCTCGACCGACAGCTCGCGGGTGCCGACCGCGGGGTCGACGATGAGCAGCTTGCCGCCGCGCAGGACGCGGTCGAACACCACGAAGTGGTTGAACTCCCAGTGCAGGATCGTGCCGCGCGGCAACATCTCGACCTGCGGCACGTCGACCTTGATGCCGCGCGCGAACAGGCCGAACCGGCCGGCGCCGTCGACGATGGCGCGGGCGGTGACGCCATCACGCGTGACGTTGATCGAGCTGCGCACCGCGCTCAGCGGCACCTCCTTGCCGTGGAAGTGCAGCACCATGGTCAGGCAGGCGGCGCCGCAGTCGGAGTACTCCAGCTGCGAGATGTACGGGATCTCGCGCGCCCCGACCTTGTCGGTGATGCGGGCCAGGGCCGGGAAGCGGTCGAGCAGGCTGCGCTTGATCGGCGCCGACGGCGGCGGCGACGTGGGAGGCGCGCTGGGGGGAGGGGTGTCGGTCACATCGACTCCGTTCAGTCTCCCAGCGGCAGCAGGCTGGACAGGAAGCTCTTCGACGCGACCTTGACCTCGGCCGCGCCGGTCATGCCGTTCTTGAACTCGAACACCTTACCCTCGGCCTCGAACTGGGTCCGGGTCAGGCGGGCCTTGACGATGATGACGTTGGGCGGCAGCCCGAAGCTTCCGGCGGTGACCGCGCCCACCTCCTTCTGTGCTTCGTTGGCCGACACCGCCTCGCTGCCGACGTAGAAGATGGGCAACATCTCGCGCGACTTGCGGTAGTTGGGCAGCTCGAACTGCAGCTCCATGCCGACCGCGAGGCGAGCGGCGTCGGCGCCGGGCAAGAAGGCGACCACGAAGGGCTCGGCGTGGTCGGGCACGATGGTGGCGAGTTGCTCGCCGCCGCCGACCGGCTGGCCGCGCTGGACCCGGAGGTCACCGATGGTGCCGGCGGCGCGGGCCCGCACGCTCTTGGTCTCGAGCGCGTTCTCGGCCTGCTGGTACTGCGCCTTGACCGAGACCAGGCTGCTGCGCGCCCCGGCGTCGGTGGTGTCGAACAGGAAGCTGCGCAGCTGCTGCCGGTAGACCTGCTCGACGTTCTTGTACGCCTTGCGCTCGACCTCGGCGTCGAGGGTGAGGATGAGGTCACCCGGCAACACCCGCTGGCCACGTTCGACCTTGAGCTCGTCGACGGTGCCGCCGAACGGCGCGCTGACCGCCTCGCCGCCGATGAGCACCACGCCGGTCCCGCTGCTGTAGGTCGGGATCTGGACCAGGGCGGCGATGACGACGAGGATGACGATCAGCCCGAGCACGGCCGGGTAGGCGTACTTGACCCAGCGCGGCGACAGCTGCACCAGCGCGCCGGCCGGGTTCTTGTCGCGGGCGTGCCGGAGCGCCTCCGGACGGTAGATGCTCTTGGCGTCGACCGAGGCCTGCGCCTGTCGCTCGGTGTGGCCGGCGACGTAGTGGCCGAGCAGCGGCCCGATCTGCGCCGCGGCGGCCCCGAGCGCGCCGAGCTCGCGCGGCCCGAACGGCGGGCGGTCGTTGCGGCGCAGCGCGACCAGGACCCCGGCGGTGGTGCCACCCGAGATGGGGCAGACCAGGACCCGCTCCATCGCGCCGATCTGGTGGTGCTTGGCCGCCTTCTCCATGGCGTCGAGGCGGATGACCTGAGCCACGAAGCGCAGCTCGGCGTCGGCTGGCGACCAGATGGTGCCGGCGTCGTTGATCAGCGCCAGCACGACCCGGGCGTCGAGCTGCTCCCCCAGCGACTTGTGCAGGACCCCGACGGCGTTGGCCAGGTCGGTCTGCAGCGCGACCCGCCGGATCATCGCGAACACCGTGGCCCCGTCTTCCGGCGTCGGCGGCGGCAGGTCGAGCTTGGGTTGCGGCCGCGGCGCGACCGCCGTCATCTGTTCCGCCGCGATCAATGGACGCGCCGCCGCCGGCGCCGCCTGGGCCGGCCGCGCCGCCTGCGGTTGCCCCTTTGGCTGCGCCTGCCCCTGCGCCTGCCCCTGCGCCTGCCCCTGCGCCTGCGCCTGCCCCTGCGCCTGCGCCTGCGCCTGCGGCTGTGCCTGCGCCTGTGCCTGCGGCTGCGGCTGCGCCTGCGCCTGCTGCTGTGCCTGTGCCTGTTGCTGCTGCGGCTGCTGCTGCGGCTGCGGCTGCGGCTGCGGCTGCGGCTGCGGCTGTCGCTGCTGCTGCTGCTGCTGCTGCTGTTGCTGTTGCTGTGGCTGTTGCTGCTGCTGTGGCTGCTGCTGTGGCTGCCGCTGTTGCTGTTGCTGTTGCTGTTGCTGTGGCTGTTGCTGTTGCTGCTGCTGTGGCTGCTGCTGTGGCTGCCGCTGTTGCTGTTGCTGTTGCTGTTGCTGTTGCTGTTGCTGTTGCTGTTGCCCCACCGCCGGCAACGCCACCCCCTGCTGCGCCGCCTTGGTCAGCAGCTGATGCTGGGCCGCGACCGTCTGCTGCTGCGCCAGGATGAGCAGCGCCTGCTGCTGTTGCGGCGTCAGTGGCTGGCCGGCCTGCTGGTTGGCCGCGGCCTCGCGCGCCAGCGCCATCAGCGCCTGCTGCTGCACCGCGGCCAGCTGCTGCGGCGTGAGCGCCGCCGGCGCGCCCGCCGCTGGTGCCGCCGCCGCGGTCGCGCTCGGCGCGCCGCCGGGCGGCGCCGCGGGCCCGCCGGGTGGTTTGGGATCAGGGTGGCCGCTCACGATGCGATCGCGCGGGCCGGGTCACCACGCGGATCCGCAGTGTAGCAGAACCACCAGAGGTGGACCGGCGAGCGCGCGGCGGGTGCGGTTCTCGGGGATAATCACGCCATGATGCCCCGCTGGTGCTCGTTGCTCGCTGTCCTGCTCGTCGTGGCCCCGGCCACCGGCGCGGCCCAGCCCGACGAGGACGAGGCCCGGCCGGCCCGTCCACGCCCAGGCCGCGCCGGGAGCGCCGCCGCCGCGGCCCCCGAGGCGGACGCGGCGGCGCCGGTCGGCCCCGAGCGGGTCGCGCTCGACGAGCTGATGGCCCTCGCGGTCCGGCAGAGCACCACCCTGGCCCTGGCCAACGCCGGCCGGGAGATCGCCATCCTGCAGCGCGAGGTCGCCTCGGCGCCCGACCAGTGGCGAGTCTCTCTGGGCGCCGATCTCACCAAGAAGCCGTACCTCGAGGCCAACGTGCTCGATCAGTCGACGGTGCGGGTCAACGGCGGCGCCAGCAAGCGCCTGCCCACCGGCGGCACCTTCCAGCTCGGCCTGGGCACGTCGCTCTTCACCAGCCGCCTGGTCGACGATCCGACCACGGCGGGCGACGAGTCGGCGGTCACCGGCGAGCAGGCCGTGACCTCGGCCCAGCTCGACCTGCGCCAGCCGCTGCTGCGTGGCCGCGGCGGCGTCGGCGTGGCCGATCGCAGCCGGGCCGAGGTCAGCGCCGACCGGGCCACGCTCGACGCCTACGAGCAGGGCGCGGCCACCGTGCGTGACCTGGTGAGCGCCTACTGGGAGCTGGTCTTCGCCCACGCCGCGGTCGGCGTGCGTCAGACCTCGACCAAGCTGGCGCGCGAGCAGCTGCGGATCACCAACAACATCGCACGCACCGGGGTCCTGCCCGAGAACGCGCGCAAGGCCGCCGTGTACGGCGTGGCGCTGCGCGAGGAGGCCGAGCTGCGAGCCGGGCTCGACGTCGAGAACGCCTCCATCGCGCTGCGCCGCCTGGCCGGCTTGCCGATCGGCCCCGGCGAGATCCTGCTCGAGCCGTCCGACGCGCTGGTCGTGACCGATCGGCAGTGGGACCTCGACGATGCCCTGCGCCGGGCGCGCAAGCGCAACCCGCGCATCGCCGCGGCCCGCCTCGGCATCAAGCTGTCGCAGATCGACGTCGACGTGGCCGCCAACGGCGTGTTCCCGCGGCTGGATCTGTCGCTCGCGCTCGGCGCCGCCGGGGTCGGCGCCGACCTCGGGTCCAGCTTCGAGACGCTGCAGGGCAGCGAGCGGTCGTTCCAGGTGACCGCTGGCGTGGCCATGAGCTACGAGATCGGCGGCGCCGCGCGCGCGGCCGCCGCCGCCGCGCGTATCGCCCACACCGCCGGCGAGCTCACCGCGGCCGAGGTCGAGCGTGAGATCACCGCCGCCGTCATCCAGGCGGTGCACCAGGTCCAGGCCGCGCAGAAGCGGGCCGAGGTGGCCGCCCGCGCGGTCGAGATGGCCGAGGCCAACCTGGGAGCCGAGCAGGTCGCGTTCCGAGCCGACCGCTCGACCAACTTCCAGGTCTTCCAGCGCCAGGCCGAGGTCGACGAGGCTCGCCTGCTGCAGGCGCGGTCGGTCGTCGATTACTACAAGGCCGAGGTCCAGGTCGAGTACCTGACCGGCGGCCTGCTGACCCGGTACGGCATCGAGGTCACCAAGCCCAGGCGGTAGGGCCGCTCCCGGGGTCGCCCATATGGCCGGACCCGCGACGCCACTTCGACCACCTGGGGGGGCCACCCGCGGCCTGGTCCCTACACCCCCGGGCGTCACCGCCGGTCGTCGCCCTCGGTCGGCAGGATCCTCTGCGGTAAGCGCCTGATCTCACACGGACTGCCACCCTGATTCACCCGGCACGCTCCTCGCAAGGCCACTGGCCGTAGCCATGACGAAGCCCGCCCCTCCCCGCTTCCCCACCATCGCCGGCCTCGAGCTCGACCGCGTGATCGGTGGTGCCAGCTGGTCGTACGCGGCGCCCAAGGACTCGCTCGCCTCGCTGGTCGAGTCGCGCTCGGTGTCGGAGGCGTGGTCGATGACCCGCGCGCCCCTGGCGATGCCGGGGGTCGCGCCGGTGATCAGCTCGACCATGGGCAGCAGCCTCGGTCTCGGCGGTCATGGTGGCTGGGCGGCGCTGGCGCACGAGGCCAGCGGCGCCGACGCCGAGGTGGCCCAGGCCCCGGCCTGGGCGCTGGGTGACGAGGCGCCGGCGCTGGCTGCAGCCTCGCCGTTCAGCGGTGGCGAGGCCGAGGCGGCGGTGTTCGACCTCGCCGCGTACTTCCCGGAGGTCGACGCCCCCCTCCACCTCGATGCCGACGATCCCGCGTTCGCGCCGGTGCAGGGCCAGGCCCCGGGCGCCGACGACGAAGGTGGCGCCGACGACTTCGACGCCGATCTCGAGCTGGCGTCCATCGCCGCGTTCGCGAGTGATGGCAGCCCGGCCAAGGTCGACTTCGGCGTGCCGCGGCTGAGCCCCGACGCCGATACCTTGCTCATCGAGTAGCGGTCCCCGCCACCCGATCCCGAACAGGCTGCCTCCGGGCAGCCTGTCGTCGTTTCGGCGCGTCGCCGTCCCGGCCCGACACCTCGCCGTCTCGGCGCGTCGCCGTCCCGGCCCGACACGTCGCCGTCTCGGCCCCGGCGTGCACGTCCGGCCCGGCCGGCCGTCGCCGGGGCTGGGAACGCCCCACCTGGGGGACCGGCCCTCGATCGTAGGCTCGACCCTAAGGGATCGAAACCCGTGGTTTACGGTCGTGGGGGGGACAGGCTCGCCTCCCGACCCGAAATCACCCGGAACTGGGTCCGAAGTGCTGAATGATTGGTAAGGCGACGAACGGCACGAACATCGCATAGGGGGAAGGCAGGAGGAAACGAAGCCATGAAGCGCAACAGCATCACCGAGATCGAGACCCTGAACCTGGACGACGTGCGTGGCGGTTGTGGCGGCGGCGGGGGCGGCGGCGCCCAGCGCGGTCGTGGCGACGGCTCGGGCGGCTGCCACGACCAGCCGGTCGCGCAGTCGGTGGTGCCGACCGCGGCCCCGCTCAAGCCGTTGACCACCGCGGGTCTGTTCGAGCTCGGTGGACTCGAGCCAGCGGCCGAGGTCGCCACGATCGCGGCCGAGATCGACGTCGCCGAGGCGCCCCCGGTCGCCATGGTGTGTGGCACCCACGCCGCGCCGGGCGCCAGCGCGCCGGTCGTGCTGGCCAGCGCCAGCGCCAGCGCCGACTACGGCGCCGAGACCCAGGCGGTCACGGCCGAGGCGCCCCAGGAGCTGACCTACGGCAGCTTCGCGCCGCTCGGCGCCGTGCTGGCCCCGCCGGCCACCGCCACCGTGTACGCCGACACCACCACCGAGCCGGCCGCGCCGGTCGAGGAGCCGGCGCCGGTGCCGGCCGATGATGGCGCGGCCTGCGCGGCCGATGACGGCGGCTGCGACGACGACGACGACTGCGACGACGACGATGACGATGACGACGATGACCGCGACGAGGACGAGCAGCAGCTGCAGCCCGAGACGCCCGCGGCCGCCCCGGTCGACTCGACCATGGGTGGCATCATCGCTGGCAAGGACTGGAGCAACGCCCCGGGCGCCGGCGCCACCGCCTCGATCGCCGCCAGCGCGACCGCCGAGGACGACGGCGAGATCATCGCCAGCAAGGACTTCATGTCGACCCCGGTCGCCGAGGTCGCTCCGGCCGCCACCTTCGAGGCGGCGGCGTGGGCCCCGGCCACCATCGACGGCTGGTCGGGCAGCGTCGGCACCGACGCCGGCCTGGCCACGGCCGAGGCGAGCGCCGACTTCGGCGCTCTCGCCACCACTGGCATGGGCTGGCTCGACGGCGCGCTCGACCAGGTGGTGAACACCGTCGGCGAGTACAGCCCGGAGGCGGCGGCGGTCATCGACCAGGCCGTGACCCCGGCGCTGGCGACCGCGACCGAGGCGGCGCCCCAGGTGCTGAGCTCGCTGTCGCTGCCCAGCGATGACGGCGCCGAGCCGACCAGCCTGCGCGGCAACGCCATGAACGTGGGTAGCGCCAACCGCTACTTCTGATCGGCGGTCGGAGGGCGGCGCGCCGCTCTCACCTGCCCACGCTCCACCTCCTGGCGGGGCGGGTCGACACCCTCGGTGACCCCGGGGGTGTTCGCGTTTTCGGCGCGCCGGCGGCGGCCGGCTACAGCGTCGGCGTGCAGTTGTTGGCGACGCAGGTCAGGCCACCCGGACAGCCGCCCAGTTCATTACCCTGGAAGTTGCCGCAGGCGATGGCGCAGCCCCAGGTCATGGTCTGGCCCATCGGCGCGAAGCCAAGGCCACACACCGGCGTGCCGACGCCGCCGGTATACGCGGCCACGCACATCGCGTTGCCACCGGCCGGCGGGGTCATCGAGTTGGCCGGGGTGGTGCCGCACGACGCCGTGCAGAAGCCGACGGTGGCGTTCATCTGCGTCACCGCGCAGGTCGGCGCGCTGGCCGGGCACGGCATGGCCTGGCTGCACACCTGGCCGATCCCCATCGCCCCGGTGCTGGCGTCGGGCGTGGTGTCGACCGCGGCATCCGGATCGCCGGGCAGGGGGTCGTCACCGCCGCTGCAGCTCGTGGCCGCCAGCGTGAGCGCCGCCGTGATCATCGTCATCTTGAGCATCGCGTCCTCCAGCACGCACGGTAGCCCGGTCGCGGCCGCCGTGGCAAAAGGAGCCGACCAACATGCGGTGACATCGCCGGCGCGGCGCGGCTATGGTCGCGGCCATGAACGTTCGTCGCGTCCTGCCGCTGCTCCTGCTGACCATGGCCGCCTGCGCGGGCGGCCGGACCACCAAGGCGCCGAGCGCCGGCAGCCCGACCGTGGAGGAGGCGGTCGCGTTCGTGGCCGCGGCCGACCGGGAGAACCGCGAGGTCAGCACCCGCGCCGCGCTGGCCGAGTGGGCGGTGTCGACCGACATCACCCCGGCCAACGAGGCCGCCGCCGCCAAGGTCGGCGACGAGCTGATGCAGATGACGACCCGCCAGGCCAAGGAGGCGACCCGCTTCGATGGCCTGCACGACCGGCTCGACGACTCGACCCGGCGCCAGCTGGTGTTGATGAAGCTGCAGGGCACCCCGGCCCCGGCCGATCCGGCCAAGGCGGCCGAGCTGGCCAAGGTGATGATCGAGATGGAGTCGGCCTACGGCAAGGGCAAGGCGTGTGACGCCGCCGGCGCGTGCCGCGACCTGGGCCAGCTCGAGGAGCTGATGGCGGCGAGCCGTGACCCGCAGGCGCTGCTCGCGGCCTGGCAGGGCTGGCACGAGGTCGGCCGCGGCATCGGGCCGATGTACACGCGCTTCGTCGAGCTCGCCAACGACGGCGTGCGTGGCCTCGGCTTCGCCGACGTCGGGGCGATGTGGCGCTCGCGTTACGACATGCCGGCAGAGGCCGTGACGGCCGAGGTCGATCGGCTGTGGGGCCAGGTCGCGCCGCTGTACCAGCAGCTGCACTGCTACGCCCGTCGCCGGCTCGGCAAGACCTATGGCGCCGCCATGCCGGCGACCGGGCCGATGCCGGCCCACTTGCTCGGCAACATGTGGGCCCAGGACTGGAGCAACCTGTACCGCGACCTCGAGCCGTACCCGGGCCAGCCGTCGCTCGACGTCACACCCGCGCTGCTGGCGCAGGGCTACGACGCGACGCGCATGACCCGGCTGGCCGAGGGGTTCTTCACCTCGCTCGGCATGCCGGCGCTGCCGGCCACGTTCTGGACCAGCTCGATGCTGACCAAGCCGAAGGACCGCGAGGTGGTGTGCCACCCGAGCGCGTGGGACCCGCACTTCAACGGCGACGTCCGCATCAAGATGTGCGTCAAGATCAACCAGGAGGATCTGATCACCCTCCACCACGAGCTCGGCCACGACTACTACTACCTGGCCTACAAGGACGCGCCCATCCTGTTCCAGGACGGCGCCAACGACGGCTTCCACGAGGCCATCGGCGACACCATCGCCCTGTCGATCACCCCGAGCTACCTCAAGCGGGTCGGCCTGATCGACCAGGTGGCGACGAGCCCCGAGGCCGAGATCGACGAGCAGATGTTCCGCGCGCTCGACAAGATCGCCTTCCTCCCGTTCGGCCTGGTCATCGACAAGTGGCGCTGGGAGGTGTTCTCCGGCGCCGTCGCGCCGGCGCAGTACAACGCGCGCTGGTGGCAGCTGCGCGAGCAGTACCAGGGCATCGCCGCGCCCGGCCCACGTCCCGACGGGGCGTTCGACCCGGGCGCCAAGTACCACGTGCCCGGCAACACGCCGTACCTGCGCTACTTCCTGTCGACGGTGCTGCAGTTCCAGTTCCACCGCGCGCTGTGCAAGATCGCCGGCCACCAGGGCCCGCTCCACACCTGCTCGATCTACGGCAACAAGGACGCGGGCGCGCGCTTCTCGGCGATGCTGGCGATGGGCTCGCGCCGGCCGTGGCCGGACGCGCTCGAGGCGCTCACCGGCGAGCGCACCATCGACGCCAGCGCGATCCTCGACTACTTCGCCCCGCTGGCGACGTGGCTGGCCAAGGAGAACGCCGGGCAGACCTGCGGCTGGTAGGCGCCGGCGCCAGCGCGTTGCACCTGGCGACTACTTCGCCCCGCTGGCGACGTGGCTGGCCAAGGAGAACGCCGGGCAGACCTGCGGCTGGTAGGCGCCGGCGCCAGCGATTTGCACCTGGCGACTACTTCGCCCCTCCGGGCTGGGCGGGGCACCTACATCGCCGCCGATGTCGCGACGCCGCTGACCCGCGCTTGCGATCGCGCTTACCGAACGTTGTGCCGCGCTGCCGCATCGCCGCCTACACGGAGCGACATCTCCGTCGAGGATCGGGCGGATCGTCCTCGGAAAATTTCAGATCCCACTGGACTTGGTATCGCAGGATGCCAAAGGATGGTGACGATGGACTCGAACAAGCGTGCTGGTGCAGGTCTTGGCACGAACGAGCTGGTGGACGGTCGCTACAAGATCGTCAAGGTGGTGGGGGAGGGCGGCATGGGCACCGTCTACCTGGCCGAACACACGCTCATCCGCCGCCGGGTCGCGGTCAAGGTGCTCCACCCCGAGCTGGCGTCCGACCGCTCGGTGGTCGAGCGCTTCCTCAACGAGGCGCGCGCCGCCGGCACGCTCGGCCACGCCAACATCGTCGAGTCGACCGACATGGGTTTCCTCGACCAGCACGATGGCAAGGGCCGGGTCCCGTACATCGTCTTCGAGTACCTCGAGGGAGCGCTCCTGACCGAGGAGGTGCACCGCCTCGGCGCGCTGTCGCCGCGGCGCGCCGCCAACATCGCCCGCCAGATCGCCTCGGCCCTGCAGGCCGCGCACGCGGCGGGCATCATCCACCGCGACCTCAAGAGCGACAACGTGTACCTGACCGAACGTGGCGACGTGGTCGACCACGTCAAGGTGCTCGACTTCGGCATCTCGAAGTTCATGGAGCACAGCAGCGACGAGCGGACCCGGCGCGGCATGCTGATGGGCACGCCCGAGTTCATGGCGCCCGAGCAGATCACCGACCCCGACCACATCGACGCCCGCGTCGACGTCTACGCGCTCGGCGTCATCCTGTACGAGATGCTGGCCGGCCGCCGGCCGTTCCAGGGCGACGACCCGCGCACGTTGCTGCACCGCATCGTCCACTCCGAGGCGCCGCCGATCGACCGGCCGGAGGTGCCGCGCGCGCTGTTCGACATCCTCGACCGCATGCTGGCCAAGCACCCGGCCGATCGCTTCCAGTCGATGGACGAGGCCGAGGCGGCCCTGACCCAGCACATCACCAGCATCGAGGTCGGGGTGCGACGCACCCGCGGCATCCCGGTGCAGACGATGAGCGACGCCGTCGGCAACCAGCCCTGGTCGGGGAGCCCGCCGGTCAACACGCCCTGGCCGGTGGTGGCCAGCTCGGTCAGCCTGCCGACCCCACCCAAGGGGCGCTCACCCGCGCTGCTGTACGGCATGGTCGGGGCCGGCGTCCTGATCGGCGCGGTCGGCCTGTTCGTCGGCATGCGCCACGGCCAGAAGGCGGCGCCGGCCACCACGCCGATGGCCGCCGCCTCCATCCCACGCTCCGACGAGCCGGCCCCGGCCAGCAAGATCAAGGTCCAGTTCCAGTCGGCCACGCCGGGCGCCAAGGTCACCTTCCGTCGCCGCATCACCGCCGCGCCCAGCGCGGTCGACGTCGTCGCCACCGACATCGTCGAGCTGGTCGAGGTGTCCGCGCCTGGCCACAAGACGGTGCGCTACTGGCTCACCATCGACCGGCCCACCACGCTGACCGCGACCTTGCCGCCTGGCAACGGCTTCGTCGAGGCGTCGGAGGCGGAGACCCTGGTCGCCCTGGGCGAGGCCGAGGCCGAGCCGGTCGCCATCGCCGCGGCCGCGCCGTCCACGCACGCGTCGGCGCTGCCAGCCGTGGCCGCCAAGGCGCCGGCCAGCGCCGTGGCGCCGAACCGGATCGCCGCGGTGGGCCCGGCGCGGGCCAGCGTGGTGGCGCCAGCACGCGCGGCCGCGCCGGCCGTGGCGGCCGCGCCGGTCGTCACGCCGCGCAAGATCGGCAAGGCCGCGGCCGAGGCCGACGCGGTCGCCGTGGCCTCGGGGCCACGCACCAACCGCATCACCTCGGCCGATCAGCCGCCGCCGGCGCCGGCGCCGGTGGCGCCGACCATGGCCACCGTCGAGACGCCGGCGCCAGTCGCGCCGCCGGTGGCGCGCGAGCCGGCCCGCGAGGCCGTGCCCACCCCGGCCATCGCCAAGGCGGTGCCGGTCGAGACCGCGGCGCCGACGGCGACCAAGCCGGTGGCGCCGACCTCGGTCGCCAACCTCAGCATCGATCGCGGTCACCTGGGCGCCGTGGTCGGCAAGCACCGCGGCGAGGTGCTCGGCTGCCTGGCCGCCGGCAAGAAGGACAACAAGGCGCTCAAGGGCGCGGTCACCGTGGCCATGCAGGTCGACGCCTCGGGCCGGGTGGTGCGGCCGCAGATCAACTCGACCCTCAAGGGCGCGCCGACGGTGTCGGCCTGCGTGCTCAAGTCGGTCGCCAGCTGGAAGTTCCCGGCCCGCCCGGGGCAACCGGCGGCCTCGGCCTCGTACACCTTCACCCTCAACTGACGACGGCGCGTACCGCCGCGAACGCGGCCGGGAGCAGCGTCGGCACCGACGCCAGCAGCTGGTGATCGTCGTCGACCTCGACCAGGGTGACCAGGTCGGGGTGGCGGCTGGCCATCTGCCGCGACAGCGCGGGGTCGACCACGTCGTCGCGCTGGCCGTGGGCGATCCACGTCGGCACCCGCAGGGTCGGCCAGCCGTCCCCGGCGGCGTCGATCGCCGCCACGTCGTCGGCGAAGCCGATGTCGACCAGGGCCGGGCGCCCGGTCGTGTGATCGAGCACCTCGAGGCTGCCGGTGGCGCGCCAGGCCGCCCAGGCCGGCTCGCCGATCCGGCGCCGCCAGCGCTCGATCAGCCGGAACGCCGGCGCCAGCAGCACCAGCCCGCGCACCAGCTCGGTCCGCTCGGCCAGCCGGGCCGCGGCCAGGCCACCGAGCGACGAGCCGATCAGCACCGCCGGCCTGCCAGCCATGGCCCGCTCGACCTCGGCCAGGATCGCCGTCAGCCGCAGCTGCGCCAGCGACGGCCGGCGCAGGTCGAGGCAGTCGAGCTCGATGCCGCGCTGGCCGAAGTAGGAGGCGAAGGCTCGCCCCTTGGCCGAGCCCGGCCCCGACGCGAAGCCGTGCAGGTAGAGCACACGCACCGCGCCACCCTACTCGATCGTCGACCGCCCGGCGTGGGCCCTGGTCAGCGCGGGCAGCTGCGGTGTGCGGTCGGGTTGTCGCGATACTCGGTCGAGTCGACCACCGCGCAGTTGCTGCGGATGAGGGTCTTGAGGTCGTTGTACTCCTGCCAGCTCACCGCCAGCGAGTCGAACACCAGCGGGATGCTGCTGGCGGTGCTGATCTGCGTGCGCAGGGCGGCCAGGCGGTCGCCGGCGCGGCCGGTGTCCCAGATGGTGGAGAAGTTGCGCTCGTAGGCCGAGATGACCCCGCCGAACTGCGCGCCCTCGAGGACGAGCATGTTCTCGAAGGTGCCGTGCTCGGCGTTGTACGACAGGTTGTAGCTGCCGCTGATCAGCTTGGCGCCGTCGATGACCACGTACTTGTGGTGCATCTGCACGGCGTACGAGTGGTCCCACCGGTACGAGTACACCTTGTAGCGCACGTCGATGCCGGCGTCGGCGAGGTACTTGCCGTACAGGTAGTCGCTGCGGGTGCAGTCGTACACCGTGCGCGGGTCGTTGCCGGCGCCGGCCAGGCAGGTCGAGACCCGGGCCTCCTGCTGGTCGTCGCCGGTGCGGGAGATGAACTCCTGCTGGTCGAGGTAGACCTTGATGTCGATCGACGGGTCGGCCTGCTTCTTGGCGACCAGCGCCTCGGCGACCGGGCGCAGCCGGAAGTGGCCCGACGCGATGTGGATCGAGTCCTGCGCCGCCTCGATCGCGGCGACCAGGGCGTCGGCCACCTCGGTCTTGGTGTAGTCGAACGAGAAGGTCGTGCCGGTCGGGGCCACCTTGAAGTTGGGCGAGGTGAACAGGGCGCTGGCGCCGGGGTCGCTCGCGGCCGGGAGGCTGGCCGACGACAGCTCGAACGGCAGGGCGGCCGCCAGCTGGAAGTCGCGCGAGTGGGCCCACAGCAGGTCGAACTCGTGCTGGTAGGCGGTGGCCAGGCCAGGGGCGCCGCCGATGAACAGCGTGTTCTCGTCGAAGCTCTGCGCCGCCGTGAACGACCAGTTGGCGCTGCCGGTGACCAGGGTGGCGCTGGCGGCGCGCTCGGCGACGTCGCGCGGACCATCGATGATGGCCAGCTTGTGGTGCAGGATCTTGTTGACGTAGCGGACGTCGACCCCGGCCTGCTCGAGCCGGCCCGACTTGCTGGCCCGGCGCGCGGCCAGGTCGACGATCTTGCGGTCCTCGTTGGCGGTCTCGAACAGGAAGCGGACCTTGATCCCGCGCTGCACCGCCTCGGCCAGCGCGGTCCCGACCTCGGCGTCGGAGTAGCTGTACATCGCGATGTCGACCGAGTGCTTGGCGTCGCGGATGAGCTGGGCGATGCGCTTGGTGTGGGTGCTGGCGGCCGGTTGCGGCGAGAACACCGCCTCGATCTTGAGCCCGTCATCGAGCAGGCCCTTGCTGCGGGCGTACTCGAGCAGCATCTCCAGCGTGCGCGGGCCGACGTAGGGGATGGCGTCGAGCTCGGCCAGGGTGTCGAACGGGTTGTCGTCGCCGGTGCCGGCCACGCGGTCGGCGCCGTTGCGGGCGTTCACGATGTTGCCGGCGACCCGGGCCGACAGGCCGCCGTCGTCGTCGAGCTCGGCCTTGGTCACGGCCGGGTCGTTGACCAGGCGCAGGACCGCCAGCGCCTCGGCCGAGCCCTCGGCCATCGAGTCGGCCTTGCCGGCCGCGCTGTCGAGCTCGCCGTCCTCGACGTCGGCGTCGTCGGCGCAGCCGCCGGCGAAGGCCAGGGCGGCGGCGGCGGTCAGGAGCAGGCTGGACAGGGCAAAGCGGGCCGGGCGGTGCGTGGTCATGGCTGGTGCCCGGACGAGCAAGGTCCGGGCCGCGGACACCGGGGATCGGCGCCTGCAATTTCAGCCGGTTGGGTCGGGTCTGTCCTCCCCATGGACGGTCCGCTAGCCGGCCGCGACGGGCCGGCTGGCAGCTCGATCGGCCAGTCGCGTGGCCAGCGCGGGCGGTCGCTGGCACGACCACCGACCCCGGCGGCGTGCCCGGGGCCAGAGTGCGCTATACGCAGGCGTCGTGGCCGAGCAGCTGACCTTTGCCCTGGTAGCGCTGTCGGCGGTGTTCTTCGTCATCGATCCGCTCGCCAACGTCCCGATCTTCCTGTCGGTCACCAGCCGGTTCGACGACGCGCAGCGGCGCCGGGTCGCCGGCCGCGCCGCCCTGGCGGCGTGGGTCACCCTGTGTGTGTTCGCCGGCGCCGGCGGCCTCATCTTCAAGGCGTTCGGCATCAGCCTGGGCGCGTTCAAGGCCGCGGGCGGCATCATGCTGCTGCTGATGTCGATCGACATGATGCGGGCGCAGCCCTCGCCGACCCGGACCACGGTCGAGGAGCAGGACGACAGCCGGCACCGCGACGACATCGCCATCGTCCCGCTCGCCATCCCCATGCTGGCCGGACCAGGCGCGATCGCCACCGTCATGGTGCTGATGAGCCGGGCCGGCTGGAAGGTGATGCCGTCGCTGGCGGTGTTCGTGGCGGTGTCGATCACCTGCGGCGTGGCCTGGCTGCTGATGCGCTCGGCGGCGCGGGTCGAGAAGATCCTGCCCCGCACCCTGCTGCGCGCGATCGAGCGGGTGATGGGGCTGCTGCTGGCCTCGGTCGCGGTCGAGTTCCTGGCGGGCGGCATCCGCGACCTGATCGCGCTATCGTGAACGCCCATGGCCCACCTCCGGTCTGCAGCCTCCTGGTCGACCCTCGTCCTCGCCGCCGCCCTGGCCGCGGCGCTGCCTGCATGTGGCGGCGGCAGCAAGAAGACGGTCGAGGCGCCGCCGGCGCCGGCGTCGACGCTGGCGGTGACCTGCGCTGACGCCGCCGCCGTGCTCGGCCCGCTCGGCGCGGCCCAGCTCGGCAAGGACCGCCCCGACGCCGAGGCGGTGCGGCTCGCGGTCGAGGAGGTGGTGCGGGCCGAGTGCGCGGCGGGGCCGTGGAGCCCCGAGGTGCTGGCCTGTGTGGGCGAGGCGACGGCCGACACCGTCGATGGCTGCCACAAGCTCCTGCCGGACCCGCAGGCCGACGCGTTCGACGCCGCGCTCGACGCCCGCATGAAGGCCCTGCTGAGCCCGCCGGTCACGCCCCCAGGTGGTGGCGGCAAGGGCAGCTCCGACGACGCGGCGGACGGGGGCTCGGGCACGCTGGGCGGGAGCAACCCGACCGCCACCGGGGACGGCGTCAAGGTCGAGCGCAAGACGCGGGGCCGCAAGGTCATCAAGAAGGACACGGCCGGCGATGGCGCCGACCCGTGTGACGGCGGCGAGGCCGACCCGGACGACGGCGGCGAGGCCGACCCGTGTGACGGCGGCGAGGCCGACGGCGGCTTCTTCCGGCGCTGAGGCCGGGCGGCGCCGGCGCGGGTCGCTTTTGCTTCGTCCGTGCGGCCGGACGTGCTACCCGATCGCGCCATGCAGGCTGCCCCCCCGCTGTTCGGTCATCGCCGCTTCTGGGCGCACCGGTTCGGCGTGGCGCCGGTGCTTCCGACCAGCCGGGCCGAGATGGACGAGCTGGGCTGGGACAGCTGTGACGTCATCCTCGTGACCGGGGACGCCTACGTCGACCACCCGTCGTTCGGCATGGCCCTGGTCGGCCGCCTGCTCGAGGCGCACGGCTTCCGGGTCGGCATCATCGCCCAGCCCGACTGGCGCAACGTCGACGCCTTCACCGCGCTCGGCCGACCCAACCTGATGTGGGGCGTGACCGGCGGCAACATGGACTCGATGGTGAACCGCTACACCAGCGAGCGCCGGATTCGCTCCGACGACGCCTACTCGCCCGACGGGGTGGCCGGCCTGCGGCCCGACCGCTGCACGATCGTGTACGCCCACCGCTGCCGCCAGGCCTTCGCCGACGTGCCCATCGTCATCGGCGGCATCGAGGCCAGCCTGCGCCGCATCGCCCACTACGACTACTGGTCCGACAAGGTGCGCGGCTCGATCCTGGTCGACACCGGGGCCGACCTGCTGCTGTACGGCAACGCCGAGCGCGCCCTGGTCGAGGTCGCGCACCGGCTCGGCGCCGGCGGCCGCGTCGACGAGCTGCACGACCTGCGCGGGGTGGCGTTCCTGCAGCGCGGCCGGCGCGACGGCTGGCGCGAGCTCGACTCGACCCAGGTCGACGCGCCCGGGCGGGTCGAGCCCATGCCCGATCCGTACGCGGCCACGGCCGAGGTCGCGGCCGGGGCCATCGCCAGCGGCGGCGAGGCGCCGTGTGCGCCGTCGACGGTCGACGCCGGCGCCGCCGCGGCGCCCGGGCCCGCCGCGCCGGCGCCGCTCATCCCGGTCGCCGCCCTCGGTCGACGCGCCCCCGACCGGGCCCGCACCGTCATCCGCCTGCCCGCGCTCGAGCAGGTGGTGAGCGACCGCGTCGCCTACGCCCACGCCTCGCGCGTGTTGCACCTCGAGGCCAACCCCGGCAACGCGCGCGCGCTGGTGCAGCGCCACGGCGGCGTCGACGTGTGGATCTCACCGCCGCCCATCCCGCTGACCACGCCGGAGATGGACGCGGTGTACGAGCTGCCGTTCACCCGGCTGCCGCACCCGCGCTACGCCGGCGCCAAGATCCCGGCGTTCGAGATGATCAAGCACTCGGTCACGATCCTGCGCGGCTGCTTCGGCGGCTGCAGCTTCTGCTCGATCACCGAGCACGAGGGCCGGGTCATCCAGAGCCGGTCGGAGGCGTCCGTCCTGCGCGAGATCGGCCGGGTCCGCGACGTCAGCCCGGGCTTCACCGGCATCATCTCCGACCTCGGCGGCCCGACCGCCAACATGTACCGCCTGGCGTGCAAGAGCCGCGACATCGAGGCGGCCTGCCGCAAGCCGTCGTGTGTGTTCCCCGACATCTGCGACAACCTCGGCACCGACCACGGCCCGCTGGTGGCGCTGTACCGCAAGGCGCGCGCGCTGCCGGGGGTGAAGAAGGTGCTCATCGCCTCCGGCGTCCGTTACGACCTGGCGGTGCGCTCGCCGGAGTGGATCCGCGAGCTGGCCCAGCACCACACCGGCGGCTACCTCAAGATCGCGCCCGAGCACACCGAGGACGGCCCGCTCACGCACATGATGAAGCCGGGTATCGGCAGCTACGACCGCTTCAAGGCGCTGTTCGATCGCTACAGCGCCGAGGCCGGCAAGGAGCAGTACCTCATCCCGTACTTCATCGCCGCCCACCCCGGCACCACCGACGAGGACATGCTGGCGCTGGCGCTGTGGCTCAAGAAGAACGGCTTCCGCCCCGACCAGGTCCAGGCCTTCCTGCCGTCGCCGATGGCCAGCGCGACCGCGATGTATCACACCGGCCTGTCGCCGCTGCGCTCGCTCAAGGCGCGCCAGGTGGTGAAGGTCATCAAGAGCCCGGCCCAGCGCCGGCTGCACAAGGCCTTCCTGCGCTACCACGACGCCGAGAACTGGCCGCTGCTGCGCGAGGCGCTGCGCCGCATGGGTCGCGACGACCTCATCGGCGGCGGCAAGCACCACCTGGTGCCGCACTGGCAGCCGCAGGGCACCGGGCTGCGCGGCGAGGGCCGCCGCGGCGGCGCGGCTGGCGGCAACCGCGTCGACGCGCGTCGCCCGCCCCGGCCGCGGCCTGGCGCCGCCGCGACCCAGCACACCGGCCTGCCGCCCCGCACCGACGAGCGCGCCGGCGCCGCCAGCGCGGGGGCGAACCCTCGGCGCCCGCCGGGACCCGGCGCGCGCGGCCGCGGCCGCGGCTGACCGCACCGCCATCACCGCGGCGATGGCGCGGCAACGACCGTTCGTTCCGTGCTTGACAACGAATAAGCGATGGCTTATTGATTCTTCATGGTCGGCGCGTCGGCGATGCAGGATCGGGTGTTCCAGGCGCTGGCCGATCCGAGCCGGCGCGCGATCTTCGAGTCACTCACGCGTGGTGAGGCCGCGGTGAAGGACCTCACCGCGCGGTTCTCCATCTCGCAGCCGGCGGTGTCCCAGCACCTCGCTGCGCTCCGGGAGGCAGGGCTGGTCAGCGGCCGCCGCGACGGGCGTTGCGTCTTCTACCGGGTCGAGGCGGCCGGGCTCACGCCGCTCATCGACTGGATCAGTCACTACCGCGCCTTCTGGACCGATCGTGTCGGTCGCCTCGAACAACTCCTCAAGAAGCTGGACCCATGACCCACCGTGAACGACCCGGCCGCGAGGCGGGCACGATCTCGCTCGACCTCGACCTGCACCATTCGCCGGCCACCGTGTGGCGGGCCCTGACCGAGCCCGCGCTGCTGGCGGAGTGGCTGCTGCCGGTGGTCGAGCGCGAGCTGGCGCTGGCGCCGGGGAGCCAGTTCACCTTCCAGGCCCCACCACACGGGGCGTGGGATGGCAGCGTCCGGTGCCGACTGCTCGAGATCGAGCCGCTGCGCCGTCTGCGGTACAGCTGGGTCGTCGATGACACCCGCGGGATCGATACCGAGGTGACCTTCGTGCTGGCCGCGACCGAGCACGGGACCCGGCTGTCGATCACTCACTCGGGCTTCAAGCTGCCTGCGCAGAAGGGGGCGATGGGCGGGACCGAGTACGGCTGGACCATGATGACCGGGCGGCTGGCCGAGCTGCTGGGGCGGGTGTCGTGAACGTCGCGCTGTGGGTGCTGCAGGGCCTGCTGGCCGCCCATACGGCGATGGGCGCGGTGTGGAAGCTGTCCAACTCGGAGCAAGCCGTGCCGTCGCTGCGGGCGCTCCCTCACGGGGTGTGGCTGGCGCTCGCGGGGGTGGAGCTGCTGTGCGTGATCGGCCTGCTGGTGCCGGTGGTGGCGCGCAGCCAGATGGCCATCGCGGTCACCGCCGCCGCGGTGATCGGCGCCGAGATGGTGCTGTTCGGGGTGGTCCACCTGCGCGCCAGCGTCGGCGGGCACGGGCAGCTGGTGTACTGGATGGTCGTGCTGGCCCTGTGCGCCGCGCTCGTGGCTGGTCGCCTCTCGTCCGGACGATGAGGGGCTCCGTCGTGGCGGCGGGCCCGGGCCGGCCGGCATGAGATCCGACGCCTACTTCTTCTTGGGGAGCTTCCAGTCGCCGGCCTTGAAGCCGTCGTAGTCGATGACCAGGCAAACCGGGGCGTCGGCGGCGTCGAGGGCCCAGTACACGTGGTATGGGCCGGGCCGGGCGGTCGCGCACAGGAGGTTGCGACCGCTGGAAGAGTCGACCAGGCGGTCGACGGTGCCGACCGCGACCTGGCTGCCGTCGGCGGGGCCCAGGTCGGCCGCGCTGATCTGCACCACACCGGCCCGGACCTGCTCGGCGGTGGCGGCGTCCATCAGGGCCAGCGTGTGGCCGGCCAGCTCGATCGCCGGGGCGTCCTCGGCGGTGCGGGGCGGCTTCTGTCCATCGAAGTGCGCCACCACCCAGCGGGCGATGGGCGGGCGGCCGACGTGCACCACCAGCGCGGCCCAGCGGATGACGCCGCCGGTGTTGGCCAGGCTCTGCATGACCCGGTATTTGCCGGGGGCGACGGCGCGGGCCAGCGTGCGGCTGCGCTTGCCGCCGGTGGGCGCGGCCGGATCACCCAGGACGATCCGGCCCGAGGTGATGACCAGCGGGGTGGCGAGGTGGCGCAGCTCGATGCGGGCCGGTCCGAACTGCTCGCCGTAGCGCAGCAGGCGGCCGACGTCGCGCGCCGGCGTCAGCTCTCCGCCGGGACCGGCCGGGACGACGCGCGGCGCGGGTGGTGCGGCCAGCGGCAGCACCGGCCGTGGTGGCGGCGGCGGCAGCGATGGGGCCCGCACCGGTCGCACCGGCGCGACGGCGTCCTGGCGCCGTGCTCTGGGCGGGCCGGCCGCCGGTGCCTTGGCCGGCCTGGCCGCCGACGCCGCCCGCTTCGGCGCCGTCGCTGGCGCCGCCTTCGCCTTCGCCTTCGCCTTCGCCGCCACCTTGACCTTGGCTGGGGCCGCCTTCGCCTTCGCCTTGGTCACCTTCGCCTTCGGGTTCGCCTTGGCCATCGGCCGGCAGCGTAGCATCGCCCGGCGCGGCGCCGGGTTCTGCCACGCACCTCCACGTCGCCCGGCGCCCTCGCGCCCGCACGTGTGAACCTCGGTTCACGTCTTCGTCAACCGTGGGGAACACGGCGCCCGGCACGGCCCTTGCTGCGGTGCCGGGCATGCGTCACCTCCGCTCCACCGTCATCCTGTCCGCGCTCGCTCCCGCCGCTCTCGTCCCCGCCGCCCACGCCGACGAGGCCCCGGCCGCGCTCGGCGCCGCCCGCACCAGCACCAGCACCTCCCCGTACAGCTTCGGCGGGCGGATCGGCGGCTGGGGCTTCCACCGCAGCGCCAGCGCCGGCGCCGACGACCGGCGCAACGACTGGGACGAGTGCCGCATGAACGGGGTCGGCGTGTTCGCCGAGCGCGTCCTGCGCGGTCCTGCCTACCTCCAGGTCGGGCTCGATGCGTACTTCAGCGAGACGTTCCCGATGCGGCCGCCCCCCGAGAGCGACCTCCCCATCAATCGGGTGTCGGGGCTGCTGTCCGTCGGCGCCGGGTTGCGCACCCAGCTGGCGTCCCGCCTGACCGGGCACGCCGAGCTCGGCGTCGGCGTCGAGCTGACCCGGGTGTCGGTGCCGTACGGCGACACCCACATCGACGATCAGCTGGCGATCCCCGAGGCCTTCGTCGGCCTCGGCGGCGACGTGCGGGTCGGCCGCGGCCTGTACCTGGGCGCGACGCTGCGGGTCCATGCCATGGGCAACTTCGAGTACGACCCGGCCCTGCTCGAGATGCAGCCAGGGTGGACCTCGCCGCCAGCGGCCGAGGTGGTGTTCGATCCCTCGCTCGACGTCGCCGCCCAGGGCCAGTTCTTCGTCCGCCGCGACCTGTGACCGCTTGCGGCGCCGGCCGGCGGTGGTAGCGTCGACGGCGGAGGCGTCATGCAGACCAGATCGACCCGGTCAGGGATCCCGACGGTGACGGTGGTGCTGGGGATCGCGTGTGTGGTCCCGTTCGTGCTGGCGGCGCTCGACGATCGGCACGGCGCGGGCGCCTCGCCCGACGACGAGGCCTACGTCGGCTCGCGCTACGCGGCCGAGCGGGCGGCGCGGGCCGAGCTCGAGCGCGCCGAGGCCGAGGCCGAGGCCGAGGCGGCCGCGGCGGAGGAGGCGCAGCCCACGCTGGCCGCCGACGTGGTGGTGACCGAGCTGCTGTCGCCGGCCCGGGCCGTGCCCGGGGAGGTGTTCCGTGCGGTGCAGCTGGGCGGCAGCAGCGGCGAGTTCCTGCCCGAGGCGGCGCGGGTGCGGGTCGACCAGTTCCGGACCCGGACCGGCGCCAGCGTCGAGTACGACTTCGACGAGTGGACCCTGCACGGCATCACGGTGACCGCCGCGGCCGACGACGCCGCGGTCGCCGCGGCCGTGACCCAGCTGTGGAGCGAGCCGACCATGGTCGGCAGCCGCCAGGTCTGGCTCGGCGAGATGATCCACGGCCGCTTCGGCGCCCGCGCCAGCCTGGAGGCGCGCTTCGACGAGGTCACCTTCGTGTTCGACCGCTACCTGCCGGTCGACGCGCTGCTGGCCGATCCGACCAGTCCGTTGCCGATCCTGGGCCAGCCGATCGATGGCCTCGGCGCCGCGCTCGGGGTGGCGCTGCACGGCGAGGAGGGCCGCTACTTCGCCCGGCTGCCTGGCCTGGGCACCGACGGCGCCGAGTGCAAGCTGGACGTCGCCGCCAACCTGAAGACCCGACGCGCGCGCGAGTACCTGCTCGGGTGCGATCTGCCGACGGCGGCGGCCCTGCGCGACGCCCTGGTCGAGCGCTGGGGCCAGCCCACGGTCGACGCCGACTCGGGCGACCTGCGCTGGCGCACCGGCAAGGTGACCCGCGTCTTCACGCTGACCGACGACGGCTTCGTCCTCACGGTGTCGTCGTGACCGCGCGTGGGCCGATCCTGGTCGCGACCGACTTCTCGCCGGCGGCCGACCTCGCGCTCGACCGCGCCATCGCCCTGGCCCGCGAGCACCAGGCCGAGGTGGTGCTGGCCTACGGCGAGGCCTTCGTCGACCGCAGCCCGATCGGCGACGAGGGCGCGGTGATGAGCGAGCTGGGCGCGCTGGCCGAGTCGCTGCGCGCCGACGAGCGGCGCGAGCTCGAGGCCCGGCTGGCCCGGGTCGGCGCCGCCGGCGTGACCGGCCGGGTCCTCGCCCGCGAGGGCGCGCCGGGCGAGCTGGTGCCGGCGCTGGCGGCCGAGCTGGGGGCGTGGCTGGTGGTGATCGGCACCCATGGCCGGACCGGGATCACCCGCTTCCTGCTCGGCAGCGTGGCCGAGCTGGTGGTGCGACGGACCGCGTGTGACGTCCTGGTGGTGCGGGCCAGCGCCGCCCCGGCGAGCGGCGCGTTCCGCGAGCTCGTCGTCGCCACCGACTTCTCGGCCCCGGCCGAAGCGGCGCTGCGGGCGGCCGTGGCCCTGGCCGTCCCCGGGGCCCGGGTCCGCCTGGTCCACAGCTGGCAGTACCCGGTCGGGGCGTGGGGCCTCAACCTGCTCGGCGAGCACAGCCGCGCCGCCAGCACGGTGCGTGAGGCGATCACCAGCACCGCCCAGGCCAACCTCGACCGCCTGGTGGCGGCCCACCAGAAGGACGGCGTCACCGTCGAGGGCCTGCTGGTCGAGGGCCCGGCCGCGTCGGCGGTGACCGACCTGGCCGAGCGCGAGCAGGTCGATCTCATCGCCATCGCCACCCACGGCCACCGCGGGGTCGAGCGCTGGCTGCTCGGCAGCGTGGCCGAGGCCACGGTCCGGCACGCGCCGTGTTCGGTCCTCGTCGTCCACGCCCACTGAGGCCGCACGGCCCCGCTCCCGCGCGGCGTGTTCAGTCGTCGAGCAGGCCGGCGCGGACGAACGCGTCGAACCCGGGGAAGTGCTGCTCGGGCTGGTCCGCCCAGTCGGGCCACAGCAGCACCGGGGCCTCGCCGGCGGCGTCGGCCGCGGCCAGATCGAAGTAGTAGTAGTCGCCGCTGTACTCGTCGGCGAACGGCAGCAGCTTGCCTGGCCCGACTCGCGGGTCGTGCCGCAGCGCCAGCTGGTAGTGCTCGCGCAGGTCGTGCAGGTGGGCGTGGGCGCCGTCGACCGCGTACACGCGCGCGAAGCGGTACTCGCCGGCGCCGAGCGAGGTCATGAAGGCGCGGTAGCTGGGCGGCAGGCGCACGCCCAGCTCGGCCTCCAGCGCGTCGAGCGCGGCCGGCGGGCAGGGCCCGGCCGGGTGTGACTCCGGGTCGGCCCGGACCTGGTCGAGCAGGGCGCCCAGGTCGGGCCCGGCCGCGGCTGGGTCGGCCTCGGCCACGTCGCCGCTGCGGCGGCGCTCGGCCATGGTGGCGATGGCCGCGCGCCACTCCAGCATGCCCTCGGCCGCCATGCGGAACAGGCGGTAGATCGGGCTCTCGCGCGGCGCCGTGCTGGCGTCGGCCGCCGGCGCGGTGTCGGGCAGCTCGAGCTCGAGCGTGACCACGCCGCCGTCGGCCGACCGGGTGTGGTGTTCGACCAGGCCGGTCAGCAGGTCGATCATCGAGGTGTTCTCGGCCAGCACCTCGCACCGGAACCGGCGCACGCCGCGTTCGCGCGCCGCCGCCATCAGGCGCATGAGGAGCAGCGTGCCCAGGCCCTGGCCGTGCAGCTCGTCGAGCACCGCCACCGCCGCCTCGGCGACGGCCGGGTCGTCGGCCAGCCGGATGAAGCGGGCCACGCCCAGGCCCTCGGGGCCGTCGGCGCCGGTCGGCACCCGCTCGGCGCCGATCGCCAGGTGGCGCTCGCCGTCGAGCTCGGTCAGGTACGACAGCTCGCGCTCGGTCAGGTGGTCCTTGGGCGCGAAGAACCGCAGGTAGCGGCTCTCCGGCGACAGGCGCGCGAAGCCCTTGCGGACCAGCTCCTTGTCGCTCGCCCGCACCAGGCGCAGCTGCACCGGCGTGCCGTCGCGCAACCGCGCCAGCTCGGCGTAGTCGGCGTCGAAGTAGCGCTGCACCAGGAACCTCATCGACGCGTCCGGCCACGCCGCCCGACGCGTCAGGAAGCGATCAGCCCTCGCCGGGCTCGAGCGTGAGCGCCGCCAGCTTGTTCTCCTCCTTGGCGGCGTCGTCGGCGCCGGGCAGCGCCTTCTTCTGCTCGGTGATGTTGGGCCAGGCCGCGGCCCCGGCGGCCTGGGCCTTGAGCGGGCCCGGCCAGTTGCCGGTGTCGAGCTCGCCGGCCTTCTTCACGCCGGTCACCAGCGCGTTGATGTCCTTGTACATGGCCCACTTCGCGGGGAGCTCGCTCTCCTCGAAGATGGCGGTGGTCGGGCACTCCGGCTCACACGCCCCGCAGTCGATACACTCGTCGGGGTTGATGGCGAGGGAGTTCTTGCCCTCGTAGAAGCAGTCGACCGGGCACACCGCGACGCAGTCGGTGTACTTGCACTTCACGCACGGATCGGCAACGACGTACGCCATGACTCTCTCTCCTGGCCTGACCGCCCTGCTTCGCGGCGGAAATCTCGTCGCGATATCCAGGGAGTAGCCCTGGCAGGGATAGCCCTGTGTGTAGGAGAAAACGCCGGCGATTTCCAGTCGGGCGCCGGAGAATCGCGGCGGCTTGGCGATCGGCCTGGGTTGGGGCAGAGTCGCGGCCGATGTTGCGCCTTGTCCTGTCGTGGTCGCTGCCGCCGCTCCTGCTGCTGGGGGCGTGCCAGCAAGGCTCGCCGCCGGCGCCGGCCGCCAGCGCGGCGTCTGCGCCGGGCCGGGTCGCGGCCGCGGCCGGCGCGCCGACCCCCACGCCGGCGGGGGCGGCCGCCGCACCTCCGACCGCGTCGGCCGCGGCCGCGCCCGTGGCCGTGCCGCCCGGCGGTGACGGCTACGCCGGTGACGTCGATCGCATCTGCAACGTGCTCGAGTACTCCGGCGCGCTCACCAACCCCGAGGTCAGCCCGATCTTCGCCACCGCGCAGTGGCTCGGCCAGGCCCTGCAGACCGAGCAGGGCCGGCAGTTCCTGGCCCGGGTCCAGCCTCTCACCGGCGCCGCCAAGGCCGACGCCCTCGACGACGAGGCGCGCCGGGTCGGGCTCACCAGCTGCCCGCTGGCCGACGCCTGGCGGCGCTGACCTCGGGCGCGTACACCTGCATTGACCCCACCCGCGGTTGGCGGGACCATGTGGCCATGGTGCCCTCCTGGAGGTGGCGGATCGCCGGCGCGGCCGCCGTGGGTGTCGGGTTGGTGGCCGGCTGCACGGTCGAGAAGGTCACGTTCGGCGGCGCGGTCGACGCCGTCGTGCAGCCGGGCGCCGACGCGCCGTTCGGCGACCTCGACGGTGACGGCGTGGAGGGGGCGGCGGACAACTGCCCGCTGGTGGGCAACCCCGGGCAGTTCGACGAGGACGCCGACGGCCTCGGCAACGAGTGCGACAACTGCCCGTACATCACCAACGCCGACCAGGCCGACGTCGATCTGGACGGCGTTGGCGACCCGTGCGACCGCTCGGCCTCCACCGCCGAGCGGTTGGTCTTCTTCGACGGCTTCGACACCGATCGCCCGGAGTGGACGCTGACGGGGTTCACTCGTGAGGGCGGCCTGCTGGTGGGGCGCCTGATGACGACCCACGCGGTCGTCACCCTCCCGTCCGGGACCACGACGACCGCCGCGGTGACCCGCCTGCGCTCGTACTCGCCCGGCAACCTGGGCATGCTCAGCGGCGGGGTCTACCTCGGCAGCTACCCGGCCAACCATCTCCGCTGCGGCATCGAACCCAGCGGCGGCTTGCCGCAGCTGGGCATGGTGCTGGTCGAGGCCGGGCAGGTCGTGCGTTCCGACGTCACCCCGATCGGCTCGCTCAACCTGCCGGTCGATCTCGAGCTGTGGGTCGGGCGTTGCACCTACCGGTCCGCCGGTATGGAGAGCATCATCACCTCCACCCTGACCGGCGCGGTGCCCGGCAACGCTGGCTTCACCACGACCGAGCTGGGGACGGAGCTGGAGTACTTCGCGGTGTACGGCCCGCACTGAGCCGTCGGCGTTTCGCACCAGGTAGGTCGAGCCGCCGCGCCGCGCCAGGTGGGTTCACGTGCATCCGACGACGACGGTGCTGCCGAGCAGGGCGCGGTGGTAGGCCGGGTCGCGCGCGGCGATGGCGCGCAGGGTGGTGGCGGCGGCCTCGCAACGCAGGCCGAGCACCTGGCTGCGCACCTGCTTGGCCAGCTGCAGCGTGACCGCGTCGGTCGCCACCTCGGGCAACGGCCGCAGCAGCGACGGAGGTGGGGCCGGCGCCGGCGGCGCGGCCGCGGCCGGGGCGGTCGCCTGCGGGCCGGTCACCTGCCCGGGCAGCGGCGCCAGCGCCGGCGCGTCGTCGAGCGTCGGTGTCGCCAGCGCGCCGATGGCCAGCGCCCCGCCGGCGATGAGCGCGCCGTAGCCGAGCAGGCAGCCCCCCAGCAGGCAGCCGAGGGTGTTGAGGTCGCGCTCGGTGCTGCCCTCCTTGCCGCCGCTCAGATCGGCCAGGACGAGGCCGCCGGCGAGGGCCAGGCCGACGCCGCTGGCGACGGCGACGGTCTTGCCGGTGCGCGTGGTGGCGCAGCCGGGTGCGAGCAGCGCGGCGATGAGGCTGAGGGCCACGAGCGGGCGAAGTGGGGTGTGCCGGTGGGTGGAGTCGATCATGGCGAGTTCCTGGGGAGGCGGGGAGGTGGGTGGTGTCGACAGGTTCATCGCACAGCCTGGCGGCACGTCTGGACCGCCGGGTCGAGCTCGAGGCTGACGGCGTAGGCGTGGTCCTTCGAGTCGATCGAACGCAGGGTCATCAGCGCGGCGTCGCACCGCCCGGACCGGATCAGCGCGCGCACCTGCAGGGCCGAACGCAGGGTCTCGGGCGAGGTGGCCTCGACCGGCAGCATCACGGTCGCGGCCACCGGCCCGCCTGGCTGGCCCGGCAGCGGCTCGGTGCGCGGCTGCGACAGGCCTCGCCATGCCAGGTAACCCGCGGTGCCGATCGCGGTGGTGATCACAAGGGTGGCGATCACGTCGCCGCTGTCGGGGGGGACCAGGGTGTTGTCGACTGGGGAGACCGAAATACAGCCGGTCAGGGTGGAGACGGACAGGATCAGGGCGAGCAGGCGAGGCGAAGTGGCAGAGGCGAAGGTCGTCATGATGGACCCACCAATGAGCACACCCCGTGCCACTGGTCCGACCATTGCCATGGCGGCTCAGATACCTGAAATAGCTAGGATGATCTGCCGGGGCTGGTTGAAGAACCACCACCGTGCTGGGGCCGCCTGCCGGGCTGTCGACAGGTCCGGCTTGACATCGTGTCCATATGACACTATCTAGAGTGTGTGACGAACACTAAGTCGAGCGAGCCAGGCCTCGCGGCGCGGGCCGCCAGCGTGATCGGCGGCGAGCACCACCGGACCCGGCGGCGCAGCCAGGACGCCGCCGCCTGCGTGACCGGACCGGGCTGGGCGGTGGTGGTGGTGTGTGACGGTTGCGGCTCGGCGCCGCGGTCGGAGCTGGGCGCCGAGCTGGGCGCGCAGGCGTGGGCCCACGGCCTCGCCCGCGCCCTGGCCGCTGGCGCGCCGCTGTCGCGCGCGTTGTGGGACCAGGTCTCGATCGACGTGGTGCGGACGCTGGGCGTGCTGGCCGCCCAGCTCGGGCCACGCGACCAGGTCGTGCGCGACAGCCTGCTGTTCACGGTGGTCGCCGCCGTCTACGCCGGCGGCCAGCGCGCGGTGTTCGCGATCGGCGACGGCGCCTTCGCCATCGACGGCGTGGTCACGCCGCTCGGCCCGTTCCCCGACAACACCCCGCCGTACCCGATGTACGCGCTGACCGGCGCGCCGGTGCCGAGCCGGGTGATCGTCGAGCCGGCGCCGGCGCGCGGCAGCCTGCTGGTGGCCACCGACGGCGTCGACCCGCTGCCGGCCGGTGAGCTGGGTGCGCTGGCCGACGACGCGCGCCTGGTGACCCACCCCGACGCGCTGCGCCGGCACCTGCACGGGTGGACCGCGGCCGGCGAGCAGGTCGACTGGCGGGCCGGGCGCGTGATGCGGCGCGCCGCCCGCCTGCGCGACGACGTCGCCGTCGGCATCATCCGCTGGGATCGCGGCGCCGGCGCCGGCGGAGCGGCGTCGTGAGCCGGACCGTGTACCTCGACGGCGAGCGCCGCGTGCTGGCGGCCAGCCGCGTGCTGGCCGAGGGTGGCGAGGCCGAGGTGCACGACCTCGGCGGCGGCCTGGTCGGCAAGCTGTGGAAGGCGCCCGACCACCCCGACTACACCGGCCTGCCCGAGGCGCAGGCGGCGGCGCGCGAGCGGCTGCGGGTGTACCCGGCCAAGCTCGACGCGCTGGCCGCGCTGGCCGCGAGCGGGCGCCTGCCAGCCGGGGCGATCGCGCCGACCGGGCGTATCAGCCGCGACAAGCGTGGCGTCGAGGTCATCGGCTTCGCCATGGCGCGTATCGCCGGCGAGCCGCTGCACGCGTGGAGCGAGGCGGCCGCCCGGCGCCGGCTCGGGGTGACGCCGGCGCAGGTGGTGCGGGTGCTGCTGGCGCTGCGCGTGCTGGTCGAGGCGGTGCACCAGGCCGGCGTGGTCATCGGCGACTTCAACGACCTCAACGTGCTGGTCGACGGCGACACCCCGGCGCTGATCGATCTCGACAGCGCGCAGCTTGGCGGCTGGGCCTGCCCGATGTTCACCGACCGCTTCGTCGACCCGCGCCTGCTCGGGCCGACCGCGCCGGCGCTGGCGGCGAGCCGGCCTGGCCTCGGGCTGGCCCGGCCGCACGACGTCGGCAGCGACTGGTTCGCGTTCGCGGTGATGGCCTTCCGCTCGCTCGTCGGCGTGCACCCGTACGGCGGCGTGCACCGGCCGCCGGCGCCGGCGCGGCCGCTGCCGCCGCTCGAGCGGGCGCGCCAGGGCGTCACCGTGGCTCACCCCGACGTCGTGTATCCGCGTTCTGCCCCGCCGCTGCAGGTGTTGCCGGCGCCGGTGCTGGCCTGGTTCGAGGCGTGCTTCTCCGGCGGCGTCCGGGTGGCGATGCCGACGCACCTCCTGGCCGGCCTGCGCTTCGCCACCTGCAGCGGCTGCGGCCTCGACCACGCACGAGCGGCCTGCCCGCGCTGCGTCGGGGTGACGGTCACCGTGCCGGCGGCGACCGTGCGCGGCGCGCTGCGGGTGGTCGACCTGGCGCTGACGGCGCTGGCGCCGTCGACGGTCGAGGTCGACGCTGGCGATCGGGCCGGCGCGGCGTGGTGGTGGAGCGGTGACACCTTGTGGCGGCGCGGCGTGTTCGGGCCCGAGCGGGTCGGCGCCGTGCTTGGTGGCCAGGCCCGGTGCTGGATCGGCCCGGCCTTCGGCGTCGGCTTCTACCGCGCCGGCGGGCTCACCGTCGGTTTCCTGGTCCGGCCCGACCGCGCCGGCCTCGACGACCGCGTGGCCCTGCCGCCGATGCGCGGCCAGCTGGTGGCGGCCCACGCCACGCTCAGCGCCGGCCGGGCCTGGCTCGGCTGGACCACCGCCTTCGCCGGTCGGCTGCACCAGCAGCTGGTGGTGCTCGACCGGGCCGGCGCGGTGCTGGCCCATGCCGACGTCGACGTGGCCGCCGCCGCCGTCGATCCGGACCTCGCCTGGATGGCCGGCCTGGCCGGCGCGGTCGCCGCCGGCGACGCCTTGTTCGTGCCGACCGACGACGGCCTGGTGCGGGTCGAGCTGGTCGCCGGCGCGCCCGCGGTGACCCGCACCTTCGCCGACACCCGCGGCCTGGTCGGCCCGGCCGACGTCCTCCACCTCGGTCCGCGCGGGCTCGACGTCGTCCGCGCCGGCCGCGCCCTCCGCCTCGAGCTCACGCCCTGACCCGCGCGCTCGCGCGGCCTCGCGTTCCGCCCTCAACCGCCACAAGGAGCCCACGATGTCCACCTCTCGCAAGCCGCTGCCCCTGCCTCCGCTGTTCGACGCCCGTCACGCCGCCGACTCCGGCTACCGGCCCGACGCCGCCGCCGTCGCCGCCGAGGCCGCGACCTGGCGCCGCGCCCACGGGCTGCGGCCGTCGGCGGTCGACGACCTGCGCCTGCACCTGTTGCTGATCGACGTGCAGAAGGACTTCTGCTTCCCCGACGGCTCGCTGTACGTGGCCGGCCGGTCCGGCACCGGCGCGGTCGACGACTCGCGCCGCATCGCCCAGACCATCTACACCAACCTCGACGTCATCACCGACATCACGACGACGATGGACACCCACGTCGCGTACCAGATCTTCTTCCCCAGCTTCTGGCTCGACCGCGACGACGCGCCGCTGACCGCGCACCGGGTCATCAGCGCCGACGAGGTGGCGCGCGGCGACGTGCGGCCCAACCCGGCCATGGCCAAGTGGCTGTGTGGGGGCAACTACACCTGGCTGTGCCAGCAGGCCCGGCACTACTGCGCCGAGCTGGAGAAGGCCGGCAAGTACCAGCTGTACCTGTGGCCGCCGCACTGCCTGCTCGGCTCCGACGGCCACGCCCTGGTCGGCGTGGTGCAGGAGGCGCGCCTCCTGCACGCGTTCGCGCGCACGTCGCAGTCGCTGGTCGAGGTCAAGGGCGGCAACCCGCTGACCGAGAACTACTCGGTGCTGCGGCCGGAGGTGGTCAGCCGCTTCGACGGCGGCACCCTGGCCCAGCGCAACACCAGCTTCCTCAAGACGCTGCTGTCGGCCGACGCGGTGGTCATCGCCGGCCAGGCCGCCAGCCACTGCGTCAAGAGCACGATCGACGACCTGCTGGCCGAGATCGTCGCCACCGATCGCAACCTGGCCAAGAAGATCTTCCTCCTGACCGACTGCATGTCGGCGGTGACCGTGCCCGACGGCAAGGGCGGCTTCGCGGTCGACTTCACCCAGGCCGCGACCGACGCGCTCGGCCGCTTCGCCGCCGCCGGCATGAACCTCATCACCTCGGCCGATCCGCTGCGCGAGACGGTGCTGGCCCGCCTGCGCTGACCTGGCCCCGGTCCACCAACCCTCACTCCCTCCCTCCGTCACGTCCCTCACCAGGAGCTCGACATGTCCAAGCGCAACGACGATTCCAAGCCCACCCCGTCCGTGACCTCCCTCCTGGCCGACGCCCACAAGGACGGCACGCTGTCGGTCGGGGCCATGGCCGCCCTCGACGTGGTCGACCTCGGCGCCGAGATCCAGGCCGGGCTCGGGGTCAACCTCGACGACGTCACCGCCAGCGAGGTGCTGCTGGTGACCATGATGCCCGACGACTCCGCCTCGATCGCCAGCGCCGGCAACACCGCGGCGGTGCGCGACGGCCACAACGCCGTGCTCGAGGCGCTGGGCAAGAGCAAGCAGGCCGGCGACGTGCTGGTCCACACGCGTTACCTCAACGGCCACGTGCTCACCCCGTACGCGCCGCTCGACCAGGCCGTGGCCATGACCAGCAAGAACTACGACCCCAGCCTGGGCACGCCGCTGTACGACCAGGCCGTGGTCGTGCTCGGCACCGTCGTCGCCAAGGCCCAGCAGCTGGCCCAGGCCGGCATCGCCGTGCGCACGGTGACGCTGATCATCACCGACGGCGGCGACTACGGCTCGACCCGGTTCCGCGCCCGCGACGTACGCGCGCTGGTGACCGACCTCCTGGCCCAGGAGCACCACGTCGTCGCCGCCATGGGCATCTCCGACGGCAGCACCGACTTCCGCGCCGTGTTCCGCGACATGGGCATCCCCGACCGCTGGATCATGACGCCGGGCAGCTCGGCCGCCGAGATCCGGCGCGCCTTCCAGGTGTTCTCGCGCTCGGCCGCCAGCGGCGCCGGCGCCGCCACCTTCGCGCTGGGTGGGTTCGGCAACTAGTGTCCGCACCGGCGCGGACGTGTTCCGAAGGGAAGGTGGGCCGTTTGCTGTGAACACCCGGTGGTATGGTCGCCAGATGCAGCGATGGTGGGTGCTCGTGATCCTTCTGGCGGCGTGCGGCGGCGACGATGTCGGTGGAGCCCCAGACGCACCGCCCGCTGACGCCGCGGCGATCGATGGAGCGGTATCCCCCCTGGTAGGGCAGTGGTCGTATGCAGGCGATCCGGCCCTGCCCATCGTGAGCTACACGTTCGATAGCGATGGGACCTTTGTGGTTGTCGACGACGGTGGGTCCGAAGCCGGGACCTATACGCTCGCGGGTCCGGGACGCCTCAGCATGACCTCGGGAGGGGAAACGGTGGTCACCGACTACGTCGTGACGAGCAACCAGCTCTTGCTCGGCGCGCTGATCCCTCAGGGCTCGGTCAGCGGGCTGGTCGGGGTGTGGAGCTCGACGGCGATCGCGCAGAGCGGAACGTCGACGACCACGGTCACCCTCAACAGCGACATGACCGGGACCTTGGCGGTGACGACCTCGAGCACGCAGAGCATCGACGGTACATGGGTCGCCGAGACGGGGGGGCTGGCACTCACCCTGACGGGCCTGGGCGTCCAGCACTACAAATCGATCGGAGCGACGGGCATCGGGCTCCTCTACTTCACGAAGAGCTGAGTTCTGCAAGGCGATGGTGCCGGCGCGCCGCGCGACGACGCGTCGTGGCGGCGCACCTTCGACGCCGAGCTGCGCGGCTGAGCAGCGCGGGCCGGCGGCCTTACCCGGCCGCGACCACGACGGTCGGCTCGTGGGTGACCGCGAAGTTGACCGAGCGCGCGATGAAGCACAGGGCGGGGACGCGGTGGTGTAGCGCCTGGGCCGGCTCGACCATCGAGGCGGCGCTCACCGTGACCCGCGGCCGCAGGGTGACGCCGGTGAACTCCCCGCTGCCGTCGTCATGCTCGATCATCGTGCCGACCGCCTGGTCGACGTAGGCGACGATGTTGACCCCGGCGTCGGCGCACAGGTGCAGGTACCAGAGCATGTGGCACTGCGACAGCGACGCGACCAGCAGCTGCTCGGGGTTCCAGCGCGCCTTGTCGCCGCGGAACGCCGGGTCGGACGACGCCGGGATCGTCGGCGGCCCGTCCGCTGCGACCTCGTGATCGCGCCGGTAGGCACGGTAGTCGCGGGTGCCTTGCCCTGCGTTGCCGGTCCAGGTCACCGTCGTCTCGTAGGTGTGCATGCGCGCATGCTGCGTGATGTCGCGGCGCGGCGCCAGAGTGCATCTCACTACCCAGCGCGGGTTGCGACCATCGCGCCGCGCGCTGGGTCTCGCAGCCTGCTGAAAACACGGAGCCCGTCCCGTCCGCTGGAGCCGCCGGCACGGGCTTTCAGCAGTCTGCTAGCGGCGCGCGAGCAGGTAGCAGCGCTGGCTCGGGTGCTCGACCTCGGGGTACGGCGCGCGGTCGAGGCGCGCCTCCAGCGTGAAGCCCGCGCCCTCCAGCGCGGCGATCACCGCCGACGGGTGATGCCAGATGAAGTCGAGCGAGGTCGGCCGGCCGAACAGCTCGTCGACGTGGACGCGTTGGTCGCCGGCGTGGAAGGCCAGCGCGAGCAGGCCGCCAGGCGCGAGCACCCGCGCGAACTCGGCGAGCGCGCGCGGGACGTCGGCCGGGTCGAGGTGGACGATGGCGTAGAAGCCGACCACGGCCCGGACCGACCCGGTCGTGTGCGGCAGCGCGAAGAAGTCGGCCTCGGTGAACGCCACGCCAGGGACCGCGCGGCGGGCCTCGGCCACCATCGCCGGGCTGAGGTCGACGCCTTCGACCGCGGCGCCGAGCGAGGCCAGGAAGCGGCTGACCTGGCCCGGTCCGCACCCGACCTCGAGCATGGGGCCGTCGCTGCATCGCTCGGCCAGCGCCTGCAGGAAGGCCCGATCGAGCGGTTTGCCCGCCAGCTCGTCGAACAGGGCCTCGCGGTAGGCCCCGGCGATCGCGTCATATCCGCGGCGCAGCGCCTCGCCACGCGGGTCACTCATGCCGCCTCGTACCACGCCGCCGATCCTCACCCCCGATCACGTCCCCCCCGATCACGTCGTCACGACCTGATCGGAGGGATCACGTCGTCACGACCTGATCGGAGGCGGCGATCGGAGGCGGTCGTGTGGCCAAGTGGGCGGAAGTTCGAGGGTGGGGTGTCCGGGAGTGGGCGAGGGGCGGACGGGCCGGACAGGAGTGTCCGGTTGGCCGGACGGGTGATCGGGCAAGTGGTCGGAATGAGGGGAAAGGTTGCGGCAGGTGGCCGGCAAGGTGTGGAGATGCTTTGATCTAGCGGTGCGAGTCGCAACGGGAGTGATGGTCGTGTTGGCGCTGAGCGCGGGAGCGCCGGCGCGCGCAGAGAAGGACGACGGGCCGAACTTGTGGGCCAAGGCGCGCAAGCCAAGCAGTGGGGCGAGCGAGGCGATCGGCGGGTACAGCGCGGGGTGTGTCGGCGGGGCCTTCGCGTTGCCGCGGCGCGGGGCCGGCTGGCGCGTGGTGAGGCCGGCGCGGCGGCGCTACTTCGGACATGAGGTGCTGGTGAGCTACTTGCGCGACCTCGGCCGCGCCGTGGCCGACGCCGGGCTGGGGCCGCTGGCGGTGGGCGACCTGTCGATGCCGCGCGGCGGCCCGGCCCCGAGCGGCCACGCCAGCCACCAGTCGGGGCTCGATGTCGACCTCGGCTACGGCGCGGCCGGCACCGCGCTGGCGCAGGCCTCGGTCGTCGATCGCCCGCGCAAGGTGGTCGGCCCGGCCTGGGGCGAGCGGCCGCTGGCGGTGCTGCGCCTGGCCGCGGCCGACCCGCGCGTCGCCCGCATCTTCGTCCACCCGGCCATCAAGCAAGCTGTATGCACCGCGACCGCGGCGCTGCCGGCGCCCGAGCGGGCCTGGCTGCGCGTCCTGCGGCCGTGGTGGGGCCACGACGACCACTTCCACGTCCGCCTGCACTGCCCGGCCGGCAACACCGCGTGCCAGGCCCAGGACCCGATCGCCGACGGCGACGGCTGCGCCGAGCTGGCGTGGTGGCTCGACCCCGCGCGCGACGCCGAACGCGCCAAGGAGCAGCAGGGCTACCAGGCCCGCGTCGGCGCCCGCCCGCCGTTGCCCGCGCCGTGCGCCGCCGTGCTGGCTGCTCCGGCGCGCTGACGCCGTGACTCGGCGGCTGGCCGGGCCGACTCAGGCCCCCGCGAGCATCGTCATCGCCGCGACCTCGTCGTCGGCGATGGCCTTGCACAGCCCGGACGCGGCGACCAGGTGCTGGGCCTGCCCGTCCCGCGCGCACTGCGTGAGCAGGCCCGCGATCGCGGTCCAGTGGCTGGCCGAACGCGCGAAGCGCGCGCGGGCCGCGACGACGACCTTGGCCGCCGCCGGCACCAGCTCGGCCACCTCGTCGAGGAAGTCCCGATACAGGCATCGAAAGAGCGCGCCCCCGGTGCCGGCTCGCTCCATGAGGTCTGCCGCCAGCTGGAGGTCCTCGGCCGGCGACCTGGCCTTGGCGAGCCAGGCCGGTAGGGAGCGGGCGAGCTTGGCCAGCCCAGGCGCCCCCATGCCACCGAAGTCCGGGGCGAGGTAGCGCCGCGCGTTGTTGCGGACGGCGAGCATCGCGGCGCGGCCGAGGTCGACGCGGTCGCCCGCGCGGATCGTGTAGGCCCGCGCCCGCGCCGACATCGGGCCCCGGGCGTGTCGGGCGGCCTCGAGCGCTCGCCGCGGCACGCGCCGGACCGAGCCCTGCTGCACCGTGTCGACGACCTCGACCTCGTCGTCGACGAGCCGCAGCGCCGCGACGAAGTGCCCGGCGAAGTGTGGCGGTCGCTCGAAGTACGGCAGGTAGAAGCAGTCGAGCTGAAGGCCCACCGGTCGCGCTTCGCGGAGGTGCTGCTCGAGCCGAGCCCAGGCCTTCGTCCTCGAGCTGGTCTCCTCCGCGTGCAGGGACACGCCGAGGTTCGTGCACGCTGCCTCGGTCAGCGCGAAGGGCTTGCTCCGTCCGCCGAGGAACGGCAGGGGCAGGCTGGCGAGGTTGAGGTACACGAAGCCGAGCGCCTCGCCCAGCCCGAACAGCATGGGCTCCGACAGCTCGCATCCGATCGCGCGCAGCAGCGTGCCGGTCGCGACCGTCTCGCAGTGCACGCCGCGGAAGATCGGGAGCGTGCCGGTCGACATCGGCCACGTCTACCACGCGCCGGGGCGTGGTCACCGCGTAGTGGCGCCTGGGATCGACGCCGCGCCCACCGCCGCGCCGCTCCGGCGTACCATCTCCTCATGCACACGCCTCGCCAGGCTCGCCCCGTCGCCTGCCTCGTCGCCGCCGCCGCGCTCGTGCTGCTGCCCGCCTGCGGCGACGACCCGGCCTCCTCCGCGGCCGACGCCGATCCGACTCGGCCCGACGCCGATCCGACCCGGCCCGACGCCGACCCCAACGCGCCCGACGCCGGGCCGACCGTCGTCGGCCCGCTGCCGCCGGCCAACGCGCCGGTCGACTACCAGCTCGGCGGCGCCTACTCGCCGCCGGCCGGCGTGATGATCGTGTCGCGCGACCGCACGGCGGCGCCGGCGGCCGGCCTGTACAACATCTGTTACGTCAATGGCTTCCAGATCCAGCCCGACGAGGAGGCGCTGTGGCTGGCCGACCACCCCGACCTCATCCTGCGCGACGGCCAGGGCAACCCGGTCATCGACGTCGACTGGAACGAGATGCTGATCGACGTCGGCACCCCGGCCAAGCGCGAGGCGGTGGCGGCCATCGTCGGCGACTGGATCCGCGGCTGCGTCGGCGCTGGCTACGACGCGGTCGAGATCGACAACCTCGACTCGTTCTCGCGCTCGGGTGGCCGCCTGGCCGAGGCCGACGCGGTCGCCGCGATGCGCCTGTTCGCCGACGCCGCCCACGCCGCCGGCGTGCCCATCGCCCAGAAGAACTCGGCCGAGATCGTCGGCCGCCGGGCCGAACTCGGCACCGACTTCGTCGTCGCCGAGGAGTGCAACCGCTACGGCGAGTGCGACGTGTACACCGGCGCCTACGGCGACGCGGTCATCGTCATCGAGTACCGCCGGGCCGATTTCACCGTCGGCTGCCGCGACTTCCCGCAGCTGTCGATCGTGCTGCGCGATCTCGACCTGGTGCCGGCCGGCGCCGGCGGCTACGTGTTCGAGGGCTGCTGAGCGGCCAGCGCCGCCCGCGCCGCCGCGGCGTCGTCGAACGGTAGCTCGCGCCCGGCCACCTCCTGCACGGTCTCGTGGCCCTTGCCGGCGATGATCACCACGTCGTCGGCGCCGGCCTCGGCCACTGCCCAGGCGATGGCGGCGGCGCGGTCGAGCTCGACGTGCCAGCGCGCCCGCTCGCGCGTCGGTGAGGCCCCGGCCTGGATCTCGGCGGCGATCGCCGCCGGCGCCTCGTGGCGCGGGTTGTCGGTGGTGAGCACCACCAGGTCGGCCAGGTCGTCGGCGATCTTGCCCATCTGCGGCCGCTTGCCACGGTCGCGCAGGCCGCCGCAGCCGAACACGCACAAGAGGCGCCCGCCGGCCGGGGTGATCGCCCGCGCCGTGGTCAGCGTGCCGAGCAGCCCGTCGGGGGTGTGCGCGTAGTCGACCACCACCAGCGGCCGCGTCGCCACCACCTCGAACCGCCCACGTACGCCGCGAAAGGCCGCCAGGCCGGCGCGGATGGCCGCCGGCGGGTAGCCCAGCGCCGCCGTCGCCAGCGCCGCCGCCAGCGCGTTCTGCGCGTGCACCGCGCCGGTCACGCCCAGGACGAGCTCGCCGCCGAGCGCGTCGGCCAGCGGCGATGGCCGTAGCAGGAGGTGCGTGCGGCCGACCGCGCAGGTGACCGAGGCCGCGGCCAGGTCGGGCGCGCCGCCGGTCACGCCGAGCACCGAGTACCAGCGCCGCGTCACCCCGGTTGGGATGACCTCGGCCAGGAGGCTCGACGCCGGGTCGTCGGCGTTGAGCACGGCCACGCCGTCCGCCGGCAGCGCCATGAACAGCTGGGCCTTGGCCGCCAGGTAGGCCTCGACCGAGCCGTGCATGTCGAGGTGGTCGCGCGTGAGGTTGGTGAACACCGCCACCGTCGGCGGCCAGCGCCGGCCGAGCCCGGCCGCCAGCGCCTTCGACGTGGTCTCGAGCGCCAGCGTGCGCACCCCGAGCTCGACCGCGCGCTCGACGGTGCCGAGGAACTCGCGCACCGGGTCGGGGCACGGCACCTGCTCGCCAGCGACCCACGCCCCCAGCGTGGTCAGGCGCGCGGCCGGCTCGCCGGCGGCGGCGACGATGGCCTCGACCATCGTCGTGGTCGTGGTCTTGCCGTTGGTGCCGGTCACCGCGACCGTGCGCAGGCGCGGGTGAGCGGCGGCGAAGCGGGCGACGAACTCGGGCGGCAGCGTCGGCGGCAGCACCGGTCCCGGGCCGGGCCCGGTGCTCACGCGCGCGGCGTCGGGTCCGGGTCGGTCACTGCCATCCGGTGCATTCACCGGACGGGCTCCACTGCACGCACTCGTTGGCGGGCGCGGCCCAGCTGGTGCACTCACCCGACGGGCTCCACTGCACACACTCGTTGGCCGGCATGGCGTCGCCGGCCCAGCCGATACACTCGCCGGCCGGGCTCCACTGCACGCACTCGTTGGCCGGCATGGCCGCGTCGCCGGCCCAGCCGACACACTCGCCCGACGGGCTCCACTGCACGCACTCGCTGGCCGGCATGGCCGCGTCGCCGGCCCAGCCGACACACTCGCCGGCCGGGCTCCACTGCACGCACTCGGCCGCCGGCATGGCCTGGTCGGCGCCGGGCCCGGCCTGCATCGGCTGGCCACCGCTGCCGGGCGCGCCGCCGGGCTGGCCGGGGTACGTCACGCCCGGCTGCGGCTGGGCCGGGACACAGCCAGCCAGCGCCGAGCCACCCATGCCCATCGACAGGGCGAGCTGAAGGAACCGCGAGCGATCGATGTTCACGCCGCAGGTGGTAGCGCACCCGGGCGCCCCGATCCAGTCGCATCGCCGAAACGCGGCGGGCCACGGCCGACGTCCGGGACGGCCCCTGGCCCGGGCGGGGCAAGTTGCCCCGGCGGCGAGAACCAGGCTTCACGATCGGCGCCACGCCGCACCACCGTGCCCCGCCAGGCGTCACCGATGGCGTCGCCTGGCCTGGTCCAGGCCTTGCTGGTGCCGCCTGCCATGAGCCCGCGTCCCCACCGCCCGCCGCCCCGCCGCCTCCTCGTCGGCCCGCTGGTCGCCGCCGCGCTCGCTGCGTGTGGCGAGTCCCCCGGCGCCGACTCGGATGCCTCCTCACCGGGAGCCGACGCGGCCGAGTCCAGGGCCGACGCCGCCACCTCACCCGACGGTCCGACCGGCCCGACCGGCCCAGGCTGGGTCCGCCTCATCGGCGGCGCCGATCGTGAGGTGGCGACGGCGATGGCGCCGCTCGGTGGCGGCGCGGTCGCGCTGCTCGGCACCTTCAACCGCGCGCTCGACCTCGGCCCCACGCCGGTCACCGCGCCACACGACGGCAACGCCTTCATCGCCGGGTTCGCCGCCGACGGCGCGGTGCGCTGGGTCCGCACCCTGCGCGCGACCGACGATCCGTCCACCACCATCGGCCCCGACTCGCCGCTCTACCCCGGGCCACCCCGGATCGACGCCACCCACCTCGTCAGTGACGGCGCCGGCAACGCCTTCGTCGTCGGCCGGTTCCTCGGCCTGCTCGACGCCGGCGTCGGGGCGCCGCTGCGCAGCGGCGAGCGCGCCGACCTCACCGGCGCCGGCAGCAGCCTGTTCGTCGTCAAGCTCGGCCCAACCGGCGCGCCGCTGTGGGCCATGTCGCCGAGCCGCGTCGGCGGCGACAACGGCGAGGTCGTGGCCGCGGCCGTGGCCGACGACGGCGCGCTGGTGCTGGCCGGCACCGCGTTCGGCGGGGTCCGCTTCGGCGCCGTCGACGTGGCCGGGCCGGGCTTCGTCGTTCGCCTCGGCGCCGACGGCGCACACCTCATGAGCCGGGCGTTGCCGACGCCGCTGCACGCCGCCGCGGTCACCACCGGCCCGGGCGGCGCGATCTACCTGGTCGGCGCCGACGGCCTCACCCTCGATGGCCACGTCGCCGCCGGGCTGTACGCGCTCGCGCTCGACGGCGGCGGCGCCACTCGCTGGCTGGTCGGCTTCGGCGGCACCGCCGCGCCCAGCGCCGCCGTGCTGGCGCGGCCGGGCCAGGCGGGCGCGCACCTGATCGTGGCCGGCGAGCACTTCGGCGGCGTCGACCTCGGCGCCGGCCCCTGGCCGACCGCCACCTTCGGCGACGCCTTCGTGCTGGCCCTGGCCCCGGCCGATGGGGCCCCGCGCTGGCACCGCACCCTCGGCGATGGCGACACCCAGCTGGTGACCGCGGCCACGCTCGACGGTCCCGACCGCGTGCTCGTGACCGCCAGCTTCCTCGGCCAGCTCGACTTCGGCACCGGCCCGCTGCGTAACCCCGAGCGCAACGCCCACGTCGCGGTGGCCGCCCTCGAGGTCGCGACCGGCGCGGCGCTGTGGGCGCACGCGGTCGGCCTCGGTGGCGAGACCGCGGCGCGGGCGGTGGTCGCCGACCAGCACCTGTGGCTGGCCGGGTACACCTACGGGTCCATCGATCTCGGCGCGGGCGCCGCCGCGGCGACCGGCAGCGCCGACGCCTTCATCGGCCAGGCTGGCTGGGCCTGGCGCTGAGCGCGCCGCGGCGGGCCTGGCTCACGGCGAGCAGGCGGGCGGTCGCACCACGGTCACCTTGCCGGTCGCGACGTCGACCAGGCCGATGCGGCCCGGGGCCGGTCCACCGGTGATGACCACCAGCGTGCCCTGGCCGCCGCGCACCAGCATGGCCTCGCCGCGGTGGCCGGCGGCGGGTGGGGCGGCCGCGTCGTCGTCGGGCGCGGCGTCCGGCGCCGGTGCCCACAGTGCGGTCAGGTCGACGCGCTTGCCGAGCTTGCCGGTCACCACGTTCTGCAGCACGAGGGTGGTGGCCTGCTCCTCGAGGAAGGCCCAGGTCGCGCCGTCGACCTGGGTCACCGCCTGGCCGGCGGTGCCGAAGCTGCGGCCACGGGCTCCGGCGACAGGACCGCCGACGTCGGCGATCTTGCGGCCCTTGCCGCTGTACAGCGCCCCGCGCGCGCCCGGCCCGGTGCAGGTGCTGGCGCTGATGAAGATGGTCTCGTCGAGCATCTTGACCGCGCCGCACTTGAACTCGGCGCGCGCGTACTTGAACTGGCCGAGCTTCTTGCCGGCCACGCTGTCCCACAGCTCGGCCCGACCCTTACCCGCGGCGGCGTCGCCGAGCAGGACCACGGCGCGCGTGGCGCTGGCGGCGGCGCGCAGCTGCTCGGCGCCGGCGCCCTTGGGCCGCAGGGTCGCGCACACCCCGTTGCTGCGGCACACCTCGACGGTGCTGGCGGTCGAGGTCACCGTGACCCGGTGGTCGAACAGCGCGATCGGCTGCGGCTTGGGCGCCTCGCCCAGCCGCTCGTAGGTGCTGGTGGTGAGGTTGACCGAGTAACACTCGTTGAGGTCGGCGCCGTCGGAGGCGCAGAACTGAACCCAGTCGGCGCCGGCGGCGGCGGCGCGGACGATGGCCGGGCGGTCGCCGTGGCCGATGCAGGTGGCGATGGGCGGCGGCGCGTCGGGGATGGACTCCGGCCGGGCGTCGGGCAGCTTGGCCGGGTCGGGCACCTCGACCACCGTCGGTTGGGTCGGGCCGCAGCCGGAGCCGAGCCCGGCGCCGACGAGCGCGGCGGCGCAGGTCAGGCCCAGGGTTCCGGCGAGCAAGGCACGTGGCACGAGCACCATCCTACCCGACCCGTCGCCACGCCGCCGGCCTGGCCGTCGGGGAACGCCGGCCTGGCCGTCGGCGGCGGCTGGCATGGCTTCGAGGGAGGCGACGCGATCCAAGCGGTTCTCCGGCGCGCCCGGCGCGCCTGGTGCGATCGTAGCGTAACCTCGGTGCGATCGCCTCGTAACGCCGCTCGGGCCCCGGCGCTTACATAACCGTTGGCCGTCCTCGCCGGCGGCTGCCCCGACCTCCCTCTGACCAGGTAGACGCCCCATGACGACGACGTGGATGACTCCGATGACCCCAGCCGTGCTGGCCGTGCTGGCCGCGTGTGGCGGCGGCGGCGCGCCCGGCGCCGGTGGCTCGAAGATGGATCGCATGATGAGCGAGGGCATGGCGATGCAGCCCGACCCCGACAGCGCGTTCGGGCCGCTCACGGTCGGCGCCGACTGGATGACCTACGCCAAGGTCAACAAGGCCAGCTTCCCGTCGGAGACGCACGGCGGTCGGCTGGTCGACGTGTACGTCAACCCGACCGGGCAGGCGGCGTACCAGCAAGATGACGCCGAGCTGCCGGTCGGCACCGTGATCGTCAAGACGTCGAAGCAGGCCGACGGTGGCGCCGGGCCGCTGTTCGTGATGGAGAAGCGGGCCGCCGGCTACGCGCCCGACCACGGCGACTGGTACTACGCCATCCACTGGGCCGAGCCCGACGCGACCTGGGCCAAGAAGCTGGGTGGGCCGGTGTACTGGCGCACGCCGTCGCCGCGCGCCGCGTACTGCAGCGACTGCCACGACGGCTACGATCGCGGCGTCGGCGGCGTGCCGGCCGAGCAGCGGGCCTGGTAGCAGCGCCGCCGCTCTTCGGCGTCAGGCGCGGCCCCAGGCATCGATCCGCGCCGCCAGCACGGAGGGCGCCTCGCACGCCAGGAAGTGGCCGACCCCGCGCAGCACCTCGGCCTGGTACGGACCGGTGAAGAAGCGGTCCTGCCCGCGCGCCGCCGCCGGGGTGATGCAGCCGTCGTCGGCGCCGTGCAGGTACAGCGTGGGCGTGGTGATGAGCGTGCGCAGGCGGCGCAGGCGGGCGGGCACGGCGGTCAGCGGGCGCAGCAGGGCCCGGTACGGCGCGATCGGCGCCGGCCAGCCGGCGGCCAGGTCGGCGTGCAGCGCGGCGCGTGCCGGCGCCGGCAGCTGGTAGCCGGGGGACCACGCGCGCCACAGCGCGTCGATGGCCGCGAAGTCGTCGGCGGCGGCGCGCCGGGCCGCGCCCGGGAGCTGGAACGCGCCCATGTAGCGGCTGCGGCGCAGCTGAGCCGGCGTGACGTTGGCCAGGAGCGCGCGCACGTGCGGCACCGACATCAGGCTGGCGCTGGCCAGCCGCGTTGCGTGCGGGCCGGTCAGGAGGTCGACGGCGAGGACCGCGCCCCAGTCGTGGCCGATCAGGTGCACCGGCGACCCGGGCAGGGCGGTGGTCAGGTGATCGAGCCAGGTGATCAGGTCGGCGCCCAGGGCCTCGACGGTGTGATCGAGCACGCGCGCGCCGCGCCGGCTGGGCTGGTGCGATGGGCCGACGCCACGTAGCCACGGCGCCAGCCACGACCAGCCGGCCGCGCGCAGGGCCCGGGCCAGCGGCAGGAAAGACGCGGGGTGATCCGGGAAGCCGTGCTGGATCAGCGCCACCGGGTGAGGGCCACCCTGCCGAAGGTCGGACAGGGCGGACAGTGATCCTGTCCGGGTCTGGACGACCAGCGTCCGTTCGCCACCCGCGGGCCGGTCGTAATTATCTGAAATCATGTGAGGCTGTGCCCTCTCGCCCAGTGGTCCGACCATTGCACCGAGTGATGGACATGGCCCGCCTCAGCAACTCCCCCATCCTGACCGTCCTGCCCGCCCTGGCTGTCACCGTGGCCTCGAGCCTCGCGACCGTCGCATGTGTCGACGATGGCGAGCAAGCCGCGCCGACCGCGGCCGAGGTGGCGGCCTGCCCCAGCACGACGTTCCGGATCGGCGAGGTCCGGCTGCCGCAGCGCAGCACCGAGGTCGCGACCTCCGGCTTCGACCTCGACGGCACGCGCGGCGGCGACACCTCGACCGACAACCAGCTCGGCGGCGCCTACGCCATGTTCAGCACCATGAGCGGCCTCGATCTCGGGGCGGGCCCGAACCAGCGGCTGGCCACCAGCGTGCGGTGGGCAGTGCGGGTGCATGAGTGCGCCGACCTCGGCGTGCGCGGCGTGACGCTGGTCGACCTGGACCGCGCGCCGGCCGAGGTCGACCCGGCGGACCTCGCCGTCGGCGCGATCGTCGCCGGCACCGCGACGATGACCGCCGGGGCCGGCGCGGTGCCGCTCGCCACCCTGGGCGACGCCATGGAGGCGCAGGCCGACGCCGGCTGGCTCCCGGCCGGCGACCTCACCGTGCGCATCGGCGCCATCGACGGCAGCACCATCGAGGCCGCCATCGGCCTGGCGGTCGACCCGGCCGCCGCCCAGGTCGCGCTGGCGGCGCCGGTCGCCGCCGTCTTCAACGCCGCACCACCGGCCCGGGTCGCCCTGTACACCGAGTCGCTCGACGACGACGGCGACGGCGTCATCAGCGCGGCCGAGGTGCAGACCAGCCCGACCTACGCCGCCCTGCTCGCGCCCGACCTCGAGGACACCGCCGGTGCGCCGCGCCTGTCGGCCGGCTTCATCGTGCGGGCGACGCGGTAGCGCGGGCGAAGTCGACGCCTCGCGGGGATGCAGTAGTGTCGGCCGCATGTCCATCGACTTCCAGGCCATCGAGGCGCAGGTCGTTCGTGCCGCTTCGCTCCCGACCCGGACCGACGTCGTGGCCGCGTGCCGGTCGCTGGCGGCGCTGACGCCCGCGGACAAGATCCTCGCGCTGCGGAGCTTCGTCGAGCGGGATCGGCGGCGCCGAGCCGCAGGGCGCAGCGGCGACTGGGTGCCCCACACGTTCGTCCAGGGCGCGATCGGGACGCACGAGGTGCTGCCGTGGACGAGGTCGGACGTCGACTTCATCCTGGACGCGATCGTCGAGGAGACCGGGTGTCTCCCGCCGGCCCTGGCGGTGCGCGCGGTGCGGCAGTTCACGGCGGGGCACGAGCTCGACGCCTCGCTTCGACGCGCGATCGCACGCACCGCTCGGGCGATGTGGCCGGACGACGACGGCGAAGGGGTGCCGTTCCGGGATGCGGCGGCCGCGTTGCGGACCCTGATCGGGGCGCCGGTCGGGGCCGCCGGGAAGCGGGGGCGGGTGGTGCCTGGCCGGGCTGCGAAGAAGGCCGCGTCGTCCGCGACGAAGGCCGCGCCATCCGCTCCCCGCACGAAGCAGGCGCGACCCCGCGCCGCCCCGGCCAGGGCCTCCTTCGCCGAGCTGGTGAAGCGGCACATGAAGGAGGCGTGCCCAAGCTACCGGTACGTGAGCACGGGCGGCGGATCGGGGCCGCTCGTCACGTTCGAGCGCCCGACCAGCAAGCAGCGGCCCCACCTGCAGCAGCAGGTCGTGTTCCAGAAGGGGCTACACGGGGCGTCGTGGTTCCGGGTCAACCTGTTCGCGATGGTCACCGCCACCGGGGCGAACGGGCCAATGCCGCACACCGTGCTCGAGGGTGCGTCGCTTGGTAAGGACGTGCGGTTCGCGACCACCGCCGAGCTGGACGCGGCGCTCGGCGCCGCCTGCGCTGGCCTCGAGCGCGGCGCCGCCGCCGCGTTCGCCCGGGTCGAGCGCCGCTACCTCGCGCTCGACCGCCTGTTCTCCACCCTGGTGGCCGAGTACACCCGCTTCCTGGCCACCGACGGCGCTCGCCTGGCGCCGGGCGACTTTCACGACACCGAGGGCAGCAACCCGCCGACGATCAAGGCGTTCGACGTGTTCGTCCGTTTCCTGACCCGGCGCAAGCTGATGCCGGTCGACCGAGCGATCGATCTGATCACGCCGCTCTGGCGCTTCTGGCACCACGGACGGCCGATGCGGGCGACGGACTACCTCAAGGGCGAGTACTACGATTGCACGCGGTGCGATGCGTTCGTCACGCGCGCGCGCGGCCAGCTGGTGGCGCGCAAGCTCCCTGGGTTCGGGACGCACCACGCGTTCGTTTGCAAGAAACACTGAGCGATCGCGCCCGGCGCCCCTTCGCGTCGGGGCGGAGGGGCCCGACCGCGCTCACGGCGCCGGGACGTAGAGCGAGCCGCTGGCCTCGCACGCGGCCTGGACCTCGGCCGGGGTGGTCGAGCCGCTCGGGTCGTACTGCCAGACCACCGTGCAGAAGCCGGCCGCCGTGATCGCGCAGCCGCCGAGCGACGCGCTGGCGTCACACGGGGTGGCGCGGCGCGAGGCGGTGGCGTCGTCACACGAGGCGACCAGCACCTCGGCGTCGCCGTAGAAGTCGGCGCACTGCCCGCGCGACCCGGCGGTGACCTCGTCGTCGATACACGACGCGTAGTAGTCCGGGCTGCACACGTCGGACCCGGCGCCGTCATCGCCGCCACACCCGGTGGCGACCGCGACGACGATGGCGAGGCGCACGAACCACGACGCCGGCGAGCTGGGGTGCATCATCCTGGCACCATACGCCGTCGGCGGCCGTCGTGCCCGACTCGATCGAGCGCGGCCGAGGTGTTCAGGACCGGGCCCGACCCATCACAGGTTGGCCGGGTGCGGGATGACCCGCACCGTGCGCTCGTCGCGGGCGCTGCGGCCGGCCACGTCGGTCACCTCGACGGTGAGGCGGACGTCCATGCCGACCAGCTCGTCGTCGTCGGCGATACGCAGGATGAGCAGGCGGCCGAGCATCTCGAACGCGCCCGGGCTGCCCACCGCGGGGTCGAGCCCCTGGGTGAAGCTGCTGGCGTCGAGGTCGACCGCCGCGCCGCCGATGGCGGCGAAGGCGCGAAACGACGTGGTCGGGTTGCTCGGATCGCCCAGGCGATCGGGGTTGCCGGCGACGACGCCGCGGGTGCGCATGCTGACGACGAAGTGGTAGCCGCCCTGCGGGCCCTGCACCACCTGGAAGTCCTGGCCGGTGGTGATCGGCTCGAACACCAGATCGCCGGTGCCGAGCTCGACCTCGGCCGGCCCGGTCGGGGCGTCAGCGGCGCCACCGTCGTCGCCCGCGCCGCAGCCAGCCAGCGCGAGCATCGCCGCCAGCACGACCGGCCTCACAGGCACAGGCAGCTGCAGGCGTCGCCTCGACGCGCGCAGCTCTCCCCGGTGCGGGCCGCCAGCCGCTCGGCCCAGCCGCCGCCGGCCAGGTCGAACGTCCACACGTCGTCGAGGTGGGTGCAGTCCGACTCCCCACCGAACACCACCAGCCGATCCGGCAGCGCGGCCACCGCCGGGGTCGACCGGCGCTCGGGTGCGGCCGGGTCCTCGGTGACGTAGCCGGCCGGGATCTCGCGCGGGTTGCCGAGGCAACCCGGGCTGACGCCGGTGAACATGTCGCCGCCGGCCAGCACGCTCCAGGTGCCGGCGGTGGGATCGAACGCCCACAGGTCGTTGCCCGTGCCCGGATCGACGTGGCCGCCGAACATCAAGTAGCGGTCGCCGGTGGCGTCGTAGCTCAGCGTCGCGCTGAACCGGCCGGCCGGGGCCATGCCGCTCCCGTCATGCAGCCGGCTCCACACCCCGGTCGCCAGGTCGAGCGCGTACAGGTCGCCCAGGCCGGGGCTGACGAAGTCGCCGACCTGGCCGCCGTACACCACCAGGCGGCCGCGCATCGGGTCGTGGGTGCCGGCGATGAACACCCGCGTCGTCGGCGCCGTGCCGGTGGTGGTCAGCTGGGTCCAGGCCGCGCCGTCGAACACCCAGGTGTCGCTGGCCGGCTGGATGGTCAGGCCGCTGACGTTGGTGCCGCCGCCATGGACGTAGGTGCGGCCGGTCGCGGCGTCGTGGACCATCGTCGCGAAGTAGCGTGGGGCTGGGCCGCCGGCGCCGTCGTGCAGCCGGGTCCAGGCCTGGCTGGCCAGATCGAGCGCCCACAGGTCGGCATGCAGCGTGTAGTTGCCGGTGGCCCCGGTCGCGCGGTAGCGCCCGCCGAACATCAACATGCGGCCGGCGCCGTCGAGGGCGGCGGCGTGGCGGCCGCGCGCCGACGGGCCGGCGCCGGTGGCCTGGGCCCATCCGGTGGTGGGGTCGAGCAGCCAGGTCTCGTCGAGGTACCGCACCTGCGGCTGCTGGTTGACGACCGGGCCATCGTCGCCGCCGAAGATGACGAAGCGGCCGGTGGTCGGATCGGCCACGCCGACCAGATCGGACCGGCCGCCGGGCCGGGCCTCACCCCAGCCCGCGTCGGCGCCGGCGCCGGGCGCGTCGACGGTGGCGGCGGCGCCGTCGTCGCCGCAGGCGCCGAGGCCGGCGGCCAGGGCGAGCGCGAGCCAGCGGGCGGGGTGATACGACACGGGCGAGCGAAGTGGCGGCACGCCCGGACTATACGGCGGTCGCGGCCGGGCGGGGCTCGCCGATGACCTGGTGCTCGACCAGGCGCCGGTACACGCCGGCCCGGGCCATCAGCTCGTCGTGGCGGCCGCTCTCGACGACGCGGCCGCCGTCGAGCACGACGATGCGGTCGGCGTCGCGCACGGTCGACAGCCGGTGGGCGACGACCAGCGTGGTGCGGCCCTTCATCAGGCGGGCCAGCGCGGCCTGGACCTGGGCCTCGCTCTCGGCGTCGAGGTTCGAGGTCGCCTCGTCGAGGATGAGCACGCGCGGGTCGGCCAAGAGGGCGCGGGCGATGGCCAGCCGCTGCTTCTGCCCGCCCGACAGCTTGACGCCGCGCTCGCCGATCATCGTCGCGTAGCCGTCGGGGAAGCCGGTGATGAAGTCGTGCGCGCCGGCGTCGCGCGCGGCCTGCTCGACCGCGGCGTCGCTGGCGTCGTCGACGGCGTAGGCGATGTTGGCGCGGATGGTGCCGGCGAACAGCACCGGCTCCTGCGCGACCATGGCCATGGCCCGGCGCAGCTCGGCCAGGCGCAGCGTGCGCACGTCGGCGCCGTCGAGCCGGACCGCGCCGGCGGCGACATCGTCGAAGCGCAGCAGCAGGTGCAGCAGCGTGCTCTTGCCCGAGCCCGACGGCCCGACCAGCGCCACCACCTGGCCGGGCGCCACCGTCAGGCTGACGTCGCGCAGCACCGGCGCGTCGGGCCGGGCCGCGTAGGTGAACTCGACGTGGTCGAACTCGACCGCGCCGCCGCCGGCCGGCAGCGGCGCCGGCGCCGCCGGGTCGCGGATGGCCGGCACGGTGTCGATGATGGCGAACAGCCGCTCGGTCGCGCCGGCGGCGCGCTGCAGCGAGCCCCACAGCGACGAGATCTCGGCCAGCGCGCCGGCGACGAGGAAGGTGTACAGGAAGAACTTGGTCAGCTCGCCGGCGGTGAGGTCGCCGGCGATCATGGCCCGCCCGCCCATCCAGATCATGGCCGCCACCGCCAGGTAGCCGGCCGCGGTGGCGGTGGCGAAGAACGAGGCGCGCCAGCGCACCAGCTGCAGCGTGCGGGCGAACGCGCCCTCGACGCCCTGGCGGTAACGCCCGGCCTCGTGCCGCTCGCGCACGAACGCCTGCACGGTGGCGATGGCGCCGAGCGACTCCTGCACCGTGCCCGACACCCGGGCCAGCTCGTCCTGCACGTCCTTGCTGCGCCGGCGGATCGACTTGCCGAAGTACACCGTGACCAGGACGATGGGCGGGATGACCGCCAGCATCGACAGCGTGAGCTTGGCGTCGATCACGAACAGGAAGATGAGGCCGCCGACCAGCTGGAGCAGGTTGCGCAGGGCCATCGACAGCTCGGTCCCGACCACACCCTCGACCACGGTCACGTCCGACGACAGCCGGCCGACCAGCTCGCCGGTGCGGCGCTCGTGAAACCACGCCAGCGGCAGGGTCAGCAGGCGGTCGACCACCAGCACGCGCAGGTCGGCGACGACCCGCTCGCCCAGCCAGCTCATGGTGTAGTGGCGCAGCCAGATGAGGCCGGCGTGGCCGACGAAGGCGACGCACAGGATGAGGGTGATGCGGTCGAGCTCGGCCAGCGAGCCCTGGCCCATGCCGACGTCGACGGCCAGGCTGGCCACCTGCGGGTAGGCCAGGGAGATGGCCGAGGCCGCCAGCAGCGTGAGCACGGCGACGACGAAGCGCGGCCAGTGCGGCCGCAGCAGCTCGATCAGGCGGCCGAGGATCCGCAGCGAGCGGCGGCTGCGGTCGTCGGCGCCGGTGGCGTCGGCGCTGGCGGCGTCGGCTCCGATGCCGGTGGGGTCGGCGCTGGGGGTGCTGGTGCCGGCGCTGGTGGCGTCGGCGCCGGGGGGGCTGGTGCTGGCCGGACCTGGCTCGCCGGCCGTGGTGCTCACTGCGGCGGTGTAGCCCAGCGCCGTCCGCCCGTCACCTGGCCGGACGACCGGGAATCGGCTGGCGGTGGCCGGGGTGTGGACAGGCGTTGACCTGTTATCGACATGATTACGTATATATACGGGCCAAGCCGGGTCGGGCCCGAGACTTGCATTGAATAGCCATGTCCACGCGCCTACAATGCTCTGAGAGGTCGATCATGTCGGAAGAGCTGACCGTACAGATCCTGATCCAGATTCGCGACGAGGTCCGTGGCACCAACACGCGGCTCGACGCCACCAACGCGCGGCTCGACGCCACCAACGAGCGGCTCGACGCCACCAGCGATCGGCTCGACGCCTCCGTCGGGCGGCTCGACGCCTCGGTCGGGCGGCTCGACCGCCGGGTCGACACCCTCAGCCGGCGCCAGGTCGAGGCCGAGGTCCGCCTCGCGACCGAGCTGACCGAGGTCAACACGACCCTGCACGAGATGACCTCGCTGCTGCGCGATCGCCTCGATCTGCGCGACCGCGTCGCCCGGTGCGAGAGCGACATCGCCGACCTCAAGCACCGCCTGGCCTGATCGACTGCGGCCTGGCCTGATCGACAGCGGCCTGGCCTGATCGACCGCGGCGTCGCGCGCTCAGTCCTCGGCGATGAAGCGCGCCGGATCTTCCGGCCACTGGTGGCGCGGGTACTTGCGCATCAGCTCCTTGCGGATCGCCGGGTAGTGCTTGACCCAGAAGCCGGGCAGGTCCTGGGTGACCTGGACCGGGCGCTGGTTGGGGGCCAGGAGGTGCAGCACCAGGGCGACGCGGCCGTCGGCCACCGTCGGGGCGCGGGCCAGGCCGAAGAAGTCCTGCATGCGCGAGCCGATCCACGGCGGGCGGTCGAGCTCGTAGTGAATGGCGACGCGGCGCCGGCCGGGCAGGGCCAGGTGGGTCGGGGCCAGGCGCTCGAGCAGGGCCCGGCGCGGGCCGAGGCTGCCGTCGAGCAGGCCGAGCAGATCGGCCCGGCGCAGCTCGGCGAACGAGGTCAAGCCGGCGCAGGCGCGGCCGAGCACCTCGGCCAGGTGTTCGTCGGTCGGGGCGATGAGGGCGGGGTCGCCAGCGTGCTGGGCGGCGAAGCCGACCCGGGCCCGCCACGCCGCCAGCGCGTCGGCGTCGACGAAGCGGGCCAGCCCGGCGCTGATGGCCTGGCGCGCCAGCACGGTGGCGGCGTCCTCGGCGCGCTCGCCCACCCCGGCCTCGACCGTCTCGTCGATGACCAGGCCGTCGTACACCATGCGGCGGACCCGCTCGACCCGCTCGCGCGTGGCGTTCCACACCAGCTCGTCGCGGTCGTCGATGCGGTCGAGGTACAGGTCGAGCAGCCACGACGGATCGATGGCGCTGGCGCGGCGGATACTGACCCGGCTGGCCGCGCCGCGATCGGCGGCGACGCCGGCGCCACGCACGCCGGTCTCGGCCACGTCGACCGCGACCATCAGCTCGGCGTCGATCACCGCCGAGGTCGGCGCCAGGGTGCCGCTGCCGCCGCCGGCGAAGAGCACCTCGGCCGAGCGGGCGGCCCGGCGCTTGCCGACGCGGTCGGGGAAGCCGGTCAGGATGGCCAGCTGCAGCGCGGCGTCGAGCTCGGCGTCGGTGCGGGCGCCGTCGCCGCGCCGGCGCGGCGCGCACAGCCGCTCGAGCTGGCGGGCGGCGCGGTCGACGCTGCGCGCGGTGCTGACGTCGAGCCCGGCCCGGCGCAGCGCGTGGTCCTTCAGGCCGCTGGCGCGGGCGTCGAGCAGCGCGTCGACGTCGTCGAGCACGTCGGACGGCGAGCTGTGGCGGGCGCCGCCACCGGGGCCGCCGTGGCTGCGCCGCTCGAGCCGCAGCTCGCGCGCGCCGAGCGCGGCCGCGGCCAGCGCGCCCTCGTCGGCGACCCCGCGGTCCTCGGCCTCGCACAGCAGGCGGGCCAGGCGCGGGTGGGCCGGGAACCGCAGCATGCGCCGGCCGAGCGGCGCCAGCGCGCCGTCGGCGCCGACCGCGCCGAGCCGGCGCAGCATCTCCTCGGCCGCGGCCACCGCCGGCGCCGGCGGCGGGTCGAGCCAGCGCAGGTCGGCCAGCGCGCCGACGCCGGCGGCGCGCACCTCGAGCGCGACCTGGGCCAGGTCGGCCCGGGCGATCTCCGGCAGGTCGAAGCCGCGCCGGCCGTCGTGGTCGTGGGCGTCGTACAGCCGCACGCACCGGCCCGGCCGGGTCCGGCCGGCGCGGCCGGCGCGCTGGGTCGCGCTGGCCCGGCTGATCGGCTCGATCTGCAGCGTCGGCAACCCGGACCACGGCGAGTGGCGCGCGACCCGGGCCAGGCCGGAGTCGATCACCGCGACCACGCCGTCGATCGTGACCGAGGTCTCGGCCACGTTGGTGGCGAGGATGACCTTGCGCCGCGGCGCCCGCGCCACCGCCCGGTCCTGCTCGTCGGCGGTGAGGTCGCCGTGCAGCGGCACCACGCTGACGTCGAACGTCGCCGCCACCTCGGCCAGGTCGTCGCTGGCGCGCCGGATCTCGCCGACGCCGGGCAGGAACACCAGGATGTCGCCGTCGAGCTTGTCGATCAGCAGCCGACGCACCGCGGCCGCGACCTGCTTGCCGAGCGGGCGGTCGTGCGGGTCGGGCGCGTACTCGATCTCGACCGGGTAGGCCCGGCCCTCGCTGCGGACGATGGGCGCGCCCAGGAACGCGGCGACGGCGTCGGCCTCGAGCGTGGCCGACATGGCGACGATGCGCAGGTCGGGCCGCGGCCCGGCGCGCAGGCGAGCGGCCAGCGCCAGCGCCAGGTCTCCGTCGAGGTGGCGCTCGTGCAGCTCGTCGATGATGAGGCACGAGGTGCCGCGCAGGGTCGGGTCGGCCAAGAGGCGGCGGGTGACGATGCCCTCGGTCACGAAGCGGATGCGGGTGTCGGCGCCGACCGCGCGGTCGAACCGCACCTCGAAGCCGACCTCGCCGCCGAGGCGACCGCCGCGCTCGCTGGCGACCCGGGTCGCGGCCAGGCGCGCGGCCAGCCGACGCGGCTGCAGGCACACCACGTCGCCGTCGCCAGCGACCCCGGCGTCGAGCAAGGCGCCCGGCACCCGCGTGGTCTTGCCGGCGCCGGGCGGGGCCACCAGCACGGCGACGCCGTGCTCGCGCACCGCGCCGATCAGCGCCGGCAAGGCGTCGTCGATCGGCAGCGGCGGCAGCGGCACGGCGCGGGTCACGGCGGCGGTGGATCGGGCACCGGCACGAAGCCGAGGCGCTGCGACTGGCCGTCGCCGAGCTGGCCCTGCTCGTTGCGGCCCCAGCACCACACCGAGTCGTCGGTCTGTATGCCGCAGGTGAACTCGAACCCGGCCACGACCCGCTTCCACGTCGCGCTGCCGACCCGGGTCGGCGCCGGCACCTGGATCGCCATGCCGGGGCCGAGGCCGAGCTGGCCGTAGGTGTTACTGCCCCAGCAATACAGCTCCCCGCTGTCGACGGTCACGCCACACGCGTGCTCGCGGCCGAGCGCCAGATGAGCCCAGGGCTGGTTGGAGTCGGTCCGGGCCGGGGCGCCGGTGGTGCTGGCCGCGCGGCCGAGCTGGCCGCGGCTGTTGCGGCCCCAGCACCACGCCTGCTGGGTGCCGTCGAGCGCGCACGTGAACGCCTCGCCGGCGTAGATGGCGGAGCCCGTCAGCGGCGCACCCTGGGCCTGGACTGTCACCGCGGCGGGGCCGCCGACCTCGGGCGTGGTGCCGAGCTGGCCGTCGCTGTTGCGGCCCCAGCACGCGATCTGGGTGTTGCTCCGCACCGCGCAGGTGTGGGTCCCGCCGGTGCTGACGTCGTTGATCATGGACGCGACGATTCGCGGCACGTTGGCGTCAGCGGCGTTGCCGAGCTGGCCCTCGTCGTGGCGGCCCCAGCACGAGAGGTCGCCGTGCTCGAGCCCGCAGCTGTGGCGCCCCGTGTCGACCTGTTGCCACCCAGTCGCGCTGGTCGCGACGCGCAGCGGCCGCGCGCTGTCGCTGGTGTCGTCCTGCCCGAGCTGGCCGCTGCCGCCATCGCCCCAGCACCACAGCGCCGGCGGGGTGGCGCGGTCGATCAGGCACGACGTGTCATCGCCGAGCGACAGCGCGCCTGCCGTCGCGCCGGTGACCGGCGTCGGCGCCGCGCGCGCGCGGTTGGTCCCGTCGCCGACCTGACCGTCGCTGTTGTCGCCCCAGCACGCGACCGCGCCTGCGCCCTCGATCAAGCAGCCGTGGCCGGCGCCGACGGATAGGCTGCTGGCGCTGCGACCGAGGGCGAGCGGCTCCGGCATCGGCCCGCCGGAGCCAACCCCGAGCTGGGCGGCGCCATTGTTGCCGGTGCACCACAACGTGGCGTCGCCCGCGTCGATGGCGCAGGAGTGGGTGGCGCCCGACGAGGCCGCCGCCCACCGGCGATCGGGCACGACCGACGACGGGGTGAGCACCGGCTGGTCGCGGTCGAGCGCGAGGCGTCCGTGGTCAGCGTCGCCCCAGCACCACAGGAGGCCGGCCTCGTCGAGGGCGCAGGTGTGCCGGCCGCCGACCGCGAGGGTGCTCGCCACGGCCAGCACCTGGCCGGGCGGCCGGCTGCCCGCGCCCTGGCCTTGCCCGACCTGGCCGACCTCGTCGAAGCCCCAGCACCAGATCTCACCGGCGGTGGTCCGGGCACACGTGTGGGCATTGCCGACGCCGACCTCGCTCCACGACAAGGCGGTGGCCGCCGCCGCCGGGACCGGGACCGTCGACGACGTGTTGCCGCCCCGGCCGAGCTGACCGGTGCTGCCCAGGCCCCAGCACCACAACGCGCCGGTGGTCTGGGTGGCGCAGGCGTGGAGCGGGCCGGCGGCGACCTGGTCGTAGTCGGTGCCAGTGATCTGGGTCGGCTGGTCCTGCAGGATGACGCCCCCCGTCGGCGCCAGCAGGCCCGTGCCGAGCTGGCCGAAGCTGTCCGCGCCCCAGCTCCACATCGTCCCGTCGGTGGCCACGGCCACCGTGTAGAACGAACCGGCCGCGACCGCCTTCCACGACACCACCCCGGCGGCGCCAGCGGACACCGCGACCGGGCGCGGCTGGGCGGCGGTGCTGGAGATGCCGAGCTGGCCGCTGCTGTCGCTGCCCCAGCACCACAGGCTGTCGTTCATCTGGACGCCGCACGTGTGGAACACGCCGAGGCTGACCTGCTTCCAGGTCGTGCCGGGCTCGACCTGGGTCGGGCGGGACCGGGGGCCGTAGGAGCGGTCGCCGAGCTGTCCGGAGATGTTCTCGCCCCAGCACCACAGCGCCGCGGCCTCGTCGATGGCGCAGGTGTGGTTCAGGCCGGCGACGACCCGGCTCCACCGCTTGGAGCCAGCGACCGGCGCGTCGCCGCGGGCGGCGTCGGCCCCGCCCGCGCCTGGATCGACGCCGAACACCAGGTTGCAGGCCGACGCCAGCAGCAGGGTGGCCAGGGCCGCGCGCATCGGCCGCAGGGTAACATCATCGCGCCATTCGCTCGGTACCGCCGGGCGTCTCGTCGGCCGGGTCGTGGATGGCGCCGGGTGCGCTTGACCCGCCGTCGCGCCTGGCTTGCACTCGGGGGCATGGGGCTATTCGCACTCCGTCGGGCCATGCGCCAGGCCGCCACCACCGCCGAGGCCGAGGCCGTCGCCGCCGCGGCCTCGCTGGGCACCGACACCGGTGCGTTCCTCGATCAGGCCTGGGCCGCCGTCGGCGATCTCAAGAAGGTGAGCGCGCTGTACCAGCAGGTGGCCACGGCCAACCCGGCGGTGGCGCTGGTGCTGGCGCGCTTCGAGCGCATGATGGGTGGCCGCGGCGACGAGTCGGCCATGGCCCTGCGCGGCCTGCTCGAGGAGGATGGCGTGGTCCTGACTGCGCCGCTGCTGGTGGCCAACCTGGCCGGCGGCGCGCGGATGCAGGCGGCGGCGCGGCTGGTGATGCTGGGCGACGCCCGGGGCGTGCCGCGCATGCGGGAGGCGCTGGCCGACGCGCCCGAGCGGTCGTGGCAGGCCGCGCTGTGGGCCGGCATCGCCCACTGGGGCAGCGACGCCGACCGGGCCGAGGCCCGGGCCCAGCAGCGCGGCGAGTTCGACTACCTCACCGCCGAGCTGGCGCGCCAGGGTGACGAGGCCGCCGGCGCCGCGCTCGGCCGCGCCCTCGACGGGTTCGTCGACCGCTGGGACGCCGGCGAGCGGATGTCGAGCAGCGACTACGAGCCGGTGCGCTTGCTCCTCGGCATGATCCACGACGCCCGCCCGGCCTCCGCCATCCCGGCGCTGGTCCGCGCCTGCGTGTCGCCGCTGGTGGTCGGCGCGCTGGCGGCGCTGGCGGCGCAAGGGCCGGCCGGGGCGGCGGCGGCGGCGCCGTCGGCCCGGGCCCTGCTCGCCGACGTGCGCGGGCCCGAGGACGATCGCATGTGGGCCTACCGCCTGGCCGCGCAGGTCGCGCTGTCGGCCGCGGGTGAGGCGCCGACCGAGCTCGACACCGCGCGGGCGGCGCTGACGCGGGCCCACCTGCGCCGCTACGGCTACCCGAAGGTCGATGACCTGCGCCAGATCCACCTGCTGGCGGCCCGGCTGCTGCTCGACCACGGCGACGAGGTCGACCGGACCGAGGTCGCACGCCTGGCCACGGCCGATCACCAGCAGCTGCGCCAGCTCGGCCTGGCTGCCTACGACCGGCTCGGTCGGCCGCGGCCGACCCTGCGCTACTGCGATCCGGCGCGGGTGGCGTGGGAGCAGGCGCAGCATGGCTCGGCCCGGCTGCGCGAGCTGCTGGCTGACCCGGGCGCGGTGTGGCCGCACTTCGTGGCCAAGGCCCTCGCCGCCAGCGACGACGAGGCCGGTCGGGCAGCGGCGCTCGACTGGGCGTTTGCTGTGGTCGGCGCGGCCCGGCCGTACCCCATCTCGTATCTCGAGGCGAGCGACCTCGGCGAGGAGGTGGCCGCCGCGGTCGGCGTGGTCAAGCAGCTGGTCGCCGACGACGAGGCGGGGCTGGCCCGGGTCCGCGCCCTGGCCCATCCGTGGCTCGACCAGGCGGTGCTCGGCAGCAAGCCGGCGCCGCGGGCCGCGGAGGCCCTTGGTCAGGCCGACGCCATCGGCGCCGTGGTGCGACGGATCGATCGCGTGCCGTTCGTGCTGGGCAAGCACATCAACGGGCTGGCGCTCGACGCGGACGGGCGACGCCTGGCCGTGGTCGGCGATGGGCTGGGGGTGATCGTCGACGCCGTCACCGGCGCGGTCGTGACCGAGCTGGCGCTGCGCTACTCGTGGGGCTACGACGCGGCGTGGGCGCCGCCGGGCGCCGGCGCCGACGCGCTGGTGGTCGCGTACCACGGCGGCCACCTGGTCGAGTTCGACCCGGCCACCGGCGTGGCCCGGCGTGAGCTGCCGGGGTTCGGCGGCGTGCCGAACGGGGTGCGGTGCTGCGCGTTCTCGGCCGACGGCAGCCGGCTCGCCGCCGGCGGCAGCTGCGGCAACGCGGTGATCTACCGCTGGCCGAGCGGCGAGGTGTTGTGGCAGGGCCGCGGCGAGGGTGGCTTCCAGACGGTGCGGTGGAGCGCCGACGGCACGCGCTGCACGTTCTCGCACGTCAAGACCGGCGGCGGCACCCGCAACTACCTGCAGGTGGTCGAGCTGGCCACCGGCGCCAGCCAGGAGATCGCGATGCCGTCGTCGATGTGGGCGCTCGGGCCCGATCGCGGCGATGGCGCCGCCACCTGGGCCGGCGGCGAGGCCAAGAAGCTGGTCGCCCTCGACGCCACCGGCGCGCCGGGCAAGAAGACCGCGGCGGTCGGCCGGGTCGTGCGCCTGGTCGCCACCGGCGGCGGCGCCGTGCTGGCCGCGACCGAGGCGGGTCAGCTCGTCCGGGTCGGTCCGGGCGGCGAGGTGACCGCGCTCGGCGCCGGCGCCGCCACCGGCCAGTCGGCGATCGAGGATGAGATCCACGGCATGGTGGCCGAGGTGCGCGGCGAGCCCGCGCCGGCGCCGACCGCGCCACCGCTCGAGGGGCCGCTGTGGGCGCTGGCGGTGGCGGGCGACGGACGGGTGTTCGCCGCCGGCACGTCGGGCACCGTGTACCGCTTCGACAGCGCCGGCCGATCCGTCGCCGGCGTGACCGGCCAGGTCCACACCGGTCAGGTCCGCGGCTTCGTGCCGCTGGCCGATGGCACGGTCATCTCTGGGGGCTGGGACGGCCGGGTCCTGGCCTGGTCGCCCGGTGAGCCGGCCGCCCGCCTGATCACCAAGTTCGGGCGCCGGGTCGAGGAGCTGGTGGCCAGCGCCGACGGTCGGCACGCATGGGTCGGCGGCGACCACGCGGTGTGGCGGGTCGACGCGGCGGCGGCGACGGTGCACCTGGCCCTGCCGGGTGAGGACGTGGAGGCCCTCGCCGTCGACGATCACGGCGACGTGGTGTGCGCGACCAACCGCGACCGCGTCGTCCGCATCGGCGAAGGCGGCGCGCCGGTGTGGTCGGAGGCGGTCGCCGATCCGAGCGCGCTGGTGGTGCGCGCCGACGGCGTCATCGTCGTCGGCACCGAGGCCGGGCGCCTGGTCGGGCTCGACCCGGCCGACGGCCGCGAGCGCTGGAACCGGCACGAGCATGGCCGCGACCTGATCGACACCGGGCCGTACGGCAACCCGCACTGCACCGTGGTCGGCCTGGCCCGCGCCGGTGACACCTGGTGGAGCGGCTGCAACGACGACACGCTGCGCTGGATGGCGGGCACGACCGAGGTCCGGCGAGTCCGGCGCTTCCTGGTCGACCTCGGCCTGTTCAACGGCGTGGTGGCCTCGCCCGATGGCGCGCTGGTCGCCGCCACCGGCAGCGGCTACCTGCACCTGTTCGACGCCCGCCGCGGCGAGCACCTGCGCTCGCTGCCGCGGACCGAGTTCCCCGGCGCCGACAGCCTGACCCGCCTGGCCTTCGTCGGCGCCGACCGGCTGTGGGTCGGCAGCGAACGCGGCGCGATGTTCGAGGTGACCCTGGAGGTGCCATGAGCGCGAGCAAGACGACGAAGAAGCCGGCGGCGAAGAAGGCGGCGGCGAAGAAGCCGGCGGCCAAGAAGCCGGCGGCGAAGAAGGCGGCGGCGAAGAAGCCGGCGGCCAAGAAGGCGGCGGCGGCGAAGAAGCCGGCGGCGAAGAAGCCGGCGGCGAAGAAGGCCGCGGCGAAGAAGCCGGCGGCGAAGAAGGCCGCTGGTGGCCCACCCCGGGCCGCGTCCGCGCCGCCGACGGTGACCGACAGCGGGTCGCTGCAGCGCCACCTGTCCTGGGTCCTCGATCTGGCCGGGGCGCCCGACCACCACGTCTCCGACGAGCTGGCCACGGTCGAGGCCGGCCTGGGCCGGCCGGTGCCGGCCGAGCTGCGCAGCGCGCTGCAGCGCCACTTCCAGTACGACTCCGGCGACCACCCCAAGATCGACGACGAGACCTGGCAGGGCAAGCTGCCCGACGTCCCGGCCTGGCTCGATCAGCTGCGCCGGCCGTGGGAGGGCACCCTGCACGCGATCCAGCACCTGCTCGGGCTGTTCCAGCTCGGTCAGCAGATCAACCGCGGCGATCACATGTTCGCGATGGCCGGGCTCGAGGCGTGGGGGCCGCTGCCGACCGGCGGCGTCTTCTACTACGACGAGCGCGAGATGGGGCGCTGGGGCAACGGCACCGTCGGCGGCTTCCTGCTCCAGAGCCTGCATGAGCTGTGGAAGGAGGCCGATGGCGAGCGCGACGGCGGAGATCCCGACGACGAGGTCGAGATCGACCTGACCGACCTGCGCGACTGCTTCCACGTCGAGGGCTTCGATCACCGGGTCGAGCCGCCCGAGGCGGTCGACCTGGCCCCGCCGCTGGCCGCGGCCTGGACGGCGCGCGCCGAGTTCGTGACCCGGCGCTTCGGCACGATCGCCATGCTGCGCAGCGTGCTGGCCGGCAGCGACCGGGTCTGGGTGGCGCAGCTGCCGACCGAGGAGGAGTGGGTGACCGAGCGCGACCTGGTCGCGACCAGCTACCCGGCCGCCATGTTCTGGCTGCTGGCGCACTGGCTGTGTGGCAACGACGAGGAGCTGGCCGACTGCGCCGCCCGCACCGCCCGGCACGCCTCGCCGCTGGTCGGCGCGCTGCGCGCCTACGTGACGACGAACCGGTCGGCCGACGTGGTCGGCCCGGCCCAGGACAAGATGCTGGCGGCGGTGCGCCGCGCCGAGGCCGCGAGTTGAAGGCGGCCAGGCTCGTCGTCGTCGCGGCGGCCGCGCTCGGCGCCGGCTGCGGGCAGGCACAGGGCGATCGCTGCCAGCGTTTCGTCGAGCGCTCGCGCCGGGTGCTCGAGCCGATGCTGGCCGAGGCCGGCAAGCCGTCGCCGCCCGACCTGTTCGCCGGGATGCTGGACGGCTGCCGCGCCGCCTCGGCCGACGAGCGCGCCGCCATCGACTGCGTGGTCGACGCACCGGATCAGGCCGCGGTCGCAGCCTGCTGGCAGGCCGAGTTCGCCGACTACGCCGGCACCGGCGTGCTGCGCGAGCTGCGGACCAAGCTGGGCCGCGTCAGGCGCCGGGCCGAGCTCGAGCTCGAGCTTCGACCCGACGCCGCGCCGATCGACGCCGCGCCCCCGGTGGACGCGCGACCAGCCCGGACCTGGCCAGCCGCGGTCGACGTCGCCGCCCTGCCGCAGCTCGTCGCGCCGGGCCTCGACCCGGGCGCGCCGGCGCCGGTCGAGCTGGTCGTGGTCGACCTGCCGGCCGGCCTGGTGTGGACCGTGCTGCGCCCCGACCGCGCGCCACTGCTGACCGCCCCGGATGAGCGGCGGATCAGCGCGCGGGTGCGGGCGCGCGACCGTGCCGGCGCCTACGCGCTACTGGCCGCGCACCTCGGCGAGGCGCCGCCGGCCTGGCGGCCTCGCGGCGGCGGCCCTGCCGTCGACCTGCGCTTCGCCGCCGCCCCGGTCGCCGACCTGCTGCGGCTCGTCGCCGACGTCCAGCGCCGCTCCATCGTGCCGGCGCCGGGCCCGCTCGGGGCGGTCGACATCGTCGCGCGCCGGGTCCCGGTCGGCGCGGTCCTGGCCGGCCTGCTGGCGGTCACCGGGCGCCGCGGCCTCGAGGTCGGCAACACGACGTACGTGGTGCCGGCCGACCTCGCGGCGCTGCCCGCGCTGCCCGCCGTCCCGGCGGCGGCGGGCGGCCGCCTGGCGCGGCTCACCCTGATCGGGGCCCACGCCGCCGACGCGGTGGCGGCGTTGCGGGCGATCAGCCCGGCCGAGCTCGGGGTGCGCCTGCCGTGTGGCGGGCCGACCTTCGATCTGCGCCTGCGGGAGGTGTCGCCGGCCGAGGCCGTGCGCGCGCTGTCGGTGGCCAGCGGGTTGCCGGTCGAGGGCGGGCCGGCCGCGCCGTGCGAGCCACCGGTAGGCGCGCCGACCGATCCGACGGCGCTGCACGTGGTGGTGTGGCGTGGGGCCGAGCGCGCCGCCGTGGTGTCCGACGGCCAGGGCAAGCGCCACGTCGTGCGGCCGTCGACGGCACCACCCGTGGTGGAGGTGCTGGAGTACGCGGTCACCTATCCGGACCGCACCGTGGCGGGCGCCCCGGCGGCCACGCGGTCCCGCATCGCCGGCGACGCCAGCGACGACGCGCACCTGGTGCGGGCCGCCGGCGTGCTGATCGAGGCCGGCGCCGGCCGCGCCTGGCTGCAGTACGACGACGGTGAGGTCGTGGTGGCCCAGGCCGGCGTGGGCTACGACGGCCGCGCGGTCGAGGTCACGCCGACGGGCGTGACCATCACCGAGGACGTGGTGGAGGTGATGGCGCCGTCCGATCCGCGCCTGCGCGCGGGCAGCGGCCTGGTCACGTTCACCGTGCCGCTGGCCCGGGCCCCGGCGGCGCCGTAGCAGGACGCTGGCCGGGGAGCTCACGCACGGGCCTTCGAGCGGCCTTGCACCCGCAGCGCCACCTACTTCTTGCTGGCGATCTCGATCTTGCGCGGCTTGGCGTTGACCTTCTTGCCGACGTTGACGGTCAGGACGCCGTCGTCGAGCTTGGCCTCGACCTTGTCGCCGTCGGCGGAGTCCGGCATGGAGAAGCTGCGCGAGAACGCGCCGTACTGGCGCTCGTACACGTAGTAGCTCTCGCCTTCCTTGCGCTCCTCCGAGCTGCGCGAGCCGTTGATCGACAGCACGCCGTTGTGGAACGACACGTCGAGGTCGGCCTGCTTGACCCCCGGCAGGTCGGCCCGCAGGACGAAGGCGTCGGCCGTCTCCTTGACCTCGAAGCTGGGGCTGAAGGCCGAGGCCTGGCGGGTCAGGGGGTCCCAGGCGAACAGCTCGCGCGCGAGCGCAAATGGATCGCGGCTGTAGAAGGCGGGGGTGGCGTCACGACGGGTGATGAGCGACATGGTGGTTCTCCTGATGATCTGGTTGGCGGCCGAGTGGCGTGGCCGCGGGGTGATGACCTCTCTGTAAGTCGCCGCGCGCGCGCCGCAACGGCTTGACGAACGCCCTCGCCGTGCACACCAGGGACCGATCGCCCTCGCGCCGGGCCTGCACGATCGGGCAGGCGCCTGCCAGCCCGGCCAGGGGCCTGGTCCGGACGCCCGCCTCCCAGGCTCAGCGCGCGACCAGGCGGGCGAAGCAGCGTGGCGAATCGTCGGGCTGGCCGACCGGGCGCAGCACCCCGGCCGCGCCGACGTCGTCGCCCCAGCGGAACAGGCGCAGGTGCACCGCGACCTGGTCGCCGGCGAAACACGGCTTGCGAAAGGCGATGTCGAGGCTGCGGGTCAACACCGCGCGCGAGAGGCCGTGTGCGGCCAGCCGGCGCTGCGTGGCCTCGATGAACAGGCGGGGGTAGACGAGCGAGTTGACGTGCTGGTTGGAGTCGGTCTGGTCGAGGCCGAAGCAGGTGACGACCGGGTCGGCCACGTCGGCGTCGTCGAGCCAGGTCGCGCCGGCCGGCAGCTCGCCGGCGCTGGTCGCCGACGGGCCCGGGTAGCGGGCGGCCGGCACCGCCGGCAGGTCGGGGTGGCCGACCGCGGCGAACGAGGTGACGGAGCGCTGGCCAGGGGGCGCGAACAGCCGGGTGAAGACGTGCTCGGCGAACAGGTGCCCGGCCACCACCGGTTCGCCCGGACCCTCGCGCGGGAACAGGCGACCGGCCCGCCCGGACAGCGACAGCCACATGTTGAGGTACAGCCGATCGACCTGGCCGCTCACCTCGCGCGCCGCCAGCTCGAACCGCCCCGCGCCGGTCGCGGGCTGGTCGAGCCGGACCCGGGCCTCGGTGCCGGTCACCGTGAGCCGGGTCAGGATCGGCACGATGCCGTGCTTGCTCAGGGCCCGCTCGCCGTCGCGCCGGGCCAGCACCGGCCGCCACAACGTCCACGCCAGCGCGGCCGGCAACGCCACCACCCGCAGGCGGCCGTCCTGGGCCACGTCCTCGTAGCGCAGCTCGCCGGTGCCCTCGCCGTGTTGATCCGCAGGCACCTCGGGTGGCACGGGCATCACGAAGTCGGGCATACCCGCCGAGCGTACTGCAAAACGACCCTGGCCCTGCGGCCGGGCGGGCCCGGCGCTGGTCGGCACGAGGCGGCGCGCGCTACCGTCGGCGCATGGTCCGCGTCGTCGCCATGGCCGACACCCACGGCCACCACGCCACGATCGACGTGCCCGACGGCGATGTGCTGGTCCACGCCGGCGACCTCACCGCCCGTGGCACGCTGCCGCAGCTGCGCGCGGTCGCCGACTGGCTGGCCGCCCTGCCGCACCGGCACAAGGTGGTCATCGCCGGCAACCACGACTTCGCGCTGCAGCGGCAGCCCGGCCCGGCCCGCGCCCTGTTCACCGACGCCGGGCTGACCTATCTCGAGGACGAGGAGGTCACGCTGGATGGCCTGCGCGTGTACGGCAGCCCGTGGCAGCCGTGGTTCCACGACTGGGCCTTCAACCGGCGGCGTGGCCCCGACATCGACACCTGCTGGCGCCGTATCCCGACCGGGCTCGACCTGCTGGTCACCCACGGCCCCCCGGCGGGGTTCGGCGATCGCTGCTACGACGGTCGCCGCGTCGGCTGCGCCGACCTGCTGGCCCGGATCGTCGAGCGTCGGCCGCGCTTCCACCTGTTCGGCCACATCCACGAGGACGGCGGCCGCTGGGACGACGGCGTGACCACCTTCGTCAACGTCACCACCGCCGATGACACCCGGCCGTGTACGGTGCTCGACGTCTCGCCGGCGCCGGGCTGACGGCGCTAGTGTTCGTGCCCGTGCCCGTGCCCGTGCCCGTGCTCGTGCCCGTGCCCGTGCTCGTGTCCACCGGCGCAGGTCCCGCACACGTGCTCGTGGGTCGAGGTCGGGCCGAGCACGAAGCGGCGGCCGTGCTGGAGGTGGACCAGGCTGGCGCCGACCCCATGCGCGGCCCGGGCCATGCCGTGGAACGCGCCGAGCGAGTGCGAGCCGATGTGGCTCTGGAGCAGGTACGAGCCGGCCAGCCGGTACCACGGCAGGTTGCCGTGGGCGTACGGGTACAGCATCGACAGACCGGCCTCACGCACCAGCCGGCCCAGCACGCTGACCGGCGTCCCGGTCTCGGGAGCGTCGTCGAACAGCGCGATCGGCGGCAGGTACCAGGTGTACAGGCGGCCGAAGGTGAGCGGCTCGTGGTGGGCGTCGCGGTAGCCGGCGGCGCGGGTGTGGGTGGCGAGGCGGTTGGTCATCAGGCCGAGCGGACGGGTGTCGCCCCGGCGGCGTGTCGCCAGCCACTCGACCTGGGCGTCGGTCACCGCGGAGTCGGCGCACAGCGCCCACACCTGGTCGGGTAGCTCGAGCAGGTAGCAGTTCCAGGTGTGGTCGAGGCTGGGCGGGAACTCGCCGATGAAGGGGAAGGCCGTGATCCGGAGCTCGCCGATCGCCACGGACTCGCCGTGGCGCAGCACGCGGACGTCGCGCTCGGCGCCGAGGAGGGTGCGCAGCGCCACCACCAGGTCGACCTGCCACGGCTTGCGCGCGTCGGCGGCCGGGACGTAGATCGGCACCGTCGGCGGGATCAGGCCGAGCGCGCCGAGGTCCATGTGGTCGAGGTCCTGGTGGGTGATGAAGACCGCGTCGGGCAGCGGCAGCTCATCCTGGGTGACGTGGTGCGCGCCGGGGCCGTAGTCGGGCAGCAGGTACTGATCGGGCACGTCGGCGCCGAACAGGCTGGTGCGCTCGGCCTCGGTCCAGGCCATGCGCGGGGTCGGGAACGGGTCGAACCACACGTTCTTGCCGGCGCAGGCGGCCCGGACGTAGGCGTGCCCGAGCCACATCAGCGTCGGTTCGGTCTCGACCGCGGGCACCGGGCTCGGGCCCGGCACGACCTCGAGCACGCCGCGCGCCAGCAGGTCGTCGACCACCTCGTCGTCGATGCCCAGCTCGAGCTGATCGGCCAGCGCCAGCACGTCGGCCCGTCGGGCGCCGCGGTGCAAGGCGCGCAGCACGTCGAGCACGCGCGGGGTGTCGGCCTCCGACGGCAGGTACGCCATGTTGGAGTCCTGGCGGATGCGGCCATCACGCAGCAAGATGCCGAGGTCGCCCAGCCGCAGCTCGAGCGCCGAGTCGAGCTCGGGCAGCGGCTCGACCTTCACCGCGTGGGTGGTGGGGTCCTCCTTCCACAGCGTGAGGTACCGCCCGAGCGGGACGTCGGTCCGGAACGACCGGGCCTCCTCGATCTGGCCGGCCGCGACCAGCGAGCGGACGATGCCGACGACGTGGTGGGCGTAGCGGACCCGGGCCGGGTCGGCCGTCAGCGTCTGCGGGGTCATCGGGTGGACGCCCTGGCGCAGCTGCGGGAACACGTGGGGGGACAGGCGGATCCAGGGTGACATGGCTACCTCGGTTGAATGTGGCCAGACCGACGGGGCGGCGGGGAGATCGGGCGGCGGGGCGTCATGGCGGGGCCGCCCGGGTCGTGGGTGAGGGTGCGGTCACCCCCTGGCACGCCCGAGGATCGATCGGCCGCGGCACCCGCACGCCGGCCTCGAGCGTGAACGGGACCCGACACGCGGCCTCGCGCTCGAGCGTGGCGACGTCGGCGCGGTCGCGCGCGAGCGTGACGAAGGTGACCGCGCCGCTGAGCCCCCCCACCGCGACCTGGCCGTCGGCCGCGGTCACCAGGCGGGCCTCCGACGGCAGCGGCACACGCAGCAGCACCGCGGCGCTGGTGCGGTCGACCACGGTCAGCACGCGGTTCATGCCGCCGACCAGCAGCAGGTCGTCGTCAGCGAACGACAGGTTGATGACGTCGGCGCCGTACAGCCCGACCAGGCCGAGCTTGCGGCCGGTCGCCAGGTCGAACTCGGTGACCGAGCCATCGTCCATCCCGGCGAAGACGTGCCCGGCCCGGACCGCGACCATCCACGGGTAGGCCTCGCCGGCGTAGCGCCCGAGCTCGCGGCCATCGGTCAGCGCTCGCCGGCCGATCGTGTAGTCCTGCCCGACCACGAACAGGCTGCCGCTGGCGAGGTCGCTCAGGAGCGCGCGCAGGACCCCGCCTGGAGGATCGATCGAGAAGCGCAGCGCGCCGGTGCGTGTGTCCCATACCCGAGCGCCGCCGTCCGTGCCGTACACCACCGCCGAGCCATCCCCGAGCCAGAACCGGATCAGCTCGTTGCCGATCGCGGGCAGCTCGCCGGGCAGCGAGAGGTGGGGGCCGCCGACGAGCGACACGATCTGGGCCGGCCCCGCCGGCGCCACCGCCAGCAGGCGGGCGCCGTCAGGCGCGAGCTCGATGGTCGCCCCGGCGCCGAGCGCCGGCAGGTCGAGGCGCCGCGGCGCCGCCGCGCGCGGATCGGGTGCGGACACGTCGACCTCGTGCAGGACGCCGTCGGCCGCGGCCAGCAGCCACCGCCCCCCCCGGCACGCGGCGTCGGACACGACCAGCTCGGCCGGGCTGGTCCACACCACCTCCCCGCTGCGGCTCCAGCCGATGGCCTTGCCGTCGGCGCCGACGGTGAGCCAGCTGGGGCCACCGGTACACGCGGCCACGCGGGTGACGATGCCGGCGTGTGCGGTCGGCCGGTACTGGGTGGTCGAGCGCGAGGTCCAGCGCCGGATCGTGCCGTCGCCGCCGGCGCTGACCACCTCGTCGCGCCCGGGCACGGTGAAGGCGCGGAACACCGCCGCGCCCTGGGCGGCGAAGCGGGCCAGCGGCAGGGCGGCGTCGACGTCCCACAGGATGGCCGAGTCGCCGATGGTCGTGAGCACGCGGGTGTCGTCGGCGCCCCACCGCACCGAGTACACCAGACCGCGGTCGGGGCTGAGCGTCGCCTTGCTGCTGCCGTCGCGGTTCCACACCCGGATCGTCCCGTCGCGGGCGCCGGTGGCGAGCAGCTTGCCGCTCGGGCTCCACACCACGTCGTCGATCGCCGCGCTGTGGCCGACCATGGTGGCGCGGGCGGCGCCGGTGCGCGCGTCCCACAGCTTCGCGGTCCGGTCCCAGCCAGCGGTCGCCAGCAGCGCACCATCGGCGGAGAACGCGACCGCCCAGGTCGTGTCGGCGTGGGCGTGGGGGATGAACGTGCGGACGGCGCCGGTGTCCGGATCGATCAGGCGCAGGCTGCCATCGAAGCCGGGCACGGCCATGGTCCGGCCGTCGGGCGACAGCGCGGGCAGGCCGACCGATCCGCCGGGGATGGCGTGCTGGCCCACCTTGCGCCCGGCCGGCAGGTCCCACACGCTGATCGTGCCGGCGTCGTCGGCCAGGTACACGCGCCGGCCGTCCGGACCGAACATCACCACGAACAGCCGGCTGTCGCCGTGGACGAGGGTGTGGACCAGCTCGCCGGTGGCGACCCGGTACAGCCGAGCTCGTCCGTCGAAGGACGGCGCCGCCAGGAGCGCGCCGTCAGGTGAGGCGGACAGGTTGAAGATGCCATCGCGCGCGTCGCGCAGCACGTGCAACGGCGCGGCCTGGTCGACGCTCCACAGGTTGACCACGCCATCGGAGCCGGCCGAGGCGAAGCGGGTGCCGTCGCCGAGCGGCACCATGGCCCAGATCTTCTTGTCGTGGCCGCGCTGGACCAGGCGCTCGGCCGCGAACACCTGCCGGGCGGTGGCCAGCGGCACCTCGAGCGCGGCGCCGCTGGCGCCACCGGCTCGGGCCGCGGTCAGGTACACCAGCGCCGCGCTGGCGTCGCCGGCGACGGCGGCGCGCTGGCCGAGGCTGAGGTTGCTGGCGGTGACCGCGTCCTTGGCCTGGCCCTCGCCGGCGACCGCCCGCCGCTCGTTGCTGGCCGCCCGCACCCGCTGGGTCTCGGCGTCGCGGTACAGCACCAGCGCGACCACCAGACCGACGGTGAGGATGGCGAGGATGGTGCCGATGGCGCCGTTGCGGAGGCGGCGGCCGCGCGCCGCGTCGCGCTCGCTCGCATCGCCGAACTGCTGCTCGACCGCGGTCAGGAGGCCCGGGTGGCGGGCCCGCCACAGCTGGTACTCGGTCAAGGTCTCGGCGCGCCACAGCAGGCCGCGCGGCCGGCCGCGCTCCTCCCACTGCCGGGCCGCCGCGCGCAGCTGGTCGCGCAGGCGGGCGCCCTCGGCGTCCTCGCGTCGCCAGTCGATCAGCCGGGGCCAGCCCGACAGCAGCGCCTCGTGGACGACCTCGACCCGGTCGATGCCACCGACGCCCTCCGACCCGGTCAGCAGGCGCGCGCCGATCAGCTTCTCGATGACCGACTCGCCGGTGCGGGCGTCGCCGAGCAGCTCGAGCATCTCGGCCCGGGTCAGCACCGCGCGGGTGCCGTCGGCGGTGACCAGGTTGCGGAAGCCGACCCGGACCAGCTGCCGCTCGTCGGCGCTCATCTGCCCGAACACCCGCTCGGCGTGCTGGGCCAGCGCGCCGCCGACGCCGCCCAGCGTCTCGTACGCCTTGCGGGTCAGGCGGTGGGCGTGCCGATCGCGCAGGTCCCACATCTGCGCCGCGGTGAACGACAGGAGCGGCAGGGCGGCGGCCTGGTCGGCCACCGCGCTCACCATCTCGGCCGGCAGCTCCGGGTCCTCGAACTCGTAGCCGGCGCGGCGGGCCGGCTCGGTCAGGATGCGGCCGAGATCCTCGGCGGTCGGGGTCGCCAGCAGCTGCAGGCCGGTGGCCAGGCGCTCGCGCAGCGGGCCGACCTGCTGGCAGCGCAGCAGGAAGTCGTCGCGCACGGTCAGCACGACGCGGATGGGGTCGTCGACCAGGCGGCTGATGCCGACCAGGGTGTCGACGTAGCGGGCGCGGTCACCCGGGTCGTGGCACAGGGTGAAGACCTCCTCGAACTGATCGACGTAGAGGAGGACCTGGTGCTGCTGGGCCTGGGCCCAGCCCCGCAGCGCGGCGCGCACGCCGTCGCCGTCGAGTTCGCCCGCGCCGATGCCGACGCCGGCGCCGACCAGGCCGGCTCGCAGCGCGGTCAACGGCGACGGGCCGGGGCGGACGATGATCGTCGTCCAGCTCGGGCCGAGCGCCGGGACCACGCCGGCCTGCACGAACGAGCTCTTGCCGGCGCCCGACGGGCCGACCACGACCAGCAGCGGCGTCACCCGCAGGCGATTGGCGAAGGCCTCGGTCTCCTGCTCGCGGCCGACGAACTGATCGGCGTCGTCGCGAGTGAACGTGGCCAGGCCGCGATACGGCGGGCGCTGCTCGGCCGCCTGGGCCCGCTCGTCGGCGTCGAGCCCGACCCGGGCCCGCATCCACGGCCACAGGGCGTCGTCGGTGCGCTCGAACCCGGTCGGCAGCGACACCAGGCGCGCGCCGCCCTTGCCGGCGCCATCGAGCACGAACATCTCCTCGCCGTGGCCCGGGGCCGGGCGGGCCAGCTGGACCAGGGGTGACAGCGGCACGACCACCGCGCCGTTCTGGTCGATGAGCACCAGCGCGTCGCGGCCGCCGGCGTCGGCCAGCGCGCCCCGCACCGGCACGGTGGCGCGGTGCAGCCGGCGCACCCCCATCCACGGCTCGCCGACGTCGGCCCGCCCGTCGGCCGCGCGCACCACCACCAGCGGGTACGAGCCCAGCCAGGTCAGCCGGCGCAGCAGCTTGTCGACCAGCGGCAGGGCCTTGCCCAGCTGGGCCAGCGTGGTCGCCTCGTCGGCGGTGGGGTGCTGTTCGAACCAGCCGCGCAGCGTCAGCAACCCGGCCAGCTCGTCGGTCGCGCTCGTCGTCGCGCCGTCGCCCGGCGCCAGCAGCTCGATCAGCTCGGGCAGCGCGAAGCCGTCGCCCAGGGCCGAGACGCGACCGGCGATGCGCTGCGCCAGCTCGATCCACTCGGGGTCGGACAGGCCGCGCTGACGGAGCTGGCGCAGGCGGACCTGCAGGTCGTCCTGATCGCCGCCGACGCGGGCCGCGACCTCACACCAGCAGGCCAGGGCCAGGTTGCCGATCAGGCGGACGACGACGCGGACCACCGCGAACACCGCGCCCTGGGCCTGGTGCACGTTGCGCACGCTGTCGAACGCGGCCACCGCCTCGGCCAGCGGCTGCGGCGCGCTGGTCAGCAGCTCGTCGCGCAGGAACGGGTCGAGCTCGGGCAGCCGGGGCGCGGCGCCGTCGAGGCCGGCCGCGGCCCGCATCGCCGCCGCCAGCTCGAGCGCGCTCGGGAAGCGATCGTCGGGACGCTTGGCCATGGCCCGGGCGATCACCGCGTGCAGCGCCGCCGGCAGGTGGGCCGGCAAGGCGGGCACCGGCGCGCGCGCGTGCAGGCGGGCGATGCCGGGCGTGGTCGGGGCCGAGAACGGCAGGCGCCCGGTCAGGACCTCGAAGGCGAGGATGCCGAGCGCGTACACGTCGGTCCGGGCGTCGGCCCGGCTGGCGTCGACCCACTGCTCGGGCGCCATGTACGCCGGCGAGCCGAGGTACTTGCCGGCCCGGGTGTAGCGGGCGCCGCTGCCCTGCGCCAGCGCGGGCTCGTCGGTGGCCTCGTCGTCACCGGGGCTGGTCCCGGCGTCGCTGGCGCGGCCATCGCCGCCGTCGCCCTTGGCGATGCCGAGGTCGAGCAGCTTGGGCAGGAGACGACCGGCCCGGGCCAGCACCATCACGTTCGACGGCTTGAGGTCGCGGTGGATGATGCCCTGCTCGTGCGCGGTCTGCACCACCTCGCAGATCTTGTCGAACAGCGGCGCGAAGCGCTCGAGCGGCAGCGGCCCCTGCTGCTCGACGACGCGGTCGAGCGGGGTGCCGCGCACCAGCTCCATCGCCGTCCACAACGTGCCGTCGGGCTCGGACCCGAACGCGTAGATGTGCGCGGCGTACGGGTGGTCGAGCTTGGACGCCAGCCGGGCCTCGCGCAGGAAGCGGGCGACGTACTCGGCCGAGCTGGCCGACGGCGCCAGCGGCACCTTGATCACCGCCTCGCGCCCGAGCAGCGGCTGCTCGGCCCGGTACACCGCGCCGAACCCGCCGGCCCCGATCTGGTCGCGCACGACGAAGTCGCCGAGCGTCCGCCCGATCAGTGCTTCACCCTCGGAGCCCACCGCGCTCGATTGTCGATCCTCGCGCGCGGCGAGGGAACGGCGAAGCGCCACGATCGCGTGCCCGGCGCCCGGCGAGGGACCGGCGAAGGGCCCCGATCGCGCCGACGGCGGCGCCAGGCTGGGCGGCCGGTGCAAGGTGCACAACTCGAGATCGCCGCTTGCGCGACCCGTGCACGCCGCCACGACGGCGCTCCAAGCAATGCCCTGGAATCACGTCCGACGAGGCTGGCGCGCCACGTGCAAGAGTCAGTCAGCGTGAAGAAGACGAAGCCACCTCGCAAGCTGACGCCCCGGGCCCTGTCCGCCGAAGGCCTGGTCGGAGCCGATGGTGGCGGCTACATCCGCTACGGCGACATGATCTGCACCTGCGGATCCGTGGTCTACGGCGACGGGTGGTGCCCCAACTGCCAGGCATACGGCATGGAGGAGATCAGCTGGTACTGATCCCGCGCTCGGTCCGGAACACCACGGCCGCGGGGGCCACCCCGGAGAAGCCCTGGTTCCACGCCGCCGCGTAGCCGCTGACCGCGCCGACCACGATCGGCGCCCCCACCGGGTAGTCACGCCCGTCGGCCACGAAGTCGCCCAGCACGTCGTCCTCGAAGCAGGTCGGCCCGACGATGGTCAGGTGGTCGCGTCGGCCCGGAGCCGGCGCCGTCCCGGCCAGGGCGACCGGGGACCAGCGCAGGTGCGCCGCTCGCGACAGGGTGCTGACCAGCACCGTGCGATCGCGCCGAGGGCACACGGCGGCGACCTGGCCGACGGCCCAGCCGGCGCCGAGGGTCCACAGCCGGCCCGGCTCGATGCGCAGCTCGACCTCCGGCAGCGCTACCCGCACCGCCGCCAGCGCCGGGCCGAGCTGCTCGGCCACGCCGTGCCATCCGCCGCCGAGATCGACGAAGGCGGGCCGCCACCCCAGCTGGTCGACCGCGTGGGCCACCGCCGCCGCCAGCGCTCCCCACGCCGCGGGCGAGGTCAGCACGGTACCGGCGCCGTGGACGTGGAGGCCGACCCGTCGCCCCGCCGCGGTGGCGGCGCGGACCAGCACCAGCGCGCGGGCCTGGCCATCGGCGTCGTCGAGCTCGAGGCCGAAGCGCGAGCGGCGGTGGCCGTCACCGGCCTGCAGGGCGCCGATGGCAGGGTGGCCTGGCGCCAGGGCCGACACCGACACCCGCACCGCGACCTCGACCTGGCCAGGCCACGCCAGCACCCGCGCCAGCGCGGCCTCGGTCTCGACCGACACGACCGTGGTGGCACCGGCGCGTGCGGCGTCGCCGGCCGGGCTGGCGCACGACACCAGCCCGGGCGCGAGCCCGGATGCGAGCGCGTGTTCCCCGGGACCGGCCAGGTCGAGCCCGTCGAGCTCGGCGCAGGCCAGCTCGACCATCGGCCGCGCGGGCAGCGACTTCACCGCAAACAGCACCCGCACGCCGAGCGGCCGCGCCGCCGCCATCACCGCCCGCATGCGGTCGCGCATGGGATCCAGGTCGTACACCAGCACCGGCGTCCCGGCCGTGGCCACGTCCCCCACGAGCGGCGGCAGCCACGGCGGGATGGGCAGCATGGGGGCACGCTAGCAGGCGGTCAGCTTGTGCAGGCTCTGTTGCGCGCGAAGTGCACGCCCATACACCAGCTGGCTCCGGCCCGTCCCGTAACCCCTTGCCTTCAGGTCGATCGATGGTGGAACACGGTTTGCTCTGACGTTGGGTCGATGAAGAAGCCCGCCCCTCGCCGCATCGCGCCCCGGCCGCTGTCCAGCGAGTCGCTCGAGGGCTTGTCGGGCGGGGCCGGCAAGATCATCCGCTTCGGTTCGGGAGCCTGCGACGTGTGTGGCTACCTGACCGACGACCCCGAGATGGTCGACTGCCCGAAATGCAACCCGCCCGCCTCGGCCGGTGGTGGAGGTGGTGGCGGCTTCGGTGGTGGCTTCGCAGGCAACTTCGGCTTCGGTGGCCTCAGCGACGACCTGGTGATCTGAGCCGGCCCGACGGGTCGGCCATCAGGGCGCTGGCGCAGGCACCGACGGTCGCTCGTCGCCAGGTGACCTCGGCGCCTCGGTCGCCGTCGTGGCCGCAGCGCGGTGCGCCTCCGGTCCGCCCGACCACACGACGTAGGCGACGGGGATGGCGATGCCGGCCCCGGCCAGCAGCGCGCCGCGCCAGCGCAGGCCGAGCCGGCCCTTGATCATGAACAGGCCGGAGATGGCCAGGTACAGCAACATCACCGCGTACACGTCGGCGACGTAGGTCCAGGCCCGCTTGCCGCGGTTGTAGTGCAGCCAGTTGGCGACGCGCAGGAAGAAGCGCGACGACCGTCCCTGGTCGACCACCAGGCCGGTGTCGCCGTAGATGACCAGCTTGCGGCTGTCGTACTCGAGGTGCAGCTCGTCCCCGGCGCGGTAGGTCGAGCGCGGCGGGCCGAGGTCCAGCGCGGCCCGCGCCGCGGCCACGGCCTCGTCGTCCGACAGCGTGGCCGGGATGGGAGCGATGGTGCGCTCGTGCTGGTAGCTGGTGAAGTTGGGATCCCAGTCGGCCAGGTGGTTGATGGCCAGGCCGCTCACCGCGTAGATCACGGTGAAGCCGACGGCGAGGTAGCCGAGGTCGCGGTGCACGGCGCGCAGCCAGGCCCGCCAGCGCTTCTTGATCGTGACCAGCAGGCTGGCGCCTGGCTCGGCGGCCGGCTCAGCCATACCGCTCCTCCCGCCACGGATCGGCGTGGTTGTGGTAGCCGCGCACCTCCCAGTAGCCGGGCTCGTCGGCGGCGACGAATCGCACGCCGGTGATCCACTTCGCGCTCTTCCAGAAGTACAGGTCGGGCACCAGGCCGCGCACCGGCGCGCCGTGCTGGAGCGCGAACGGGCGACCGTTGAGGCGGTAGGTGATCATCGCCTCGGGTCGGGTCGCCTCCGCCAGCGGCACGTTGGCCGTGTAACCATGGGCCGCCTCGAAGATGACGTGGCGGGCCTCGGCCTTCATCCCGGCCTTCTCGGCCAGGGTGGTCATGAGGACGCCCTTCCACAGGCCGGCCAGCATGCTCCAGCCGGTCACGCAGTGGACGTCGGCCTCGCGCTCGTGCTGTGGCAGCTTGAGCAGCGCGGCGTAGTCGAGCTCGAGCGGCTGGCGGACCAGGCCATGGACACGCAGCCGGAAGCTCTTGACGTCGCCCGGGCCCTCGTCACCACCCATCGGCCTCAGCTTCTCGATGACCCGCTGCCCCGGCGGCAGGCGCGGCCGCCCGTCGGCCCGCTTGTCGGCCCGCGCCTTGCGAGTCATGTCGTCGCTGGCGAGCCGGTACACGGCGCCCCCCACCGCAAGCAGCGCCGTGCCAGCCACGGCCGAGGTGACGAAGCGGCGCCGGTCGAGCGCGCTGCGCAGCGCCGGGTAACGATCGAGGTCGGGGTCTTGGCGGTTCACGGAGCCTCCAGCACAGCTACGGGCAGGTGGCGGGGTTGGATCGGCCCTCGGCGGTGGCGCGTCACGGCCAAGGTCACGGCCGAGGTCACGGCCAAGGTAGTAGAGCACATGCGGCCTGAGTGCCTACGTCGCACCCCGGGGTGGTTACCGGCGGGCCTCCACCCGTCGTGGTCAGGCCCGGCCGTAGACCGGGACCAGCGTGCCGGTGGTCAAGGCGTTGTCGGCCGAGGCCAGGAACGCGATGGTCGCCGCCAGCTCGCTCGCCTTGGGCCAGGCGTCGTGGTCGGCCGCGGGCATGGCGGCGCGGTTGGCCGGGGTGTCGATGATCGACGGCACCACGGCGTTGACCAGGATCCGCTCGGCCAGCACCTCGGCGGCCAGGCACTGGGTGATCGACGCCACCGCCGCCTTGGCCGCGCTGTACGCGATCATGCCGCCGACCGGGCTCAGCACCGGTCGGGCCGCGACGTTGACGATCCGGCCGCCGCCGCCGCCGCCGCCGCGCATGGCCCGCACCGCCTCCCGGCTGCACAGGAAGCAGGTGGCCGCGTTGAGGGACCACTGCTTGCCGAGGTCGGCCAGCGAGGTGTCGGTGATGGGCGCCATCGCGAAGCCGCCGACGAGGTGGATCGACGCCCACGGCGCAGGCAGGTCGGCGTAGTACCGGGTCACCGCGGCCTCGTCGTCGAGCGCCAGCCCGGGCCGCGCCACCACCGCCGGCGAGGTCGCCCATGGCAGGTGCGCCGGCAGCGCCGCCTCCACCATCGGCACGTGGACGGTGGCGCCGCGGGCGAGCAGCGCGGTGACGACGGAGGCACCCAGGCCACCGGTCGCGCCGGTGACCACCACGTGTTGTCCTTGCATCGGCGCACTCTAGCCTGCCCGGGCCCGCTGGCCGCCTCCGGCCGGGGCGATGTGCACCTCGCCGGGTCCACGCTGCGCACCGAGTGCAACGTGCACGGGTTGGCCGAAGCCGCCGTCGGCCAAGCCCTCGACGGCACAGGGCGCCGTCCGGGCGTGAGACTTGCTTACTCCCCGAGGATGCGCAAGCGCACCCCGCTCCGGCCACGTGCCCTCGACGTCGAGGCGCTGGACACCATGGCCGGTGCGGCGAGCAAGTTCATCCGCTTCGGCGACATGGTGTGCCGCAACTGCGGAACTCGCCAGGCCCTGGCGCCGGCCTGCGCAAGCTGCGGCTGGGTGCCTGGGCAGGCCTTCCAGTAGGCCGGTTCGGGCGGGACCGGGCCCAGGGCGGGCAGCCGGTCGGCGCCGACGTGCCTACTCCACCGGCGGGAAGTTCTCGCAGGCGGCCTGGAACGTGTCGAGCGCCTGCTGCAGGGCCGGCGCCAGGTTGCCCTCGCAGATCGACGAGAACACCGCGTTCTGCCGGCCGGCCGGCGCCCCGCTGTTGACCTGGTTGACGAAGTCGATGAGCTTGGTCGCCTCGGCCGCGTCGCCGAAGGTCGAGGTGCAGTCGGTCTGGCCGGCGATGACCGCGGTCGACCAGCGGCCACGTCCGCCCTTGACCTGATCGAGGAAGGCGATGGTCTCGGCCGGAGCGACGAACGGCGCGCCGGTCCCGGTGCACGGATCGGCCGCCGGCGAGATCATCCAGTTGTTGTCGGTGCGCGAGCAGTCGTTCTCGTCGGTGATCATCACCACCGCCAGCAGCGCGTCGTCGCGCAGGAAGCCGGCGTTGGTGCCGTCGGTCACGCGCTCGCGCAGCGCCATCTGCGTCATCAGCAGCGGCATCTCGAAGCCGGGGCCGGTGATGCCGACCCGGGCCCGCTGCGCGAACATCGACGCCATGTTGACGTCGGACCGCTCGAGCCAGCGCCGGGTCGAGCCGGCGCCATCGACGAACGCGCCGTTGCGGCCGGTCTCGGTCATGGGCAGGGTGATGGGGCCGCTGCTGATCGAGTAGCTCACGGTGCGGCCGGTGGTGGTCACCGCCACCCGGTAGTCGAGCGGGCGGCCCGGCTCGACCTCGTACGACGACAGCACGTCGGCGAACATCGGGAAGTTGGTGGCGAGGTTGCCCTGCTCCTGCTCCATCGAGCCGGAGTCGTCGACGATGAACATGATGTCCATGGCCTGGCACCGGCCGGCCGGGGCGAGCGCCGCGTCGGGCTCGGCCCCGCCGCCAGCATCGACGCCGGTGCCGCCGCCGCCGTCGTCACGGACGTTGGGCCCGCACGCGGCGAGCATCGAGGTGAGCAGGAACGCGCCGACGATGGAATGACGAAGCTGCGGCATCGGAGACCCCCCGGCCGACGTTCGGCCCGGGCGAACAATACTCAGCCTCGGCCGGACTGGAACCGCAAAACCGCCCGACCCAGCTGACGGCATCTGTCGCCGCGGGGCCCCACGGCCGAGGGTTCCGAGGTGGCTTCACATGCGCCAGCCACGGGCTCGAACCCGCGCACCTTCAAGCACTTGCGGCCAGGGGCCGGAGCTGTGTACACCCCCGGCATGGCACGCCTGCACATGCCCGCCGAGTGGGCCCCCCACGCCGCGGTGTGGACCGCCTGGCCGCACGACCCCGAGCAGTGGGCCGAGGGCCTGGACGCCCCGCGCCGCTCGCTCATGGCCATGTGCGCGGCCATCGTCGACCTCGACGGCGCCGGCCAGGCCCGCGGCGAGCGGGTCGAGCTGCTGGTGCGCGGCGACGCCGACGCGGCCGCCGCTCGCGCCCTGCTCGGTCCGGCCGCCGCGGCCGTGCGCTTCCACCCGGCCCGGTACGGCGACATCTGGCTGCGCGACACCGGCCCCTTGTTCCTGGTCGGTGCCGGCGCACCGCTGGCGGCGTGTTTCCGCTTCGACGGCTGGGGCGGCAAGTACGTGATGGACGGTGACACCGAGGTCGCGGCCACCATCGCCGCGGCCACCACCAGCCGGACCATCCGCCACGACTTCGTGCTCGAGGGTGGCGCGGTCGAGGTCGACGGCGCTGGGACCATCCTGACCACCCGGCAGTGCCTGCTCGGTGGCGCGCGTAACCCCGGCCTCGACCAGGACGCACTCGACGCCCTGCTGCGCCACGCGCTCGGCGGGGATCAGGTGGTGTGGCTCGATCGCGGCCTCCGCAACGATCACACCGACGGCCACATCGACACCATCGCTCGCTTCGTCGGCCCAGGCGTGGTGGCGTGTATGGCGCCCGCCGCCGACGACCCCAACCGCGACGCGCTCGCCGCCATCCTGGCCGACCTGCGGGCGGCGCGCGACGCCAGCGGTCGGCCGCTCGAGGTGGTGACCACGCCGTCGCCGGGCGCGGTGCTCGACGCCGCTGGCGCGCTCATGCCGGCCAGCTACATGAACTTCTACATCGCCAACACCACGGTGGTGGTGCCGACCTACGACGCGCCGACCGACGACGCCGCGGTCGCCGCCATCGCCAGCTGGTTCCCCGGCCGGCGCACGGTCGGTGTGCCGGGCAAGGCGGTGGTGGTCGGCGGCGGCGGCTTCCACTGCTCGACCCAGCAGCAGCCGCGCTGACGTCGCCCGGCGCGGCCCGGTGTTGGCGGCGCGGTGAAAACCGCCTACGCTGCGCCGGCCATGCCCGCCGTCACCGTCGCTGCCCTGCAGACCGCCCTGACCGACGACGTCGCCGCCAACGTCGCCAGCATCACCGCGCTCATTCGCGACGCCGCGAGCGCGGGCGCGCAGATCATCCTGCCGCCGGAGCTGTTCGAGGGGCACTACTTCTGCCGGGACCAGCACGAGGTCGACTTCACGCGGGCCCGCCCGGCCGAGGGCCACCCGACGATCGCGCACCTGCAGCGGCTGGCGGCCGAGCTGGGCGTGGTCATCCCGGTGTCGTTCTTCGAGCGCGAGGGGCCCGAGTACTACAACTCGGTCGCGGTCCTCGACGCCGACGGTCGCAACCTCGGCGTGTACCGCAAGGCGCACATCCCCGACGGGCCTGGCTACCAGGAGAAGTTCTTCTTCAAGCCTGGGCGCACGCCGTTCACCACGTTCCAGACCCGCTTCGCCAGCATCGGCGTCGCCATCTGCTGGGACCAGTGGTTCCCCGAGGCGGCCCGGGCCATGACCCTGGCCGGGGCCGACCTGCTGTTCTACCCGAGCGCGATCGGCAGCGAGCCCGACGAGCCGGGCTTCGACAGCCAGGCGCCGTGGCAGCGGGTGATGATCGGCCACGCCGTCGCCAACTCGGTCGGCCTGGTCGCGTCGAACCGGATCGGCGTGGAGGGGCAGGGCGCCGGCGCCATCACCTTCTACGGCAGCTCGTTCGTGTGCGACGCCCGCGGCGACAAGCTGGCCGAGCTGGCGCGCGGGGCCACCGGGGCGGCCATCGCCACCCTCGACACCGACGAGCTGCGCCGGGTCCGGGCCAGCATGGGGTTCTTCCGCGACCGCCGGCCCGAGCTGTACGGACCGCTGGTGCGCTAGCAGGGTCCTGAGAAATGCCGCGCAGCGGCGGTTCTCGCGTCCTGCTCCGTGCCCGTGCCCGTGCCCGTGCCCGTGCCCGCGCCCGATCTGGTCCGAGATCCGGGCCCCTGGCGAGGCAACACGTGCACTCGCGCTGGCACGAACGCGGCGGCGTGTCGCCGTCCGCGGGCAGCTGGTAACGGGTTGCTGACAGGTCTGTCGGCGCCGCGACGCCACCGTTGTCCAGGGGGAAACAGTGCGTTCGTCGACGAGCCAGACCGGCGCGAGCGGCTAGAGTGCCGCCCATGTCGCGCTCGCCCTTCCTGCCGGTCGCCCTCGCCGGCGCCGCCGTGGCGGCGGCGGCGGCGCGCTGGCTGGTGCAGGGCTCGGGCAACCTCTACACCGCGACCAGCAAGCGCTTCTACGTGCCCGATCCCGACGTCGGCTGGCGGGCGATCACCGATGGTCCGCTGTGGCTCGGCCTCGAGGTCATCGGCCTGATGGTCGCGCTGGTGGCGGCGGTGGCGGTGGCCGGCTTCATCATCCGGCGGCGCGAGCGCCGGCGTGGACAGGCCTGGACCTGGGCGCGGCGCGCGACCTGGGGCGTGGCGGCGTTGCCGCTGTTCATCCCGGTCGCCGCGTTCGCCACCGGCCTGGCCCCGTCGGGCGGCCGCGAGGCGCTGCCGGCCGGCGCCACCGCGTCGGCGCCGACGGCGGGGATCGAGGGCGGCCTCGACGTGCCGGCCGGGCCGTACCAGGTCGTGGCCGGGCGCGGCTCGTCGATCACCGCCAAGCTGGCCGCTGGCGGCGAGCGGTTCGAGGCGCGCTTCGCCGGGGACGTCGCCGGCACGTTGACCGGCGATCTGCGCCGGCTGGTCGACGCCGGCTCGCTCGGCGCCAGCCTGTCGGTCGACGCCGCCTCGGTCGACACCGGCATCGAGCTGCGCTCCAAACACGCGCGCGAGGACTACCTGGCGGTCGGCAAGTTCCCGCGCGTGACCTTCACCCTCGGCCGGCTCGTCGCCGCCCGCCAGGACGGGCCCGAGACGGTCTCGTTCCGCGCGCTCGGCACCGTCGGCCTGGTCGGCCACGACGTGCCGGTCGAGGTCACCGGCACGGTGCGCGCCGCCAGCGCCGAGGCCGCGGCCCGCCTCGGCGTGCCAGGCCAGCGGGCCCTCATCGTCGCCGCCGACACCACGCTGTCCATCAAGGGCACCCCGCTCACCAGTGACAGCACCTTCGACGACGCCCAGGTCCCGCTGGTGGTGTCGCTGGTGCTGGTGCCGGCCGCGCGGTGAGCCACCTGCCGCCTCCTGTCCCGTCCGTCCACTCCGTTCGCAACGATCCCGTGAACCCGTAACCTCCGTGGAGCTATCGATGAAGAACCTGCGCACCTGGATGTCCGTCACCCTGCTCGCTCTGTCCGTGGCCGCCGCTGGCTGCAACAAGAAGGACGAGCCGAAGACCGAGCCGGCCAAGGTCGAGCCGGCCAAGACCGAGCCCGTCAAGGTCGAGCCGCCCAAGACCGATCCGGTCAAGACCGAGCCGCCGGTGGCCGCCGCCGACGACAAGAGCGACTGGCTCAAGGTCGTGGCCGATCACACCGAGGCGGCCAAGGGCCCGGTCGACGTGGTGTTCAAGGGCATCAAGGTGGTCAAGGCCGACTTCGACCCGGCCAAGGTCGAGGGCGGCACCGCCGAGCTGGAGATCGATCTCAACACGCTCGAGTCGGGCATCCCCAAGCGCAACGACCACCTCAAGTCGGCCGACTACCTCAACGCGCCGGCCGCGCCGTCCATCAACGTCAAGATCGCCAACGTCAAGAAGACCGGGGACAACGCCTATTCGGCCGACGCCACCGTCAAGCTGAACGGCAACGAGAAGACCTACCCGGTCACGTTCAACGTCGTCGAGACCATGGCCGACGGCATCCGCATCAAGGGTGAGCACAAGTTCCTGCGCACCGACTTCAAGGTCGGCAAGGCCGAGGGCGACGGCGCCAAGCCGGAGCTGAGCGCGACCCTGCAGCTGACCCTCAAGAAGACCTGATCGTCGGCTGGCCTGGCGCGACCCGCGTGGTCGCCGCCGTGGGCTGCCGCAGCACGGGGCCGGTCGGGTGTGAACTCGACGGGCCTCGTCGTTTTCGGGCTCGGCCCGGGCCGCGGGCTCTGCCATGCTTGCCGCATGCGCGAAACCCGCCTCGCCCCCGGGCTGCTGCTGGCCATGCCGCAGCTCGACGATCCGAACTTCGCGCGCGCCGCCGTCCTGATGATCGAACACGGCGACGAGGGCTCGTTCGGGCTGGTGATCAACCAGCCGACCCAGGCCACGGCGCGGGAGGTGCTGGGCGAGCTGGAGGTGCCCTGGGCCGGCCCGGCCGAGGCGGTGACGTACTGCGGCGGGCCGGTCTCGCCGTCCACCGGCTGGGTCCTGCATGAGCCGATCGCCGGCTGGCCGACCCCCGACGGCAGCGCCGGCACGGTCGAGATCGCCCCGGGCGTCTGGCTATCGACCTCCCTCGACCGCCTGCGCCTGCTCGCGCGCGAGGCGCCGCCCCGCCTGCGGATCCTGCTCGGCTACTCTGGCTGGGCCGCTGGCCAGCTCGCGGTCGAGATGGCGCGCGGCTCGTGGCTGCATGCCGATCTCGATCCGGACCTGGTGTTCGACGCACCCCCCGATCAGATCTGGAGCCGAGCGGTTCGCAGCGTCGGCATCGCCAACCCCGAGGCGATCGTGCCGGCGGTCGGCGTGCACTGACCCTGCGCGGGCGCGCTCGGCCGCCGGGTTCGCGACCCGTGGTCGGCAGCCCAGGGAGAGAGCCCCACTGGGTCCCATCTCCCGCTGTTGACCTCGGGTCAATGCGCCGCACCAGGGTCCGAGCAGTTGGCTCGACCAACTGCGAGCCGGCTGACCTTGTTGCCTGTGGCCCGTCGTTCGCACAGCGCGAGGCCGGAGGTCAGCACGATGAAGCAAGGCAGCACCGGCACGGACGGCAGGGTGGGACGAGACGGCGGCACGCCGTCCGCGGTCGAGCGAGCCAGGGCGCCGGTGACGGCGTCGGGGCTCGAGCTGCTCGACGACGCGGCGCTCGACCGCGCGATCGGCGCAGGTGATCCGGTGATGATCGTCCGCGGCGGCGCCGGTCCACGCCGGCTCGAGCTGGCGCCCTCATCCATGCCTGGCGGCGGCCTGGGGCTGTTGCCCGGGGGCAGTCGGCTGCTGACGGTCGACCCCACGCTGATGGGCGGGCCAATGCCGGGCGTCTCCGGCGGCGCCGGCAACCCGTTCGCACCGTACCTGCAGGGCGGTTCGTCCTGGTCGTCGGGGCCGAGCATGTCGGCCGCCCCATCGCCTGTCCACGGTGGTGGGGGCGATGGGCCGACCTGGATCCAGCCCAGCGCGGCCGGGGTCTTCCACGGTGGCTTCGGCTACAACAACGAGCCCATCGCCGGCTCGGCGGTGCGGGGCACGGCCATGCTCGGCGAGGTCAAGCTCGAGCAGCTCGACTACGGCGGCAAGGGGCAGGTCTCGGCGCTGCACCTGGGGGTGAACGGCGAGGTGGCCGACGGCCACACCCTGAGCCTCGACGCACGTGGGCTGACCGCGCAGGGACAGGTCAGCCTGCTCAGCGCGTCCGGGTCGGCCGCGGTGGTGAACGGGGAGGCCAAGTACAGCGGGCCGTACGGGACCAGCGCCAACGTGCAGGGCGCCTGGCTCACCGCCAACGGCAACGCGGGCCTGGTCGGGCAACGCGAGGATGGCAAGTGGAGCTACGGCCCCCACGCCGAGGCCGGCGCCGCGGTGTGGCAAGCCCAGGGTGGGCTCGAGAAGTCCGATCCGAGCTCGCGCTGGGACGGCGCGATCGGCATCGAGGGCAGCGCGGCGTCGATCAAGGCCGGGCTTGGCCTGACCGTGGTCGACACCGACGGCGACGGTCGCTACGAGATCGAGGGCAAGGCCAACGGAGCCTTCGGCCTCGGCGCCGGGTTGATGGCCCGGGTCGAGATCCCGGTCGGGATCGAGGAGGCCAGGTACGCCGCGATCCAGACCGGCGCGGCGATCCAGGAGACGGCGCAGGGCACGGTCATCCTGGCCGAGCAGGGCGCGCAGGCGGTCGGCGAGCAAGCCCAGCGCGCCGGGCAGGCGATCTCCGAGGCGGCGACGCAGGCCGGCGCCGCCATCGACGAGACGGTGCGTGGGACCGGCATCCTGATCCAGCAGGGCATCCAGGGCGTGCAGGACACGTGGAACTCGTACTTCGGCGCGTCGAGTACGCCGGCGCCCAGCCCCGCCGGCCCGAAGGTGGCCGCGAGCACAGCGAGCGACCCGTCCGGGGGCGACCCCGGCGGCGAGCTGGCAGCGGTGGCGGCGTCTGACACCACTGCCGAGCTCGGCGTCGAGACGGGCGCCGCCGGCGGCGGCTATCCCGGCGCCGACATCAACGTCGCCGCCGACACCGACGCCAGCTACGCCGCTGCCACCGACGCCAGCTACGCCGCCGACACCGAGGCCAGCTACGCCGCCGACACCAGCTACGCCGGCGACAGCAGCTACGCCGCTGCCACCGACACCAGCTACGCCGCTGCCACCGACGCCAGCTACGCCGCCGACACCGAGGCCAGCTACGCCGCCGACACCGAGGCCAGCTACGCCGCCGACACCGAGGCCAGCTACGCCGACAGCAGCTACGCCGGCGACGCCGGCTACTCAGACGGCGGCAGCAGTTACTCAGACGGCGGCAGCAGTTACTCAGACGGCGGCAGCAGTTACTCAGACGGCGGCAGCAGTTACTCAGACGGCGGCAGCAGCTACGCTGGCGACACCAGCGCTGCCGGCAGCTACGCTGGCGACACCGGCTCTGCCGGCAGCTACGCTGGCGACACCAGCTACGCCGGAACCTACGCCGGCGCCGACTACGGCGCTGGCAGCAACTACGCCAGCGACTACGGCGGCGGCAGCTACGTCGCCAGCGGGAGCGTCGACGGCACGATCACCTACGCCTGAGCCGGGGGCGCCCGTGGCGCGCCGGCCCGAAACGGCGAACGGCCCGCTGGGACACCAGCGGGCCGCGCGTCATCAGGTCAAGGCGCCGGGCTTACCAGCGGTCGCCACCGCGGCCGCCACGACCGCCGCGGCGACCACCGCCGTCGTCGCCGCCGCCACCACCGTCGTAGCCGCCGCCGCCGCCGCCATCGTAGCCACCGCGACCACCGCCGCCACCGCCGTAGCCGCCGCCGCCGCCGCCGCGGCCGCGGCCGCCGCCACCCCCGCCGTAGCCACCACCACCACCACCACCACCACCGCCACCGGCGCGCGGGCGGCTCTCGGCCTCGTTGACGCGGAGGGCGCGACCGTCGAGGTCCTTGCCGTTCATGCCCTCGATGGCCTTCTGTGCCTCCTCGGCGGTGCCCATGGTCACGAAGCCGAAGCCACGCGGACGGCCGGTCTCACGGTCCGTCACCAGGTAGACATCCTCGACCGCGCCGAACGAGGCGAAGGCGGCGCGCACGGCGTCGGGGGAGGTGTTGAAGTTGAGATTGCCGACGTACAGACGAGTGTTCACGATGCTCTCCAGATTCGCTGGCCAGGCACGTTCGCGATGGATCCCCAGGATGGGCCGGTACCGGGGGGCTACGCCGCCTCGCGTTCTTTCGAGGCGACGGCCACAACAACCCGGAACCGGAAGGAGACCCGAACGAACCGCGGACCGAACGAACGGCGAAGACGCGAGACCGTGAACGGAGGCACCGAGCACCGAGATGACGTGACTCATCTTTGGTACCGCGCTCGCCGTCCGAGGGCAAGCAAGAAACCCTCCGCAGGGCCCGTGGAGGCCCATCCGGAGCCAATCCGGACCTGCCGCACCGGCCACGGTCCGGGTGCTGTCGGCGCGTAACCGGCGAAAACGATTTGCGCCGGCCACCCCGAAACGCAGCGAGGCCGCCTGGTCAGAGGCGGCCGCGACCGGCGCCGAAGCCTGCGCAGGCTAGTCGTAGTACTCTGCGCCCAGGTGGGTGATGAGCTCGTCGCCCTTGGTGAAGCGCAGCGTGTTCTTGAGCTTCATCAGCTGGATGAACAGGTCGTGCTCCGGGTACAGGCCCTCGGGCGTCATCGGGCTCTTCCAGTAGAAGGACAGCCACTCCTGCACGCCGCTCATGCCGGCACGGGCGGCGAAGTCCATGAACAGCGCCAGGTCGAGCACGATCGGCGCGGCCAGGATCGAGTCCCGGCACAGGAAGTTCACCTTGATCTGCATCGGGTAGCCGAGCCACCCGGTGATGTCGATGTTGTCCCAGCCTTCCTTGTTGTCGCCGCGCGGCGGGTAGTAGTTGATGCGGACGACGTGGCTCATGTTGCCGTAGAGGTCGGGGTACAGCGCCGGCTGCAGGATGTGATCGAGCACGCCGAGCTTGGTGACCTCCTTGCTCTTGAACGACTCCGGGTCGTCGAGCACCTCGCCGTCGCGGTTGCCGAGGATGTTGGTCGAGTACCAGCCCTCGACGCCGAGCAGCCGGGCCTTGAAGCCCGGGGCCAGGATGGTCTTCATCAGGGTCTGGCCGGTCTTGAAGTCCTTGCCGGCGATCGGCAGCTTGTTGTTGCGAGCCAGCTCGACCATGGCCGGGATGTCGACCGAGTTGTTGGGCGCGCCGTTGACGTACGGCACGCCCATCTTCAGGCAGGCGTAGGCGTAGATCTGCGACGGCGCGATCTCGTCGGCCGAGGTGCGCAGGCCGGCCTCGAACTTGGCCAGGGTCGAGTGCACCTCGACCGGCTGGCGGTACACCTCGGTCGAGCCGCACCACACCGCGACCAGGCGCTCGCAGCCGCGGCTGGCCTTGAACTGGCGGATGTCCTCCATCAGCTGCTCGGCCAGGTCCATCTTCGACGAGCCGCGCTTGACGTTGGGCCCGTTGAGCTTCTTGACGTAGGCCTGCTCGAACACCGCGGTCATCGGCTTGACCGCCTCGAGCTCTGGCTTGATCTGCTCGAGCAGGCTCTTCTCGAGCACGCCGGCGCGCACGGCCGCCTCGTAGGCGTTGTCGGGGAAGATGTCCCAGCCGCCGAACTCGATGTCGGGCAGCTTGCTGAGCGACACGTAGTCGCCGATGGCTGGCGACCGGTTGTCGGTCCGCTTGCCGAGGCGGATGGTGCCCATCTGCGTGAGCGAGCCGATCGGCTTGGCCAGCCCGCGCCGGATCGCCATCACGCCGGCGATGAAGGTGGTGGCCACCGCGCCCATACCCGGCATGAGGATGCCGAGCTTGCCGGTAGCGGGTTTGACGTCGACGCCTTGCTTGAGTGCCATCGCTAACTCTCCAGTGCGTCCGCTGCGCCGGATAGGTTCACCGGGCTGACACGGACCGCGGGAAATTGCCGCAGAACCTTCGGCGCGGCAAGCGAAACGGCTGGCATTACGAGACCTTGCCGATCGCGAGGTGTCGGGAATTCGACACCTCCGACGCCCGCCTTACGAAGGCTCGCGATTTCCCACGGTTGAAGCACCGACGCGGCGAGCACGCTGTGCGACGGCGCACGGCGCAGCGGCGGGCGCGTGGCGGCCCGCTCAGGAAATGGCCGAGGCCATGGCGCGAAACACCGGCGCGATCGCCGCCGGATCGTCGGTCATGATGCCATCGGCGCCCAGCGTGAGGAGGCGACGGGCCTCGGCCGGCTCGTTGATCGTCCAGAAGTCGACCCGCATGCCGAGCCGGTGACAGCGCGCGATCCACGCCGGCCGATCGAACCGGAGCGGTCCGGCGTGGGTCGGCAGCTGGGCCGCGCTGGCCAGGAAGGGCAGGTTGCGCACCACCATCTCGGGCAGGGCCAGCAGCGCCGCCACCTCGGCCTGCGCCAGCGCGGTCTCGCCGGCGTAGCCGCGCCGGCGCACCTCGAGCAGGGTGCGGGCGTGGAAGCTGGCCAGGGTCACGCGCTCCTCGGCGCCGAGTCGGCGCAACAGCGCCAGCACGGTCGGCACCGGCGACGGCGTGTGCACCTTGAGGTCGACGTTGAAGCGCAGGTGCGGCAGCTCGCGCAGGGCCTCCTCGAGCGTGCACACCCGGATGCCCCGGCCCAGGTGCGGGCGCTGGCCGGCGCGGTCGACGAAGCCCCAGCCGACGTCGAGGGCGCGGGCCTGGTCGAGGGTCAGGTCGCGCCAGGCCACGCCGACGCCGGTCATGCGCAGCGCGCTCGGATCGTGCGAGACGAGCACGTGCCCATCGGCGGTGAGGTGGACGTCGGTCTCGATGGCGTCGACACCGATCTCGGCGGCGCGGCGAAACGCCGGCAAGGTGTTCTCGGGCAGCTCGACCGCGGCGCCGCGGTGCGCGTACAGGAGGCGCGGGTGGCGCGCGGGCATCGCCGCATTGTCCCTCGCGCCGGTGACCGGCGTCCACCGCCGGCGCCGCCCGTCGCCGCCGCCGTCCGTCGCGCGGCGGCGCTGCTATGCTGTGGGGGTGCTGCCGCGATCGTCGCTCGTCCCCGTGCTCGCCGCCCTGAGCCTCGTGCTGACCACGACGAGCGGGCGGGCCGGTCCGGTTCGCCTCACCGCCTCCAGGGGCGGGCCGGACGACGTCCCGGCTGCGACCCGGGCGATCGAGGCGCTGGTGCCGGCGATGGCGCCGTGTTTCCGGCGCGCGGCCGGCCCGGTCCGGGTCGCGCTCGAGGTCGGCGCCGACGGCGAGGTCGGGGCGGCCCGGGCCGAGGCCGGCGGCAAGGCCGCGCAGTGCGCGGCCGGGTTGCTGCTGGTCGCCAGCTTGCCGGCCGGGCGCGCGTCGTGGTCGGCCGTGGTCGAGCTCGACACCACCAGCCTCGAGCAACGGCTCACCGCCGAGCTGGCGGCGCGGCGCGAGGTGCTGGCGCAGTGCCAGGGCAAGGACCCTCGCCGGGCCGGCACGCTGACGCTCGACCTCGCCATCGACGCCAGCGGCGCGGTGGCCGCGGCCAAGGTGGCGACCAGCTCCGGCAGCAAGGCCATCGACCAGTGCGCCGTCGATGGCGCCCGTCGCCTGGAGGTGAGCGCGCCCGGCCGCTCCGTGCGTTACCAGCTGCGCGTCGAGTACGTCGGCGGCAAGGGCGGCGGCGTGGCGGAGGCACCCGGGCGCGCGCCCACCTCGGCGGCGGAGGCCGGCTCGGTCAACGGTCCGCTCGCGGCCGGCGTGGTGCAGGGTGTGTGGGACGGTCGGGCCCGACCCAAGGTCCTGGCCTGCGCTGGCAAGGCCCGCGGCAGCGTGATGATCACCTTCAAGATCCGGGGCGACGGCACGGTCAAGAACGTGACGATCAAGGACAGCACCCTCACCGCGGCCGGCTTCCCCGGCTGTGTCGACGGCGTGGTGCGAGGCCTGACCTTCCCGGCCGCCGCCGGCGAGACCTTCGTCAAGCTGCCGGTGCGGATCTAGCAGGGCGCTGCAAACGTGGCTGCGCCGCGTCTGTCAGCGTCCTGCTAGTCCGCGCCGATGACCATGGCGCCGAAACCGGGTCCGCCGGTGATGATCCGGTCCGCCACCACGCCGGCGGTGCCGCTCGCCGGCAGCACGCGGCCGCCACGCAGCAGGTAGACCACGCCGGGTGCGGGGTTGGTCCGGGCGACGCCGACCGCCAGGTCGTCGACGCCGTCGCCGTCGAGGTCGCCGACCAGCGAGGCGGTGACGCCGAAGTGGTCATCCCCGCTGTCGCCGTCGAGGCGGAACGTCACGTCGGTCGGGAGGTAGGTCCGATCGAGCGTCAGACCAGCCACCCCCAGCACGGCCCCGCTGCAGGCGACCCCGCACCACCCGATGGTGAGCAGGTCGGCGCGGCCGTCGCCGTCCCCGTCGAACCCGGTCACGATCCGGTTGCCGACCTGGTCGCCCGGGCGGCCGACGATGCGGGCGCGGGCGGCGCTGGCGGCGTCGACCGTGCCGGCCGCGAGCGGGCCGAGCAGGACCAGGGTGTGGCCGGCCGACACGCCCGCCCCGCTGGCCTGGTCGGCGCCGACCACGAGGTCGACCGCCCCATCGTGGTCGACGTCGGCCAGCCCGACGCCGGAGCCGAGCAGCTCGGTGTCGATCGTGGTGCGGACCCGCACCACGTTGGCCTCCGCCTCGAGCTCGCTCGCGGTGCGGGCGCCGGCGGCGATCGGCCCGGGGATCACGTCGACCGCGCCACGCCCGGCCGGGGCGCGGTAGCGGTTGCCCACCACGAGGTCGTCCTGGCCGTCGCCGGTCAGGTCGCGCAGGCGACTCGGTGCGGACGGCTCGTTCGCCCCCGTCGGCAGCCCGATCCGCGCGTGCGGCGGGCCGTCGATGGCGCCGCTCGTGAACACCAGGATCTCGCCCTCCACCGTGCCGACCGTCACCGCCAGGTCGACCCGGCCGTCGCCGGTCAGGTCACCCAGGCTGCCGACGACCCGGCTGTCCACCCCGGTGGTCGACAGATCGGTGCTGGTGGCCAGGTCGAGCAGGGCGACCGTGCCGGCCGGCAGCGGCCCGACGATCCGGTGCAGCCGGATGAGGCCGGCCGCCTCGGTGGTCACGAACAGCTCGGCCACGCCATCGCCGGTGACGTCGCCGAGGGCGACCAGGTTGGTGAGCAGGGCAGCGGCCCCAGTCAGCGAGAGGGTCGTGGTCGCGTCACCCTCGTCCGCGGGCGCGAAGCCGGGGCCCCCGGCGAAGACGTGGATGCTCGTGGTGCTGGCCACCACCAGGTCGGGCCGGCCGTCCCCGGTCAGGTCGCGCGCCACGCTGGGGCCGATCGGGCCGTCGGTGCGGGCGTCGGCGCCGACCCCGGTGCCGCCGTCGGTGCGTGCCACGCCGAAGTCGATCTGGCCGCACCCGGCAATGGCGCACAGCGCGCCTGCGGACCAGCGGCCGGCCGACACGGTGGCGGTCAGGTCTCCTCTTGCAGGATCGAGGCGGGTACTGGCGGCGGCTTGGGGTCGCGCACCTGCATCACCTCGACCGCGTACCGGAGGTCCTTGTCGTGCAGCGGGTGGACCAGGCGGACCTCGACCACGTCCTTGTCGGCCTTCTCGATCTGCAGCAGCACCTCGCCGCCGTCGGCGCCCTTGGCGGCGAAGCGCTCGCCGACGGTGAGCTTGGCGTCCTTGGGGAACTCGGCGCGCGGCATCTTCTTGAGCGGGTGCATGGCCGGGTTGCCGAAGGCGTCGGCCGCCTTGAGCACGCCGTCACGCTTGGTGCCCGGCTCGAGGCCGGCCAGCACCTTCTCGAGGCCTGGCAACATGGCGCCGCCGCCGTGGACGTACTCGACGACGCTCTTCTCGAGGACGGCACCGCCGACCACCGTCAGCTCGACCTTGAGGCGAACCCGCAGACCATTGTCGATCTTCACCCGACGATCGTACCCCCAAAGCGCGGCGGGAGGCGCCGGGCGCCGGCGGCGGTGGGCTCGGGCCAGCCGCGGCCGACCGTCGCCGGGCCAGGCCGGGCCCGGAGGGTGTGACCGCGACCCGACATCGGCGTCCGGAAAAACGTGAACCGAGGTTGGCGGAAGCACCGGCCGGTGATAGCAAACCGGCCGGGTTCCGCCGGCTTGGCGGAAGTTGCCCGGTCGGCATGAATCCCGCATCCTGCTCCTTCGTCACCATGGCCCGTCGCGCTTCCCCACACGTCCTGTCGCTGCTCCTGGCCGCGCTGCTCGGCGCCGCCAGCGAGGCCGGCTGCCGCTCGGCGCCGTCCGCGCAGCTGCACGTGCTCGGTATCGAGCACAGCCCCAACCAGCAGGGGCCGGTCGCCGATCAGATCTTCGTCCAGGTCGTCAACACCGCCAAGAAGACGATGCGCCTGCAGCGCCTGCAGTACACCTTCGCCGGGGCCGGCGCCGGCGCCGATCCAGGCCGCGGCGAGCTGGCGCTGGCGCGCGAGGTCGCGCCCGGCTCGTCGGTCATCGTCGCCATCCCGATCGATCTGGCCAGCCTGCCCGACGGTGAGGTCGGCGCGGTCACGCTCAACGGCCGCCTGTTCGCCGAGCTCGATCGGATCGTGCAGCAGATCCCGGTCTCGATCGTCGTTCGCTGACCGCCCCGCGCGCGCTCCTCCGTCGATGCATCGGATGCCAGCCGTCGACGTGATCGCGATCGGCGACGTGTTCGTGATCGCGCCGACCACGACCACGTCCGCAAACGTCGCACGGTGAGGCCCGACCGCTCGAGGCCGCCGCCAGCACGGCCGGCCCTGGCGGCCCCGTCGGTTCCGGCGTAGGGTCCGGCCGATGACCACGACCTCTCGCTGGGCCGCGCTGGCTGACCGCGTGCTGGCCCCGGACCATCCGCTCCCCACTCGCGACGAGGCGCGCGCCGTGCTGCACGCGCCGGTGGCCGACACCCTGGCGCTGCTCGACGCCGCGTTCCGGGTCCGGCAGGCGCACTGGGGCCTGCGCGTGTCGCTCCACGTCCTCGACAACGCCAAGCTGGGCGCCTGCCCGGAGGACTGCGGCTTCTGCTCGCAGTCGTCGCGCCACGCCGGCGCCGACGGTCAGGTTCAGGCGAGCCCGGCCGGCGAGGCGCCGATGAAGTCGGTCGACGAGCTGGTCGAGGGCGCCCGCCGCGCCCACGCCGCGCGCGCCAAGCGCTACTGCATGGTCACCGCCACCCGCGGCCCGTCGGCGCGTGACCTCGACACCGTGTGCGCCGCGGCCGAGCGCATCAAGGCCGAGCTCGACATCGAGCTGTGCGCCTCGCTCGGCATCCTGACCGAGGCCAAGGCGGCGCGGCTGGCCGCGGCCGGCGTCGACCGCTTCAACCACAACCTCGAGACCAGCGAGCGCTACTACGACCAGGTGGTGTCGACCCACCGCTGGGCCGACCGGGTCGAGACGGTGCGCCTGGCCAAGGCGGCCGGCATGGACACCTGCTGCGGCGGCATCGTCGGCCTGGGCGAGTCGGACGACGACCTGCTCGACCTGGCGTTCACGCTGCGCCAGCTCGACGTCGACTCGGTCCCGGTCAACTTCCTCGACGCCCGCCCCGGCACGCCGATGGCCGGCCGCGCCGCGGTCAGCCCGGGCGCGGCGCTGCGGGCGCTGTGCATGATGCGCTTCGTCCACCCGCGCACGGATCTCCGGGTGGCCGGCGGCCGCGAGCTCACGCTGCGTGGCCTGCAGGTGCTGGCGCTGTACCCGGCCAACTCGATCTTCACCCAGGGTTACCTCACCACCGGCGGCGCCAGCCCGGCGGCCGATCACCAGCTCATCGCCGACGCCGGCTTCGAGCTCGAGCTGGCTGACGGTCACACCGAGGCGCCCGACCCGGTCGCGGTGGCGGCGGTCCGGGCCCCGCGCAAGCCGTCGTTGCCGCAGGTCGCGCCGGCCAGCGGCCCGGTCGGCCCGGGAGCGCGGTCCTGATGCGGATCGATCGCGTGTACACCCGCGGCGGCGACGAGGGCCAGACCTCGCTCATCGGCGGCGATCGGGTGTCGAAGGCGGTCAGCCGTATCGATGCCTACGGCACCGTCGACGAGCTCAACGCCACGCTCGGGCTGGTCGGCATGGCCCTGGCTGCGTCCGCGGCCGGCCCCCACCTCGCGCCGATCGTCGCCCGGGTCCAGAACGAGCTGTTCAACCTCGGCGCCGAGCTGGCCACCCCGGACCCGGCGCGGCGCAAGACCATGCCGCACGTCGAGGCCCGCCACGTCGACGCGCTCGAGCGCGACATCGACGCGGTCAACCCCGACCTGCCCGAGCTGCGCTCGTTCGTGTTGCCCGGCGGTGGCTGGGCCTCGGCCCACTTCCACCTCGCTCGCACCGTGTGCCGGCGCTGCGAGCGGCTGGTCGTGGCCATGCGCGACGCCGGCGAGGACGTCGGCGAGCTGGCCATCACCTACCTCAACCGGCTGTCCGACGCGCTGTTCGTGTGGGGCCGGTGGGCGGCGTGGAAGGACGGCGCGGCCGAGCCGCTGTGGCAGCCCGAGAAGGCGTAGCAGGGCGCTGACAAACACGGCGCAGCCGCGTTTGCAGCGACCTGCCCCGTGCCCGTGCCCGTGCCCGTGCCCGTGCCCGATCTGGGCGGTCAGGCGTCCGGCCGCCTCGCGGCTGCCACGTAGACCGCAACGGCGTCGGCCTGGCGCGGTCGGCGCCGCCCGAGCGATCGGGCATGGGCACGGGCACGGTCGCCCTCCTACCGCCCGGCGCTGAACGGGTGACAGCCGCTGCAGCGCTGCGCGGTCGGCTCGTGGTCGGCCAGATCCTTGTGGCAGCGGGCGCAGGCGGCGCGGTCGGCGGTCGGCACCGGGTCGTGGCTGCCGCGGTGGCAGGCGGCGCAGTACTGGTGGCCGGGCGAGGCGTGCAGCCCGGGCCGAGGCGCCGGGTGGCAGCTGGTGCAGGCCGGCGGGCGGGCCACGCCGCCGGGGCCGTGGGCGCGGTGGCAGGTGGCGCAGTCGGCGACGAGCTTGCCGTGGCCGCGCCCGGCCTGGTCCTTGTGACAGCTGGCGCAGGTCGCGGCCTCGGCTCGCATCGTCGTGCGGTGCGGATCGTGGCAGGCCTCGCAGCGGGCATGCCCGGCCGGGGCCGAGGCCGCCTCGGCCTGGTGACAGCTGGCGCAGGTCGGGCGCGCCGCCGCCGGCGCGTGCAGCGCATCGCGATGGCAGGTCGCGCAGTCGCGGTGGCCGGCGGCGACCACGCGGGTGATCGGCGCGTGGCAGCTCGCGCACGTCGCCGTGGCCTGCCGCGGGGTGTGACCGGCGGCGCGGTGGCAGCCGGTGCAATCGGCGTGGCCGGTGCCAGCGCTGGCCCGCGCGCGGTCGGCGTGGCAGCGCGCGCAGTCGGCCGCGGCCAGCACCGGCTTGCCGGCGTGGGGCTGATGGCAATCGGCGCAGGCGGCGGTGCCGTGGCGCGGGGTGTCGGCGTGGCAGGTCGCGCACGGCCGCGCCAGCTGGGTCGCGCCGAGGCGGTCGTGCACCGGGTGGCAACCCAGGCACGGCCCGCCGGTCGGCGCCGGCGTCGGGTGACGGACCACCTCGCGGTGGCACGACCCACACGGGCGCGGCGCGTCGGGCCGGTGCGGCTGGTGGCAGCCGGTGCAGGCGCGGTGGGCGGCGGGCGCCAGGACGGCGCGGCCGCCGTGACAATCGACGCACGGGCGCGCCGCATCGGCGGTGAACTCGTGCGGCTGGTGGCACCCGGTGCAGCGATCGTGGCCGCCGCCGAGCGCGCTGACCGGCACCAGCGGACGGGTCCGGGCGTGGCAGCTGGCGCAGCGGCCGTCGGCGGCCGCGGCCGGCTCGTGCGGGCCGTGGCACGACTGGCAGTCGCCGGCCGGTCGGGCGCCGTGGTGCCCGGCCTGGGCGTCGTGGCAGTCGGTGCACGCGCGCGGCTGCAGCGACGGCGTCTGGTGCGGACGGTGACAGGCGGCGCAGGTCTCGTCGCCGTGGACGCCGACGGCGGCGGCCAGCAGGCCCTGCGGTCGGTCGTGGCAGCGCATGCAGGTGCCGCCGTCTTGATCGTCGCCGAAGCGGTGGCAGTCCTGGCACGCCGGCGCCGGCGCGCGGCCCGCGCCGCCCGGGTGGAGCGTGGCGGCGACGTCGTCGTGGCAACGCGCACACAGCTCGGCCGGCGGCCGGGTGAAGCCGAGCGCGCCGACGTCGTGGCAGCCGCGGCACGCCACGCCGCCCTCGACGTGGACGCGGTGACCGTCGCTGGTGCGGGCCTGCTTCCACGCCGACGGCACCTCGGCGGCCGGCGCGGCGTCGACGCCGGCGTCTTCGCCACACGCCGCCAGCACCAGCGCGCCGAGCAGGATCAGCGGCACCCAGCCGGCGTGCGGCCGCGCCACCGGTCGGCTCACGGCCGCGCCCCGAGCGCGCCGAGCGCGCCGCTCGGGTGGCACAGCCGACACGGCAGCTCGGTCAGGTTGCGCCGGCTCGACCACCCCGGCGGGTGCGGGTTGCCGCCCGGGCCGCCGACCTGGTGACAGCTCACGCACAGGACCTCGCCGGCGCCGCCGTGGCAGCTCGCGCACGCGACCGGGTCGCGTCGGGCCGCGTCGCCGTGCAGGTTGCCGCCGGCGCCGACGCCGACCCAGCCGGGCGGGTGCGGGTTGCCACCGGGGCGGGCGCCGGCGCCGACGCCGCGCTCCTGGTGGCACTCGAGGCAACGCGTCGGCTGGTGGCACGACGCACACGCGCCGCCGGCGGCGCGGGCCTCCTCGCCGTGGCGACCGAGGAAGGCCGGGCGGTGCACGCTGGCCGACATCGGATCGGTCGGGCGCAGCCGGGCCGGGATGACCGGCGCGGTCACGCCGTGGCAGCTGGCGCAGAACGGCTGGCGGTGGCAGCTCGCGCACAGGTCGCCGGCCGCGCTGGCCTGGGCGCCGTGGCGGGCGGCGAAGTCGTCGTCGTGGATCAGGTGCGACGCCGGCGGCGTGCCCTCCTCGGCCAGGTCGACGTGACAGGCCGCGCACGCCCGCACGTCGCGCGCGCGGTCGTGCTCGTGGCAACCCCAGCACGCGGCCATGGCCGGGCGCAGCGGCCCGTCGCCGTCGGCGACGCCGACGTGGCAACGCATGCAGTTGCCGACGGCCGGACCTAGGTGGCGGGCGTGGGCGAAGGTCAGGTGCGCGCGCGCCTCGGCCGCGGCCCCGGCCACCAGCGGGTCGCCGTGGCAGCCGCGGCACGACCGACGGTCGTGCGGGCTGGCGTGGCAGCCGGCGCTGGTGCACGTCGCGTCGTCGGGCAGGTGCAGCGGGCCGGTGTCGCCGGCGCGGGTGATGCCGTCGTGGCAGCGCGTGCACGGCACGCCGGCCAGGACGTGGGCGCGGTGGGCGAAGCGCGGCGGGCCCGACCGGCGCAGGCCGAGCACGCCGGCGCACGCCACCGCGGTGGTCGCCAGCACCAGCAGCAGGAGCCAGCGGCGGCGGGTCACGGCGTCCACCTCCGGCCCAGCAGCGCCAGCACCTCGACCCGCGACCGCTCCGATGGCGTGGCGCCGCCCTCGATCGCGAGCGCGCCGTCCCAGCCCGCGCCGGCCCAGCCGAGCGCGGCCATAGCCCACGGCCACAGTGTGCCGCGACCGCGATCCTCGTCGGGCCGGACCAGCTCGGCCTCGACGCTGGCGCGCCAGCGGCCGTGCGGCAGCCGGGCCGCCAGCCGGGCCCCGGTCCAGCCGCCGCTGACCGCGCCGGTCCGGCGCAGCTCGCCGACCACCGCACCCGCGCCGGCGTCGTCGAGCCGCAGCGTCGCGCGCGCCACGCCGTCGGCCTCGGTCGCGCCGTCGTCGTCGATCGGGCCGGCCACGCGGCGCGCGCCGACGTCGGCCAGCAGGTCGAGCCGGGGCGCGGCTCGCCAGCGCACCGCCGCGCCGACCCGCTCCGACGCCACGTCACCGAGCACGGTGAACAGCGAGGTCGCCGGCAACAGGTGTGACGGCAGGCGGCGCTCGGCCCGCACCTCGGCGCGCACCGCGCGCCAGCGCCGCGCCAGCGCCAGCTGCAGATCGGCCAGGGCCGGGTCGCTCAGATCGAACGCGGCGCGCCCGCTCACATCGAGCCGGCCCAGCGCGGCCGAGCCGTCGAGGCCGAGCTCGCGCGCCTCGAGGCGGCCGGCGCTGCGACGCTCGAGCGCGGCGACGCCGACGCCGCCCCAGTCGCCCAGGCGGCGCCCGAGCCGCGCGCCCGCGGCCCAGTCCCACGCCGCCGCGCCCAGCCGGGGCGCGACCGGCACGCCGGCGAAGGCGTCGACGTCGATCCGGTGCGGCAAGCGAGCGCGGCCGGCCAGGCCGTCGAGGTGGAGCGGGCGCAGCGCGCCGGTGCTGGTGATGAGGCGGCCGAGGCGGGCCTCGGCCCGGCCGTCGGCCCGGCGCGCGATCAGCGCGATGATGAGGGCGTCGCCCATCACCTCGTCGTCGCCGGCGCCGAGCCAGATCATCGCCTCGGCGGAGAACCGCTCGCCCGGCTGGCCGACGTCGCCGCCGAGCACCAGCAGGCCGACCGGGGCCTGGGTCTGGGTCAACGCGTCGGCGCGCAGGCGCAGCGGCCCGGCGGCGCCGACGCGCGCGCCGACGCTGGTCGCCACGGCGACCAGCAGCAGCGCGCCCAGCAGGCGGCCCCGCGTCACGGCCCGGCCTCGGGCGGGGTGGACGCCTCCTCGCCGGGGGCGGGCGCGGCGGCCGGCCGCGTGGTGATCGCCGGGGCGGCGTCGCTCGGCGACCCCAGCGGCGGCGGCGTGGTCGAGCCGAGCCGGCGCAGCCGGCGCAGGTCGCGGTACACGATCCACCCGTACAGCGCGAAGGCCCCGGTGCCGATGGCCTGGCCGAGCGACATCGCCAGCATCACCGGCAACGGCGTCGGCTGCAGCACCGACCACACCATCAGCACCAGCGCGACGAGCGTGAGGATCGCCGAGATGCGCAACCAGCGGTTCATCGTCCGACCTTGCTCCACGGGTGGGCCGGCCCGTGGCAGCCCGCGCCGACGCAGCTGACCTCGTCGCCGGTCAGCTCGTCGCGCAGGCTGGCGTGGTCGGCGATCTCGACCCAGCCCGGCGCGGTGGTCGAGTGGCAGCGACGGCAGGTCGCGCTCGGGAACGGGTCGCGGATGTGGATGCTGGTGCGAGCCTCGTCGAGCGACATCGACCGGTAGGTCAGGAGGTAGTGGTAGACGTGGCGCAGGCCGGCGATCTTGGTGGCGACCGTGCCGAACATCCCGTAGTTGGCGTGGCACGTGTAGCAGCTGGCGTCGCCGAAGGCCTGGTTGCGGCTGTGGATGGCGGCCAGCGACGACGAGGCCGGGTCCTGGGCGTCGCGCTGGTACGGCGTCATCACGTGGCACGAGCCGCAGAACTGGACCTGCTTGGTCGCCTCGAAGCCGGCGTAGCTGCCCGAGCCCGCGGCGGCGAGCGGGAACACGCCGATGCCGAGGAGCAGCGCCAGCTTGGTGATCCGGTTGAGCGGCGGCCGCGCCAGCAGGTACCAGAGCAGGATCGTGGCGGCCAGGGCCGCGCTCGCCAGCGTCACGACGCCGAGCAGGTCAAGGTGCATCGACGTCTCCATCGAGGTGGCTGCCGACCAGGACGTTGCCGAACGGGTCGACCGAGGTCGGGTGACAGGTCACGCAGGCGGTGATGGTGGTCACCCCGGCGTGGGCAGGGGTGGCGGGTGGCACGCCGTGGCAGCTGCCGCAGGTGACCTCGCCGGTGCGGGTCCAGCCCGGCTGGCTCGGGCCGTGGCACCAGGCGCTGGCGCAGGTGGCGCGGTCGTGGTCCCAGCCGAGCGCGCTCGCGACCTCGGCCGGTCCGGCGCTGTCGAGGTGGCCGGCCGCGGTCACCGTGGCCGGTTCGGCGTGGCAGGTCACGCACGGCACCGGCGGCCCGAGCCGGCGTGGCCCGGTCAGGTGGGCGACGTGGGCACCCACGCCGACGGCGGTGGTGAAGGTCGCGCCCGAGAGATCTCGCGGTGGCGCCGGCGAGCTGGCGCCGCCGTGGCAGCCGCTGCACGCCGGCAAGGCCGGGTCTCCCACCGCGACCACGCCGTCGAGGTGATCGGCCCGGGCCGGGGTGGTCGGGTGGCACGTGGCGCAGTCGGCGCGGGCGTGGTCGGGCGGCGGCGCGCCGTGGCAGGAGGTACACCCGGCCGGGCCGGGCGGGTCGTCGGTCCAGCGTGGCACGGTGAGCGCGCCGCCGGCGGGACCGAGCACGGCGCCGTGGCAGTACACCTGGGCGCAGGTCGCCTCGGCCGGCGCGTAGCTGGGCGGCCCCGACCGATCGGACGAGCTCACGGTCAACCCAGCCAGGCCGGTCAGCACCACCTCGGCCGGGGCCGGGTCGACCGCCCCGCCGACGAGGATGTGGCCATCATCGTCCCACGCCGCCGGCACCTGGTGGCAGGTGGTGCAGGCCACCTGCGCCAGCCGGTGGGTGGCGTGGGCACCGGAGCCCGGCGCCTCGGCATGGCAGGTGTCGCACGCGGTCGGGCCACGCACGTGGCAGCTGGTGCAGCTCGGCGCCGCGCTGGTGCCGGCGAAGTCGGCGCCGTGGCAGGTCGCGCACAGCGCGAAGTCCCAGCCGCGTGCCGCCAGGTCGCGGCCGTGGAAGTCCGGGCTGGCCGGATCGAGCACACCGGCGGCGTGCACCCCGAGCCCAGCCGCGTCGGCGCCGAGCGGTCGCGGATCCGCGCAGGCGGCCAGGCTCGCTGCGACGCCGAGGACCACCCGCACCAGCCGGGTGGTCGTGCTGGGCCCGCGCCGGTTCACCGGCCGTGCACGACCATCACGTCGTTGTCCGAGCCGGGGCCGTGGCAGGTCGCGCACGCCTCGGCGCCGAGCAGCGTCGTGTTGATGGCGGCGTGGGCGGCGACGTACGGCTGGTCGTGGCAGCTGGTGCAGACCGAGGTCTCGGGCGCCAGCCGGGTCGTGCTGGTGACCGCCCAGAACGGGCTGGTGCAGTACGCGTCGGCGTCGGCGCTCGGGGTCTCGCCGCAGGTCAGCTCCTGCAGGATGCTGGGCGCCGCGCCGCGCGACGGCAGGCCCCAGGTGCCGTCGCGGTGGCACGCGCTGCAGTCGGCCAGGTCGCGCGGGTAGCGGATCTCGCCGGCGTTGAACGCGGTGCCGGCCGGGTTGGCCACGGTCGGGGTCGGGTTGGCGCCGAGGATGTACGACTGGCTCAGGTGCTCGCCGGCGTGGATCTTGTGGATCATCACGCGGAAGTCGACGCTCTCGGCCAGCACGGTCGAGCCCTCGAACCGGGCGACGCGGTCGGCGTTGGCGTTCTCCGGGTTGTGGCAGGTCACGCAGTACGCCGCGCCGCGCCGGTTGCCGCCGTGGAAGCGCAGGTCGTAGTGGCACGCGTTGCACTTGGCCGGATCGATGATGTCGCGCCGGGCGGCGACGGCCCCGGTGACCGCGAACGGGAAGGTCGGCGACACCGTCGGGTAGCGCGGGTCGGCGGCGTTGACCGCGGCCTCGATGGCCACGGTGAAGCTGCCGGTGGCGTCGGCCGGGATGACGACCGTGGCCGGGAAGGTGTAGCTGAAGCGACCGTCGGCGGCGTCGACCGCGGTCAGGGTGCCGGTCGCGCCGGAGCCCTGGACCGTGACCTGGGCCCACGGGTTGGTCGAGGTGCCGACCGTCCAGTACCGGGTGTAGTCGGTGTTGGGGCCGACGATGAGCGCGCGCAGCGAGGCCAGCGGCGCAGCCTGCAGGTCACGCGGGACGCCGTCGTACAGGGCGCGGAAGGTGAAGGTGATGGGCGAACCCGGCACGACCGGGTTGACCGACTCGATGGTGATGCCGAGCGCGTGGGTGGCGTCGAGCGAGGCGACGGCGTGGGCCGGCACGATCGGCGCCAGCGAGCCGGTCGCCGGGTGGCACACGTTACAGGGCGCGTCGTCGGGCTGGGCCCCGCCCGAGTGCAGGACCTGGCCAACCGGGGGCGGGTCCACGAACGAGGTGGTGTCGTGGCACGACAGGCAGGCGGTCCGGGCCGGCGCGGTCTTCCAGCGATCGCCCTGGGCGGCGCCGGCGTGGCAGCTGTCGCACCGCTGCACCGGCTGCGGGAACGCCACCGTCGAGAAGTCGTGGATGGTGCCGCCGAAGCCGATGATGCGGTACGGCGTCCCGGCCAGCACCGACGGCAGGCCGTGGCCGGCGTGGATCTTGTGCACCATCACCTTGAGGTCGACGGTGTTGCCGGTGTCGGGGTCGGCGCTCTGCGCGGTGTGGCACAGCTCGCACTGGTCGACCGCGGTGTAGCGGCCGCCGTGGGCCGAGAACTCGCCGTGGCACGAGGCGCACCCGGCGGCGCTGGCGACGTCGCGCTCGGCCAGCGCTCCGCCGTCGGGGCGGACCGCGAACAGCGCGCGGTCGAACGCGGCGACGCCGTCCAGCGTGCGCGAGGCGACCGCCAGCACGCTCTGGGTCAGCGCCGGGTCGAACCCGGTCAGCGGCGCGGCGAACGTGTAGCTATAGGTGCCGGCGGCCAGATCGACCGTGGTGAACGTGCCGGTCGCCTCGGTCGTGGCCTGGGTCGCGGTGGCGCCGCCGGGCGACGTCGCCACCCGGGTGGTGTACGCGGTGTGGGTCGCCGGCTCGCCGGCGGCGTCGAGGCCGAGCTGGGCCAGCACGAACGACACCGAGACCGGTCCTTCGGTCAGCCGGCCGGTCCGGTCGAGCGGCATGCCGGCGCCGTCGCGCAACCGGAACGCGACCACGGCCTGGGTCGCGCTCATGGTCAAGCCGGTCACCTCGACGTCGACGCCGGGCATGGTGAACCAGGGCGACAGGCCGTCGTCACCTGGGTCGCCCTGGGCACCCGGGTCACCCATCAAGCCGGGATCACCACCGGCGCCGTCGGTGCCCTGGGGACCGGATGGGCCCTGGGGCCCGGCGGGGCCCTCACACGCGGTTGAAGCGAGAACGAGGAGCAGGAGCAGAGGGATGGAGCGGAACATCGCCCACGTCAGCTATCACGATCCGTGCCTGGTTCGTGTCGTGTAACCAATTGAAACAACTCAAATATTTCGAAACAGGGCGCAGATCCTGCGTGGCCAGCGAAGATGCCGGCAAGGCCCGCCGGTGGTGCGCTTTGGCGGCGATCAGGCGAGGGCCCGGAGCTGCTCAGAGACCTCCCGATCGTTCCCCGCGTCGAGGGCGGAGGCGAGGGCCGCGATCCGGGCCGGCGTGGCGCCAGCCTGGAGGACGTCGGCCAGCGCTGGTGCCGCCGGGCGCCCCAGGCGGCGCAGCGCCGCCGTGCGGCCGAGCGGGACGCGGCGCAGCTCGCCCTGGCCCAGCCGCCAGGCCAGCACCAGGGCCGGCAGCGCCAGCAGATCGGTCGGATCGGCCACCACCGTGGCGCCCGGGCTGAGCACCGCCCAGGCCGCGCCGAGTCGGTCGGCCGCGGCGGGCACCAGCTTGGCGACGGTGAAGACCAGCCCGGTCGCGCCGACACACGCCCCCAGGCGGGCGCGCGACAGGCTGGGGTCGAGGCGGGCGCCGGCGCGCGCCGCCAGGTGCAGCACCACGCCGACGAGCGCGGACAGCACCAGCGGGGCCAGCACCAGCCCGGCCAGGTCCGACAGCTTGCCGGTCAGCCAGCCCGGGGCAGCGCTCGGCTTGAGCCACCAGTCGTTGAGCACCAGCAGCGCCGCCGCGGCCAGGACCAGCGGGTGCAGCGCCTCGCCGATCGGCAGCGGCGCGCCGTCGACGCGGTCGCGTCCGCGCAGCCAGCGGCGCGCGCGGTCGAGGGCGCCCGCCGAGCGTGCATCGCGCCCGGTCGGCGTGTCGATCGTCACCGGCCGATGCTACCAGCGGGGCGAACGCCGGCGCAGGAGGCGGTGGAATTGCGCGGCCGACTCGGGCGGCGCTGGCGCCGCTGTATATACTGCCGCCGTGTCCGACGCCGACAAGCCATCCGACGCCACCGATCCCAAGCAGACCGAGAGCGGCCGCCAGCTGGCCGAGGCCGAGCAGGCCGCGCGCGAGCGCTTCGAGCGGGCCATGACCGAGCTGCGCGAGGGCGCCTACCGGTTCGCCCAGCGCGCGCGTGAGGAGTGCGAGGTCCTGCTCGAGGAGCTGATCGACCCCGAGGGCGAGACCGTGGCCAACATCGCCGAGGTCGAGGGCGATCAGGGCGCCGGCGCGCTGGCGCAGTCGCTCGAGCTCATCCAGTTCGACACCTGGTTGTTCGGCCAGATCGGCGACAAGGAGGAGCTCGACCTCAAGGATCAGGCGCACTGGGCGGTGTGGTTCCAGTTCGGCGCGTGGATCGGCGAGACCATCCGCCGCCGCCACGGCGGCAACTGGCTGCTCCTGGCCGAGGACCCGCACACCTGGCGCATCGGCTTCTCCAAGGTGCTGCTCGAGATCGCGCCGTTCATGTTCGCCGAGCAGCTCATCCGCATGGGCTCGGGCGCGACCCGCCGCATGGTGACCGAGGTCGACCGCCTGTGGACCGCGCACGAGGAGCAGAAGGAGAAGGACGGCGGCAAGGAGGTCGACCGCTTCGTCGCCCAGCACTACATCCGCATGCACACCGTGCCGCTCGGGCAGTGGATGGCGATGGACTTCCAGCGCCTGGGCCAGCTGTGGACCAAGGCGCCGGTGCGCGACCTCATCGCCGCCATCACCGAGTCGGCCCCGCGCCTGGGCGCCGCCAACGCCCAGATCGTCGAGAAGGTGGTCGAGGCCCTGACCAAGGCCAACCAGGACCTGCCGGTGGCCGAGCAGACCCGGGACCGCGGCCTGTTCGAGGCCATCGCCCAGATCGTCAGCCTGCGCCGGGCCACCGCCCCCATCGCCATCGACATCCTCGAGCGGGTGGTCATGCCGGCGCTGCACGTCGGCCTGCCCGAGACCTTCCCGCCGCTCGACGAGGATGACTTCGCGACGATGCGCAAGGGCATCGAGCTGTTCGCCTTCTTCGTCGACATCGTCCCGCACAAGTTCCAGGCCGACGACGAGGGTTTCCTCGGCACCATCCCGCACGAGCAGCTGTCGACCCCGTACGCCGATCGCAACACGCTCGAGATCGGCAAGGGCGACTGGGTGGTGATCAACCCGGCCCACTTCGTGCCGATGCTCAGCGAGCTCGACCCGCAGAAGCTGCTCGACCGGTACGACGCCTTCGTCACGTACCTGGCCGAGCTGCCCGACGCGCCACGCCGGCGCGACGACGGCCGCATGCTGGCCGAGACCGCGATCCGCGCCCTGGCCGATCTCAAGGCGTGCGTGGCGATGGCGGCCCAGAACAACGACGCCCTGCTGTTCCGCCTGCTGCCGCCGCCGGGCTGAGCGGCGGCACCGGCGGCGCACACCAAGACCACACACGCTGACCAGGCAGCGGCGGCCCGGCGGCGCCGGCGACGTGGCTTCGCCTGGTTGCGGCTGGCCTTCGCCGTGCACGAGGTGGCGGGCATGAAGAAGCCCATGCCCATCGGTCAGGCCCTGCGCGCCGTGTCGTCCACCAACTTGGCCCGCGTCGGCGGTGGTGAGGATCGCCCGCCGGCCCCGCCGCCGCCGCCGCCGTCGTCGCCGTCGCCGTCGCCCTACCTCAAGTACGAGCTCAAGAACGTGCTCATCTCGGGCTACTGACCGCCGTCGCGTCGAGGTCGCGCCGTCGCGGTCGGGAACACCGGCGCCTCGGCCCGCTCGAGCGCGCGCCGCTCGAGCAGGTGCAGCACCGGCTCGGCGATCGCCGTGACCGGCCCGAGCAGCCACAGGCCGAGCACCCCGACCGCGAACACCCACTCGCCGTACTGCTCGTGGTTACGCGCGAACAGGTGGACCAGGAAGACGGCGACGAGGGCCACGAAGCCGGCCGCCAGTCCGGACAGGCCGTACAGCACGCCGGCGCCGAACCCGGCCCGGCGGACCCGCAGCCAGCCGAGCGCCACCACGCCGAGCGCGACCAGGGCGGCCGGGCCGCCGTCGGCGTAGTTGCTGTGGATGGCCTCGTCATCGAGCTGGTGGGCCGGGAGTAGGTAGCCGACCACCGCCATCACGGCGCACACGGCGATGCCGGCGAACAGGACCTGGCGCACGATGGCGCGCGGCCCGCGCAGCGTGAGGTCGCGCAGGCGCCGACGTGGAACGGGGGCGGCGAGATCGACCATGCGTCGATGGTAGCGCGCGGCACCAGGCCCGAGCCGGCAAACTCCGGCGCGGCGTGGGTGGTCAACGCGGCGCGGGTAGGTCGCGGCTGGCGATGATGGCGCCGTCGTGCTCCCGCTGCGCGAACACCACCACCCCGACGTGGGTCCAGGCCGGATCGCGGTGCAGCCGGTATCGCCCGACCTGGCCGGCCGGCGCCACCTCGACCAGGGCGCGGACCACCCGCGGGTTGACCAGCGTCTCGCCTCGGTTCTCGCCGTGTTCGACCGGCGTCGCTGCAGCATCGGCCCACAGCGCGGCCAGCACGGGCGCGTCGGCCGGCGCGGTCGCGGTCAGCTCCACCGCGTCGGCGCTCCAGGTCGCGTCGGCCCGCAGCGGCGCCGGTGGGGCGACCTGGGCCAGCAGCGCGACGATGCCAGCCCGGTCGGAGCCGACTCGATCGGCCACCCCGTCGATCACGAGCTGCGGCGTGTACGGCCCGCGCGTGCCCAGGGATCGGGCGTACGCGCGCTGCCGGGTGCTCCACGCCGGCGCCGCCAGCGGGTCGGCCCAGCCGAGGTCGTCCCAGTAGTCGACGTGGTAGGCCAGTGCGACCCGGGCCGGCGCCGACGTCTCGGCGGCAAGGTCGACCAGCAGCCGGTCGGCCGGTGGGCACGAGCTACACCCCTGCGACGTGAAGAGCTCGAGCACCACCGGGCCGTGCTCACTGGCGCGTCCCGGCGGGACCTCGGGGCCGGGCGCCGGGGCGACCGGGGCCCCCGCAGCGGCGCCACGGTCGCAGGCGCCGGCCAGCCCGGCCAGCAGCAGGCACGCGCGGGCCAGGTGTCGCCGCCGCATGCGGCTGGCTACGCGGCTCGAGCCTGGCGGTTACCAGCCCGCGATCGCGCTGGCGATCGGAGCGGACGACCGGGCCCCGGTGCGCTACCCCTGGGCCACGCCATGTCGACCACCTCGCCGACCTCCGCCTCCGGGTTCGATCTCACCCCGCTCGACGACGCCCGCGTCCTGGCGCTGGCCGAACGCCTGACGCCGGCCGAGCGCGCGGTGCTGCTGCAGGCCGGCACCGAGCGGCCATTCTGCGGCGTGTTCCTCGACAACAAGCGGACCGGCACCTACGTGTGCCGGCTGTGTGGCCTGCCGCTGTACCGGTCGGCGGCCAAGTTCGAGTCGGGCACCGGCTGGCCCAGCTTCTTCGCGCCGTTCGATCCAGCGCACGTGCGCGAGGTGACCGACGCCAGCCACGGCATGGTCCGGACCGAGCTCGTGTGCGCCCGCTGCGGTGGCCACCTCGGTCACGTCTTCCCGGACGGGCCACCGCCGACCGGGCAGCGCCACTGCCTCAACTCGGCTTCGCTCGACTTCGTCGACGAAGGTGGTCCGCTGCCCCTGCGCTAGCAGGCTGCTGAGAACCCGTGCCGGCGGCCTGCTAGCAGGCTGCTACGGCTCGCCCGGCAACACGACCACGAAGCGCGCGCCCCCGGTCGGCGCCGGCGTCGGCGCCACCTCGAGGTCCCCGCCGTGCTCGAGCACGAGCTTCTTGGCGATGGCCAGGCCCAGGCCGGTCCCGGTCGCCTTGGTCGTGACGTACGGCTCGAAGATCTTGTCGCGGTCGGCGCTGGCCACGCCCTTGCCCTGGTCGTCGATGGTGATCGTGACCCGGCCGCGCTGGTCGGGCGTCCAGCCGACCACGACGTCCCCGGCCCGACCGGCCTCCTGCCCGGCCTGGACCCCGTTCTCGACCAGGTTGACCATGACCCGCTTGAGCAGCAGCTTGTCGCCGCGCACGGTCAGGGCCCGGTCCGGGGCGCGCAGCGTCACCCGTGGCGCCAGCGCTGGGTCGAGCAGGAGCTCCTCGAGGACCTCGGCGATGGCCAGCGGCGCCGCCTCGACCTTGGGCAGCTGGCCCAGCGTGCGGAAGGTGTCGACCAGGCGGCGCAGGCCGGCGATCTCCTCCTCGACGATCTCGCCGGCGTCGGTCAGGAGGCGGCGGAACTTGGCGTCGTCCCCGCGGTAGGCCGACACGCACTGCTGCACCGCCAGCTGGATCGGCGTGAGGGGGTTCTTGATCTCGTGCGCGAGCCGGCGTGCCACGTCCTGCCAGGCGCCGATGCGCTGCAGGTACTCGATCTGTCGGCGCTGCCCGTCGAGGTCGTCGAGCATGGTGTTGAACGCGCCGGCCAGCTCGGCCATCTCGTCGGCGCCACGCAGCAGGGCGCGCGCGTGCTGCTGGCCGGCCGAGACCTGGCGCGCGGTCGTCACCAGGGCGGCGATGCGCCGGGTCACGACCCGGGCCGCCAGGAGCCCGAGCAGCACGGTCAGGACGGCGGCGCCGGCCAGCAGGGCGAGGAAGGCCCAGCGGTAGCCGGCCGGCAGCGCGCTGCGCACGGTGGCCACCGAGCGCGAATGATCGAGCGCCTGGCCCAGCACCTGGTAGTCGGTCTGCAGGTCGGCCGGCACCGCGAAGCCGAGGCGGAGCAACCCGCTCGGCAACGGGTGCTCGACCTCACGCAGGGCCCAGCCCGCCGCCGGCAGTGGTCGGCGCGCGGACGCCGTGACGACGCCGACCGGATCGATCACCGCCAGGAGGTGCAGGGCGGGCTCGCGCGCCAGCACCACCTCGAGCGCGGCCGGGGTGGTCGCGCCGCTCACCGCTGGGTCGGCCGCCAGCCGCCCGCCGATCTCGGCGTGCAGGCGCTTGGTGGTCTCGAACAGCTCGCGGTACGCGTCGAGCGCGCGCGCCATGGGCGCCTCGCGCGCCTGCGCCTCGTTGGCGGCGAAGTTGGCGGCGACCCGGGCCAGCTGATCGATGAGGTACGACGACGCCAGCAGCGGGGCCAGCACGATCAAGGTCAGCGCCAGCACGACCTTGAGCTGCAGGCTGACCCGGGCCCGGCGGCGGCTCGTGGCCGGCGGTGGCGCGCTCGGCCCGCTCATCGGCGCGGCCGGTAGAACGGCTGCGAGCGCAGCCGCAGGACCCGGTCGGCGGCCGGGACCTTGGGGTTGATGAACACCGACACGAACGAACCGAAGAACGAGCCACCACGATCGAGCCCACCCGAGCCGTCCGACAACCAGCGCCGGACCTCGGCCAGCGTCTCCTGCGACACCGGGTTGAGCTCGGCCACCACCGCCAGCACGTGGTGGGCCTCGATCGGGAGATCGGCGAGGTTGGCGATGGGCAGGGCGTCGATCGACGTCAGCAGCTTGAGCGCGTCGGCCCGGTACTTGACGCGCAGCGTGCGCCGCCCGCCGGGGCCGTCGAGGCGCACCGCGTAGACCTCGTCCCACAGGTCGTACACCGCGCGTCGCTGCAGCAGCTGGAACCCGACCGGGCTGCTCTTGCCCTTGGGGTAGACCCACAGGCGGATCACGATCGTGGTCGGGAAGCCGGAGTCGAGCGCGTCGTAGGCCGTGCTGTCGAACAGGCGGCCGATAGTGGTGGTGACGACCAGGCCCTGGCCGCGCTCGGCGAAGGCCATGCGCTGCGCCAGCGAGCCGTCCTCGGCGGCGGCCACGCCGGTCGCCAGCAGCAGCACGCTGACCACGCCCAGCCCGAGCGTGCGCGCGGCCCGGGCCAGCGCCACGCTCACAGCGGCACCCGGCCGAGCGCGTTGGCCAGCGTCAGCTCGAACACCCCCAGCTCGGTGTCGACGCGCAGGCCGGCGTCGAGGACGAGGTCGATCGGCAGGGCGTCCCAGCCGTGGGCGTCGCGCACGCGCAGGTCGACCCGGTCGGCCAGCATCCACAGCCCGCCACCGACGAACAGGTCGCCGCCGAACACCCGCTTGCCGCCGCGGAACAGGCGGGCCACGTACTCGACCATGGCGCTGCCGCCGACCTCGCCGGTCGGGTCGTCGGGGCTGCGGGTGCCGAGGAAGCCGGGCGCGTTGCCGGTCGCCACCGCCAGGCCGAGCGCGCGCGGCGTGACCATGCGGTTGACGTCGCCCAGGTGCAGGCGCTCGAACCGGGGCGCGTCGCCGAGGATGAGGCCGCCGGTCAGGCGCAGGCCGACCGCGTGGGTGCCGTCCCGGCGCGGCCACCAGCGGTCGTACCGCCCCAGCAGCGCGGCGTAGTCGTAGTCGCCGCCGAGCAGCGTGCTGCCCAGCTCGAGCTGGACCTGGGCCCGATCGCCCTCGTGCGGCAGCACCGGGTCGGGCCGGGTGTCGCGGTCGAACCCGAGCGCGATCGCCACCACGTCGCTCCGGCCCGGGCGCAGGTGCAGCGGCACGCCGATCACCGCGCCGTCGCTGGTGACCCGGGTCGGCGCGATCGGCACGGCGGCGCCGATCGCCTCCAGCCGCACCGCCGCCGACAGCCGGGTCAGGGCCGACACGTCGTAGCCGGCGCCGCCGCGCGCGCCCAGGCGCCAGTACGGGAAGGCCTGGAAGTTGGTGAGGTCGTCGTCGTCGAGGGCGCCGGCCACCCGGTACGGCTCGCTGCCGTGCTGGGAGCTGATGGTGCCGAAGGCCGACAACCGCGTGCCGAGCAGGCTGGGCGCGCCGAGGCGAAGCTCGGCCGCGCGCTGGTCGCGGCCGCCGCTGACGCCGCGGTCGAGCGCGTAGATCGCGCCGCCGCCCAGGGTCAGGCCGGTCCCGACCAGGTTGCGCTCGCTCAGGTCGAGCCCGAACCAGGCCACGCTGCTGCTGCTGCTTCCGAACCACAGCCGGTTGAGCGCGACCGTGCCGCGTTCGACCACCACCACCCGCACCACCACCCGGCCACGCGCGCTGCCGCGCCGCATGGCCAGGTCGACCTCGTGGAAGAAGCCGAGGGCCAGCACCTTGTACTTGGCCGCGCGCAGCTCGGCCGCGCCGGCATGGACGGCGTCACCGACGGAGAACGGCAGCGCGCGCCGGATGATGCGGTCGGCGGTGGCGACGTTGCCGACGATCTCGATCGCCTCGATCTCGATGACCGGGCCAAGGTCGTCGTCCTCGGTCGGGCCCGGGCCGGCCTCGGTCGGCGGCTCGGGCGGGGGCACCGGCTCGGGCTGCGCCGCCGCGGGCGCGCCGACGGCGAGGATCAGCCCGACGGCGGCGACCGCGGCGCGAGGGCGACCTGGGGGCGAGCCGCGGACCATCCCCGGTACGGTAGCGCACCGGGCCTGGCCACGTCGCCCCGTCGACCGGCCGACCGCCGCGCGTGGGTCCGTCGCGCCACCAGGTGTCGACGGTGGCGGACCCGCGCCGGCCATGGGCGTGGCACCGCAGCCGCACGGGGTGGTGGTACGTTCCGGTCATGGTCGGTCGTCGTCCGCGCTGGCTGCTGGGGCTCGTCGGGCTGGCCTGGCTCGGGCTGGCGCCGGCTTGCTCCGACCTGCGGGACTTCCGGGGCACCTGGGCCGGGCCGGTCGCCGTCGGCAGCGGGCCGGGCGCGAGCGCGGTCTTGACCGGCTTCCCCGCGGCGACCGAGGCGCAGCTCCGGATCGATCGGGCCGACACCACCGGCTTCGCCGGCGAGCTGACCGTCGCCGATCAGATCGCGGCCGCGCCCCTGGCCTCGGTGCCGGGCGCCGAGGCCGACGTGCTGGCCGGCTTGACCTTCGCCGGCGCGCCGCTCCGGGTCTATCTCGGCTTCGCGCCGATGACCGACGGCGCCGGCGACGCCCTGGTGGTGCTGTCCGTGCACGACGAGGATCGGGTCGAGCTGCGCCTGGTCCGGGCCGGCCCCGCGCCCCGCTACGGCGTGTTCGCGCTGGCGCGCTCGGCGCCATGAGCGACCGCCCGGTCCGCGCCGCCGCCAGGGCCAGGCCCGGCGAGGTTCTGCGCTATAGTGGCGCGGTGTCGTTCCCCCGCGGTAGGACCGCGCCGTGAACTGCCCGCGCTGTAGCGCTGGCCTCGACGACGGCGCGCGCTTCTGTGGCGCGTGCGGGTACTCGCTGTCGGCGACGGAGTCGTCGAAGAACGCCCTGCCGCAGCAGGATCCGGACTTCATCGGCCGGGAGATCGCCGGGCGCTACCGCATCCAGGCCAAGCTGGGCGAGGGCGGCATGGGCGCGGTGTTCCGCGCCGAGCAGATCTCGCTCAAGCGCCAGGTCGCCATCAAGCTGCTGCGGCCGGTGCTGTCGGCCGACCCCAACCTGGTCCGGCGCTTCAACGCCGAGGCCGAGCTGGCCGCCAAGCTCAACCACCCCAACACCGTCAACATCTACGACTTCGGCCAGGACCGCGACGGCACGCTGTTCATCGCGATGGAGTACGTCGAGGGCAAGTCGCTCCGGCACGTGCTCACCGGCGCCGGCCCGTTGCCGCCGCGCCGGGCCCTGGCCATCGCCGGCCAGATCGCGGCCTCGCTGGCCGACGCCCACGCGCTCGGCATCGTCCACCGCGATCTCAAGCCCGACAACGTCATGTTGACCGAGCGCGGCAAGAACAAGGACGTCGTGCGGGTGCTCGATTTCGGCATCGCCAAGCTGCGCGACGACAACCGGCAGACCATGCAGGCCATGACCCAGGCCGGCGACCTGGTCGGCACCCCGCAGTACATGTCGCCCGAACAGGTCCGCGGCGATCGCGTCGACGGCCGGGCCGACGTGTACGCGCTCGGCGCGCTGCTGTTCGAGATGCTGACCGGGCGCCTGCTGTTCGAGGGCAACTCGGTCTTCGTCATCATCTCGCGCCACCTGAACGACACGCCCGATCGGCCGAGCCAGCGCCGCCCCGACCTCGGGCTGGCGCCGGCGCTCGACGAGCTGTGCCTGGCCGCGCTGGCCAAGGACCCGATGGCGCGCATCCCGTCGATGGAGGTGTTCGGCGAGCGCCTGGCCGAGATCGCCGCCAGCCTGGGTGGGCCGCTCAGCGCGGCGGCCTCGGTGCCGTACGGCGGCGCCTCGGCCGAGGTTCACACGCCGACGCCGCCGGCGATGCCACCGCCGACGGGCCCGGCCCCCATGCCGATGGCCGCGTTCGCCGGGCCGCCGCCGGTCGGGCCGCCGGTCGGGCCGGCCAGCGCCGGGCAAGGGGCGCCGGTGCTCGGCCCGCCGGCGGCGATGACGCCGGGCCGCGCCTACGGTCGCCCGCCCGGCGTGCCCACGACGTATCCCCCGGGGCAGCTGCCGGTGGTGCCGATGATGTCTTCGGCCGGCGGGATGCCGGTGGGCGCGCCGGTCGTCGCCGCGCCCGCGTCGGCGGCGCCGAGCCCGGCGATGATGACGCCGTACGGCGCCAGCATGGGCGCCGCGCCCGCGCCGGTCCGCGCCGGCGGCGCCGCCCTGTGGGTCGCGCTCGGGCTGCTCGTGGTCGGGCTCGGCGCCGCCGGCGTCGTCTACCTGACCAGCCGCGGCAAGGACAAGAAGCCGGCGACCACCCCGGCCGCCGATCCGGGGCCGGACGACGGCGGCGACGACGATGGCGACACGCCCGATCCGCCGCCGGACGATCCGTGGGGTGGCGGTGGCGGGGCCACCGGCGGGGCCACCGGCCGGCCCTCGGCGAACGTGCCGGCGAGCGGGGGGACGACCACCACGACCCCGTCCGGCGCGTCGTTCCAGGTGCCGCCCGGCGTCAAGCAGGTCGGGCGCAAGCAGGACGACCCCGCGGTGATGTACATGTTCCGCGGCGAGGTCGGCGGCGTCGACACCTTGTTCATGGTCATCGAGGTGACCCTGGAGGACGGCGGCGCGGGCGCGGCCGGGGCGACCATCGCCGCCAGCATGGGGACGGTGCAGAGCTCGTCGAGCCGCCAGCTCGGCCCGAACAGCTACCCGTCCTTCGTCGTCGACATCAGCGCCAGCGAGGCCCGGGACGACGAGCTGAACCCGGGCTGGCGGGGCCCCATCGCCGCCGAGTTCGTGGTCGCCGTCCTCGACGGGGACCACCGCCTGTTCCTGGTTGGCGTCGGCAGCGCGCCCGGCCAGTTCGCGGCGACCGAGGCGACCCGCCGCGACTTCTTCGAACGCCGGGTCAAGCCGGTCGCCACGCCGTAGCGGGGCGCCGGCCGCCGAGCCGAGCGCCTCACCCACCTGCCGACCCTGCTACGCTGCGGCCATGACCGCAGAAGCCAGGGCCGCCCTCCGCCTCACCGCGTTCGCGCGGGGTGGTGGTTGAGCCGCCAAGATCCGGCTCGGTGAGCTGGCCGAGGTGCTGGGGGAGGTCGCGTCGGACGTGGGGGCGCCACGGGAGACCTGCGCCCAGCCGGTGCTGGTCGATCTCGACCACGCCGACGACGCCGCGGTGGTCGGCCACGCCGACGGCCAGGCCCTGGTCCTGACCGCCGACGTCATCGCCCCGCTGGTCGACGACGCCGAGGCGTTCGGGGCGATCGCCGCCTGCAACTCGCTGTCGGACGTGTGGGCCATGGGCGGCCAGCCGCGCTTCGCCCTCAACCTGATGTTCTTCCCCGACGACGCGCTGCCGCGTTCGGTCCTGGTCGACATCCTGCGCGGCGGCTCGGCGGTGTGCCGGCGGGCCGGGGTGGCCATCGTCGGCGGTCACACCGTGCGTGATCAGGAGCTCAAGTACGGCCTGTCGGTCACCGGCGAGGTCGCGCCCGGCGCGGTGCTGTCGAACCGCACCGCGCGTCCCGGCCAGGCCCTGGTCCTGAGCAAGGCGCTCGGCACCGGCGTGATCGGCCAGGCCATCAAGGGCGGACACGCCAGCCCGGCCGAGATCGCCGCCGCGGTGGCGTCGATGACCCTGCTCAACCAGGGCGCGCTCGCCATCGGCCGCGACCACGGCGTGACCGCCTGCACCGACGTGACCGGGTTCGGCCTGCTCGGCCACCTGCGCAACCTGGTGCGTGGCTCCGGCGTGACCGCGACCATCTCGCTCGGCGCGTTGCCGCTGCTGCCGGGCGCCGAGCTCCACCTGCGGGCCGGGCGGCTGCCCGGTGGCAGCAAGGCCAACCGCCGCTTCCTGGCCGGCACCGCCGATCCCGCGGCGGCGCCCGGCCTGCTGCGCTGGGCCGATGGCGGCGTGGTCGCCGCCGAGCTGGAGGACCTGGCCGGGGCCAGCGCGGCCGACGTGCGGCTGGCGCTGGCGTGTGACGCCCAGACCAGCGGCGGCCTGCTCCTGTGCGTGCCGGCCGAGCGCGCCGCCGCCTGCGAGCGCGCGTTGACCGCGCTCGGCCACGCCGCCGCGGTCATCGGCCACCTCGACGCGCCGATGGCCGGGGCAGGCCCGGCCATCCTCGTCGGCTGACCGGCTCGCGCCGGCCCGGCTACTTGCCGGTGGTGTGCAGGTCGAACGGGTACTTGATGCGATACACGCCGCCGGCGGTCTTGGGGAAGGTGATGGTCGAGATGACCCCGGCGATGCAGCTCGACACCGTCGGGTCGACGCCGCTGGCGGTCGAGTCGATCACCGCGCCGACGTGGTTGAAGGTGAAGTCGGCGGTGACGGTGCCGTCGAGGCCGGGCTTGCCGAGCAGCTCCTTCTCGTAGCAGTAGGTGATCTGCGCCAGCTTGCGGCGGACGTAGCGGCGGACCAGCTCGCGGTCGATGTCGCCGATGACCTTGATCGAGCTGCGCGGCGTGGTCGGCACGCCGGCGCTGCGCTTGCGTAGCCCGCCGTTGCCGCCCGGGCCGAACTTCAGGCCGCCGCCGCCGCAGTTCTCGTCGCAGGTCCCGAACCGGCCGGTCGAGATGCCGTTCAGGTCGAGGCCGCCGCCGCCGGGGCCGCGCCCCGACACGCCCTGGCCGAAGCCCTGCGGCGCGCCCGGGCCCGAGCCGTCGGGGCCGCCGAGGAAGTCGGCGCGGTCGAAGCCGGAGGCGACGTCGCCGGTGCCGGTGAAGGCCGCGAACAGGTCGCCGCGCAGCATGCGCGAGCCGAGCACGCCGCTGGTCGCGGCCTGCTCGATCGCCACCCGGGCCAGCTGCTGCTGGTCGGCGTCGCGATTGATCTGGCGCTGGCCGCTCGGGCGCGGGTCGGGCGTGGCCGCGCCCATCATGCCCTCGGGCAGGGCCAGGCTGGCCGCCTCCGGTCCACCCTCGCCGGCGGCGTCACCGTCGCCCGGCTCGGGCGGCGGCGGCGGCGGGGTCTCCTGCGTGGTGCTGGCCAGGTAACCCTCGACCAGCTCGGTGCTGTCGAGGCCGACCGCGGCGCTGTCGGCGTCGGGCGGCACGGCGCGGGCGATGGCGAACATCGCCAGGTGCGCCACCGCCGACGCGGCCAGGAAGGCGAGGGCGCGGCGGTCGCCGCCGGCGAAGACCGGGACCGCGTGTTCGCGCGGCGCCTCGACCGCGGCGATGTGGAACTGGGTCAGGCCGGCGTGGGCGGTCAGGCGCAGGCCCGGCACCACCACGACGGTGCCAGCCGGGGCGGCGCCGCCGTCGACGCGGAGCGGGCCGAGATCGACGACGAAGTGGTCGCCCTCGGGCCGCACCAGCGCGTGGTCCACGGTCTCGGCCAGGGCGAAGTCGGTGCTGGCGGCGCTGCCGACGCGGATGGTCGACGGCTGCAGCTCGCGCCGGCGCCGGACCAGGCCGGTGGCGATGGCGGTCAGGCCGAGGCCCAGCCCGAAGAAGGTGAGCGCGTCGTGCGCCGGCGACACCAGCGTCGGGCGGAAGCCGTAGGCCGGCTTGTGCGCCGCGGTCCAGGCGTGCCGGCGGACCTCGTTGTCGTGGGCGATGCGGGTGGCGGTTGCGAAGCCGATGGCGCCGGTCGCCAGCAGCGCGGCGCCGCCGAGCAGCAGGGCCTTGGTCAGCGGGCGCAGGCGGCCGGAGTCGGGCCGGCTGACGTGCCGGACCCCGACCACCGAGTCGCCCAGGGTGGCGACGACCTCGACCGCGAGCGGGCCGGTCATGGGGCTGGAGGTGGTGGGCAGGTGCGAGGCGGTGGGCGACGAGTGCGACATGGTGGCAGGACTCCTCCGGGCAAGGCGGTGGCCGGGCGCCGGCGCGCCGCATCCGGGGGATGCTGCGCGGTCGGTGGCGCCGGGTTCGCCAGGTCAGACAGCGACCTCCCGCGCAGGTTCCGAAAATGTTTCGGCTGTCCCCGCCGCAACCGCGTCGCGGGCACCGTGTCGCGCCGGGGCGGGCCGACCGCCGTCGCTCATGCCATCACCGACACGTTGGGTGCCAGGGATGGCCACGCAGGAGCGGCCGGCGTCGACGACCTTGCCGTCGAGGTCATCGTTCGACGTCTACCTCGACGACGACCTTGACGGCGACGGCGACGTGAACCTTGACGTTGAGGTTGACGTTTGCGTCTACGTCGATGTGCGGCCGGTCGGGGTGCGCGCCGCGGCTCGGGCTCCCTGGGCGTCAAACGGTGGCGTAGACGTCGCCGTCGCCGTCGCCGTCAAGGGTCACGTCGAGGTAAACGTCGACGATCAGGTCAAGGTCAACGTCGAGTTGGACTTGTCGGTGTGCCCGGCCGCCGACGCTACTCGACGCGCATGGAGCGCTCGAACTCTTCCGGGTTCGAGCTGGCGTAGATCGCGGTCTCGGTCGAGATCAGGCCGGCCTGGACCAGCTCGAGCAGGTGCTGGTCGAACAGCTGCATCGAGTACAGGTCGCGGCCCTTGCGGATGAGCTCGGGCACGTCGGGCAGGCGGTCGCGCGCGCGGATACACTCGCGGATGGTCCGGGTCACGCGCAGGATCTCGACCGCCGGCAGGCGGCGCCGGCCGTCCTTGGACGCCAGCAGGCGCAGCGAGACGATGGCCTGCAGGCAGTCGCCCAGGCGCTCGCGCACCACGTCCTGCTCGTCGGGATCGAACATGCCGACGTAGCGCTGGATGGTGTTGACGGTGTCGGGGGTGTGGATGGCCGACAGCACCAGGTGCCCGGTCTCGGCCGCCTTGAGGCAGGTCGCCGCGGTGTCGCGATCGCGGATCTCACCGACCATGATCACGTCGGGGTCCTGCCGCAGCGCCGCGGTGAGCGCGTCCTTGAAGGTCTCGGTGTCCGAGCCGACCTCGCGCTGGATGATCATGCACTTCTGCGGCTCGTGGATGAACTCGATCGGATCCTCGATGGTCACCACGTGCGCGTGCCGGGTCTCGTTGATGTAGCGCAGCATGGCCGCCATCGACGACGACTTGCCGTTGCCGGTCGAGCCGGTGACCAGGACCAGGCCGCGCCGGGCGTCGGCGATCTCGGCCAGCACCGGCGGCAGGTTGAGCTGCTCGAGCGAGAACACCTGGATCGGGATGAGGCGGAGGACGATGCCGACCGCGCCGCGCTGGCGGAAGATCGAGGCGCGGAAGCGTCCGCGCTGGGCCAGCGCGTACGACACGTCGATCTCACCGAACGGCCGGGTGAAGTCGATGGTGCGGCCCCGCTCCTCGAGGATGATCCGGGCGATGGCCTCGGTGTCGGTCGCCGACAGCGGCGGCACCTTGATGGCGCCGAGCAGCTCGCCGTGCAGCCGGTAGTGCGGCGGGTAGCCGACCTGGAAGTGGATGTCGGAGACGCCGCGCTCGATGCCGAACGCCAGCAGCTTGTGGAACGTTTGCCGATCCATGGTCCCTGTCCGCCAGCGCGCGAACCGGCCGGCCGGGCTAGTTTAGACCGTCGCGTCGGCGCTCGCCTGGGGCGGCGGGCTCCTTTTCGCTGGTCGGCTCGGCGCGCAGCTCGATCAGGCTGTCGATCAACGGGACCTCGGACGGCGCCGGCGCGGCCCCGCCGGGCCCGGCCGGCTCGTCGTCGAGGCGCAGCGGGGTCCACTGCCCGGTGTTGGTGCGAGGGATCGGCTGGGACTGGCCGGGTGGGGCCGAGCCGCGCGGGTGGCGCCGGCCGTAGGCCAGGGCCGAATCGGCGGTCTCGACCTCCTCCGCGAACTCGTTGTCATCGGCGTCGGCCAGGTCGTGCCCCGGCAGGGCGACCTCGCTCGAGCCGATCGGGAACGGTCGCTCGGCCGGCGGCGCCTCGCGCAGGTCGCCGTCCTCCTCGAACTCGGCCGAGCTGGGTGGGGCGACGCTGGCGGCGCCGATGCGGATGGTCTGCAGCACGCTGGCGCGCACGGTCGGGAACGGCGCGCCGGGCCGGGCGATGAAGAAGCCCTGGCCGTAGCGCACGCCGAGGTCGCGCAGGCACAGCAGGTCGTCGGGCGTCTCGATGCCCTCGGCGACGATGACCGCGTCGATGGCCTCGCCGATGCGGCCGAGCGAGCGCAGCATCTCGCGCTTGACGGTCGAGCGCGCGACCCCGCGCGTCAGCACGTCGGACAGCTTGATGAAGTCCGGCCGCAGCGCCATCACCGTCTCCAGGTTGGAGTGGCGGGTGCCGACGTCGTCGATGGCCACGCCGAAACCCATCGCCGCGTAGGCGGCCAGGGCGCGCCGGAACGTCGTGAAGTTCTCGATGGCCAGGCGCTCGGTGATCTCGAACACGATGTTGGCCGGGGTCAAGGCCGCCGCCTCGAGCAGGTGGCCGACCTCGATCTCGATGAAGGCCGAGTCGTAGAACGAGCGCGGCAGCAGGTTGACGAACAGACGGTGGACCGGCTCGACGCCGATGGCGCTGCGCAGCGCGCCGCGGAAGCAGGCGCGGTCGAGCTCGAAGGTGAGGTCGACCTCGTCGGCGACCGAGAACAGCGTGGCCGGCGACTCCATGGCGGTCTGGCGCGGGCCGCGGGTCAGGGCCTCGAAGCCGAAGGTGTCGCCGGTCTCGAGGTGGACGATGGGCTGGAACACCGTCGACAGGCCGTCGCCGAGGATGATGTCCTGCAAGAGCGCCTTGTCGCGCTGGGACGCGCGCTCGCGCGCCAGGCGGGCCGACTCGACCGCCTCGCTGACCAGGCGGGCGATGAGGCGCTCGGGCCGGATCATCGTGTTGCCGAGCACGCGGGCGGTGCCGACGACGATGCGCGGCTGGTCCTTGAGCAGGTCGCGCACCGCGCTGGCCAGGGCCGACTCGACCGCCTCCTCGACGGCGCGGCCAAGCCGCTTGAGGTCGTCGCGGTTGGCGCCGTCGCGCGGGGCCAGCACGACCAGGAACGAGTCGCCCTCGGTGGTCCGGCACACCAGGTCACCCGCTCGCAGCAGCGAGCCGCGCAGCTCGTCGAGCACCGCCCCGGCCCGGTCGTACACCTCGGCGTGGTGCGACAGGCCCAGCTCGTGCTCGAGGCGGCGCAGCCGGGTCAGGTCGACCAGCAGGCACGAGATCGAGCGATCGCGCTGCAGGATGGCGACCACCTCGGGGATACGCTCGTGGTACGGGCGGAAGCGGTCGAGCTCGACCTGGGGCATCGCCACCGGCTGGATCGACTGCGGCTGGCGGTTGTCGCTGCGGCCGGGCTGGGCGTCGTAGGTGTCGAAGAAGTGGACCCGGCCCGACCCGCTCCGCTTGGCGCCCTTGAGGGCCGACTCGGCGCAGCTGATGAGGCCGTCGGGGCTGGTCGCGTCGTCGGGCAAGGCCGCCACCCCGACCGAGATGGTCAGGCGCTTGCCGCCGGGCATCTCGGCCTGCTCGACCGCGTCGCGCAGGCGGATGGCCTTGGTCAACGCGCCCGACTTGGTGGTCTCGGGCAGGAGCACCACGAACTCCTCGCCGCTGTAGCGGCCGACGATGTCGGAGCTGCGGACCCGGCCGGGCGAGTCGAGGTCGGACAGGATGCGGCCGATGCGGCGCAGCGCCTCGTCGCCGACCTGGAAGCCGAGCTCGTGGTTGATGGCGGCGAAGCCGTCGACGTCGGCGAACAGCAGGGCCAGCGGCTGCGAGTGGCGGACCGCGCGCGCGACCTCCTCCTGCAGCCGCTCCTGGAACGCGCGGTGGGTGTACAGGCCGGTCAGCGGATCGCGGAAGCTGGCGCCCCCGTCGGCGCTCTCGCCGGCGCTGGCGGGGGGCGCGACGCCGCGCTCGCGCGCGCTGCGCAGCTCGGCCGCCAGCTGCTGGTTGGCCAGCTCGAGGCGATGGCCGTCGACGAGCTGGTCGATCAGCGGCACCAGGTCCTGACTGCGCCACGGCTTGGTCAGGATGTAGTGCAGCTTGCCGGCGGCGAGCGCGCCGGCCAGGTGGTCGGCCTCGGGATAACCGGTGACGACGACCCGGCGCGTGGTCGGGCGCAGCTCGGCGACCAGGCCGAGCAGGCCGGCGCCGTCGAGGCCGGGCATGCGCAGGTCGGTCACCACCACCGCCGCCGGGTGCTCGCGCACCAGGGCCAGGGCCTCGGCGCCGTTGCCGGCGGTCAGCACCTGGTAGCGGCGCCCGAGCGCGCGCTGGAACAGCTCGAGGTTGAGCGGCTCATCATCGACACAAACGATGATGGGCCGGCTCTCCCCTTCTCCCCCCGGAGTAGGTGCGGCGACCAAGATGTCACCAGTATAGAGGACAACCTCGACGCGCTGCGAGATCTCTCACGCCGTCCTCTCGCCGGCCACGACGGAGGTGGTGTGGGTTCGGTGCGCACCCGACGCAAGGCCGCTCAGAGAATCGCTGGGCCGCCGAGGCGCTCCACCATCCACAGGAGGCCGGCCAGCGCCAGCAGCAGCGACAGCGGCGCCACCACCCAGCGCCGGTAGCCGGCCACCCCGAGCCGCCGGCTCGCCACCACCAGCACCGGCAACACCACGGCCACCACCAGCAGCTGGCCCAGCTCGACGCCGACGTTGAACAGCAGCAGCGGCGTCACCACGTGGTCGGCCGGCAGCAGCGCGGCCAGCGCCCCGGCGAAGCCCAGGCCGTGGACCAGGCCGAAGCCGAAGGTCAGGGCCAGGCGCCAGCGCGCGGTCGGCGCCAGCAGGTTCTCGACCGCGGTGTAGACGATGCTGGCGGCGATGGCCAGCTCGACTGGCGCCGACGGCAACGACACCACCCCGAGGGCGGCGAGGATGAGCGTGCACGAGTGGGCGATGGTGAAGGAGCTGACCAGCAGGGCGGTGGCCCGCATGGTGGCGCGCGGCGCGCGGACCGAGATGTCCGCGCCCGGGCGGTGCAGGCCGATCACCAGCAGCAGGGCCAGCACGAACGCCAGGTGGTCGAGGCCGCCGAGGATGTGCTCGGTGCCGATGTGGATCCAGGCCCAGGCCGTGCCCGGGCGGGCCCCGGTCAGGCGCAGCGCCAGCGCCGGGGTCGACGCGGTCACGATGGTCTCGTAGTCGTCGGCGCCAGCGGCGCGCAGGCGGACCACGGCCTGGTGCTTGCCGTCGACGGCGAAGAAGCCGCCGAGGTCGAGCGTGAAGGCGTCGAGCGCCGGCGTCGGGCAGGTCACGCGCCAGCGCAGGTCGAGGTAACGCGGGTCCTGGCTCGACGCCGTCACCGTCAGCGGGCCGGCCGGGCACGGCGCGTCACCGACGCGGATCTGCAGCCAGGGCTGCACGTACGGGCCGATCGCCGCCGCCGCCGCCACCGCCTCGGCCACGTCGACCTCGCGGTCGTCTGCGCCGGGCCGCACCGCGTCGGACAGGTCGACCGGCTGGGCCCGCATCGTCACGTCGAGCCCGGCCCCATCGCTGGTCGCCACCAGCTCGACGTACTTGATGGCGGTCTGGTGTGCGCCGGCCGGCCGGGCCGCCGCCACCAGCGCGGCTGCCAGGACCGCGGCCGCGAGCCACGGGCGGCGCACGCTCACTGCAACGCTCCGTCCATCCACACCGCACGCGGGCGGGTCAGCGTGCTCGGATCGATCGTCGGATCGGCGTCGACCACCAGCAGGCTGGCCGGCTGGCCGACCGCGAGCGCGCCGACCGGCAGGCGCCAGACCCGGGCCGGGGTGGTGGTCATGGCCTCGACGATGGCGGCGCCGTCGAGGCCGGCCGCGCCGAGCAGCGCGATCTCCGACCGGCTCGGGCCATCGTCGCGCAGGTTGCCGAGGTCGGTGCCGTACAGCACCGTCGCCCCGGCGGCGCGCAGGCGGCGCAGGTTGTCGACGGCGGCGTCGCTGCCGCCGAACGCGGCCAGGGTGGAGATGACGGTGCGGCCGGCCCAGGCAGCGACGGTGGCCTCGGCCAGGGGCTCGACCGGGGTGTGGGCCAGCACGTCGCACCCGGCCGCGGCCGCGGTCGCCGCGTCGGCGTCGGTCAGGGCGTGGACCGCGACCATCAGGCCACGCTCGTGGGCGGCCCCGACCGCGACCGGCAGCAGCGCCGGCGGCAGGCCGTCGTCGCCGAGGGTGACCTTGACCAGGCGCGCGCCGGCCACCGCCAGCTGGCTGACCGTGCGCTGGACGCAGTCGGGCGCGACGCAACCGACGCCATACCCGCCGGCGCCCCACGACGACAGCGGGTAGCCGTCGGGCCGGGTCAGCAGCGGCCCGGAGCCGAGGATGGTGAGCGGCGCGTCGGCGCCGAGGGCCTCCATCGGCGCGCCCAGGTCGATCGCGGCGGCCACGCCGTGCGCGCGCAGGCGATCGGCCACCGGCCAGAAGCTCAGGTGCACGTGGCTGTCGACGATGGCCGGCACCAGCCAGGCCTCGGCGTCGGCCCCGCCTGCGCCCGGCGCCAGCGTGGTGATGGTGGTGATCTTGCCGTCGGCCATGCCCAGCTCGACCAGCCGCCCGCCGAGGTGGCCGCGTACGGCCGCGGCGCCGGCCGGGCCCGGGCCGGGGACGCCGGCGCGGGTCGAGGATCGGCAACCCGGAGCGCTCGCGGCCAGCACCAGCGCTACGACGAATTCGTAGGCGTGACGAGCCGGCCGACCCGCGTTGGTCGGCCGGCTCGGGCCAGGGCCGCGAGGGTTGAGGTATCGTGCGCCGGACATGAGCAGTTCGTCTCCTGTGGTGCTGATCATGGCCGCTGGCCTGGGAACTCGGATGAAGAGCGACCGGGCCAAGGTCCTGCACGAGGTCGCTGGGCGCCCGATGATTACATGGGTGGTCGAGGCGGCGCGCGCCGCCGGGGCCGGACGTGTCGTCGCCATCCTCGGCCACCAGCACCAGGCCGTGGCCGCCGCGCTCGATGCTCGGTATGGAGCCGGTACGATCGAGGTCGCCCTTCAGATCGATCCGCGCGGCACCGGGCACGCCGTGCAGTGCGCCCTGCCGGCCCTGGCCGGCGAGCCCGACGATCGTATCGTCGTCATCCTCACCGGCGACGCCCCGCTCTTGCGCAGCGAGCGGATCGCCCAGCTGGTGGCCGCGGCCGAGGCCAGCCCGGCCGGCATGGCCCTCCTGTCGACCGTGCCCGACCGCGACATGCCGTACGGTCGCCTGGTCCGCGACGACGCCGGCCGGCTGCAGGCCATCGTCGAGTACCCCGACGCCACCGCCGCCCAGCGCGCCATCCGCGACACCAACGCCGGCTTCTACGCGGTGCGGCTGGGCCACCTGCGGGCCGACCTCACCACGCTGCGCGCCAACAACGCCAAGAACGAGCTGTACCTGACCGACCTGGTCGCCCACGCCGCCGGCCGCGGCGGCGCCACCGCCCTCGACGCCCCGTTCACCGAGGTGTCGGGCATCAACGACCGGGTCGACCTGGCCGCGGTCGAGCGCGCCGCCCGCCGCCGCATCAACGAGGACTGGATGCGGGCCGGGGTCACGATGATCGACCCCGACGGCACCTGCATCGACGCCGACGTCGGCCCGATCGGCCGCGACGTGTGGCTCGGCCCGGGCGTGTGCCTGCGCGGTCGCACCAGCGTGGCCGACGGCGCCCGCCTCGACGTCGGCGCGGTCGTGACCGACGCCAGCATCGGCGTCGGCGTCCACCTCAAGCCGTACTCGGTCCTGACCGACAGCAGCGTCGGCGAGCGGGCCGAGATCGGGCCGTTCACCCACTGCCGGCCCGGCACCAAGGTCGACGAGGACGTCAAGCTCGGCAACTTCGTCGAGACCAAGAAGACCCACCTCATGGCCGGGGCCAAGGCCAACCACCTGGCCTACCTCGGCGACGCCTCGGTCGGCAGCAAGGCCAACGTCGGCGCCGGCACCATCACCTGCAACTACGACGGCGTGAACAAGCACAAGACGGTGATCGAGGCCGGCGCCTTCATCGGCTCCGACACCCAGCTGGTCGCCCCGGTCACCGTCGGCCGCGACGCCTACGTCGGCGCCGGCAGCACGATCACCAAGGACGTGCCGCGCGGCGCGCTGGCCCTGACCCGGGTCAAGCAGGTCAACATCGACGGCTGGGGCGATCGCTTCCGCGACGCCCAGGCCAAGCGCAAGAAGCAAGGCGATCACTGAGCGCGGCCGCGCGGCCCCGGCCCGCGCGACGTCGATCGACCGACGACCATGGCCCCCCGGCAGCGACAGCGGCGCGTGCGCCGACGCCCGGGCCCGGCCGCGCTCGTGCTCGTGCTGGGCGGGCTGCTGGCGGCCGCCTGCTCGGGCCGACGTCGGCCGGCGTCGGTCGGCACCGGCACCGACGCCGCGCTGGCCGCCGCGCCGGCGCCGGCCGACGCCGCCGATGACGCCGCCGCCTGGGCCGCGCTCGGCGACCGGCCGCGGGTGGTGCCGGCGCGGGTCCTGACCCTGCCGGCGCGGCGCGACCGGCCGCTGGTGTCGGCGGTCGGCCCGGTCGTGGTCGACGGCGTGGCCATCGTCGGCTCGTCGCAGCTCGGGTTCGTCGCGGTCGACCCGACCGGCGGCGGCGGGCCCGGCTGGCGTCGCGCGACCGGCCCGCACCTGGCGCCGCCGCTGCCGCTGCCCGACGGCGTGCTGCTGGTGGCCGACTGCGAGGGGGCGCCGCTGCCGCCGGCGGGCCAGCGTGTGCTCGGCTGCTACCGGTTGGTCAGCCCGAGCGGCGACGACCGCGCCGCCGGCACCATCACCGGCGATCGCGCCGGCACCGCCGCGTTCGCGGCCGAGCCGGGCGCGGCCGCGCTGTTTCCCCTCGGGCCGGACCGGGTGCGCTGGCAGCGCGGCGCGCACGCGGTCGAGGTCGATCTGCTGGCCGGGCAGGCCGGCCCGGTCGCGCCCGAACCCGACGTCGTCATCGCCCGCGCCGGCGCCCGCACCTGGCGCATCGGCCTCGACGATGAGGCCCTGGTCGGCACCGGCGCCGGCGGCGGCGCGTCGTGGCGCGTCGACACCCGCTTCGCCGCGGTGCTCGGGGTGGTGCCCGGTCAGGCCCACGAGGTGCCGATGGTGCGGGTGGCCCACCTCGACGGCACCAGCGGGCGCGGCTTCGTCGAGCTGCTCGACATCGACGCGACCGGCTCGCGCCGGGGCCAGGCCGCACACCCGGTCCCGGGCATCGTCCTGCTCGCCCACGCCTTCGCGGCGGGCGCCACCACGCTCGCCATCCGCCTCGACACCAGCCTGCGCCACGACTTCATCGCCGCCTACGATCGGAGCGCCGCGCTGCACTGGGTGTGGCCGTTGCCGGTGACGACCCGGCTCGATCCGGTCGGCCTGGCCATCACCGACCAGCACGTGCTGGTCTTCCACGACGGCGAGTACCTGTCGGTGCTGGCGTTCTGATCACCCCCCGGCCGCGGCGCATCGACACCCACATCACCGCCGCGTGCGCCCGCCGCGATCCTCGACGGCGCCACACCCGCGTTCGCCGTTGTGGCGAAATCCGGCACGGTAACTGGGCGAAAACGCGAGCGCGCCGCTGGCCCGCCGGTTGCTCCTGGGGTTGGCCAGGAGGAATCGAAAACACCATGCGCACCCTGTCGACCATCGCCGCCGTGCTCACCGCCACCGCCCTCGCCGCCTGCGTGCCGCAGGACAACACCGAGGTCCACCCGGTCGGCCGCGCCATCCCGACCGCGGAGCAGGTGCAGATCAAGCTGCCCAACTCCGGGGCCAGCCGCGCCATCGGCGACATCGCGCCCTGGTACGTCGCCACCCGCGACGTCACCCGCACCCTCAACGGCGGCACCGGCTGGGTCCTCATCCTGGTCCACACCATCGTCCAGTTCCCGGTGACCAGCGTCAGCGGCAACACCGCGACCTGGGGCCCGTGGAGCGACGCGCTCGACCCGGCCGAGTACAAGCTCGAGGTGGCCGAGCAGGCCAACGGCAGCTACGACTACGCGCTGTCGG
>JAGPCO010000164.1:0-1420 GCA_018058095.1 Kofleriaceae bacterium
GTGTAGCGCAGGCCGAAGGTGCGGGCGTACTCCTCGATGTAGCTCTCGCACGCCTGCTTGGAGCAGCGGTAGAACCCACCCTCGCGCGAGTACACGTACACCGTCGACGCGAACAGGAAGCGATCGACCCCGGCCGCGCGCATGGCCTCGAGCAGGCCGAGCGTGCCGAGCAGGTTGGCGCGCGCGGTCTCGACCGGCTGCTGGCGGGCGGCGTTGAGGTCCGCGAAGCCGGCCAGGTGGTAGACCGCGTCGACCCCGCGCACCGCCGCCGCCAGCGTGGCGTCGTCGGCCAGGTCGCCGGTGATCATCTCCGCCCCGGGCGGCAACCAGCGCGACGGCGCGCGGTCCAGCACCCGCACCTGGTGGCCACGCCCGACCAGGGCGTCGACCAGGTGGCTGCCCATGAACCCGGCGCCGCCGGTGACCAGCACCCGCGCCATGGCTAGTGCTGGCCGCCCTTGGCCTTGGCCGCGGCCTCGGCGGCGATCCGCGCGACCACCTCGGGGTGGTCGACCCAGGCCTCGGAGAAGAACACGTCGATGAGGTCGTGGATGTCGCGCCCGGTCACCCACGGCCGGATGATGGGCAGCGACTTCTTGCCCATCCACCACCACGGGTTGGGCCCGTCCTGGCGCTGCACGGTGTGCTTGCGGAACGCCCACACGCCCTGGTCGTAGTAGTAGGCCTTGGGGTAGCTCTGCCGCTCGGTCGACACCGTGCGCGGGCCGCCGAAGGTCTCGAGCAGGCCGTCGCCGCCTATCTGCATGGCGCGGTACGGGTGGTCGTCGGCCGCCTCCCACACCGTCATGACCGAGTCGAGGTCGGGCCGCTCGTCGAGGGTGGCCAGGGCCTGGTCGATGATGGCGCCGTCGATGTACACGGTGTTGCCGAGCAGCAGCACCACGTTCTGCAGCGCGCCGCCCAGCTCGGCGTCGACGTGCTCGACCGCGTGCTTGATGACGATGCCGTGGTTGACGCTATCGCCGCCGAGCTCGTCGGGCCGCGGGATGATGGTGGCGCCGACCGCGCGCGACGCCTCGGCGATCTTGTCGCCGTCGGTCGACACCCACACGCCGCCGATGCGCGACGCGGCCTGGGCGGCCAGGATGGGGTACTGCACCATCGGCTTGCCGCGCAGGGGCAGCACGTTCTTGTCGATGATCGACTTCGAGCCGGCGCGGGCGGTGACGATGGCGGCGTTGATGGGCGGGCGGGACATGGCGGCAGCGTTTATACCCGGATTGGTTGCCGGCCGGCGCCCCGGCGTTCGCCTGGGCAGGCGGGAAAACGCGTTACAGCTCCATGCCCTCCAGCATCGCCGCGGCCACGGCGCGGGCGTCGTACAGCGCGAGGATGCGGGCGCGCGCGGCCTGGCCCATGGCCTGGGCCCGGGCCGGGTCGGCCAGCAGGCGCTCGGCCG
>JAGPCO010000164.1:1520-12669 GCA_018058095.1 Kofleriaceae bacterium
TACAGCTCCATGCCCTCCAGCATCGCCGCGGCCACGGCGCGGGCGTCGTACAGCGCGAGGATGCGGGCGCGCGCGGCCTGGCCCATGGCCTGGGCCCGGGCCGGGTCGGCCAGCAGGCGCTCGGCCGCGGCCGCCAGCGCGGCCGGGTCGCGCGCCGGCACCAGGTAGCCGTGCTCGCCGTCGACGATCGTGTCGCGGCAGCCGGGCACGTCGGTGGTGATGACCGGCCGGGCCATGCTCATGGCCTCGAGCACCGAGCGCGGGGTGCCCTCGCGGTAGCTGGGCAGCACCAGCACGTGGGCCGCGGCCAGGGCCGGGCGCACGTCGGCCAGCTCGCCGGCGTACTCGAGCACGCCCTCGTCGGTCCAGGCCGCCAGCTCGGCGGCGCCGACGCTGGCCGGGTTGGGGTCGCGCCAGCCGACGGCGCGGAAGCGGGCCTCGGGGTGGCGCGCGCGCACGGCGCGGGCCATGGCCACGAACTCGGCGATGCCCTTCTCGCGCAGGAGGCGGCCGACGAACAGGAACACCGGCGGCCCGTCGGGCCACGGCGCCGGCGCATAGTGGTCGACGTCGACGCCGCTGCCGCGGACGATGGTGGTGGCGGTGCGGGCCGGCAGCGCGCCGGCGCTGTGCAGCTCGGCCAGGTCGTCGGCGTTCTGCAGGAACACGCGATCACACCCGCTCAGGCTGGCCCGGTACATCGTCGCCACCACCCGCCGCAGCGCCCGCCGCCGCCACGCGTCCTGGCCGAGGAAGGCGTAGCCCAGGCCGGTCACCAGCGCGTACCGGCGCGGCACCCGGGCCAGGCGCGCCGCCACCCCGCCGTAGATGACCGGCTTGGCGGTGTAGCCGAGGAACACGTCGGGCGACAGCACGCGCAGGCGCCGGGTCAGGGCGACGACCGTCGCCAGGTCGGTCGTCGCGCTGGTGCCGGCGCGCTCGAGCGCGAGGTCCTCGAAGTCGACGCCGAGCGCGGCCAGGCCGGCCCGGACCTCGGCGGTGCCGTCGGCGGCCATCGCCGTGACCCGGTGCCCGCGCGCCCGCAGCGCCGCCAGCAGCGGGCCACGGAACTTGAGCAGCGACGGCGCCCAGCCGCCGACGACGACGACGTGCTGCGCGGGGCCGCGGCGGCCGCTCACAGCGGCGACGGCCCGGCGCCCATGCCGGCGACCCGCTGCTGCCGGACCCGGACCGGCTCGGCGTCGACGCCAGTCGGCCAGGCCGTTGCCAGCACGCCGAGGCAGGTCGTGGCCCGCGCCAGGTCGCGACTGGCGACGAGGGCGTCACACGCCAGCAGGCTGAGCGCGCGCCCGGCCTCGGTGCCCAGGTCGACACCTTCGGCGAGCGGGCCGACCTCGGCGTGACGCCCGCGCCGGTACAGGACCTGCGCCAGCGCCAGCTTGGCCTCCAGCTCCGGCCGCGCCCGCACTCGCGCCCGCGCCGCCTCCTCGGCGACCTCCAGGTCGCCGCGCTGCAGCGCCAGCTGGTACAGCAGCTGGCCGAGCTGCGGCTCGGTCGGCCGCGCCCGCACCGCGGCCCGGTAGTACATGACCGCCAGATCGTCACGCCCGAGCTCGGCCAGGACGCGGCCGATGCGGCGCGGGTCGGCGTAGCGCACCGGCAACGCGCGCGCCGCCAGCTCCACGGTCGGCAGCACTCGCACCGCCTCGCGGATGGCCGCGCTGGGATCGCGCGCGTGTTCGGCCGCCAGCCGGAACTCGAGCGCGGCCTGCTCGCCGCGGCCGGCCCGCAGCAGGACCCGGCCGGCCAGCTGGTGCAGGCCGGGGTGGGTCGGGTGCAGGGCCAGGGCGTGGTTGAGCAGCCGCACCGCCTCGGGCCGGCCGGCTCGGGCCGCGGCGTCGGCGGCGCGCCCGGCGGCGACGAAGTCGAGCGGGTGGCGGCGCAGGGCGGCCAGCGCCGGCGCCAGCTGCGGGCGATCGGCCGGACCGAGCGCGGCGCGATCGGCGGCGACGTCGCGCGTCAGCGGGGTGACACACAGCAGCGCGGCCAGCGCCGCCCCGGCCACCACCACGCCGCGCCGGGCCCGGGCCAGCCAGCCGGTCGTCGCCGCCGCCTCGCGCAGCGGCCCGTAGCACAGCGTCGACGCCACGATCACCACCGGCAGCCCGAGCCCGAGCAGCTCGAGGCCGAAGTCGGCCATCGCCGCCAGGCCGATGCCGGCCAGCGCGGCCAGCGCCGCCGCCGCCAGCGGGCCGTCGCGCCACCGCCGCAGCCCGACCAGCACGCACCAGCCGATCACCACGGTGAGCGCGATCGCGCCCGGGATGCCGAAGTCGACCACCGTCTGCACGTACTCGTTCTCGACGTGGCTGGCCACCCCGTGCGAGCTACCGGGATACAGGCGCGTCGACGCCGTCTCGAAGCCGCCGCGGCCGATGCCCAGCCACGGGCTCTCGCCGATCTGCGCGGCCGCCGCTCGCCAGATGGCGACCTTGCCGACCGGGCGCGCCACCTCGTACTCGAGCGAGGTGTGGGCCAGCTGCCGGCCCAGCCCGCCGCCGCTCCAGTGCACGACCAGGGCGAAGGCGCAGCCGATGATCACCACCGCCGGCAGGTGGGTCAGCCAGCGCGCGCCGGGCCGGCGGCTGGCGCGGTCCTCGTCGACGCGGCGCTGCGCCAGCAGCACGCCGAGGAACACCACCAGCGCCACCACCAGCGCCGCGGCGCCGCCGCGCGAGCCGGTCAGCACGAGGACGCCGACACAAAGGAGCGAGGCGCTGATCCAGGCCAGGCGGTGGTCGATCCGGGTCCGCGCCTCGAGCCCGAGGCCGAGGGCGAGGATGGCGCCGACGGCGAGCAGGCCGGCGTAGGAGTTGCCGTTGAGCAGCGGCGCCATCACCGTCGGGGTGGCCTGGTCCGGTCGGTACACGCCGTACAAACTGCCGGCACCGACCACCTCGTGCACGACGCCGGTCAGCGCGGCCAGCGCGATCAACCCGGCCACGACCCGCACCAGCGCGGCGCGGCCGCGGTCGCTGGCGGCGAGGCGGGCGGCGACGAAGGCGGCCGCGAGCAGGGCCAGGGCGGTGGCCAGGCCACGCGTCGTCGCCGCTGGATCGACTGCGATCGGGCGCCAGCCGGCGTCGGCCCCGGCCAGGTGGTGGCTGTCGGCGATGAGCGCGCTCGACTCGCCGGTGAGCCCGTCGACCAGCCCGGCCGGCAGCGGCACCAGCTGCAGCACACACAGCCCGGCCCCGAGCGCGAGCAGCACCAGGAGCGGGTTGCGACGGGCGAACACCCGGCGCGACGGCAGCGTGACCGCCGCCGCAGCGCCGGCCACCGCCGCCACCGCCGCCACCGTCCACCGATGCGCGCCACCGACGGCGAAGATGGCGATCGCGACGGCCAGCGCCAACCCCGCCAGCGCCGCCAGATCCCGCCCGTGCCGCCCCATCTGCCCGGACCTCAGAACACGCGTTCGGGCACGAACACCCGATCGCCGGCCGCGACCGGGAAGTTGGGCCGCTTGCCATCCTGGATGGCCTCGACCGGGATGGTGTAGGTGACGTCCTTGTCGTCGACGGTCCGGGTCACCCGCACCGCGTTCTTCTTGGCCATGGGCGTGAAGCCGCCGCTCTGGGCGATGGCGTCGATGATGGTCATGCCCGGCACGAACTTGATGGTGCCGTCCTTGGTGACCTCACCCGACACCGACAGCCGGCGCGAGTTCACCTCGGTCACGGTGACCGACACGATCGGGTCGCGCAGGAAGCCGTCGGCCAGGCGGTCGCGGATCTCTTTGCCCAGCTCGCCCGGGCGCCGGCCGACCGCGTTGACCTCGCCGATGTACTGGACCGAGATCTTGCCGTTGGCGTCGAGCCGGTAGGTCGCGCGCGACTCCTTGGAGCCGTTGAACACCACCACCTCGAACACGTCGCTGGTGCCGAGCACGGCCTCTTCGTCCTCGCTCGGCGCCACCGTCGGGTAGTTGGCCGGCGGGAGGTCCCCGCAGCCGGGGCCCGGCACGACGGCCGTCAGCACCAGCAGCGCGGCGAGGGCGCGAGCACGGGACGCAGGGGACACGATGGTGGAACGCCTCGGAATCATAGGCCTCGGTCGGGGCGACGGGGGAACGGACGGATAGTTACCGCGAAACCCGCCGGGGTTCATGGTCCAGCGCTTCGAACATCTGGGCGCGCCCGGGCACCAACTGGCAGCTATCGAAGGAACCGGATCGGCCGGATCCATTGACACCACCCAGCTAGCTGGGTAGCCTCGACCAGCGGGAGATGCGTATGAAATCATTCAGGAAGGTTCTTGTCGCGCTCGGCCTGGTCATCACCAGTGGTGTGGCCGCCCAGCCTGCCGACAAGAAGGAGGCGCCCGCCCCGAAGGCTGACAAGGCCAAGGACGACAAGGCGAAGGCTGACGCGATGCCGACCGGCGAGGCGCTGACCGCCAAGCTCGATGATCTCGACAAGCAGGCCAAGGATGACGCACGCCAGGTCAACCGGCTCCGCCTGATGGCCAAGAAGGCCAAGGACGTGGTCAAGCTCAACTGCGTCAACGACAAGCTCGTCGACATCAAGGGCCTGCTCAACGTGATCGACCTCGATCGCAGCAAGGTCGACTCCGAGATCAGCGCCGACGGCCGCGCCACGGCGTACAGCTCCGTCGTGACCAACACCGCCAGCGTCCGGGCCCTGCGCGAGGAGGCCCAGGCCTGCGTCGGCGAGGGCCTCGACTCTGCCGGCGACAACACCCTCGACGTCAACGGCCCCGACCTGCCCGACGACCCAGGCGCCGAGCCCGAGGACTTCTTCGAGTCCGGCGGCATCGAGGCCCCGGCCTTCTCGACCCCGTTCACCTGATCGCTGGCGCCGTCGGTACCGGGCCGCTCACGGGAGCGGGCCGACCATGACCCAGCCGTGAGGCAGGTGCTGGATGCCCCAGGCGTCACCCCCGACCGCGAACCGCTCGCCGTCCTGCGCCACCGCGAGGTCGTGCGGGTAGCCGCCCAGCACTTCGGTGATGAGGAACGATGACGGCACACTGATCGGCAGCAGCGAGACCAGCGTCGAGCGTGACCCGCTGGGGGTGAGGCGATCGATCATCATGCCTGTCGGTGGGTAGGACATCCCGAGGCCATAGGCCCAGACGGCCGTGCCGTTGTCCGTACCGGCTGCGGCGTTGTTCACCAGCTCGGGCACCGGCGTGAAGGCCGAGGCGAGCACGTTGCCGCCGGGGGCGATGCGGTCGAGGTGCGCAACGCCCTGGGTGGACGAGGCGCACACCGTGGCTCCCGTCCCGTCGACGTCCAGCGAGGTGAGGTACTCGCGGCAGCCCCATGGGTGCACGCCGAGGCTCACACCGGATACGGTGAACCGCTCGAGCTGGTGGGTGAATCCAAGGGCCTGGTTGGCGACGAGCGCGAGCACCTCGCCGGTCGGCCCGACGGCAACCTCGCCCGAAGTCGGGTAGCTCAGGACCCGTTGCCAGGCGACGGCGCCATCGCTGGTGAGCTTGACGATGCCGGTGCTGGTGACCGCGACCACCTCGTCGCTTGGCCCGGTCGCGAGGCTACGGGGCGTGCTGGTGTATTCGGGCGGGGTGTACGCGGCGCTGTCGACCACCACGCTCCACATCACCGCGCCAGTGGTGGGAGCGAGGCGCAGGATGCGGTTCTGGGTGCGGGCGTAGATGGCGCCCGTCGCGCTACTTCGTGCCATCCAGCTCGCGGTCGGCTGGACCCACAGCTCGGCCCCGGTCGCGCTCCACATGCGAATGTCCTGGTTGGTCCCGAGGAGCACCCGATTGTCGTCGAGCAGGTCGATCGAGCGGACCGACAGCCCGGGGGCCAGCTCGCGCACCCAGGTCGCGCCGACGGGCAGGGCGTAGTTCGCGCGGACGATGGCCCCACCGGCCCCGACCGTGAACGTGCAGGTCCGCTCCGTCCCGGCACAGGCACCACTCCAGCCGGAGAAGGGCCGGATGGCGCCACCCGCGTACAACGTGACCTCGGTGCCCGCGGCCACGGCCACTTCGCAGTCCTGCAGGCAGGTGGTCCCGTCCGTCGCCAGCTGCACCTCGCCGCCGTTCGGCACGAGCACCCGCAACGTCCCTGCCGTGGGGCCGGCATCGACGCCGGCGTCCGCGCGCGCGTCGGGGGCAGCCGCATCGGCGGTGGGGGCGTCAGGTGTGGGCGCGTCGGGCCACCCTGCGTCGGGCCGGATCTCGGACGACGAGGGCGCCGTCTGCTGGTCCTCGCGCCAGCCCTCACACGCCGTCACTCCAAGGAGGAGCGGGACCCAGCCCCGACGGACCCAGATGCGTACCACCCGGTGATGGTACCGGATGCTCGCACCAACTGGGTGTGTAATGGGGTGGGTCATCGCGGCAGGGCCGCGACCATGCACCCTGGTCAGCATGCTCCCGACATGGGATTGGCTGCCCAAGGCCCGCGCGAGCGGATGCCGCGGCCGCCGCCCGACCGCACGCCGGCGGTGCCCGCGGCGCGAGCCGGCTCAGCCGGCCTGGCTGGCCTGCGCCGTCTCGGGCGACTCGCCGTAGCCGTAGTAGCGGTAGTAGTAGCCGCGGCGATCGCCGATGTCGAACTCGTTGAGGATGACGCCGATGATCTGGCCGGACACGTCGCGGATCTGGCGAGCGGAGCGCTTCACCTCCTCGCGCTGGGTGTTGCCGGCCCGGACCACCAGCAGCACGCCGTCGGTCTGCTTGGACAGGATGACGGCGTCGGTGACGGCGCCGAGCGGCGGCGAGTCGAGGATGATGCGGTCGAACCGCTTGCCCAGCTCCTCGAGCACGACGCCGAAGCGCTTGGACATGAGCAGCTCGGCCGGGTTGGGCGGCAGCGGCCCGCACGGCAGCACGTACAGGTTGGGGATCTCGGTCGACTTGATGGCGTCGTCGTACGAGTCCTCGCCGACGATGAGGTTGGACAGGCCCTTGCCGCGCGGCACGCCGGTCGAGGCGTGCAGGCGCGGGCGGCGCATGTCGGTGTCGACCAGCAGCACGCGCTGGCCACTCTGGGCCATGGTGGTGCCGAGGTAGATGACCGAGGTGGTCTTGCCCTCGCGCGGGTTGGCGCTCGACACCACCAGGGTCTTGAGCGCCCGGTCGGCGCCCGAGAACACAATGTTGGTGCGCAGCGACCGGCAGCATTCGGCGATGCGCGAGGTCGGGTGGGTGTGCACGAACAGGTCACGCGCCTTGTCCGACACCTCGGACTGGCCGTCACCCAGCTCCGACGGCGCCAGCACCGGGATGACGCCGAGCACCGGGGCCTGGGCCGAGGCCGTCGCGTCCTCGGCCGACTTGACCGAGCGGTCGAGGAAGACCAGCAGGAAGGCCAGGCCGATGCCGAGGAACAGCGACAGCGTGCTGGCGATCATGATGTTGATGCGCAGGCTGGGCGAGATGGGCACGGTCGGGACCCGGGCCAGGTCGAGCGGGCGCACGTTGTTGGTCTCGGCCCGGTCGTTGAGGCGGCCGCTGGTCTCGCTGGCCGACAGCCGGGCGACCAGGATCTTGTAGCGATCCTCGGCCGCCTGCCGCTTCTGGGTCAGGTCGTCGTGCTCGACGTACAGGTCGGCCAGGGCCTTGGCTTCGGTCTGGAACCGACGCACCTCGGCGTCCATGGCGCGCTCGGTGGTGAGCGCCGCCATGTGCTCTTCGTTGAGCGCGGCGATGGCCCGCTTGGCCTCGGACCGCAGCGCCTCGTACAGGTCGTCGACCTTGGCCTTGGCCTTGGCGTGCTCGACGGCGCGCGGGCCGATCTCCTTCTCGAGTTCGAGGAACTTGTTGCGCTCGGTGTAGTACTGCGCGCGCAGGGCGTCGAACGAGGCGCTGCCGGTCATGGCCAGCACCGGCGACTCGAGCACGTTGGTCTCGTTGGCCTTCTTCATGCGGTCGAGCCGGGCCCCGATCTCGATGCGGCGGGCCCGGGCCTCGTTGAGCTTGTTGCTGAAGGCGGCGATGTTGTCGTTGACCTGGCGCCGCTGCGCCTCGAACGACTCGGCCAGCAGGTCCTTGTCGTCGAGGAACTTGACCAGGGCGGCGCGGGCGTCGCGCAGGTCCTTCTCCGACTGCACGAACTCGGTCGACAGCGCCTGCGACGCCTTCTCGGTGCCGGTCGAGACCAGGCCGCGCGAGTAGGCCTCGAAGGTGCGGATGTGGGCGTTGGCGATGTCGGCCGCCAGCTGCGGGCTCGAGTGCCGGACCCGGACGTACATGGTCCGGTTCTGCTTGGGGTAGGCCACCGCCACGAGCTTGCGCAGGCGCTCGGTCGCCAGGTCGAGCTGGGCGTCGAGCGAGCGGCCCGACCGCTCGCGCTCGTCGAGCAGGCGCAGGTGCAGCTCCTTGCTCTCGACCGTCTTGCGCAGGAGCAGGTCGCTCGACAGGATCTCGCGCTGCTGGTTGTAGTAGTCGAGCGCGGCGCCACCACCGCCGCCGACGGCGACGATGTCCGAGCCCTGCCCGAGCAGGTCCTGCAGCTTCGGCTCGATCTGGACCGAGGCCTTGGCCTGGTAGATGGGCGTGAGCTGCCGCGTGTAGAAGACGGTGCCGGTGACGGCGACGGCGACGATGGCGGCGATGAGCCAGGCGTACCGGCGCAGCGCGTTCAGGTAGCGGCCGAAGTCGAAGTCGAGCACCGCCTCGTCGGCCGGCTGGCCGGCGGGGGCGCCATCAGGGCTGGGGCTGCGTGGTGGGGTCACGATGGGCGGTCTTTGTTCAGGGCGACGCGGGGCGGACAGGGCACGGGCGGCAGGGAGTTAGTGCCGCCCGGCCAGCCTGGGGTTCACGCCGATCTCCCACAGAAAATCGGAGGAGGCAAGCATAGTTACGAGGTCAGCCGGGGTCCAGCGACTTGGGCACCCCGTCGGCGTCGAGCGAGCGCTGGGCGGCGTCGAGGATCCTGACCACCCGCAGCCCGGCCGCGCCGTCGGCCAGCGGGCGCGGCGCCGGCTGGCCGGGCGCGGCGTCGGCGGCCCGGACGCAGGCGAGGAAGTCGTCGAGCATGAGGCGGAGCGGCTCGGCCATCGGCACGTGCGGCACGTGGATGGCGCCGTCGCGCAGGGTCAGGTACTCGGCGAACTCGGTGAACCCGGGCGGACGGTCGTAGCCGCGGTCGAAGATGCGCAGCTTGTCGACGGCGACGTCGTCGAACTCGGCCATCTTGCTGGCCCCGACCAGGGTCAGGCGACGCTCCTTGCGGGGCGACAACCACGACAGGTGAAGGTGGGCCATCACCCCGCTGCCAAAGCGCAGGGTCACGAACACCACGTCGGCGATGCCTGGCTGCAGGAAGGCCTGGCCACGCGCCGCCACGCTGACCGGCGCCTCGGCCAGCAGCAGGTCGATCATCGACAGGTCGTGCGGGCCGAAGCTCCACAGCGCGTTCTCGTCGCGGCGCAGCCGGCCGAGGTTGACCCGGGTCGAGTCGAGGTACAGCAGGCGGCCGAGCTCGCCGGCGGCGACCAGCTCGGCCAGGCGGCGCACCACCGGGTGGTAGACCATGAGGTGGCCGACGGCGAGGACCCGGCCGCGCTGCTCGGCCAGCGCGACCAGCGCGCGCGCCTCGTCCACCGCCATGGCCATCGGCTTCTCGACCAGCACGTGTTTGCCGGCGCCGAGGCAGGCCCGAGCCAGGCGGGCGTGCTCGGGGGCCGGCGCAGCGATGATCACCGCGCCCACCGTCGGATCGGCCAGGATCGGGTCGAGCGTCGCCGCCTCCATCGCGGTCGGGCACAGGCGCAGGGCGAGGGCCCGTGCGGCCGGGTCGGGATCACAGATCCAGGCGGTGTCGGCCGCCAGGCTACGCACGTAGTTGCGGCCCCAGCTCCCGACCCCGACCACCGCCAGCCGCACCGCGTTGGAGCCTCGGGGCCCGTGGGCCCCGGCGGTCACAGCGCGCCGCGGATCCCGGCCATCAGCTCGTGGCGGGTGTAGCTCGGATCGTCGATGAAGCCGTCGGTCATGTACCGGAAGTCGGTCTGGTCGGTGACCAGGCGGTAGTCGATGTTGCCGGCGAGGCGATCGCTGAAGTTGTAGGTCGCGCCGAGCGGAACGGCGAGGATGAAGTCGGACCGGTCGTCGGCGCTGGCGCCCGGCACGATGGCCGACACGCCGCGGTACAGGCGGAGCCTCGCCTCGGCGGCCAGGCTGAGGGTCCAGCGGTCGATCTGCTGCGACAGCTGGGCCTGGAACGCGTGGTCGCGGAAGAAGTTGGCGTTGATCGAGTCGCCGAAGTCGTAGTCGTACATGAAGGTCGCCCGGCTCTGCGGGCTGAAGCGGTAGCCGAACTGCGCCCCGTACAGGACGTTGGTGAAGTCCGGGCCGGCGCTGTAGAAGCCCTTGCCGAAGCCGAGCTTGGCGCTGAGCGTGGTGTTCACGGTCAGCGCGGTCTGGGCGCCGGTCATGATCCGCAGCGGCATCGACGACGGCTTGGTGCTGTCGCTGAGGGCGCTGAAGAAGCCGATCGAGGCGTCGGCGTAGAACCGGGTGGCCGGCAGCCACTGCCAGTTGAGGCGGGTGCCGAGGGTGTGCTGCCAGCGGTTGGCGAACGACAGCGTGTCGCGCTCGAACACGTCGAGCGTGTTCTGGTAGCGGAGGTGGCCGAACAGGGCCCGCCCCTGCGGCTGGTAGTTGCCCTGGATCAGCAGGCGGTTGACGAACCGGGCCAGGTCGCCGCGCGACTCGAAGTTGGTCGGCCGGACCTCGCGGCGCAGGTCCTCGTCGAACTGCAGCGAGAAGGTGTTCTCGGGCCGGACGTGGCCACGCAGGCGGATCCCGAAGGTCAGGTTGCGCTGGGCCTGGATGTTGTCGTTGCCGTTGAGGAACTCCTCGTAGGCGAAGCGGGCATCGGCGCGGAACTTGATGCCACCCTGCGGCGCCGGCTTGGCCGTCTCGGCATCCCCTTCACCGTCGGACGGTGCCGGGGCCAGCCGCTGCTCGGTCAGCGAGCCGAGGCCGAACTCGGCGATGATGCGGATGAGGCCGGAGAAGGACGGGTCGCCCTCCTCGTAGAAGATGTTGTGGATGACCCCCGACTCGACGCCGAGCACCGGGTGGAGGACGGTGCCCTCGCCGACCTTGATGCCGGGGCCCTCGACCACGCCGGCCTCCTGGGCGGCCGCGGGGCTGGCAGCGGCGAGGACGGCGGCGCTGA